>NZ_KB892299.1 GCF_000373745.1 Oligella ureolytica DSM 18253 | reverse complement strand
TTAAGCGATGGCTCCTATTTGGTTCCGCTCAATGGTTTCAAACGCCAAGAAAAGGCCTTAGCAAAGGCGCAGCGAGCGATGAGTCGAAAACAGAAATTTAGCAACAATTGGAAAAAGGCAAAAGCCACCGTCCAGAAAATCCATGCCCGTATCGCCAATTCCCGGCGCGACTACCTGCACAAAGCCACGACAGCTATCAGCCAAAACCACGCGATGGTGTGTATCGAGGATTTGCCGGTTCGGAATATGTCCAAGTCNGCTTCNGGCACTACGGAAAGACCAGGGCGAAACGTGAAAGCCAAATCCGGTCTGAATAAAGCCATCCTTGATCAAGGGTGGTTCGAGTTTCGGCGTCAGCTAGACTACAAACTGACTTGGCTAGGTGGAGAGCTCCTTGCTGTGAACCCCAGAAACACCAGCCGGACTTGTCCCTGCTGCGGCTACGTTGCCAAGGAGAATAGGCGTAGCCAAGCGTGCTTCAAGTGTATGGACTGTGATTTTGAGGAAAACGCTGACGTAGTCGGCGCGATCAATGTGTTAAGGGCGGGACACGCCCGGTTAGCTTGTGCAGAGACTTCGCCTGTAGGTAAGGGCGTCGGGCCAAGAACCCACCGAAGCGAGTCAGGCGATGGTCGCCTGAACGCCGTAGGAATCCCCGTTCTTTAGGGCGGGGAGGATGTCAACATCGCAGTCACCGAGTTTATTAGAGGTGCTTGGCAGTGTGGGGGGCTTGGTTGAGCAACGAGCGGATGCTCGCGGTGTATTTGTTTTCAGAGTGCCCGAAAATATTGTTTATGACGAGAAGCTGGGCATTGTGACATCCGATGCGAAACCGATGGTATTTCACTTAGATATGACCAATCCTGTTTCGATGTTTTTAGCAAGAGAGTTTTTAATCTATCCGGATGATGCGGTTTATGTGACCAATGCACATATGTATGAATCACAAAAAATGATTTCATCGATTGTTCAAGTGCTTGTTTTGGGAAGTACCATTGATCAGCTTTAGTAGATAGCTTGAGTGACTGTTGAACGTTGTCAGTGTTTGGGTGAGGTGGGTGATGTTACCGCTATAAATAACGGTAACATCGCGATTGAATTAATTTAGTTTGATGCCTGACGACTCGACAATGTCTTTATATTTTACTAGCTCGGCAGCTGCGTAATCTGCAAATTCTTGCGCAGTGCCAGGTTCTAGGTCAGAGCCCATATTCTTCATCTGTGTTTGTACACGTTCGTCTTTCATGCCTTCAGCATAGGCTTGGTTAAGTTTGTTAACAATTCCTTCAGGCGTGCCGGCAGGACTGACAACACCAAACCAAGTGCTTATATCAAACGCTTCAACACCACTTTCTTCCATCGTCGGTAAGTCCGTGAGGAAAGAGCTGCGCTCCTTGGTGGTCACCGCTAAGGCTACCACCTCATTGTCATTAATCAGTGGTAGGGCAGAGGCTAGGTTATCAAACATCAGTTGCGTCTGATTTGCTAATAAAGCAAGCTTAGCCGGGCTTGCACCTTGGTAAGGGATATGCAGCATATCGATATTGCTGCGTATTTTAAATAGCTCACCCGCAAGGTGACCCGCACTGCCATTACCACCGGAGGCGTAATTAATATCTGCCCCATGTTTTTCGAGGTAGGCAACAAGGCTTGCTACATCGGTGATGTTGTTGCTCGTTGCAAAGTCTTTATTAAGAATTAAGACATTGGGTACATTGGACAATAAAATAACCGGAGCAAAGTCTTTGCTTGGGTCAAATGGCATATTGCTATATAACCATGGGTTAATGGCCATGGTGGCGACGGCACCCATACCCAGGGTATAGCCGTCAGCTTTGGCTTTGGCAACGACGGATAAACCCACGTTACCCCCGGCGCCGGCTTTGTTTTCGACGACAACAGGCTGGCCCAGTGATTCTTGTACGCGCTCTCCAAGCTGGCGGGCAGCAGCATCTAATGGTCCGCCGGCAGGGTAGGGCACCACGAAACGAATGGTTTTCTCAGGATAGTTGTTTACGTCATCGGCTAACGCGGCACTGCTAAATATAGCGCCTACGCTAAGGGCGAAAGTCAGGCAGCGCTTGCCTAAAGTTTTGATGTTTGCTTTGTTAAACGAAACCATGTCTGATTGTGTCATGGGTGTGCTCCTTTTGGTAGTAATAATAATTAGTTTTTGCCTGTACTGCCAAAGCCGCCGGCACCGCGATCGCTTTGGTCAAAATCATCAACAAGACGGAATTGTACTTGATGCACCGGGACGACAACGAGTTGTGCTAGACGCTCCATGGGCTTAAGCACAAATTCTTCACTGCCGCGATTCCAGGTTGAGATCATCAGTTCACCTTGATAATCCGAGTCAATTAGGCCAACTAAGTTGCCTAAGACGATGCCATGCTTATGGCCTAAACCGGAGCGTGGCAAAATCATCGCCGCGTAGCCCGGGTTATCAATATGAATGGCTAAGCCCGTAGGGATTAATTCAGTTTGTCCGGGGGCTAGGGTTATTTCCTGATCGATACAAGCACGTAAATCTAAACCGGCAGAGCCTGCAGTAGCATATGCCGGTAATTGATCTTTCATGCGTTGATCGATAATTTTTAGATTGATTAACATATGTTTTACCTATTTTAATGTTTAATTAATGCACAATTAAATAGCCGGGTAAGAGAAAAATCATTGGCCAAATCATGCTTGATGTCACATTAGCAATTTCAAATTTTAATTGATTAACCTGAAAAGCTCCGGCAGCGGTGGATAGGGTTGGCCGTAATGGACTAATAAAGCGTCCGATAAAAATCGCTTTGGCACCATATCGACTGAGCATGACTTTAGAGCTTAAAAAGAGTCTACGGTGACGTTGATAAACTCGGCGTTGACGTAGCGTGGGGCGGATTTTTGTACCAATATGGTAGGAAATGCTGCTGGCAATGATGGAGCCGGCAATTGCTGCGATGGATACAAAGAAAAAGTTAAGATCGCTGGCACCGACAAGTGCGCCCACGGCTAAGAGGATGGTGGCTGCCGGGATAAAAAGTCCGATGATAAAAAAACACTCAATAAAAGTGACAAAAAAAATAAGTACAAGCGCCCATGTCTGGTGCGCTTCCATAAAGTCAATGAGGCGTTCAATTAGTTCGATCATGACTCACACCACCAAAATGCCGGGGAGCATATAAAGAGGGGGCCAAATGAGCGCAGAACAAAGATTCGCGATTTGAAACTTTAATAAAGGCGCTCTTAATATACCTGCTACCGTCGGCACCGTGGAGCGTAACGGCCCCATGAATCGTCCTAAAAATACAGCATAAGCACCATACTTACGAAAGAGCAGGTGTGCTCTCAAAATGAGATTTCGATGTTTTTGGAAAACAGCACTTCGCCTAAGACCTGGACGGATTTTGCGACCAATAAAATAAGAAGCATTATCCCCTAAAAAACAACCGATTGATGCACCAATTAAAATAGGAAGAGGGCTTAGAGCCTCGGCACCAATCAATGCACCGGTCGCGATCATAATGACTGTCGCCGGCATGATAAGACCGATAACAAATAAAGACTCCAGGAAAGCCATTAGCCCTATTAAGGGGGCTGCCCATGACTCATTTTCAGAAATAAAACTTAAGAAAAGGTCTATATACTCTTGCATCACTTACCTTGAGTGATAGCGTCTGCTTATTTCTTGAATAAGAGCAGAAGCAGCAGCAGTTTTTTCTGCGGAAGGCATCTCAGTAACGCCTGAATCAGCAAATAACACAAAGCGAGTCGTGTCTTTATCCATCACCTCTTGGGCTAGGTTGCCAACGATGAGCGGTAGTTTTTTGCGCTGTCTTTTGGCTTCAGCATACTCAAATAAGTTATCAGTTTCAGCAGCAAAACCAATAGGCCAAGGGCCGTTTTCCATGGCTGCGACCTCTGCTAAGATGTCAGGGTTTGGCGCAAACTCAAGGGTCGGGAAGCCGCCACCTTCGGTTTTTTTTATTTTGCGGTCACTGCTGTTTTTAATATACCAATCAGCCACCGCAGCAACTGAAATAAAGATATCATGATGGCGAGCTTGACTCATCACAGCTTGGTGCATCTGACGAGCAGAACGTACTGGTAAAATATCCACCGCGTAGGGCTGGGTTAAAGCCGTTGGGCCGGAAATGAGGGTCACTTTAGCACCGGCGCGTTGAGCAGCTTCCGCGATGGCATAACCGGTTTTGCCGGAAGAGCGATTGCTGATCACACGTATCGGATCGATAGCTTCTTCGGTGGGACCAGCGGTCATTAAAATATTGACACCATTTAATACCTTGGGCGTAAAAAAGCTGATGGCCTCTTCGATTAATTCGGGCACGTCCAGCATGCGACCTGAGCCTATTTCACCGCAGGCTTGTTCGCCATCTCCGGGTCCCCAAACTGCCACACCATCGGCTAAGAGTGTTTTTATGTTGCGCTGAGTTGCCGGGTGTGCCCACATCTCGCGGTTCATGGCCGGAGCAATAATCAGAGGGCAGTTGCCGCGCGCTAAACAGAGGGTAGAGAGTAAATCGTCGGCTAAACCGTGAGCTAATTTAGCAATAAAGTCAGCGCTACATGGTGCAATTAAAATAGCATCGGCTTCACGGCTCAAATTAATATGCGCCATGCTGTTGTCCATGGTGGCATCGAGCGTTTCTCTGTACACGTGCTGGCCGGAGAGGGCCTGCATGGTGGTAGGAGTGATAAATGAACAAGCTGCATCTGTCATCACGACTTGCACTGAGGCGCCTTGATCCTGTAGACGTCGAGTCAGTTCAGCACTTTTATAGCAGGCAATGCCGCCGGTAAGGCCAAGCACGATTCGCTTGGCGCTAAGCAGTTGAGCCATTTTATCTCTCCATAAATTGTCTTATTGGGGGCGATTACTTTGCTTATCTTTGCGGATGCGTATGACTTCATCCAAAATTAATAGTGTGGCACCTATGGTAATGCAGCAGTCAGCCAGATTAAAGGCAGGGAAGTAGTTGTCGCCCCAGTAAAATAACAAGAAATCTATCACATGACCAAGTAGTAATCTATCAATCAGATTACCTATTGCACCGGCGAGAATCAAGCTCAGTGATAGGCAAAATAAGGTTTTTGTCGCATGACGTCTTAGTAGGACAAGGATAACAATACTGGCAATGATACTAAGCGTCACAAAAAACCAGCGCTGCCAGCCATCATGACCGGCCAAAAAGCTAAACGCTGCTCCGGTGTTATAGACTAAGATAAAGTCAAAAAAAGGCAGCACATTGAGGCGCTCAGCGAACTGGAAGTTAAGCTCAAAATACCATTTACTAAGTTGGTCTAAAGCGATGAGAATGACGGCGAGTAGCAACCAGCGACCGAAGGGTACGGTCGCTTTGTCGTTAGCTTGCTGTGCTATGGGTTGCTTAGCCTGATTAGGCATAATGGCGGTCCTCTCCATCACCGTAGAGATTGTCTTCGCAGCGACCGCAGATGCCCGAATGCTCAGGGTTCTGGTTAACGTCTTCACGATAGTGCCAGCAGCGCTCACACTTCTCGTGTGCTGACGCTTCGATTTCAAAGCGTACATCCGTCATAGAAGTGTCCTCATGTAGTGTAGCGCGTGACACAATAAAGACGAACTTTAAGTCATCATCTAGGCTCTTGAGCAGTTCATAATCTTGAGCGTTCGCGTAAACATCTACCTCTGCCTGTAGGGCGGAGCCGATATTACCGGCACTTCGAACATCTTCTAACTCTTTATTAAGTTGAGCGCGAATTGCCAGGATACGATTCCACTTGGCTAGAAGCTCGGTCGAGTCATCAATGGCCGGTAGCTCTTGGTACAGTTCGGTAAATATTGTCAGGCCATCTTTGAGCTCTGTATTGCGTAAGAAGGTGCGACGCATTTCCGTCCACGCCTCTTCACACGTAAAGGAAAGGATCGGCGCCATGAGTTTTACCAAGCTCATGGTGATGTGGTAGAGCGCTGTTTGTGCTGAGCGGCGCGCTAAACTGTTTTTTCCTGTGGTGTAGAGTCGATCCTTTAGAATATCCAGATAGAAAGCACCTAAGTCCTCAGAACAGTAAATTTGCAGGCGATGTACGGCCGGGTGGAACTCGTATTTTTCGTAGAGTCCTTGGATATGCGTTTGCATATCGGCAATGGTTGCGATGGCATAACGGTCAACTTCAAAAAGCTGATCGGGAGCGACAAGGTCCTTACTGGCATCAAAATCGCTCAAGTTGCCCAGCAGGAAGCAAAGCGTATTACGAATACGACGATAGCTCTCAACCACGCGCTTGAGAATTTGATCGGAAATCGATAATTCGCCGGAGTAATCAGTTGCCGCAGTCCATAGGCGAATAATCTCAGCGCCTAGGCTATCAGATACCTTTTGTGGAACGACGACATTACCAACGGATTTACTCATCTTACGACCATTACCATCAACCACAAAGCCGTGAGTTAATAGGCTGTTGTAGGGTGGGCGACCATAGAGCATTGATGAGGTTAATAAGGATGAATGGAACCAGCCACGGTGTTGGTCTGAACCCTCTAGGTATAGGTCAGCAGGCCAGCGTAAGTCATCTGCATGAGAGCCTTTGAAGTCGTGATTTTGCCCGCCCATCACGTGCGCGTGGGTGGTGCCTGAATCGAACCAGACATCTAAGGTGTCACGGTTTTTCTCATATTGATCGGCCTCATCGCCTAGGAAATCGCTAACTTCAACCGATTGCCAAGCTTCAATACCTTCTTTTTCTACGAGAAGCGCTATTTCTTCTAATAACTCGACCGTGCGTGGATGTAATTCACCTGTTTCTTTGTGTACAAAGAAGGCCATTGGGACACCCCATTGGCGCTGACGTGATAAGGTCCAGTCGGGACGGTTGGCAATCATGCTGTGTAAGCGTGCGCGACCCCATGCTGGATAGAAGTTGGTTTTATCAATACCTTCTAAGGCGACCTCACGTAATGTGCGATCACCGTCGTTGGGTAGTTTGTCCATACCGGCAAACCATTGGCTAGTGGCACGATAAATGATCGGCGTTTTATGGCGCCAGCAGTGCATGTAGCTGTGGTTTAGTTTTTCAAATTTAAGTAGGTTGCCGCTGGACTTCAGGGCTTCGGTGATTTTCGGATTCGCATCCCAGATTTTCATACCGCCAAAGAGTGGTAGGGTAGAAGCGTATACACCATTACCCATAACCGGACTCAGGATCTCGTCATCACTGATACCGTATTCCTTGCAAGTTATAAAGTCCTCAACACCATAGGCCGGTGAAGAGTGAACAATACCGGTACCGGCGTCAACCGTCACATAGTCTGCTAAGTTTACTTTTGATAAGCGGTTGTAGCCCTCATCTATGTTGGCTAATGGGTGGTGAAAAGCGATGCCTTCAAGTGCTGCGCCTAGGCAGGTGGCGATGACTTCGCCGGTGAGGCCGTAGGATTCTAAACATGCTTCATAACGATCCTTGGCTAATAGCAATAATTCGCCGCTCGTAGGAGCAGGGCTTACCTTGACCAGAGCATACTCTAATTCCGGATGAATATTAAGGGCTTGGTTGGCGACTAAGGTCCAAGGTGTAGTGGTCCAAATGGCGATCGCACCGTCAGCGATTGAATCTAGGCCAAAAGCCTGTGCGACTTTTTCTTTTTCGGCAAAAGGAAAAGCCACATCGACTGCCGGGTCAACCCGATCTTGGTACTCAACCTCCGCTTCAGCCAAGGCTGAGCCACAGTCAAAACACCAGTTCACAGGCTTGAGGCCACGGAATATATAGCCCTTGTCGATCATTTTGGCGAGAGCACGGATCTCGTCGGCTTCGTTTTGGAAGTTAAGGGTAAGATAAGGATCCTCCCATTGACCCAGCACGCCTAGACGAATAAAGTCTTCGCGTTGATTGTCGATTTGTTCCATGGCGTAGGCACGCGCTTTAGCCATCACTTCCTTGGTCGGAAGGTTTTTGCCGTATTTTTTCTCAATCTGGATTTCGATCGGCATGCCATGGCAATCCCAACCCGGCACATAAGGTGCATCAAAACCGGCCATATTGCGGCTTTTTAAGATAATGTCTTTGAGGATTTTATTGACAGCGTGACCAATGTGGATATCACCATTTGCGTAAGGAGGGCCATCATGCAAAATGAATTTAGGTCTGCCTTTAGAGGCGGCACGAATGGCTTCGTAGACCTTGTTTTCTTGCCATTCCTTGACCCATACGGGTTCGCGTTTTGCTAAGTTACCACGCATGGGGAACTGTGTTTCTGGTAGGTTTAAAGTGTTTTTATAGTCCATGCTGATCAAAATATTTACGAGCAGTGGCCAAATCGTTATTCATGGCACTGACTAGGGTTTCTAAATCTGGGAATTTTTCTTCATCCCGCACATGTTGCAGGAATTCAACTGATACTAGTTTACCGTAAGCATCCATATTTGTATCTATTAGATGCACTTCAAGTAGTACGTCACCCTGTGTGTCGACTGTTGGTCTGACACCTAAGCTGGCAATGCCCGGGATAGCAGGGTCATTAGGCTGTGCTGTTAAACCACGTACTTTCACGACATAAATACCGGAGCGAATGGCACAGTGCGGCATCACGCGAATATTTAGGGTTGGGTAACCCAACGTACGTCCCAGCTTCTTACCATGCTGTACACGACCGCTAATACTGTAGTGACGACCTAGGTATTGTTTGGCGGAGTCAATATCACCAAAGGATAGGGCATTGCGTAATTCGGTGCTCGAAAAACGATGACCTTCAGAATTAGTGACATCGTCGATATGGTTAACCTCGAAGCCGTGTTTGGCGCCATAGCGACGTAACATGTCGACATCACCTTCGCGTCGGTGACCAAAGCGAAAATCCTGACCCACTAAGAGGTAGCGGACTTTAAGTTGCTTAATAAGAATCTCTTCAATATAGTCGGTAGGTGATGTCTGTGCTAAGGTCTCAGTAAAATGGCTGAGAGCAATGAAATCAGCACCGTGCTGCCGCAGGGCACAGACCTTGTCTCGCAAGGTGTTGATGCGTGTTGGAATTAATTCCGGACGCTGGTTCAGGCGAGCAAAGTATTCACGCGGGTGAGGGGCAAAGGTCATTACACCGCAGGCTAAACCATACTCCTTGGCTGCTTTTTTGAGGCAGTCAAGAAGGTGGGCGTGACCGCAGTGGACGCCATCGAAGTTGCCAATGGTGAGTGCAGTGCCCGGAAAATCCGCTGCATCAAGGGCAAAAGTACGGGGAATAATGGTATTTTTCACGGGCATAAGTTTACCATGAACAGGCGCCGGAGCTTGTTATAATGAAGGTTTTTCCGCACAACATTTTAATGGTTTTATGAGCTCAAGTACTACTTCAAGTCCAATCTCAAGGTCAACTGCTATGCCATTGGCTGAGACTTCATGCGCCAAGCCGCAGCGCATTGTAATTTTAATCTCCGGTCGTGGCTCCAATATGCAGTCTATTGTTAATATGGCAAAAGATCGCAGCGACATGGACGTGGTCGCTGTGATTGCGAACCGTGCCGACAGTGCCGGTCTACGCTGGGCCGAGGAGCAGGGGATTGCCACCGAGCTACTGGCTCACCGTGATTTTAGTGAGCGTTTGGACTTTGACAGAGCTTTGATGGCGCGTATTGACACGTATCAGCCTGACTGGGTGATTTTAGCCGGTTTTATGCGGATTCTGACCGATGAGTTTGTTACCCATTATATGGCTAAACTAATCAATATCCACCCTTCGTTGCTGCCACTTTTCCCGGGATTGGATACTCATCAACGCGCATTAGATGCGGGTTGTACTGCTCACGGCAGTACGGTACACTTTGTGACCCCCGAGTTAGATGCAGGGCCTACCATTGCTCAGTCTTTGGTGCCGGTCTTGCCGAATGATGATGAAACCAGTCTGACTGAGCGCGTGTTAAGCATGGAGCACACACTTTATCCGGCAGTCGTGCAATATTTGATTAGCGGTGATTGTTATTTGGATGAGCAGGGTAAGGTACAGTGGGCCAAGCCGGTGCAGCGTATTTTCGCTCACTCCGCCCTAAAAGATTTTATGAGTAATGAAGATGGTCGATAGAAGAAAAAAACCGAGCGTAAGTCGCGCTAAGCGCCCAGTCCAGAAAGGTGCAGCGGCCAAACAGGTTCAAGCTGTTGAACGTAGCGCAGCAGATTTTGCCAATGCGCGTTTGCAACAGTTGCAGCGAGTCTTGGTTGAGGTACTTAAGTTTAAATATCCGGCCGATGCCGTGTTGTCGCACTGGTTTAGAGAAAATCGTGCACTCGGTTCACGTGACCGTCATGAGATTTCAGAGACTGTATTTGACATCTTACGTCATTTACGTCGCTATCGACATTTTGCTCAGAGCGGTGAGGGTAGTGAGTTTAGACGTCTTGCCTTATTGGGCTTGTTAGCAATTAATGGTCCGGAGTACCTCGATGAGGTCTTAACTCCTTTTGAAAAAGAGTGGTTGGCGCGTATTAGCCAGTTGGATTTAGCGACCATGCCTTGGGAGGTGCGTCATAGCTTGCCTGATTGGCTAGCAGTCAAACTCCGTGACTTTAATCAAGCTGATGAGTTGGTAGATGCGTTAAATACTAAGGCACCCTTGGATTTACGAGTCAATCCGCTCAAGACGGATCGAACCGCCATTCTAAAAAAGATGTCTGACCGTCCCTATAGTCCCGGTCAGCCTGTTGCTACACCGTACTCACCTTGGGGGATCCGCTTATCTAAAAAACCGGCGGTGCACCATTGGCCTTTATTTAAAGACGGTAGTCTTGAGGTGCAAGACGAGGGTAGTCAGATTCTCTGCGCCTTAGTAAGTCCCCGCCGTGGTGCCATGGTTATTGATTTTTGTGCCGGTGCGGGTGGTAAAACCTTATTGCTAGGTGCCATGATGCGATCCAGTGGGCGTATTTATGCCTTTGATGTATCAGATGCACGTTTGGCGCGAGCGAAACCGCGTTTAGCACGTAGCGGTCTATCTAATGTCACCCCGGTAGTGATCGCCAATGAAAATGATCCGCGCGTTAAGCGTTTGGCCGGTAAAGCAGATAGAGTGTTAGTTGATGCGCCATGCAGTGGTTTAGGCACCTTGCGCCGTAATCCGGACATGAAGTGGCGCCAGAGTCCCGAGGGCATTGCTGAGTTTGTTGATTTGCAACAGCGAATTTTGCAAAGCGCTGCACGCTGTGTCGCGCCGGGTGGGCGCTTAGTTTATTCGACTTGCAGTATTTTGCCTGAAGAAAATGAAGCACAGATAGAAGCCTTTTTAGCCAAGAACCCGGACTTTACACTGATTAATGCGATTGATGCCCTAGGCGATCGCATTAAAGGTTTAGAGATGGCAGATGATTATCTGCGCCTAAGGCCGGATGTGCATGGTACAGATGGTTTCTTTGCGGCTGTTTTAGAGCGTCGTACCGCTGAATGATGTATGCTGTTATTTTATACAGTAATTTAGAGATTAATAAGTAGATATGCTAGAGCAATTAAACGATGAGCAACGCGCTGCGGTTACCACCGATGCACAGCACATTTTAGTGTTGGCGGGTGCCGGCAGCGGCAAGACCAAGGTGTTAACCAGTCGCATGGCGTGGTTACTCCAGCAGGGCTTAAGTCCTGCTTCTCTGATGGCGGTGACCTTTACTAACAAGGCAGCCAAAGAGATGCTCTCACGTTTGGCTGCGATTACCCCGCTCAACACGCGTAGTATGTGGATCGGGACCTTCCATGGTCTCTGCAACCGGATGCTGCGCATGCACTATCGTGATGCCGGTTTGCCACAGCAATATCAGATTTTAGATAGCGGTGACCAGCAATCTGCCATTAAGCGTTTACTTAAAAATCACTCCATCGATACGGAGAAATTCCCGGCCCGTGAAGTACAGCGTTTTATTAACTCTCACAAAGAAAAGGGCGAACGTGCCACTGATATACAGGCTTGGGATCCGCATAGTGCAAAGCTAATCGAGGTTTATCAGCTCTATGATGAGCAGTGTCAGCGAGAGGGCGTGGTAGATTTCACTGAGCTGCTCTTACGTTGTTATGAATTGCTCAGTCGCAATCAATTGATTCGTGAGCATTATCAGCGACGCTTTCAGCATATCTTGATTGATGAGTTCCAAGATACCAACGATCTGCAATATCGCTGGTTATGTTTATTGGGAGGTGGTGGTGCCTCTTTATTTGCTGTGGGTGATGATGATCAGTCTATCTATGCATTTAGAGGGGCCAATATTGACAATATGATGTCTTTTGAGCGTGATTATGCCAAAGGCAGTATTGTTCGCCTCGAGCAAAATTATCGATCCTATGGTCATATCCTTAATAGTGCCAATGCTTTAATCAAACATAACCCTAACCGTCTGGGTAAGGCACTCTGGACCGAGCGAGGCGAGGGTGAGCCCGTGCGCATTATGGAGCTTGATAGTGAGCAAGAGGAAGCACGCTGGGTGACTGACGAGATTCGTTCCTTAATCAATGACGGGATGGAGCGTCAGGAAATTGCCATTTTATATCGTAGTAATGCCCAATCGCGTGCCTTAGAACACGCCATGTTTAACGCACGGATACCGTATCGCGTCTATGGTGGTACGCGGTTCTATGAGCGTCAAGAGATTAAGCATGTGATGGCGTATTTGCGTTTAATTGCGAGCCTGGATGATGATACCTCCTTTTTACGTGTGGTTAACTTCCCCGCTCGTGGGATTGGCGCCCGTACGATAGAAACACTGAGCGATCATGCGCGTGAAATTGGTTGTAGTCTGGCCAATGCCGTTGGAGCAGTGAGTGGTCGGGGGGGTAATAGTCTAGCTAGTTTTATTGCCTTGATTCACAGTATGCGTAAGGTGGCAGAGGATGTGACCTTACCCGAGCTAATTCAGCATGTGATTGAGCATGCCGGCTTACAGCGTCATTATGAAAATGAGCGTGAGGGTGAGGATCGTCTTAATAACTTAGAGGAGCTGGTTAATGCCGCTCAAGTCTTTGTCTTTGAAGAAAACTTCGAAGGTAAAAAGGCCTTGGAAAAGGTTAAACAGGTCGTTGCTGATGTGGAGTTTGCCGTTGAAGAGACTAGCGCGTTAGCGGAGTTTCTATCGCACGCCTCGTTGGAATCCGGTGATAATCAAGCCGATCGAGGTGAAGAAGCGATTCAGCTGATGACCATTCATGCGGCCAAAGGGCTCGAGTTTAATGCCGTGTTCTTATGTGGTCTTGAGGAGGGATTATTCCCTCATGAAAATAGTCTGCTAGAAGAAGGTGGTTTAGAGGAAGAGCGTCGTCTGATGTACGTCGCGATTACCAGAGCACGCGAACGGCTATATATTACGATGGCACGTAGTCGCATGCTTTATGGTCAATCACGTTATGCCGTACGTTCAAGTTTCTTAGATGAGATGCCCGAGGAAGCACAAAAATGGTTATCTCCAAAGGATGTGAGCTATTATTCAGCCCCTCGTGGACCAAGTAGTTGGAGTGGCGGTTCCATGACCGGTCGTTCGAGTGGTGCAGGTTCCGGCGTGGGCTTTCCTAGCGGTACGGTAGGAGCAGGGCGTGCAGGCTATGCTAATGCGTCGCTTAGTTCAGGCGTGCAAGTAGGTGATAAGCTATTTAAAATAGGCCAAACCGTAAGTCACGCTCGTTTTGGCCAGGGGGTGGTGATGCAGTTGCAGGGGCAAGGCACAGAAGCCACTGCACGCATCTTTTTCTCTGAGCATGGAGAAAAGACGCTGGCCTTGGGTGTGGCCAAACTGGATATCGTTTAGGAACTTTATCCTTATCCGCGTTTCTAAAGAGCATAAAAGGAGTGATAAAAAGATGCTTACATCGCTAGCTAGGTTGATTGTTGTGGTTGCTGTGTCTATACCGGTACTGACTGCATGTGGTTCACAGTCACATATGCGTCGTCCGGTGAGTAATTTACATTATTCAGTTGATGAGCCATCTGCTACGTCGCACAAGACAGCCTTGGGTGGTAATTCTAACGTACAAATCTATGGTACGGTCAATGCCGGTTACGGCCATTCAAGTACCAAGACGCGGGTTCGACACCCTGATGGTACGACCTCAACCTATCGATCCAGTCGCACCGGCACGCATAGTTGGTAATTCTATTTCATAAAAGTTAAAGGGCTGCTTGGAGTCATTTCCAAGCAGCCCTTGTGTTACTTGACATAAGCTATAAGAATCGCAGCTTAGGCGCTAGGTGGTACATAGCCTTGCGCTTCAATGTCCTGATCTTCAAATAAATAGCTTTCCATTTGGCCGGTTAGGTATTTGCGGGCGCGCGCATCGGCTAGGTTCAGATGGTTTTCATTAACCAAGCGCGTTTGAATTTCGATCCAGTCTTGCCAAGCTTGTTTGGAGATGTTTTGCCAAATTTTAACGCCAAGCTCACCCGGGTAAGGAGGGAACTCTAAGCCCTCTTTTTCTTCTTTGTATTTAAGACAGTTAACTAAACGGGTCATATTAAATTCCTGATTTAAAGTTTTTGAAAAAAATCAAACTGTTGCGGTTACGATTGTAATTCAACTGTTTTGACTTAGGTAAATCACTGACTGTGCCTTGGGTAAAGCCTCGCTTGATAAACCAATGTGAGGTGCGGGTAGTTAACACAAACATACGCTTTATACCCTTGGCTTTAGCCTTGTTTTCAGCGTGTCGCAGTAGCATCTCGCCATCACCGGCAGTCTGCCAGTCAGGGTGGACAATGAGGCAGGCCATCTCTGCCATCTGCTCTTCGGGATAAGGGAAGAGAGCAACACAACCGTAAATAACACTATCGTGCTCAAGTACTGTGAATTTCTCAACATCGCGTTCGATTTCGCCGCGTTCGCGAGGCACTAGGGTGCCATCGGCTTCCAGTGGTTGAATGAGGCTAATAATGGCACCGATATCGTCGACTGTGGCCGGACGTAAGCGATCCAGAGCATCTTCAACCACCATGGTTCCTACACCGTCGTGGGTAAAGTACTCCAGTAGCAGTGAGCCGTCGATTTCAAATGGAATCAAATGGGCACGCTTCACACCAAGGCGTACCGCTTCATTGGCCCATTTGAGGTAGGATTGAGTCTGCGGATCTAAGGTCTGTGCAGTTACTAATTTCTCAGCTTCCTCACGTGCTAATTCAGTGATTAGTACACCCTCGGCGTCCCGAACACGGTTGTCCTGAGTGACAAATAGCAGTTTATCTGCTTTGAGTGCGCCGGCAACGCTTGTCGCGAGCTCCTCCATCGCTAAATTAAATGCTTCGCCGGTCGGTGAAAAGCCGATAGGTGAGAGCAGAACAATGGCATTGAGTGATAACGCTTTGCGAATTGAGTCTAAATCAAACTTACGGACCTTGCCCGTATGCTTATAGTCAACCCCATCGACAATACCTACCGGTTGCGCTGTCACAAAATTGCCGGAAATGATATGAATTTGTGAGTTAGACATGGGGGTATTGGGAAGTCCCTGACTAAATGCCGCCTCAATATCTAAGCGAATTTCGCCGGCCATTTCCTTGCAGCACTCAAGGACATCAGCAGGAGTGGGCTCAATCACCCCACGTTGTAATTGCTGGTCGATGCCTTTGAGGGTAAGCTGCTGATTAACCTGGGGGTGGGAGCCATAGACAACCACTAACTGCACACCCAGCGCACTTAGTAAGGATAAATCAATTACCAGATTATTGAGCTTAGACGCTTCGATAAGCTCGCCGCCAAAGGCTACGACAAAGGTCTTGCCCCTAACCTCGCGCATATAAGGCGCAACCTCCCTGAACCATCGCACGAATTGCGTGGGGGCAAACTCAGCGGCTTCTAGCGCAGAAACAGTTTCAAATTCCTGGGAGTTGGACATGGGTGCTTAAACCTCGTAGCTAATAATGTAATTGACTAACCTTTAATTTTAGCTCAATTTGCACTCTTGTATAATCTTAACAAGGCACAATCTACTAAGCCCTAAAGACCTTATAAAAAATACCTAATTAAATACTTAATTATCAGCAAGTTAATATGCAAAAAACACAAGACCGAGCTAACTCGGATCTTTCCAAAAAAAACGTTGCCAATCGTATCTTACCAAGCATTGATTTCCCCAATGATTTGCCGGTAAGTGAGCGCAAAGAAGAAATACAACAAGCACTGGAGCAACATCAAGTCATTATCGTCGCCGGAGAAACGGGTTCAGGTAAAACCACGCAATTACCAAAAATTTGTTTAGCCATGGGGCGTGGCCAAGACAAAATGATAGGCCATACGCAGCCGCGCCGGATTGCAGCCGTATCGGTCGCGAAGCGTATTGCCCAAGAGCTCAAAACAGAGGTTGGGCAATGGGTAGGCTATCAGGTGCGTTTTAGCGATAAGACAGGTCCCCGATCAGCGATTAAACTGATGACCGATGGGATCCTCTTAGCTGAAACGCAACGCGACCCACTCCTGAAGCGCTATGACACGATCATTATTGATGAGGCACATGAGCGTAGTTTAAATATTGATTTTCTTCTGGGCTTTTTAAAAAACCTGCTACCTAAACGCCCTGATTTAAAAGTGATCATTACCTCGGCCACCATTGATGCTGAACGTTTTGCAGAGCATTTTAAAGCAGACAATGGACAACCGGCCAAGATCATCGAAGTGACAGGTCGTATGTACCCGGTCGAGGTGCGTTATCAATTGAAAGACGGTCTAGCAAGCACCACGGATGACGACGATGATGCACAAGAACAAGCCGATCTTCCTGAGATGATTAGTGATGCGGTGGCAGAATGTATGCGCAGCGGTCCGGGAGATATTTTGGTGTTCTTGCCGGGAGAGCGAGAAATCCGTGAGGCGGTTGATGTGCTACGAAAACCCGGTCAGGCGACGCTAGAGGTGTTGCCGTTATTTGCGCGTATGTCACAAAGTGATCAGGAGCGAATTTTTCGCCCGACGACCAATGTGCGTCGTGTGATTTTAGCGACCAACGTGGCCGAAACCTCCTTGACAGTTCCCGGCATTCGCTTTGTGATTGATAGTGGTTTGGCGCGTGTAAAGCGCTATTCATGGCGTAACAAAATTGAGCAGTTGCAGATTGAACCGATATCTAAGGCTGCTGCTAATCAGCGAGCGGGGCGTTGCGGACGTTTAGGTCCCGGCGTGTGTATTCGCCTTTATTCCGAAGAGGATTTTTCAAAGCGTCCGGACTATACGGATCCGGAGATTTTACGTTCTTCCTTGGCAGCGGTCATTTTACGTATGAAGGCTTTACGTTTACACGATATTGAAGCCTTTCCTTTTGTTGATAAACCGGCAGGTCGGGCGATTGCTGATGGCTATCATTTGCTGCAGGAATTGGGCGCACTCAACGAGCATAATCGTCTAACTCAAATCGGTAGAACCATTGCGCGTTTGCCGTTGGATCCTCGGATTGCTCGTATGATCTTAGCCGCCAAGGATAATAATTGTCTGACTGAAATGACGATAATTGCTGCGGCCATGTCTGTCCAAGATCCTCGAGAACGACCTTTTGATGCACAAGAAGCCAGTACGCAGGCGCATGCTAAATACAAAGACAAAGACTCAGAATTTATTTCCTATTTAAAGCTTTGGTCTTGGTATCAAGAGCAATACGAGAATCGAGAGTCCAATCGTAAGCTACAGCGTCAATTGCGCAAGGAGTTTTTATCACCGGTGCGGCTACGTGAATGGCAGGATATTCATCAGCAATTAAAAACTTTGGTACAAGAGCAAAAGTGGCGATTTAATCAAGCGGAAGCCACCTATGAAGAGCTGCATCGCTCATTATTGAGTGGTTTATTAGGCAATCTCGCTTTGCGTACGGAGACCACTCGAGAATATGAGGGGGCGCGTGGGATTCGTTTTGTTGTGCATCCCGGCTCGTATTTACATCGTACCGGAGCTAAATGGCTGATAGCAGGCGAATTAGTTGAAACTACCCGCTTATTTGCTCGTACTGTGGCAAGAGTAGAGCCCCAGTGGATCGAGCAAGTGGGCCGTCATTTGTTGCAGAAAATGTATTCTGAACCACACTTTGACCCTCGCCGGGGGCAGGTGATGGTATATGAGCGTGCTACGCTCTATGGGCTGCAAATTTATCAAGGCCGTAAGATAGGCTATGGGCGTTTGGATCCAAAGCATGCCCGAGAGCTATTTATACGTGAGGCCTTGGTCGAAGCGAATATTAAAAACCCTTTGCCTTTTTTAGCGCATAACTCACGCCTTGTCAGGGAAATTGAGCACTTAGAGCATAAGTCACGTCGCCAGGATATTCTGGTGGACGATGAGCTGATTTATCGCTTCTATGATCAATATATTCCGGCCGATATGTACCAAGTGGCGACCTTAGAGCATTGGTATAAGAGTTTGTCGGCAGAAGAAAAGGCTCGGCTGGAGCTTAATAAGGATGAGCTGATGCGTCATGAGGCAGCCGGCATCAGTACAGAGCAGTTTCCGAAGCGCTTGGATTATGATGGTTTAAGCATGCCTTTGTCTTATCATTTTGAGCCCGGTTCACCTAAAGATGGCGTGACGGTTGACGTCCCGGTCTATGTGCTCAATCAAATTGACCCTGTGATGGCTCAGTGGCTAGTGCCGGGTATGCTTAAAGAAAAGGTCGAATTGTTATTACGTTCGTTGCCACAAAGGCTACGACGTCATTGTGTGCCGATTCCGGACTATGCGTCGGGCTTTGTGGATACGGTGGCGGCAGAGCCGGAGCTCAAAGAAAAGCCATTATTAGAGGTGTTAATTGATGATATTTGGCAGCAAAAAAGGATCCGCGTTAAGGCGGCTGACTTCAAAGAAGAAACCATTCCACCGCACCTATCGATGATTTTTAAAGTGGTAGATGAGCACGGTCGTATGCTCAGTTCGAGCCGCAACCTGGCACTTTTAAAAGCTGAGCATGCGCCGGTTGCACAGGAGAGTTTTAGGCAGTTGTTGGGTAAAGATCAGACAACAAAAGAAACCTTGGAGGACAATCTCCACATCACTAGTTGGAGTTTTGGTGAGTTACCCGAGATTCTGGAAATTAAGCGTGGCCGTCAGTCGATGGTCGGTTTTCCGGCCCTGGTTGATCAGGGTGAGGATTGTCGAATTGATGTGTTTGATGAGCCTCAAGAAGCATTATCAGCTCACCGAACGGGTTTGATACGTTTATTTAAAATTGCCCTTAAAGAGCAAATTCGTTATCTTTCCCGTAATCTAAAAGAGCTGCCACAATTAGGTATGCTCTATATGACGTTGGGCACCCAAGAAGAGCTTCAAGAAGAAATCATTGATTGTGCGTTGATCCAATCTTGTTTGGCACAGCCTTGGCCAACAAATGAGCAGGAATTTAATGAGCGTATTAAGGATGCCAAGAGTCGATTTGGTCTGCTGTTGCAAGAAGTGATTCGTCTGTTACAACAAATCATGAACGAATGGGCGCTGGCCTTGAAAAAGCAGCATCTGATCAAAGCGCACAAGGCAGTGTATGAGGATATTCGCCAACAGCTTAATGGCTTGATTTACCCTGGTTTTTTAAGTCGTGTAGAATATGCCACTTTACAGCATTACCCTCGCTACCTAAGAGCGGTACAATTGCGTATTGATAAATTAAAAAATGACCCTCGCCGCGATGAGCAATTGATGCAAGACGTACAGATGTTGCAAACTAAGTATCAGCGTCGTTTAGCCCAGCTTAAGGGCGTGCGGGATCAGCAAATGGATGAGTTTGCCAATCTATTGCAGGAGCTTAGAGTGGCTTTATTTGCCCAAGAGTTACGTACGTCAATGCCGGTCTCAGTCAAGCGACTGGAGAGAGCGTGGCAAAGCATGTCATATTAAAGAAGTTTTAGAGAGTAAGTTATGTCCGATACCATGCTTGCCGCTGCAGATAGCAGCGCGGCTGAAGTTCAATCCACCCCGGCCTTTGTGCATCTTAGAACCCATTCAGAGTATTCAGTCGTCGACGGTACGATTCGAATAGGGGAATTGATTAAGCAAGCGAAGCAATTTAATCAACCGGCGTTGGCTCTGTCGGATTTAGGTAATTTATTTGGCTACATTAAGTTTTATCGAGCAGCGCGTGGAGCCGGTATTAAGCCAATTGCAGCGTGTGATTTCTGGATTGATAATCCGGATGATGAGAAAAAGCCTTTTCGTTGCCTCTTAATTGCTCGCAATCACAATGGCTATTTGCAACTGTGTGAGCTTATCTCTAAGTCGTGGATTGATAATGCCCAAATCGATCGCGGTCAGTTGAAGCCGGCGTGGTTAGAAAAGCCTGAAGATACGGATGGCCTGATTCTGTTGTCAGGTGCCCGTCAGGGTGATATTGGTCAAGCGCTGGAGGTCGGACGCTTCGAGCAGGCGGTGAGAATTGCCGAACGTTGGGCTAAGTATTTCCCTAATCGATTTTATATTGAATTACAGCGGGCAGGTTTTGATGGCGATGAGCGTTATGTTCAAGAAGCCCTTAAAGTCGCCCAACAAACAGGGCTACCGGTCGTCGCTACACACCCCGTGCAGTTTTTAACCCCTGATGACTTTGATATTCATGAGGTGCGTGTCTGTATTGCCCATGGTGAAGTACTGGCAAATCAACATCGTCCTAAGCGTTTTAATCCTCAGCAATATTACTTAAGCTCCGAAGAGATGCTGAAAAAATTCAGCGATATCCCTTCAGCGACGATTAACGCCGTAGAGATTGCTAAGCGCTGTAATTTAACCATTGAATTAGGTACGCCTAATTTACCGGACTTTGAAACCCCGGAGGGGATGACGCTGGGTGAATATTTAATTGAGCTGTCACACAAGGGCTTAGATGGGCGGTTAGAGTTTCTTTATCCGGATCCGGAGGAGCGTGCTAAGCAAGATCCCGTATATCGCGAGCGTTTGGATCTTGAGTGTAAAATTATTATTGATATGGGTTTCCCAGGTTACTTTCTCATCGTTCAGGATTTTATTAACTGGGGGAAGTCCAATGGTGTACCCGTGGGTCCCGGTCGCGGTTCCGGCGCTGGTTCATTAGTTGCTTATTCTTTAGGTATTACCGATCTGGATCCGATTCGCTATGACTTACTATTTGAGCGATTCCTAAATCCCGAGCGTGTTTCCATGCCTGACTTTGACATTGATTTTTGTCAGGATAAGCGTGAGAAAGTTATTGAGTACGTCAAGGAGAAATACGGTCGTGCAGCGGTCAGTCAGATTGCTACCTTCGGCACCTTAGGTGCAAAGGCTGTCGTGCGTGACGTCGGTCGCGTGTTAGAAATGCCGTACTCATTGTGCGACGGTCTATCTAAATTGATTCCCTTCAATCCGGCAAAGCCTTGGAGTCTTAGTGATGCCATGGAGGGCGAACCTGAGTTTAAGCGTCGTTACGATGATGATGAAGAGGTTCGATCGATCGTCGATAGCTCATTACCGTTAGAGGGCTTAGTCCGTAACGTAGGTATGCACGCCGGGGGCGTTTTAATTGCTCCGGGTAAGTTAACCGACTTTTGTCCTTTATATTGTCAACCCGGACATAGTGGTAGCGTTGTATCTCAGTATGATAAGGATGATGTCGAGGCGGCAGGTCTGGTTAAGTTTGACTTCTTAGGCCTACGTAACCTGACAATTCTTGATTGGGCCGTACGCTATGTCCAGCGCTTTAATCAAGGTCAGGAAGCCTTTGATATTATGGCGGTGCCCTTAGACGACAAGGCGACGTATGATTTATTGTCCGAGGGTAATACAACCGCCGTGTTCCAGCTAGAGTCCCGAGGCATGAAGGAGCTCTTACGTAAGCTGCTACCTTCGACTTTTGAGGACGTCATTGCGGTTTTAGCCTTATTCCGTCCGGGTCCTCTTGACTCCGGAATGGTAGATGATTTCGTCAATCGTAAGCACGGACGAGCAGAGGTTGACTACTTTCATGAGGATCTGACCAGCACCCTTGACAGTACCTACGGGGTGATTGTTTACCAAGAGCAGGTGATGTTAATCTCCCAAATTATCGGGGGATACAGTTTGGGTGGTGCGGACCTGTTACGCCGCGCGATGGGTAAGAAAAAACCCGAAGAAATGGCGGAGCATCGCAAGCTCTTTGAAGCCGGTGCCATCAAAAAGGGTTATGATGGCGAGATGGCTAAGAACCTCTTCGACTTGATGGAGAAGTTCGCCGGTTACGGTTTTAACAAATCGCACTCGGCTGCTTATGCCTTAATTTCCTATCAAACCGCTTGGCTTAAGAAGTATTATCCGGCAGAATTTATGGCCGCTACCTTATCCTCGGACATGGATGATACGGATAAGATTCAGATATTCTGGCGTGACTCTTTAGACAATGGTTTGACTGTTTTACCGGTCGATATTAATCATTCTCAATATCGCTTTGAACCGGTGCCTGATAAGCACCTTGAAGAAAAAGGCAGTATTCGAACTATCCGTTTTGGTATGGGCGGAGTCAAGGGAGTCGGTGAGAGTGCGATTGAAAATATCTTAGCAGCACGCAATAGCGATGGTCCTTTTGTGGATTTGTATGATTTTTGTTCCCGCATTGATCGCCATACCGTCAACAAACGGGCGATGGAAGCATTAATTAGAGCCGGTGCCTTTGATAGCATTGAAACCAATCGCCGTGCCTTATTAGAAAGTCTGCCCATGGCCATTGATGCGGCCGAACAAAATGATCGTAACGCAAATCAAGTATCGCTATTTGGCGATGACTCAGGTGATATCGTCGCTCACGAGATTCAGAGCATTAAGCCTTGGACGCTTTATGACATGTTGATTGAAGAAAAAAAGGCCTTGGGATTTTATTTTAGTCATCATTTGTTTGACGTATGGCGCGATGAGGTCAGACGTTTTGCACCGGCGCCATTAGCCAATCTAAAAGAATCACGGAGTACGCAATGGGTTGCCGGGGTATTGATCGCTACCAGAGCATTTCAACTAAAAGATAAAGATGACAGACTGTATTTCTTATTAATTGATGATGGCAGTGCGCAAATTGAAGTGACTTGTGATTCGCATTTATATGAAAGTTGTCGTCATCTTTTCAATGTGGATGATTTATTGCTGGTTGAAGCACGAGTTTCACGCAGTAAGTTCAACAACACCCTTCGTATTAATGCCAATGCATTTTATAATTTACAGTCTGCTCGTGAGTCGGTGGCCAAGGATTTAAGCGTGGTATTAACAGAGCCGATTCCTGCCAAGCAATTGCATGTATTGATGAATCCATACCGTGCTGAGCCCGAAAATGGTTTTCATGGTGTGGCGGTTAGGTTTTTATATCATCCTACGACGCATATTTCTTGTGAAATACAGTTAGGAGAAGAGTGGCGTGTGCGGCTAAACCCACAATTTTTGGAGGGATTGGCTGCCCGCGCAGAAATTGCTAGCTTTGAAGTAAATTATTAGTTAATTTATTACCTATTAAAAATAAACAAGCCCCAGGATATGGCAGAATTTACCCATTTTTTTAGTAGCTATCTCGTTTCACTGATTGTTCCGCAGAATTTAGCCCTGTTTTTATTTGTGCTGGGCGTTGTGTTTTTTTTAATTCGTTTGAGGCGTTTAGCTATGGTTTTCATAGTGATTGCCGTCGTTTGGCTGGGGCTTTGGTCATTACCGATTACGTCGATTAAAGTAGGGTCATTTTTGGAAGAGCAATATGCGATTGCGAGTGTTGAAGAAGTGCCCCACGCCGATGCGATTGTCGTTCTAGGTGGCAATACCGCGTCCAATAGACTAAATTGGTTCCAAGATGATGTGGGTAGAGATTTGACTCATCGCCGTTTAGATACGGCTGAAGCCTTGTATGCGGCAGGCAAAGCCCCTTTAATTATCGTCTCAGGTGGGGCAAATGCAGGCACAGTGAGTGAGGCACGAGGTATGGAGTCCAGTCTGTTAAGCCTAGGCGTACCGGCTGAGGCGATAGTTCGTGAGGACAGTAGCCAAACAACAAGAGAAAATGCTCTCTATACCAAGCGTAAGATGGAAGAACAGGGTGTTGACTCAGTATTAGTGGTGACCTCAGCGTTGCACATGCCGCGTGCCATGGGCGTATTCAAGAGCTTAGGTATTAAAGCCTATGCTGCGCAAAACCCACCACAGATCCAAATGCCGTCCAATCAGCTGGACTTTAATCCTTATTTGCCAAATATGCGCGCCTTATCTGCCAGTCGCTCAATCATCAAAGAATATTTGGGTTATTGGGTATATCAATTGAGAGGGTGGATTTAGTTAGGTCTTGCCTTGTGCTGAAGGATGCCTTCAGCAGTTGACAAGACTTCATCCAGCGTCGACCAACGGCCTATTTCTCCGAGCGTTAATGCGCTAGTGGACCAAGGTCCGGTGTGCTCAATTTCACTCACGCCAATCAAGGTGATTTGTTTAGCCGTAGCCGCTGCGCTGAGATGCGATACGCCTGAGTCATTACAGATAACGAGCGCGGCTTCGTTGAGTAATGCAGTAAATGGTCCTAAGGCCAGTGGCGGAAGAAGTTCTGCTGACATTGCATTGTTTCTGGCTTGGTTAATTTCATTGGGGGGTGGGCACATAATCACTCGATGGCCTAGGCGCTGAAACGCTTGCGTCAATTTTTCATAATCCGGCCAAACTTTACTTTTTCCATGATGTAGTCCGCCCGCGGTCGGCGCGATTACAATAAAACCATTGCTTTTTAACTCATGTTGCGACATGTAGACATTTTTTTCAGCGATATGCTCGTCGGTAAAGGGTAGTAAAATACGTTGATTTGGTTGAGCAGAGCAGCTAAAACCCCAATAACCCAATGCAATTCGCGTAAGATGATGCCAAGAAATCACGTTGTGTGGTCTGGGTTTGATTTTAGTGACCGGCCATCGTAGTAGCAGGGAGCGACCATCATCTTTGTAGCCGGCACATGGCAGACCGGCAAATTTGAACATTAATGCCGCGGTTAGCGAATCGGGAATCGACAAGGCAACTTCTTTATGGGGTACAGGGGTGCTTTTGCGATAATCACGGATTTTTTGAGCGTCGTCACGCCATTGACCACTCAGTGCTAAAAATTCAATATCAGATTTTTTGGTATAGGCAGCCAGTAAATTTTCAGCCCAAGGCTTAGCACAGATAACAACCTTGGCCCCCGTATTAATAACGGCATTGAGTGACGCAAGGCTCATACAAACATCGCCTACCCAATTTGGTAAACGAATAAAAATTCTTGATATTTTTTTCATAAGAAATATGCGGTGATTAAGCAACTAATGAAACTTTACACTTTTTTTGCCCCAGCCGTTAAAATCACGGTTAATTATTAATAATAAGGTGATGTGACTTGAGCGATATTGAAAAACTAAGTAAGGAAGAGCAAAAGGCTGTTCGACGACAGTTGTGGCGCCGAATTTTTGAGCGCGTAGGAACCTTTTGGAAGTTTTTAGCTGTTTCTGTGATCTGCACGATGATCGGCTCAGCTACTCAACCCGCGTTGGCGTATTTGATGAAGCCATTACTGGATGAGGGATTTGCCGGTAGTCGACCTGATTATATCTGGCTTATGCCGTTGTCAATTATTGGCTTGATGTTGATTCGTGGAGTTTTTAACTTCTGCGGTGAGTACCTCATGGCCTGGGTTTCCAATAAGGTCTTATTCGGTGTCCGTGCTGAGATGTTTCAAAGTCTTTTGTATATGCCGGACACAGAGTTTCAAAAGGGTGATAGCGGGCGTTTACTTAATCGATTCACAGTAGATGCCGGTAATGTCACGCAATTAGCAGCAGAAATTGTCACGAATTTAGTCCGCGAAGTCTTTGTCGTGATTGCCTTAGTCGGTTTGTTGCTTTATTTATCATGGCAACTTACGCTGATCATCATGCTGATTTTTCCTTTTTCAGTGCTTGTAGGGAGTTATTTTTCTAAGCGTTTACGGACAATTAATCGTCGGACCTTAGATATGAATGCTAGCCTGACCGCGACGGTAAGAGAGGGTATTGATGCGCAGCGAGTGGTCAAGCTGTTTGACGGCTATGAGCGCGAGAGCAGCCGTTTCACTAGCGTGAACAAAGGCTTGCGAGCTTATGCGATGCGAGCGTCAGTGGCTGATGCCGTTATGTCCCCCTTGACTCAATGGGTCATTTCCTTTGCTGTAGCAGCAGTGTGCAGTGTGGCGTTATATCAAGCTGAGCGTGGCCTGACGCCCGGTGAGTTTGTGGCATTTATTACGGCACTTGGTCAGATTTTTGATCCGGTACGACGTTTAACTAAACTTGCCAGTAAGTCTCAAAAAATGATGGCGGCTGCTGAGAGTGTCTTTAAGTTAATTGATACAGAAAAAGAAAAGGATCAGGGCACCAAGATTTGCCAAGTCAAAGAAAATTCAGTGATTGATTTTCAAGAGATTGACTTCCGATTCAATGAGAGCAGTGAGCAAGTACTCAAAAACCTATCATTTACAGTGGAGGCAGGTCAAACGGTGGCTTTAGTCGGACGCTCAGGTAGTGGCAAAACGACCTTGGTGAATATGCTGCCACGTTTTGTTGAACCCACCAGTGGACAAATCACTTTAGACGGCACGCCGATCAATGACTTCACATTAGCCAGTCTGCGTCGTAACTTATCCCTCGTCAGTCAGCATGTTGTGCTTTTTGAGGGATCCATTGCAGACAATATCCGTTATGGTTCAAATCAAGACGCCGATGATGAGGAGCTTCGTGCGGTACTTGAAGCCTCCAATTTATGGGGGTTTGTGCAAAGTCTACCTGAGGGTATCAACACGCAGATTGGTGAGAGCGGTTCGTGGTTATCCGGAGGGCAGCGTCAACGCCTAGCCATTGCTCGGGCACTTCTTAAAAATGCCCCGATTTTGATCTTAGATGAAGCAACTTCTGCACTGGATAATGAGTCCGAGAAGCTTGTTCAAGACTCCCTAGAGCGCTTGATGAAAGGGCGCACGACCTTTGTGATTGCTCATCGCTTATCGACGGTTAAAAATGCCGATAGAATTTTAGTGCTTGATGATGGTGTCATCATTGAAGATGGAAGTCACGAGGCACTCTTGAAAAATAGCGGATTGTACCAATCTCTTTACGAAATGCAGTTTAAAGAGAATTAATCTTCCTTTTTAAACAATTGCACCAAATTCAAAGCCCCGTAAGCCAATGACATCGCCTGAGTTTCACGGTATGATGAAGTGATACGGGGTAATTTTTTTCGGAGAATAACTATGACTACTGCCAAGAACCACACCATTGAGAATTGGGGCTATGAGCATCCGGAGGTCAAAGGCCCTAATGCACTGATGTTTTTTACCTGGGATTTATCAAAAACCATTGAAAATGCTTTTCAGGATGCTAACGAAGAAAATCTTGAGCAATACGTTATGCAAGCACAAGCATCTGTTGATCGATTACTTAGCCGCTATGTAGAAATCGGTGCTGATCCGGAGGTGTTTGATGGGCAATATATTAACCTCAGCATTGAAAAGCGCGATGACTCAAATAGCGCGCTCATTGCTTTAGAAACCTCTCCTCAGCTAGAAGAAAAGATCATTGAGATGCAGTCTCGTGTACAACCCGGTCACAGCTAATTTGCTTTGTAGTGCCGGACAACATCAAAGGTGCCTTGTGTTTAAACGGCACCTTTGAACATTTAAATCAGATCAAGATAATATCGTACATTTCCTGTGAATAGTTATTATCAACTTCCAAGCTAATTGGTTTACCAATAAACTCATCCAGCATAGCTAAAAAAGCACTTTCCTCATCAAGCAGCAAATCAATCACATGTGGGGAGACAATTAATCTAAACTCCTTTGGATTAAACTGCTTCGCCTCACGCAAAATCTCACGCATGATGTTATAGCACACCGTACGAGCGGTTAATATATTACCTCTGGTTTGACAAGTGGGGCAGGGTTCACAGAGTAGGTGGTGGAGTGAGTCACGTGTGCGTTTACGCGTCATCTCAACTAAACCTAAACTGGAAAAACCATTGACCGTGGTATGAGTACGGTCACGAGCCAAGGCTTTTGTTAACTCGTCTAGTACGGCTTCTTGGTGTTCGGCATTGTCCATATCGATAAAGTCAATAATAATAATGCCACCCGTGTTACGTAGACGCAATTGCCTAGCAATGGCTAAGCTTGCTTCTAAGTTGGTTTTAAAAATGGTGTCGTTAAAGTTTCGATATCCGACATAGCCACCGGTATTGACATCAATGCTGGTCAACGCTTCATTGTGATCAAAAATTAAATAACCCCCAGATTTTAATTCGACGCGTCGCGATAGGGCGGCTTGAATTTCTTCTTCGACATTTGCCAGATCAAACAAAGCACGAGGACCGGTGTAGTGATTGATTTTGTCTGCGACTGCCGGTGTATAGATTTCGGCCCATTGCTTAAGGCTTTGGGTAACGGTACGTGAATCAATTTCAATGCTCAGTGTGTTTTCATTGGCAAAATCACGTAACACACGTTGTGCTAAAGTTAAGTCTTCATAAAGCATAGCGGGGGCACCGTGCCTTTTCATACCATCAATAATTTTTTGCCAACGTAGACTGAGGTACTCTTGGTCGTTTTTGAGCTCTTCATCAGTCGACCAACCAGCTTGCGTTCTAATAATATAGCCACCTTTTTCATCAGGGGACATTAAGTTTTGCACGCGTTGTTTTAGCTTTTCGCGCTCCTCTTCAGAGTCAATTTTTTGAGAAATACCAATGTGTGGCTCGTGTGGCAAATACACTAAAGAACGACCGGCAATGCTGATTTGGTTGGAAACGCGGGCGCCTTTGGTGCCGACGGCGTCCTTTATCACCTGTACTAATAGCGTTTGTCCTTCAAATAACACCTTTTCGATTTGTACCTGTACGTTATCGTTTTGACGACTGACGCGATTTTCTCTTAAATCAGCTAAGTGAATAAAAGCCGCGCGCTCTAAGCCAATATCAATAAAAGCACTTTGCATACCCGGTAGGACACGCGATACCTTACCTAAGTAAATATTACCGACATTGCCCCGTTGGTTGCTCCGCTCAAGCTGGATTTCCTGTACTGTGCCTTGTTCGACAATCGCCACACGAGTTTCAAAGGGAGTGACGTTGATTAAAATTTGTTCGTTCATTAACTTAATATACTATCTATTTGATTGACTAATATCTTAGCGTATGTGAGGTGGCTTTGCTTTATCATCGCTTTGAAGTCCTTTATCCGGATGATAAATTTTCTTTAATTCAGTATCATTAGCAGCTTTGATATGTGTTAAAGCTTAAAAGAAACCATGAATATAAAAGCAGCACTGAAAGGATTACAGGATGGCTTACCCATTGTCTTAGGTTATGTACCTGTGGCGATGGCTTTTGGAATAAGTGGGAGTAGCTTGGGACTCAAAGCCAGTGAGATTTCGTTGACCTCGCTGATAGTGTATTCAGGCGCAGGGCAGTTCTTTATTCTTGCCGCGATGAAAATAGCGACACCTTGGCTTATGATTGTTGCGTTGATTACCTTGCTGAATATGCGTCATTTATTTTATGGCCCCATTATCAGTACGTATTTACCAGAGTCGTTAAGGCAACGCTTAGCTGTGGCTTTTTTCTTAACAGACGAGGTGTTTGCCACGGCGTTTCATCGTTTCAAGTATATAAAAGACGCCGACCGTATCGCATGGTTTTGGGGCCTAGGCGTGACCGCTTGGCTCTCATGGGTGGGCGGTACGATATTAGGGCTAATTACCGGTGAGCAGCTGCTTGCTCATTATCCCTTATTGGAACAAGTGCTGAAGTTTTCTTTGCCTGCGTTGTTTGTTGTGCTAACGGTAATAAGCATCCATCGCCAGATGTTACTTGCGTTGATCGCAGCGGCGATGGTCAGTTTGTTGGTTACCTTAAGTGGCTACCCGTCCTTAGCTATCTTTGCGGGCGCGATGAGTGCTTTTGTACTGTATCGGCCAAAGGGGAAGCGCCATGAATAATGGATTTTTATGGACAATTTTAGCCTTAGCAGTGATTACTTGGCTTACGCGTGCCTTACCCTTTTTCTTAATGAGTCGAAGCAAAAAGAAGATTAACTTTTCACAGGGGCGTTTGCAAATCTTGGGACCTGCTTTGTTGCTTTCGACAACTGTCGTTGTGTTGACGGGCGAAATTCGAGATTTAATCAGCAATGCCGCTTCATTGTGGCCCTATCTTATTTCCGTAATTGCAGTAATACTCGTGACACGTTGGAAAAATAACATTGGTTTATCGGTATTAGCAGGACTCATTAGCTATGGTCTATGCCTGTTAATATGATAAAAACGGTCCCTTAATGATTGAACATCATTAAGGGACCGTTTTTTGATTGCTAATAGGTGGCAAAACCTAAGTACTCCGGCAGCCATAAGGTGATTCCCGGAAATACCATAACGATTAAGAGGGCAGAGAACATAGCCAGCATAAATAACATGGCCCAGCCAAAGGTATGCTCCAAACGAATATTTGCTACCTTGGTGGTTACTAATAAGTTAACGGCAACGGGAGGAGTAAATTGGCCAATAGCAATGTTCATTGCTAATAAAATACCAAACCAGACGGGATTCCATTCAAAATGATTAATTAATGGAATCAGTACCGGGGTCAAAATTAAATAAATTGAAATGGCATCCAATAGCATGCCGGCAAATAAAACCAAGATCATAATTAAGATCAGCAGGACCCAAGCGTTATCTGAGATGCTTAACATGGCCTCCGCTAATTTGGTAAATGTCCCCAACGTGGTACCGGCCCAAGCAAATATACCTGCTAAGGCAATGATCAATAAAATGATGCCTGACAGCTTTGCCGCTTCGTTGAACATGTCAAATAAACTACGCCAAGTGAGTTGACGGTAAACGACAACGCCGATAAAAAGACCATACGCAACAGCGACTGCTGCTGCTTCGGTTGGAGTAAATAGACCGGATCGTAGCCCACCCAAAATGATAACCGGCGCGAACAATGCCGGTAAGGCCTTGATAAAGCTTTGTCGAAAAGGTGGCCTTTCAATGGCGTCAGTTTCACTTTTTTCCCAGCCACGTATACGAGCAATGAAGTAGCAAGGAATTAAAATAGAGATACCGGCTAAGATACCCGGGAAAAGGCCTGCAGCAAAGAGTGCGCGCAAATCCATGCCGGGCAACATGACTGAATATAAAATTAAGGCAATAGAAGGTGGGATTAAGATAGCAGTTGAGGATGAGGCCGCGATCATAGTGGCTGAGAAAGCGCGTGGATAGCCGGCCTTAGTCATGCTGGGCAACATCACCATGGCAACCGCTGCTGCGTCTGCAGGGCCTGAGCCACTCATACCTGCCATAATCAAACAGACCATCACCACGACGAGTGTCAGGCCACCCGGTCTTCGTCCGATAATGGATTGGGCAAAGGTGACCAGACTTGCAGCAACCCCAACACGTTCAAAAACAATACCTGTCAAAATAAATAATGGAATAGCAATTAATGGATACTTAGCCACACTGTTATAGGTGTTAGTACCCAGCGTGGCCAACATGTCCGGCGAGAGTCCGAAAATAATACCGACGGCACCGCCTATCCCTAGGGAATAGGCGACGGGCATACCAATCATTAAACATAGGGCAAATGACAGCAGCATAAATAAATCAGGACTCATGATGTGCCTCCTGAGTGCGGTTAGTCATGAGTTCAAGCCAATGTTGAGTCGTACGGTAGATGATGGCAACGGATAAAATAGGTAACCAAATCAAATAAATCCAGTTGGGGTGACCCAGTCCCGGGGAGAGTGAATCATATATATACTCCTCCCATGTCAGTTTGCCGCCATACCAAGTCACTAAGCACAGGACAATCAGCGCGCCAAGCCATTGAATGGTATAGATTACATACCTTGATTTTTTACCACAGTGGTGCTCTAGTAGACTGATTCGAATATGCTCATTGCGTCTGGATGCGGCTGAGGCTCCGGCAAAAGCCAGTACGACCATTAGAAAAATAGAATATTCCTCAGTAAAGGCAAAGGACATATCGGTGATGTAGCGGATAACTACATTGGCAAAACTGATAATACAAATTAGGGCCAGGGCAATGACTCCAAGTGAGGATTCAAGACGCGTTTTTTTGCTTTTAGACATAGTGTTTCAAAAATGAAAAGGCGCAGCTTTTAGGCTGCGCCGCAGAGTAAATAAGAGCTTAGCGTTCGGCAATTGCTTTTTGGGCTGTTTCAACTAACTCTTTACCGATGCGAGGAATCCATTTGTCATAAACGCCTTTAGTAGCATCAACAAAGGCTTGATGTTGTTCAGGAGTTAATTCATTGACCTCAACGCCGCGCTCACGAATTTGTGCGAGTGTTTCTTCCAGTTCAGAACGTGATTTTTCAATACCCCATTGACCGGCATCATAAGCTGCCTGCTTTAACATGACTTGATCTTCTTCGTTGAAGATTTTCCAAACACGCTCGCTGACACCGAAAATAAGAGGATCATTCATATAGTGCCATAAGCTTAAGTACTTTTGATTAGCGCGCTCAGCACGTGCAGCTGAAAACACAGAAAGTGGGTTCTCTTGACCGTCAACGGCACCTGTTGTTAGAGCAGGCATAGCATCAGCCCAACTCATTTGTGTTGGGTTTGCACCCAGTGCATTGAAGGTATCTAAGAACAGAGGTGAGCCGACAACGCGGATTTTCATTCCCTTAAGATCGGCCGGCATGGAGATGGCTTGTTTAGAATTAGAGATTTCGCGGAAGCCGTTTTCTCCCCAAGCAAGAGGAATGACACCTCGTTTTTCAATGGCTTTAAATACGGTCTCACCGGCTTCACCCTGAGTGATGGCATCGACTGCTGCATTGTCTGGCATTAAAAAAGGTAGTGAAAAAAGATTAACTTCCGGTACTTGTGGTGACCAATTAATTGTAGAGCCAACTGCCATATCAATTAAGCCGCTACGCATCGCTGAGAATTCTTTGGTTTGGTCGCCTGAGACTAACTGTGCATTTGGGTAAACCTTGAGCGTAATGCGACCGTCGCTACGTTCTTTGACCAGTTCGGCCCATTTTTCAGCCATTTGACCCCATGGATAGGCATCACCAAGGACGGTAGAAACGGAGTACTCTTTGCTTTCTTGTGCAAATGCGGCAGTCCCTATCGTGGCTGACACGGCTAATGAAGCCATTCCTAAGTTAAACCATTTTTTTAGTTGCATCGTTAATCTCCAAGATTTTGTCGTTTTAAGATTTAGATTGTGCCGTAGTCATGTCGATTTGTGTGATGAATGGCTTATGAACTAGGGTTATCTTTAATATAATTCGTTGTATTAATGGTTCACCATGGCGACTGGGTGTTTCACATAGAAGAATTAGGGCGATTGCTGAAGCGTTTGCAAAATCGTAATACAATAAATGATTCTAAATTTGATTTATATATAAAGAGGTGCCGGTGAGCGGTTCTGATACAGATACAACTTATATCTCGAATGTCATACGCAAGCGCATAACAACAGCAGGTGCTCGTTTCAATGCCAATGACAACATCGCTGAGTTTATCGAAGATGGCGAATTAGAGTTACTACAGCAAGAAGTAGAAAAGAAGATGACTGAGGTCTTAAAAAGCCTGGTTATTGATATTGAGACAGATCACAACACACAGGAGACCGCTCGTCGCGTCGCCAAGATGTATGTGCGTGAGGTGTTTGCCGGTAGATATCATAAAATGCCGCCAATTACTGAGTTTCCAAATATCGAACAGCTTAGTGAGTTGATTATCATTGGTCCTATCCAGGTCCGTAGTGCATGTTCACATCACCTTTGTCCGATTATGGGTCAAGTTTGGGTAGGTGTATTACCTGACTCAGACTCCAATCTTATCGGTTTGTCCAAATATGCACGCCTGACGCAGTGGGTGATGGGGCGTCCGCAGATTCAAGAAGAAGCGATTGTGCAACTGGCTGATCTGTTGGTCGATAAAATGAACCCCCGAGGCTTAGCGATTGTGATGAGAGCTGATCATTTTTGCATGCAATGGCGTGGCGTCAAGGATATGAATTCAAAAATGATTAATAGTGTGATGCGTGGCGCCTTTTTAAAGAATTCAGACTTACGCAAAGAGTTCTTAGACTTATTAACAAAAACAGAGTAGGGTAGTAGTAATCAATGAGCAATTTAATAAATAAAATCGCCGTGATGGATGGAGACGGTATTGGCCAAGAGATTATTCCGGAGGGCTTAAAGGTACTGGAAGCAGTACAAGAGCGTTTTAATTTAAACCTAGTCTTTGAGCATTATGACTGGGGCGACTGTGATTATTATCTTAAGCATGGTCAGATGCTGCCCGATAATTGGTTTGACACCTTAAAAGATTATCAGGCAATTTTTTTTGGGGCTGTGGGTTGGCCGGACAAAGTGCCTGATCACGTATCACTGTGGGGCTCGTTACTGCAATTCAGGCGCCAGTTTGATCAATACATCAATTTACGTCCAGTGAAGTTATTCGAGGGAGTGCCTGCGCCACTCGCTAAATTTAAGCCAGGCGAGATTGATTTTGTTGTTGTACGTGAAAATACCGAGGGAGAGTACTCGTCTATTGGCGGCATCATGTTTGAAGGCACTGATAGAGAGTTTGTGATTCAGGAATCTATTTTTACACGACACGGGGTAGACCGCGTCTTAAAATTTGCCTTTGAATTAGCGCAAAAGCGTGGCGACAAAAAATTAACCGCAGCGACGAAGTCTAATGGTATGGCGATTAGTATGCCGTATTGGGATGCGCGTGTTGATGAAATGGCTAAGAGCTATCCTGATATAGCCTACGATAAGCAGCATATTGATATTTTATCGGCACGTTTTGTTTTAAATCCCGATCGCTTTGATGTGGTCGTGGCTTCAAATTTATTTGGTGACATCTTATCTGACTTGGGGCCTGCGTGTACCGGTACGATTGGGCTAGCCGCTTCAGCTAATCTAAACCCTGAGCGTACATTCCCGTCTTTATTTGAACCGGTTCATGGTTCCGCCCCGGATATTTACGGTCAAAAAATCGCTAATCCATTAGCAACGATTTGGACGGCAGCAATGATGTTGGAGTTTTTGGGTAATGGTGATGCAAATTATCAAGCTGCCCATGACTTAATTGTAGAGGCGATCGAAGCCGTGCTTGCAGACAAAAATGGCCCTAAAACACCGGATTTGGGTGGCAAGGCCAATACTAGTGACTTAGGTGATGCAGTCGTAGACTATATTAAGTCTCATTAAGCGGTAGATAAAACGGTGTGATTTGATTTTGCACCGTTTTTTTATTTATTAATATAGAAGCTTATATTGATCCAATGTCATAGGACAATTGTAAAAATCGCATAAAGACATAGCAAAATAAAAATAATGGTGTATCATTAAAGGTCTAGATTCTGAATATATGACTCTTTGATACTTGTTAAAATTATTTGTTGCCAAAACACACAAGTTGCTTGACAGGTTGAGTTAGATGGTTCATAATTCATCTCTTTCGTTGCTCACGCATTAGGGAAATCCCTAAGGGCATAAGAAGCTGAAAAGCTGTGAGTGATGAAAAGCAACATCGATTTATTGGTTTTTAAATTATTTTTAAGTTTTGATAAAAAGGTGTTGACAAGAAGGTTTGGATGCTTCATAATTCATATCTTTCGTCGCTAAGGCAGCTGGGGTTATCCCGGTGGTTGGTAAAAAGAAACTTTAAGTTTTTTGCGACAAAACAACACTTCGATTAAGTTTTTAAATTAATTTAAAGTTTTTAATAAAAAGTGTTGACAAAGAGATTTAGATGAGTCATAATTTAAATCTTTGCTGCTCACGAAGCACTAGTTAATAAGTTCTAGTTTTTATTATTAACGGCGGATGTGACAGGGTGATGACAACAAATTAATTGATTAAATGGTGCATCGTTAGGATGCAATTTAGTTTGATTAATTACTTGGTTGAAATCAGCCAATATGTTCTTTAACAATTTAACAACCGATAAGTGTGGGCACTTGGCATAATGTGCAGTCACCGTTTCACGACGGTGAGCCAAATAAATTATGTTTTAAGTGCTTATACTTAAGTTATGAAGAAATAGTAAGGTTTGATA
>NZ_KB892298.1 GCF_000373745.1 Oligella ureolytica DSM 18253 | reverse complement strand
ATCAAAACTGGTTAATAGCCTAAAGGGTATATCCAGTCTTCTTATCCGAAAAAAGAACTACCCCAACATTAAAAAGAAACTGTGGAAAGGGGCTTTATGGTCGCCAAGTTATTTTGCTGGAAGCTGTGGCGGCGCGCCGATTGAAATCATTCGACAGTATATCGAGCAACAGCAAACGCCACCATAGATTCAAAGGACGGCGTTGCCGTCCGCGCTATTCACCCTCGCCCTAAACGACGAGGCTTTCCGCGCATTTTGGTAAAAAGGCTTCTCTAAAACAGGAGAAGCTTTTTAAGTGATTAATCAATGCCGGCGAGCTCTGCACATACAGTGCAATGCGGGTTTTTTCTTAACTTAAACTCCTGCCATCGCGTATCTCGCCCATCAAACATCAATAAACGCCCAGCCAAAGATCGGCCCATTCCCAGCAGCAATTTCAAAGCCTCATGCGCTTGCATCATGCCAATACTGCCTACCACAGTAGACAACACGCCCAATGTCGCACAGTTATCGGGCTGTAAATTTTCACTAGGATCGTATTGACAGGCATAACAGGGACTAGAAGCCTCTCTAAAATCGTAGACTGTCACTTGCCCATCAAAACGGATAGCCGCAGCGGAAACCATCGGCACCTTATACTTAAAGCAAATGCGATTGAGTTGCTGGCGAGTATTAAAATTATCAGTGCACTCCAAGACCAAATCAACATCTTGGATTAACTGCTCAAGGCCTTCATCACCAAAACGTTGATGATGGGCAATAAAATTAACCTCAGGATTTAGCATCTTGGCCATCTGCTTAGCCGACTCAACCTTGGGCATACCTACCCGCTCAGTACTATGCACAATTTGACGTTGTAGATTGCTTAGCTCAACGTCATCGTCATCCACCAGATGAATCGTACCTACACCGGCAGCAACAAGATACATTAATGCGGGCGCGCCTAAACCACCAGCCCCTACCATTAACACCCTGCTATTAAGCAGGCGCTCCTGGCCCTCAAAGCCGACGTCATCCAACATGATATGACGCGCATAACGCAAAAGCTGCTGATCATTCATCTGTGCCAAGATACTCCCCGATTAAAAACTTAACAGCCTGCTGCAATTGATAATCCTCTTCTGAACCAAAGGTGTACATCTCAATATTAGGCTTTTCTTTGGAATCCGTAGCGTCTACACCCTCATCATCGGTTTCCGCCGGGGCCTCTGATTGATTATCATCTACCGTTGCTTCAGGCTCTGCAGCAGCGTCTAAAGCGTCCTGGCTGGCAGCTATCCCAACCTCAGATAAATCATTTTCACCCGTCAAGTGATCACTTAAGTCTGCCTCACGACGGATGTTAAAAAAGTCACCATATTCAGTGTCTGTCACGACAATATCGGGCTCAATACCTGTTGCCTGAATAGAACGATCCTTGGGTGTGTAATATCTGGCAATGGTCAGCTTAACACCGGTTTCATCGCCAAGATCCAACACCACCTGGACAGAGCCTTTACCAAAGCTACGGTTACCCATAACGGTGGCACGCTCATAATCCTGTAGCGCACCGGCAACGATCTCAGACGCTGAAGCGGAGCCGACGTTAATCAATACAACCATCGGTACCTCACGACTCCAACTCGGCAGATTCTTAAGTGGATCCTGATGATTTAAGCTGTAATCACTAGGCACCACGCGATAACGCAAATTCACCTCACCACGGCTCTTGGTATAAACCACTAACTGATCCGGCTCAATGAATGCACCGGTCACTCCAACCGCTGCATTTAACAAACCACCCGGATCATTACGTAAGTCTAAAACCAATGCTTTTGGCGTGATTTTAAAGTCATTTAAACTGCTGACCAGCTCTTCTACTGTACGCTCTTGGAACTGTGAAATTCTGACATAAGCAATATCATTATCCAGCATGTCACTGCGGACACTCTGCACTTTAATTAAGTCGCGTTCTATAGAGAAATCAATTTCCTCATCACCGCGACGCACAGTAAGCTCAATAGTCGAACCCGGCTCACCGCGAAGCTGCTTGACCACCTCATTCAACGGCAGCTCACTCAGCGCCTCTCCATTGACTTTCACGATAACGTCACCCGGCATAACACCAGCACGTGCCGCGGGGCTATCTTCAATCGGAGAAATAATCTCTATCTCTTTATTGGCGGTTTCATTGATTTCAATCCCTAAACCGCCAAACGTGCCCTCCGTCGCTTCTTGTAAACTGGCAAACGCCTCTTCGTTTAAATAAGAAGAATGAGGATCTAAATCATCAAGCATGCCGTTAATTGCTGCGTCAACTAATTTCGCCGTATCAACAGGCTCTACATAACGATTTTGAACCGCAGCAAAAACCGCAGCAAAGCGCCTCAGCTCTTCATAAGGCAGACGGTCATCTACACCCGGAACCGCTTCAATAGCAGGGGCCGACTCGATCACATCGTAACTGAACTCAGCCTGTTCGTGCGTAGACTTGGGCGTGCCCGCTTCAGGCCCTGTTTGTGAATAATGCGACTCTGCAGAAACTACACCACCGAGCATTAGCATTGAGCAAGCTAACCCTACCAATGATTTGGAGAGAGGTCGATTTGTTAAAAAACTTGAAACATAAAGCATTGCGCACCTTTTGCTTTTTTCTAAAGCTACTTCGCCAACATAGTAAGGGGGTCTATTGGCTGCGAACCCCGTCTGATCTCAAAATACAAAGCCGGCTCAACCTGCCCTCCGGTAGAACCCGCACGAGCAATCGTTTGACCCGAATTGACCTTATCGCCTACCTTGCGCGATAAGCTCTGATTGTAACCATAGACACTCATATAGTTAGCACCATGATCAACAATAATTAGATTACCAAAGCCACGCATCCAGTCAGAAAAAACAACGGTGCCTCCGGCAATCGCTTTGACAGATGCACCGGCATCAGCCTTGATCAAAATACCGCGCCACACACCGCCCGTATCCGGGCGAGTTCGACCAAATCGTCCTTGCAAGGTTCCTCGCAACGGCCAAGGTGCTCCTTGGGGGATACCGTCATTGGCAGATGCAGCCAGTGCTCTTGCCTTACGCTCATCTGCTCGCGCTTTAGCCTCAAGGCGCTGTGCCTCTAGCGCCTTTTCTTTAGCTAAGCGCGCTTTAGCCGCTTCGATTTCAGCATTTTCCTGCAACATACGAGCCTGAGACAGCTGCTGTTGACTTTGCTGACGCTCATTTAGCGCCGCCGTTAAGCGACGTTTCGCCTGCTCAAGATCTTCGGGTCGAATGGCTTGAGCCAGTGCGTTCTCTTCTTCGCGTATGCGAATCTCAGTGAGCCGCTGCCTTGAGACCGCAGTCTCCTGTGCTTCTTGCGCTTGAGCACGCATTGAGGCGGCGCGGTCTGCCTGCTGTTGAGCTAAGGCGGCCTGTTCTGCGGCCAACCTAGCCTGAGCATCGCGCTCTTGTGTTAATTGCTGTTGACGCTCTAAGGCTTGGCGCTGACGTGCTAACTCAGCCTGCCGGGCAATTTCTCTTTGTTGTGTAATCGTCTTACCGATCTCACCAATCAGGCTATCCAGACGCCGCTGATCCCCTGCCAATCGGCCGGCTTCAGCTCGTCGATTTTTAAGCTCCTGCTCAATATTGCCAAGCTCTGTTTGATATTTTCTTTGCTCGTTTTCTAATTCGTTTTTACTGGCCAGTGTCCGCTCTGCTAATCGCTCAATTTCTTGCTGTCGCCCCTTAATCTCAGACTCTGTTTTTTGCAAACTCAAAATGGCCTGATTTAACTCTTGAACTGCTCTTGCGCGCGCTCTGGCAACATAACTTAGGTAGCCCATATCACGACCGATTTTTTGCGCATCGCCACCGGAAAATAGGGCCGACCACGGAGAAAGCCCACTAGTATATTGAGCATAAATCTGCTCGCCTAAGTCCTCTTGACGCTCCGCTAGAAGCTCTCGTTGACCATCAGCCTGTCGGCGCAACAAGACAATCTCATGCTGCGCTGCCTCTTGCTGTTCTTGCAAACCGTCAAGCTCTGCATTAATACGGGAAATATTACGCTCAGACTCACTGAGCCTATCAACGACATCCTGCTTTTCAGACTCCTGACTTTTTATTAGCCTTTTGACCGAGTTAATTTGCTTTTCCAGTTCGGCTCGTCGCCGCTCAGCCGCTTTTTGTTGTTGATTTAACTCCGTAACGGACTGGGACTGAGCGACAGCCTCACCTGCCGTGCCATACAACGCTAACAAAACACCTACTGACAAAGTCATTAGACACTTAGTCAGCAGGCTATGTAACGGCAAGGTATCGTTAAAATGATTAATTTTAATTGGCACTATCGGCACTCATTGAAAAGCATAAAAACTCAAATGATACGATAAGCGTATCTTACTACTTAGCCTTACCTTGAGCGGCAACTTCAGCCATGGCTTTGGCGATTTCTTCCGGATCACCTAAGTAGTAATGACAAATCGCTTTGAGATTTTCATCTAACTCATACACTAAAGGCTGGCCGGTAGGAATATTCAGATGAACAATCTCATCTTCGCTAAGCTCATCAAATAAGTTGATGAGTGCGCGGATACTATTACCATGTGCTGTAATTAGAATCTGCTTACCGTCTTTGATCGTTGGTGCAATCTCCTCTTCCCAGAGCGGCTTAACACGCTCGATCGTGTCCTTGAGGCACTCTGCGGCAGGCAATTGCTCTACCGGGATATCAGCATAGCGACTATCGAAGCGCGGGTGGCGCTCATCGTCCAGGTCTAATGGGTCAGGGCCGATGGCAAACGCTCGACGCCAGATCAGAACCTGCTCATCACCATATTTGTTAGCAGTCTCGGCTTTATTTAAACCGGTCAACGCACCGTAATGACGCTCGTTTAGTCGCCAGCAAGGTGTATAAGGGACATACATGGCATCCATGTTATCAAGTGCGATCCACAATGTGCGAATCGCTCTTTTTAAATAGGAGGTATAGGCCTTATCAAAAACGTAGCCCTCTCTTTTTAACAACTCGCCCGCTTGCTTAGCTTGCTCACGACCCTCTTCAGTTAAATCAACATCAGCCCATCCGGTGAAACGATTCTCTAAGTTCCACTGACTCTGGCCGTGACGCATTAAAACGATTTTATACATAGCTGTGATTGTCCTAACGAAATTTAAATAAAGTAATTGACGACTAATTTTATCTATTTTAGCGAACTTAGCTTATTGTCGCTTAGCCTATTTTATAATCCATGAATTAATCTTATTAATAGCCAATAAAGGCACAAACAGGTAACAATCGTGGATTTTTTAATTTATAACAACACTTATTTATTTGTTATTGCGGCACTCTTATCCGGTGGCATACTGGCTTTTCAATACAGCCGCGCCTCCAAGGGCATTAGCCCTGCCAAAGTAGTTCAGATGACCAACAACAAAACCGCGGTCATTATCGATGTACGTCCCAGCGAGCAGTACCAAGCCGGCACCATTGCCAATGCAATGAACATTCCCTTTGAGCAACTCAAGTCTCGAGCAGCGACACTACCCAAGGACAAAGCACTTATTGTCGTTGACCAAGACGGTCGTCGCGCCGCCTCAGCTGCCGGTCAACTCAAAAAAGAAGGTATCGAAGAGGTTCATTATTTAAATGGCGGTATCGTTGCTTGGCTCAAAGAAAGTCTGCCACTAAAAAACCCTTCTCGCTCCAAAAGGTCGAAATAGTGTTTATGCGACACTATAATGTCATTAACTTTTAATCACAAATGAGGTAAACATGGCTCAAGTTACTATGTACTGTAAGGTCACTTGCCCTTACTGCACCCGTGCTGCCAAAATTCTTAAAGCACATAATGTCGACTACGAAAGCATCAGCATTGACACCAATCGCGAAGCACGCGCCGAAATGATCGAGCGCTCCAACGGTCGCACTACCGTGCCACAAATCTTTATCAATGGCCAGCACATCGGTGGCTGTGACGACCTACAAGCGTTAGAGCGTGAAGGCAAATTAGAAGCTCTGTTAGCTGCAGAATAACTAGCGATACTTTTCTTAAACTAGACTTAATTGGATACTATCAATCATGGCTGAAGATCAAAACACTCAAAACCAGGGCGCAGCTGCTAACGAGCAAGCTCAACAACCAACCTTCGGTATGCAAAGAAGCTATCTCAAAGACTTGTCACTAGAGATGCCTAATGCTCCGCAGATTCTATTAGAGCAAAAGCAACCGACCGTTGATATTAGTTTAAACCTTGGCGCAGAGCGTTTAGCAGAGACCGTTTTTGAAGTCGGTGTGCGCGCTACCATCACAACCAAAATCGATGACAAAGTGCTGTACTTAGTTGAAGGCACACAAGCAGGTATTTTTGAAATAGCAAACATCCCTGAAGACCAGATTGACCCGCTATTAGGCATCGTTTGCCCTTCAATGATTTTCCCTTACTTACGTGCCAACCTTGCTGATGCGATTAATCGTACAGGTTTACCGGCAGTTCATATGGCTGAAGTTAACTTCCAAGCCTTGTACGAACAACGCCGACAGGAAGCGGCTGCGCAGGATCAAAATGGTCAAGGCATCAACGGCGGTGATGAAGCCGACCAAGCCACCATTAACTAGTCATTAATCATCTTTATTAAGTAGTAAAACAGCATGCAACTCGCCAGTAGCACCCCCCAAAACAACTCTGTACGCACCTTAGTTATTGGAGCAGGCAGTTGGGGCACAGCGCTCGCAGTTGCTGCTGCACAATCAGGTTCGGTGTTGCTGTGGTCCCGTCATCAGGAACAGGTTGACCATATTAATCAGCTTCACCGCAATCCATCATACCTACAAGATATTGATCTGCCTAAAGCACTGCGTGCTACCGCCGACAAAGAAGAAGCCATTGCTTTTTTACAAGGCCTAAGCGATGACTCTATAGCCTCCGGCACCCAGTCACTAATTATTTTCGGACTACCGGTCAAAGCAATGCGTCAAGGGCTCCAAGAGTGGTTAGCACTCTTTGTAGCTGCCGGTTTAGAGCATATCCCCTATGTATGGACATGCAAAGGTTTCGAAGAGGAAACTTCCCTCCTACCCCATGAAATTATTGCTGATATAGCACCTGACTCAATCCAGCCGAATGGCGTGTTATCCGGCCCTACCTTTGCTCGCGAGGTCGCGCAAGGCTTACCTGCCGCTATTACAGTAGCCAGCCATCAGACTATCGTTGGCGAGCGTGTGATACAAGCTTTGCATAGCAAACAAACACGTGTTTACTATAGTCAGGATGTAGTTGGTGTCGAGGTGGGTGGTGCCATGAAAAATGTGATCGCATTGGCTTGTGGCATCAGTGATGGCTTACTGCTTGGCAATAATGCTCGCGCCGCTTTAATTACCCGCGGTCTTAATGAAATCAAACGCCTCGGCATTGCAATGGGCGGTGAAAGTGAAACCTTCTTTGGACTGACCGGTTTAGGTGATTTAGTGCTTACCGCTACCGGTGATTTATCACGCAATAGGCAGGTGGGACTAGCCTTAGCCAAAGGTCAACGCTTAGAAGAAATTCTTGCCACCGGCCTAACGGCAGAGGGTGTCCGCTGTGCTCGCGCCGCACTTGCACGAGCCACTGAATTAGCGGTAGAGATGCCGATTACCGATGTTGTATGCGATATTTTATTTAATGATATCGATTCACTGGAAAGCGTTGCTAAATTACTTGCCCGTGAAGTCAAAGCAGAAAACTAAAAGCAAAACCTAGCACCCGGCACCAGCAGCTAATTAAAGCTGCCTGCCAATGACTGCCGTGCCAGTCACTTCCACTACTTCCTACCTATCGAGCTGATAGCAACCCGAGTTACCCCATCAACATGTAAACTCGCACCACGCCATGCATGGCCATTGATGATCTCCAGGCTTAAATGAATTAGGCCATCTTCGCGTCGCTGCTCTTCAAGCGCCTTATATAGACGCTCTAGGGCATCACGACCTCTGAGTCCGGGGTTTCTACCGGTGCTTGGATTACCACCTAAGGCACGTACATCAGCCAACAGCTTTTGAGGCGTTTTGTAAGTTAAGGTGATGACATCCTGATCCATCACCGGGTCCTTAAAACCACTTTCCATCAGCATGTCACCAAAATCATGCATATCGACAAACGCCATGGTTTGTGTCTTCCAGCCGGCCTTGTGCAAGGCCGCACGCAGCTCAATGAAAGTTGACGGACCGAAACAAGAGAACATCAGCAAGCCATCAACCTCCAGCAAGCGATACCACTCTCTAAACACCTCCGGCGGACTACAATGCCAGTGCAACGCCATGTTTGACCAAATAAAATCAAAGGCATTGGGTTCTAATTTAGTCGCCGCTAAGTCACCCTCGACGAAACTGGGTCTATGAGCAGGCACACTAGCAGCAGATGTTCTGCTCGCAAACGTACCCATGCGGGTAATAAGATTCTTGAGACTTTTGAAAGGCGTCGCTTGAGGGGTAAAACGACGCTCGGCATATTCTAAAAAACTACGCTGATTATCAAGGCCGGTAAAATTAGCCTCGGGGTAAAGCTCTTTTAAAGCCTCTATACCATGCCCCACACCACACCCTGCATCCAATATAGAAGAGGGTCTGTACTTAATATATCTCAACCTATCAAGCATGCGACCAGCCACCTCATCCAGCATAAAACGCGCAGGCTCAAGCATCTGCCTACGGGCAAATTGCTGAATCACATGGGCATGATTAATCGCTAATTTTTGTTGGTTCTTTTGTGCACTCATCACAAACTCTGTACTGGGTAAATTAATCCTATCATACTCCACGAGCCACCTAAGGTGTTAAAACTACCTATCAATCCATAGGGGATTTCACTCTTTCAAGGAAGTTAAGATGCGACATTTAAGCGATATAATTACGGCACAAATACGCCATCCTGATGCCATCTTCAAATCCATTAGCCCCTATCTTGGCGGTCGTTGTCCCTTATGCCAATCACTCTGCTTAGCGGGCAGTTTTTGTCAAGCATGCCTTAGCGATATTTTAGAAGCGACCGACAGTCACCAAAATCGCTGCCCACGCTGCCAACTTGCCTTGAGGGGATTAGATTATTGTGAAGCGTGCTATTTATCCAAACCCCATTATGAGCGACTGAGCATTGGCTTTGATTATGTGAATCCATTAAAGTCATTACTTTTACGCTATAAAAACTCAGGCCAGCTAAGTTTAGCCAAACCCTTTGCTCACTTATTACAAGCTCGCTTACAGCAACAAAAAATGCCTGTTGGTCGATTATGTATCCCACTCCCCTCAAGCAATCAATCACTCAAAAAAAGAGGTTATAATCCTGCCGCAGAAATTGCAAAAACCTTAGCAAAACTCAATGGCTGGCAAATCAACCATCATGTACTCAGAAGAGAGCAAACACAGTACCACACACAACAAAAGGCATTAAACAGTATCGAACGCCAACTCAATGTGCGCCAGCTATATTATTGTGCTCATCGTTTAGATGAAACTGAGGTTATTTTAATTGATGATATTATGACCAGTGGCGCTACACTTGATAGTGCAAGCCAAGCGCTTAAAGCGGCCGGCGTCAAACGCATTCACTGCATTGTATTGGCTCGCGCCAGTTATTAAAAACCATTAAGAACTCAAAAAATCGTGTTTCATATTATCTTAGTTTGTCCGGAAATCCCTGCCAACACTGGCAATATTATTCGCCTAGTCGCCAATACGGGTTGCACCCTACACCTAGTCAAACCACTTGGTTTTCAACTCGATGATAAGCGCCTAAAGCGTGCCGGTTTGGATTATCACGAATGGGCCGATTTAAAAATCCATGATAGCCTAGCAGAGGCTATTGACTCCACCGGTGCAGGAAAAGACCGCTGCTTTGCACTCTCCAGCAAGGGCCAAAGACACATTGGCGAGATTGAGTTTCAAGCGGGTGATTGTTTTATTTTTGGTCGAGAAACGGCCGGTTTAAGAGCTGAAGACTGGGATATCATCGGCAAAGAGCGCGCCGTCCGCTTACCTATGTTTACTACCGGTCGTAGCCTAAATCTGGCCAATAGCGTCTCAATCACTGTTTATGAAGCATGGCGACAAATTGATTATCAAGGTGGCGTTTAGTACTAAGTGGGCACCAAAGCACCCACTTAACTTCGCCAAAAATGCGGTGTAAAAATAACAAAAACAGTCAGGAGTTCCAAGCGCCCTACTAACATCGCCGCACTTCCAACCCACAACTGAAAATCATTCAGTCCGGCATAGTTGCTCATCGGCCCCACCGAACCCAAAGCCGGGCCAATATTCCCCACCAAAGCAACGGCAGCACTCAATGCATCCACCTCTTCTGCACCACCAAAAGCAAGGAGAATAAAGACCGCCATAACGGTCATAAAATACATGGCGATAAACATCATCACAGATAGCAAAACAGAATTCGACACCACCATTTGCCTAAAACGCACCGGAAATATCCCACGCGGATGTAGTAAACGCAGCATTTCCACTCTGAATTGCCTAAAAACCAACAGCACCCGAATCAGCTTGATACCACCGCCGGTAGAACCGCCGGATGAAGCAAAAGAGCCCAACACAAGCAGAAAAACCGGTATCACAAAAGGCCAAGCCAAATAGTCGGTACTGGCAAAACCTGTGGTTGTCGCGACCGATACTGTATTAAAGATCCCGTACCGCAAGGCCTCAAACCAGCTATCATAGATATCGGAAAAATATAAATAGGCGCTAATTAACAGCCCACTGCCTAAGACCAGTTTAAGAAACGGCAAAGCCTCCGGACAGTAAAAATAATAACGCAGGCTTTTGTATTTCAACACTTTAAAATGGGTTGCAAAGTTAATACCTGCAAACAACATAAAAACGACGGCTACCGCTTCAACCGCCACATTATCAATACTCTGGAAGCTTTGGTTAAAGCTAGAGAAACCGCCCAACGCCATCGTTGAAGCCGCTTGACACCACGCATCAAACCAACTCAATCCGGCTATTTTATAGGCAATTAGACAGAAAACCGAGGCCGTAAAGTAAATGCTGTAGAGCATTTTTGCGGTACTGGCAATACGTGGTGTCAGCCTTTCGTCCTTGAGAGGTCCCGGCATTTCGCTTTGCATTAATTCACGACCACCCACATTAAACAATGGCAAAATCGCAACAGCTAATAATAAAATTCCCATGCCGCCAAACCACAGCAAAGAATGACGCCAAATATTAACTGAGGTAGGTAAGGCCTCAACCTCATTGATAACTGACGCACCGGTCGTCGTCAAACCCGACACCCCCTCAAAAACGGCCTTAGCAAAGCTAAAATCCTCCTGGATTGCGATGCCGGTCAAATAAATCGGCAAAGAACTGATGACCGCTAAACTAACCCAAGCCAAAAAGACTAACAAAACGCCCTCTCGCTTACGTGATGCCGCCTTAAATGGCCAGAAGAACAAAGCCAGTACGCTACCTAAGACAAAACTAAGGCCTCCGGACATTAAAAAATGCTCAGCTGCCCCATCATCAAGGAAAATAGAAACACTAAAAGGGAATAATAGAACGAATGAAAAGGCTATTATGATCAATCCCAATTTGTGTAAAGGACTTAGTATATGCGTCATAGGAGCGCCTAAAAAAGCAATTAACTAAAGCACTAAAGCCGAGACTTGGAACAATTTTTCCACTTGCTCCATGGCATTGAGATCACTCACATAAACAATCACATGGTCCTCATGTGCAATGACCGTTTCGGCCCCCGGAATAATCACCTGACCGTCACGTACAATAGCCGCCAGTACCGCATTTTTTGGCCAGGCAATGTTGGCAACACTGCGACCGATGACTTTAGAATTTTTTTCATCGCCAAGCGCCTTATACTCCACTGCTTCTGAACGCCCTTGGCGCAAACGATGACCACGAATAACAGCACCTTGCTTCAAGTCTCGCATCAAAGCACCGATGGTTGTCCAAATAGGAGAAACCGCAATATCGATGGCACTGCCTCGAATCAACTCACCATAAGACTGTCGTGAAACCAAAGTCAACACCTTGTCTGCCCCCAAACGCTTGGCCAACAAAGAAGACATTATATTATCTTCGTCAGCATCCGTTAGCGCTAAGAAAGCATGCATATCCATCACATGCTCATCAAGTAGCAGTGTTTCATCGGTACTGTTGCCATGCAGCACAATCACATTTTCGGGTAACACCTTTGAAAGCTCATGACAACGTTGTTCGCTCATCTCGATAATCCGAACATTGTAATCTTCATTGGCCAGTTGACGTGCCAAACGCTCGCCAAGGTTACCGCCCCCGGCGATCATAATATTTCTGATTCGATGCTGTTGTTTGTGCAGCTGCTTAATTGCTTTACGAGCTTCGGTCGTATCAACGGCAAGCACAACCTCATCATCACGCTCAAGACTGAAGGTTTTTTTAAGAGAAAGCGAACGCTCACCGCGCACCACATCTAAAATTCGACCGCTGGAATCCGGTAAATTTAACTGATTTTGATTGATTTTTAGCTTTAAGAATCTGCTGTTAGCGCTGACTTTAAGTGTTAAGAGAGAGACCAAGCCATTAGCAAAATCAACGATCTCCAAGACCTCAGGAAACTCTACCAGATGAAAAAGATAGTCGGTAATACTTTGTTCAGGACTAATGACATAGTCCACCCCAAACTTCTCGCTACTGAATTCGCTATGCTCTAAATAATAAGCAGTACGAAGGCGAGCGATACGCCGCGGTACATTAAACACTTCTCGCCCTAAATAGCAGGCTAATAAATTAACCGCATCAGACGCAGAACAACAAACCATCAAATCGACATCATGCGCACCGGCCACCTCCAATACAGCGGGCGAACTGGCATCTCCATGAACCGTACGTAAATCGAAGCGCTCTTGCAGCTCTGCCAAAGCACCTCGATCTGTATCGACCACCGTTACATCATTTTTGGCATTGACTAAATTTTGCGCTAAGCTAGAGCCGACACGCCCCGCACCGACAATAAGAATCTTCATAAAAACGGTCTGCCAAAAATAAAATGCTATTGAATGGGTTTAGCGATTAACTAGTCTTACGCTTACGGGAGGTATCAATGCCTAACTGGCGCAGCTTACGATAAAGATGAGTACGCTCCAAGCCCGTACGCTCAGAAATACGCGTCATACTGCCATTTTCTTGTACCAAATGATACTCAAAATAAGCCCGTTCAAAATCATCTCGAGCTTCACGCAAAGGCAAATCTAATGAGATTCGACCCAGCATACCGGAAGTAATGTGCTCATCTTCAGTCACCGGAGCAACTGCTGCAACCGGCTCCATCACCGCAGCCGGCGCCTCTACCGCAGCCGCACCGCTACTTGACTTAGGAGCAGCAACCGTCTTTGCGGCCGGAGCCTCTGTTGGCACCTTGCGAACGACCGGTCGAGACAAACAAGACTGTACCGTTTTGAGCAGCTTTTGCATCGTGATCGGTTTTTCTAAAAAATCCACCGCACCAATGCGAGTTGCTTCCACCGCCGTATCAATCGTGGCATGACCACTCATCATCACTACCGGCATGTCTAACAAACCATGAGAACCCCACTCTTTGAGTAGACTCACGCCATCAGTATCCGGCATCCAAATATCAAGTAACACCAAATCTGGACGGTAACGTAAACGCGCAGCACGTGCCTCAGAGGCGTTTTCTGCCAATTCAATTGTGTGCCCTTCATCATAAAGAATGTCAGACAGCAGCTCACGAATACCTATTTCATCATCGACCACCAGAATTTTGGCCATATAAAAATACCTCAATATATGTTGCTTAACAAAGAAACCAGACCTTATAGCCTAATTTCCCTATAAGTCCATGTTTGTTGTAAAAATGTCATTGCCTAATTATAACCACGCTTTGTTACTTTTGCTTAAGCGGAGCCAATCGAGTTAACAAAATTGATATTCTCGCCCCACCATTTTTGCGATTTGCTATCTCAATGTTCCCGTTATGCTCTTCAATAATTTTACGCACGATCGCTAAACCTAAGCCCGTACCTGTCTTTTTAGTGGTGACATAGGGTTCAAACACGCTTTGCAAAACATGCTCCGGAAAGCCTATACCCCGATCCTCAATGATGATGCGAATCATATATTGCTTTTGCTTGGCCTCACCCTCAGATTCAAGGAGCTTAGTACTAATCCTCACCCCCGGCTCATCGCCTTGGAGATCGAGACCCTCCATTGCATCGCGAGCATTGCCTAACAAGTTATTCATCACTTGACGCAGTTGTGTCTCATCGGCTTCTGCTAGAGGCAAATCAGGCGCTAAACTTAATTCTACCTGACGTGCCAAAGGTTCTTCTTTATTTTTTTGCCCCGGTTCCCAACCGTATAAGACAGCGATATCAACAATCAATGCATTAATATCAACCGGAGTAAAAGCCGCTGGCGGTGTATGCGCATAGTCACGGAAGTCATCCACCATATTTTTTAAAGAGGTGACTTGATTGATAATTGTATTGGTCGAACGCAACAGCATTGCTGAATCCTTTTCATCCAACTTATCCTCTAACTTCATTGCCAAGCGTTCGGCAGATAATTGTATAGGTGTGAGCGGATTTTTAATCTCATGCGCCAAACGACGCGCCACTTCGCCCCAAGCCACAGTACGACTAGCGGACATCACCTCAGAAATATCATCAAAAACAACTAAATAACCGGTGAAATGATGATCGACCATCAGACGCGTACCGCGTATCAATAAAGTACTAATACGATGCTGCTCAAGGCTCTCTAGGGACTCATTGGCCTCATGGAAGTTTAACTCGATCTGCTCTTGCCAGTACGCTCGTTCTGACTCAACCGCAGCGTGCTTGGCAAAGGCATGACGAATTGCCTTGGCGAAGTCCCCTATCCCCTGAATAAACTCAAGCGGCCGCCCCGAAGCGGCGCGTAAATCAGCACGTAAAATATCGCTAGCGCCGCGGTTAACCGAGGTGACATTAAAGCGAGTATCAAAAACAATCACACCACTGCTCAGGCTAGCCATCACGCTTTCTAAGTAGACATTAGACTTTTCCAACTGCTGTCTATTAGTTTCCACCTGACGTCGCGCCTCATCCAACTGAAACGTCATCACGTTAAAAGAACGTGTCAGCTGAGTAATCTCATCACGCACATTGGGCTCCGGTAAGGGCCTATAATCCCCGACTGCGACAGCCTGTGTCCCCTCGGCCAACGTCAACAAAGGACGCACCACACGGCGAGCGAGACTGAGCGCAACTGCCAATGAAGCCAAGACGGTCATAACCAGCGCTAAGGTCAGTGTAATCGTAAATAATCGTCTTAGGCTCGTACGTGATAAGGACAGCTCTTCATAATCACGAATTCCTTGCTGCACCTCATTCATATTAACGGCAATATTTTCAGGGACAGCACGCGTCACCTGTAACCAGTAGGTCTCAGATGAGGATTGAGTTGAGAGCAAACTATCATAGCGAAGTTGATTAGCGATCACCGGAACAATAACGCGAATTCTAAATGAGGGCTGCTCAGGGCTTGAATCCGGCATAATTTCGGCTTGGGCGTAGCTATTAGATAGACGCAACTGATTCATGATGCTGGCTGAAGGCAGATCCGGTAAAAAACCACCAAACCCTGTGCCGGCAAAGGCAATCACACGGGTACCGGAGGCCCCTGAAAAAACCAACGCATCAGTAATCATCGTATTGGAATCGCGCTGCTGAGCAAGCACCATTGGAATATCGGCATCACTAAAGTTTCTCAGTTCCAATGCCATTTGCCGAGCTCTGGTCGACAGGTCTTGTACATAACTATTTAAAGAAGCACGTCCCAACGACAGGCCTGACTCTAACGCACTATCAACCTTTACGTTAAACCAAGACTCCACTGACTTTGCCATAAACTGCACTGAAATCACATAAATCAGTAGTCCCGGCAACACCGCCATCACCGCAAAGACCATGGCAAAACGACTGGTTAATCTAGCGCCAAATTGGCGACGACGTATCTGTCGTATCAAGCGAACAATTAAAATTGTCACCCACAATACTAAGATCAGAGTTAACACGCCATTAAGCATCAACAGCAAATCAAATTGTTGAGTCAATCCGGAAACGTTATCAGTTGCTCGAAACAGCATCAGTAACAAGGTGATTAATCCAATCACCCCAAATGCTAAACCCAGTTTAAAAAACCAACCGATTAATCGCTGGAGTCTAACGTTGAAATTCGAAAAATTAACTTTTGCCATTCTGAGGATAGTGACCAAACACTGCGAAAATTAAATAAATTAAACTGAAAAGCACCCGGCAATTGTGTCGTATCAAGATGCAGTCTAAGCTTAGCGACATACTGCTTCTCTGCATCTAAAGGCTGCGCTAAGGGCACAATGATCGTATTGTTGTTGCTAATATGGCCGAGCGAATCCTCAAGTGAAATTTCCTGATTGACTCGCCTACCATCATCCACACTCCACTGCATTAATAATGGCTGATACTTAATCAACCACTGCTGAGACTGATAACCCAGCGCCTTGTCAAAAACATATAATTCCGGCCCAATCACTTCGACTTCAAAGACAAAATATAGAGGCACACCGCGCATCGCCGCGCTCACCAAATCAGGATCTAAATGCACTGCCAAATCCGCGTTAATCTCAAGCTGAACATTGGTCCCATCATCTGACACCTGATAGCCCACGAGCTGAATATCCTCTACAGTCGCAGTCGATTGCCCACTCTGCTCTTCAAATATAGACTCCCGACTGCAAGCCACCATCAAGACAGCAAACGCTAATAAATGAAATAGCCGTTTGGCACCACTGAACAATGACTGAACGATACGCATCAACTAGTTGGCCTTTTTAAACAGGGCATAGAAAAAGCCATCATGCTTAATCTCGCCATTTTCATCGGGTACTGCCAACATCTGTCCTATGGCTGGTAGTCTTTCTGCTCCTACCAAATGCTCTGAAAAATAAGCGGCCTGCAGCTCACCCTCTTCGGGGAAAATAGAGCACGTAATATAAAGTAAATAGCCTCCGGGCTTTAAAGTAGTCCAAAGCGCTTGGACGATCGTACGTTGTAATTCTGACGTCTTTGCCACGTCCTCCGGCCGACGCAACCACTTAATATCGGGATGACGACGCACGATCCCTGCTGCTGTACAAGGCACATCAGCCATAATCACGTCAAACGGTCGGCCATCATACCAAGCCTCTGTATCTGCTGCATCTGCTGCCAAGCTACGGATATGGTAGTGGTCATTATCCTGATGATATTTTTTGGAAAGACCCAAACGCTCTAAGTTATCATGCACTCGCTGCAAGCGCCGCTCATCGATATCCAAAATGGTCATATCAAGATCATAATGCTCCAACATATGTGACGTTTTACCGCCCGGTGCGGCACAAGCATCTAACACGCGCAAACCGTCTTGGAGTGACAACATGCTAATCGCTTGTTGTGCTGCCAAGTCCTGCACTGAAAAACGGCCCTCAGCAAAACCGGGAATTTGCGGCACCGGCACTGCTTGCGGCAACATGAGCGCATCCTCATCAAGCTGTACCGCTTCAATCCCCGCTTGGTTCAACGACTGCTTAAATTCATCCATCGTGCCTTGACGACGATTAACGCGCAGACAAAGGGATGCGTGTTGATTCGCAGCTTTCAAAAGGCGCTCATACTGCTGCGGATAAGCATCGCGCAATTTATCAATCCACCACTGGGGAAAGTTATAGCGTACCTCTTCTTGTTGCCAAACATTGCTCAACAGCTGTACCAACTCCCTCTGATAACGCCTGAGGCATGCATTGAGTAAACCTCTAAAAGAAGCTGTTTTTTTGTTAAGCGTAGCAGCCTTAACGGCTTCATTAACCAAGGTAAACGCATCATAAACCGGCATGTCAGCAGCGGTTGCGCTAGTGTTTTGTTCTTGCTCTAATGCCAAAAAATCCTCAGCACTCAGCAAGGTAAGTGATAGAACAAGCAAGGACTTAAATAAAGGATTGGGTGCTTTTTTACTAAGCAACTGCTCGCTAAGCGCCAATCCCCTACTCCAATGGCGCAGTCCAAAGAAGCTCAAAGCCTGTACACCGCCCCTATACCTATCATCGACCATAGGCAATAAGCTGTTTAGGGATTGTCCTGCCATGACTTGCTGTATCACTTTGGCACTGTGTGCGAGAAGCTCAGATAAAGGAATTTTCGACATAGATTAGTAAATGAAAATTTTAGCCTCTAGTTTACCTTCTAAAATGCTAAAATTAACTGTTATATTCTTCAAATTCAATTCTTAATTCAATAGATTAGCATTATTATGAGCTCTCCTAAAGTCGGCTTTGTCAGTTTAGGCTGTCCCAAAGCATTGGTAGACTCTGAACGTATTCTTACGCAATTACGCTCAGAGGGTTATGAAATCTCTTCCACGTACGAAGGAGCTGATGTCGTTGTTGTTAACACTTGTGGCTTTATCGATAGCGCAAAAGCCGAGTCTTTAGATGCGATTGGTGAAGCCCTGGCAGAAAATGGTCGAGTCGTTGTGACAGGCTGTATGGGGGTCGAGGAAGAAGCAATCCGTCAGGTTCACCCTAGCGTGCTATCTGTCAGCGGCCCTCAGCAATATGAAGAGGTCGTACGTGCAGTACACGAAGCCGCACCGCCGGCGATTGATCACGATCCTTTCATCGACCTAGTGCCGCCTCAAGGTATTCGCCTCACACCGCGTCACTATGCCTACTTAAAAATCTCTGAGGGCTGTAATCACGCTTGCTCCTTCTGTATCATCCCGTCCATGCGTGGCCGTTTAGTCAGCCGACCGATTGATGACGTGATGGATGAAGCTCAGCGCTTGGTCAACGCCGGCGTCAAGGAAATCCTGGTCATTTCTCAAGACACCAGTGCCTATGGTGTTGATGTTAAGTACCGCACAGCTTTCTGGCAGGGTCGCCCTATCAAAACACAAATGACTGCTCTTTGTGAGGCCTTGAGCGATTTAGGTGTGTGGGTTCGCTTACACTATGTCTACCCCTACCCAAATGTTGATGACGTTATCCCGCTCATGGCCCAAGGCAAAATCTTGCCTTATTTAGACATTCCATTCCAACACGCCAGTCCGAAAATTTTACGTGCGATGAAGCGTCCTGCCTTTGAGGATCGCACCTTAGCTCGCATTCATAAATGGCGCGAGCAATGCCCGGACATCACTATTCGTTCGACATTTATTGTGGGTTTCCCCGGTGAAACAGAAGAGGATTTCCAGTATTTATTGGACTGGCTAACTGAAGCACAGCTAGACCGTGTAGGTTGTTTTAAATATTCACCGGTTGATGGCGCTCCGGCTAATGAGCTTGACGATCCCGTACCCGAAGAGGTTAAGCAGGATCGCTGGGAGCGCTTTATGGCTCATCAACAGGCTATTTCTGCCGACAAACTGCAAAAGAAAATCGGTCAAACCATTACCGTCTTGATTGATGAGTTAAATGAGCATGGAATTGCGATTGGACGCTCAGCTGCCGACGCACCGGAAATCGATGGGGTCGTGTATGTTGACAGCCCTTATGAGATCAAGCCGGGTGAGATAGTAAAGTGCGTGGTGACTGACGCAGACGCCTATGATTTATTTGCAGACACAATCGACGAATAACTAATCGCCTTGTATCTCAATGGCTTCATTTAGTCATGTGCGCACTGTTTTGGTGTGATAACAAAAACAACGCGCACACGACACAAAGCCTTGGGACTATTTAATTGCTTTACTCGCGCCAACCCAGTACAAACTGCTCTGCCGTTTGGCGCTTACCACCTGCTCTTTGCAGCTCTTTTAAGCGCAACACACCTTGGCCACAAGCCACATCAACCCCCTCAGGCTCACGTGCTAATACCGTACCCGGCGCAGCTCCCGCCGCCTCGGCATCAAGGAGTAATTCGGCAGAAAAAACTTTAACCGGTTCAGCAAATCCCTCTAAGTGCACCTTGGCCCCCGGAACCGGAGTAAAAGCGCGAACTTTGCGCTCCAGTACCTCTGCGGATTCTGACCAATCCAAAATAGCCTCTTCTTTGGTGAGCTTTTCTGCATAAGTTACGCCAGCGACATCTTGCACTTGCGGCTCAAACGCCTCTGCGCCATTAGCCTGCAATTTAGTTAAGGCATCCACAATAGCCTCTGCCCCCAGTGCTGCCAAGGCATCATGCAGTTGAGCTGCATTCATGCGCTCAATAGGCAGTTTTTTCTCTAATAAAATAGGACCGGTATCAAGACCTGCTTCCATCTGCATAATGCCCACGCCGCTGTATTCATCTCCTGCCTCAATCGCGCGCTGAATAGGGGCAGCACCGCGCCAACGAGGTAATAAACTGGCATGAATATTTAAGCAGCCATACTTGGGTAAGTCCAACGTCCATTGCGGCAAAATTAGGCCATACGCTGCAACCACCATGACGTCAGGCTGTAATGCCTCTAAACTGGCTCGTGCAGCGGCAGCATCTTCCGGATACTTACCATCCAGACGCAAACTAATCGGCTGTAAAACCTCACCACCGCGCTCAAGCGCTTCCAATTTAACCGCGCTTGGCGTCAACTTCATGCCACGACCAGCACGTCGATCCGGCTGCGTCATCACTAAAGGTACATCAAAACCGGCATCGACAATGGCGGCATAAGCCAAACGGGCGAACTCCGGAGTTCCTGCAAATACTACTTTCATCTAAACAGTCTCAACACATTACAACATTGTGCGACCTAAGGCCGCACCAGCTAATGCTGAAATAATCAATAAAAAACTGAGACCCATTTGCTCAGTAAAATGGTCAAGGTCATCTGACGCAAAAACCAAGACACCAATGACAGCTGTTTCATCATCTAATGGTAAAACAGCCACGGAGGCAGGTTTATCCTCAAACCATGAATCTATTTCTTCTGGGTACTCCTGACCACAATAGGGCTTTTCAAGCGCTTCAACATGCTTTTTTAATTCAGGTGATACACCACCGAATCTCGCCGGCACATACTCAGGACAAGGCCATAATTTAAGTGCTACTTTTAGCCCCGTAAAGCAATGCTCTAAACTTTCGACACAAAGCTGCGGCAGCTCAGAGGACTCCTCTTCGGCAAGCATATAAACGCACCACTGTAGGATTGATTGGCTGATATTTTGATTTTCCATCGCATAAAGAGATAACTCTTTTAAATGAAAATCCTGCTGCTTTAATTTATTGCGTAAATCCAGCATTTGACGCTGAGCTAAAGATAAGGTGCCGCCGCTATCGGCGTCCTCAATCTCCATGGACTGAAATACATCAGCATGCTCTTTAAAAAAACTGGGGTTTTGCTGTAAAAAAGCAGCAACTTCTTGCGCTGTAAGTAGCTTCTCAGCCGTCATGTCTATCCTCTACAAATTGAAATTCACAGGCGATATAAGCAAAACATCTCTATCAACTGTGAATTTTTAAATATGTTAATTATTTTAAGGCCTCTAAAAGTGTCCGGATGTTTTTCTTTATCATACCAAGATACGTTGCACCTTCACCCTCTTTTTGCAAAGCATCTGCAACTAGAGTGCCACCCACCTTAACACCGGAATCATGCGCTACCTGCTCAATTAAGCGATTATTAGCCGTATTTTCTAAAAACACGGCACTCACCTGTTGCGCCTTTAACTCCTTGAGTACATCAGCAATCTGAGAAGCAGAAGGCTCGGCACCACTCACACCAAAGACGGGTATTTGAACCAAATCATAGGCTTCCGCTAAGTATGCAAATGCTTCGTGATTTGTTCCAAAGCGACGTTTTACTTCAGGCAACTCAGCAAACGCCAGCTTTGCTTCATCATCAATCTTTTTGATCTCAGCGATATAATTTGCCGCGTTTGCTTCATAGGCCGTCGCGTTATCCGGGTCGGTCGTTTTTAACGCTTGGAGAATATGATTTACGTAAACAACCGCATTTAAGGGGTTTTGCCAAGCATGAGGATCCCACTCCCCATGGTGATGATGATCATGGTCGTGGTCGTGGTCGTGGTCGTGGTCGTGGTCGTGGTCGTGGTCGTGGTCGTGGTCGTGGTCGTGGTCGTGGTCGTGGTCGTGGTCGTGGTCGTGGTCGTGGTCGTGGTCGTGGTCGTGGTCGTCATGATCGTGCTCATTGTCATGAATATCAGCAAATTTAATTGCCTCAACCCCCTCACTTACGACAATGGTCTGCCCCTTATAACCGGAGGAATTTTGCATGCGCTCAATCCACGGCTCTAACGCCATACCATTTATAAACAAAAGCTTAACGCCGCTATCCATGGTAAGTTTTTTAATATCTCTGGCCCTAGGCTCAAAGTTATGAAGATCGACATCGTAACCAACAAGATTATCTACCACAACATGCTCACCGCCAACGTTTTTTACCATATCACCAATAATCGTAAAGCTGCTCACTACTTTTAATGGCTCGGCTTGGGTCGCACTGATTGAAGCAAAACTCAACATCGAGGTGATTGCTACTGCTGATATTAAACGAGATAATGTCATTATTATTCCCTTGTGTTAGTTGTTGAAAAGTCAGGATTGATAGCGCCTCCACGCACTACCATAAGGACCGAAAAGCATTGCCAGCACAGCAACCATGCCATTTAATAAAATAATGGTAGCTGACGCAGGCAAATCACAGCCATATGAAATAACTAGACCGATATATTGGCAAACAACGCCTATCAATGGCGCGATGATTAATTGCAGGCCCAACGTACGCCCTAAAAAACGAGCGGTAATCGCCGGTAAGATGACAATCCCTACGACCATCAATGTGCCGAGAATTTGAAATCCGGCAACCAGATTGACCACCAAGAGAATAATAAAGATAGTAAAAACCGGCGAGCGCCTACCCAGTTCAACTCGCAAAAAAACGGGGTCAAAACCGTCTAAGACCAATAGCCGATAAATGATGGCCAAAATCAAAATCGATAGACTGCTGATGATCATGGTGAGTAGCAACGACTCGTCACTCATCGCCAAAATCGAACCGAATAGCACATGCATCAAGTCCACACTGGTACCGCGCATCGAAATCAGCAATACCCCCAGACCCAAAGAAATCAAATAAAAAGTAGCAAAACTCGCATCTTCTTTTAAGCTGGTATAACGCGACATAAAACCTGCCAGCATAGCCACGACTAAGCCGCTTATCAGGCCGCCGATCAGCATCGCCAAGATAGAATTACCCACCCAGAAAAAACCTAAGGCAATCCCCGGCAAAATCGCATGCGTCATTGCATCGCTAACTAAACTCAGGCGTCTTAAAATTAAAAACACACCTAAAGGCGCAGCAATAAGCGACAGAAAAATAGCTCCAAATAAAGCACGTCGCATAAAGGCATACTCAACAAATGGCTGAACTAACAATTCGTACATCGCCATTCCCCTAGTAGATACTGCGGCATAAGCGCTGAGCCTGACGCATATTATCAACCGTAAAAACGTCTTCGGTCGCCCCCCAAGCCACGATATCGCGACCGATAATTAACGTCTCCGGTACTAATCGCCTAACTAACTCTTCATCATGCAAGACCACAAGGATTGTGCGCCCCTGTTCGTGCCAGGTCTGTAAAATGGGTAGCAGTCGCTCTTGCGTATCTTCATCAACCGCTGCAAAGGGCTCATCTAAAATAATGACTTGTGCATCACGAACCAACAATCGAGCAAAGAAAGCTCGCTGCAATTGACCGCCGGATAAGCTCCCAATCAAATCCTGAGCCTGCTCAACCAGCCCAACCTGAACGATGGCCTGCATAATGCGATGACGCTGCTCACCGGACAACGACTTAAAAGGCCCTAAATCTCGCCATATTCCCATACTGACCAAATCAAAGGTAGTCATCGGAAAGTCCCGATCGAGTTCGGTGTATTGTGGCAACAAAGAAAGCTCGCGCTTAAACTCTTCTGCGATCGTGATTTCACCCGATTTAACCGGTAATTGGCCGGCAATCGCTTTGATTAACGTCGACTTACCAGCCCCATTAGGACCGACAATGGCGGTAAAAGAACCTTGTTTAAAACAACCATTCATATCGCTCAAGATTGTTTTGTTACCCCATGCCAAAGTCACATTGTTTAGGCGCAAGACGTCTCTGCCCATAATTTCCTATAAGCTAAAAATAAAAATAGGTTAAAAAAAGAAAAGCACTTATTAGTTAAGATAAGTGCTGCATATCAGTTCAAAAACGGAAGCTAGAAAAACTGACTGGGACTCCAGCCCATGGCCACAAAAACAACTACCCAGAGGAATAATAAAACCGACGTAACCGCTGCGGCACGCTTGAGGGCAGACATGGTCAAGCACGAACGACAACGGCAACCAATATCATGGACTTGCTGGGCTGTAAAAACTCTTTCCGAACGGTTCATATCAACTCTTAATCATTGAAATCATAAAATGGTATTATACAGAGAACCACCTTGTTTTGTTATGTTATAACATCAATAGTTGTTTTTCAATCCTTAACTTAAAAAATATACAGATTTTATGGTCCTAACTAAGCCTGTGCTATCCACTCAAGAGTTTCTACAGCAAGCTGAAGAAATTAGCGAATCACGCGGCAAGCGCATGACACCAATTCGTAAACAGGTATTGGCAATTATTGCCACCGATGAGCGGTGTATGAAGGCTTATGAAATTCTCGAAGCCATGCAAAAAGACTTCCCCAGCTCCAAGCCGGCAACAGTCTATCGCGCCTTGGAATTTCTTGAAACAGAAGGTTTTATCCACCGTCTTGACGCGCTTAATGGCTGGACCGCTTGTAATGACCTTGATATTCACGGACATGACCACAACTTACTCATAGTTTGCACTCAATGTGGCTTAGTCGCCGAAGTCGACGCACCGGATGTCAGTCACAAGCTGCAGGCATTAATAAGCCAAACCGGCTTTAAGCAAAACAGCGCTCAAACCGAGATCCGCGCGACCTGCCTTAAGTGCAATCAGCAAGACAATTCAAATTAAGTTAAACAGAAGCAACCCCGACGTTGATTACATTAGCACTTAGCAACAAGCACGTGTAAACCCTAGTTTCCAATCATTTATGACAGCTTAATGACCGAAACTCATGTTTTTTATACGAAAATAGCTTGTTTTATTTGCTATATATGCAAAGCTGTGATGTAATCTTTTATTAATTTTTCTAAAGAAGGCTTACTTATGGCAGTTACCGCAGAGCAAGCAGACCGTATGGTACCAGTCACTATCCTTACCGGCTTTTTAGGTGCCGGCAAGACAACTTTGTTAAAACGCATTTTGACCGAGTTTCATGGTCAGCGCATTGCCGTTATTGAAAATGAGTTTGGTCCCGAGAGCATTGACAATGAGTTGTTAGTACAAGAAAGCGAAGAGCAAATCATTGAGCTGAACAATGGCTGCATCTGCTGCACGGTACGCGGCGATCTACTTAATACGCTAAGTGACTTACGTGCCAAACGCGAAAAGGGTGAGATCACCTTTGATCGCGTTATCATTGAAACCACGGGCATGGCCAATCCGGGCCCCGTCTGCCAAACCTTCTTTATGGATGACTATGTTGCTGAGTACTATCGCTTAGACGGCGTGATTACTATCGTAGACGCTAAGCACGGCATGGAAATTCTCGATCGACAAACCGAAGCCCAAGCACAAGTCGGCTTTGCGGATCGCATTTTAATTTCCAAAAAAGACCTAGTCACCGACAATGAGTACGAGACCTTACGTAAACGTCTGATCAATATGAATCCCCGTGTCAACATTAGTGCCGTTCACTTTGGTGAAGCGGATCTTAATGAATTACTCGACATGAAGGGTTTCAATCTAACCTCTGCTTTAGAGATTGATCCTGATTTCTTAAAAGCTGAAGACGATCACGAACATCATCACCATCATCACGACCATGACCATGAGTGTGATGCCCACTGCGAGCATGAACACCATCACCACCATGATGATGAGATTGGTGCCTTTGTTTTTAATTCTGACCAACCCTTTGACCCTTCTAAACTTGATGAGTTTTTAAGTGGTTTAGTACAGTTCTACGGTCCGGATATGTTCCGCTACAAAGGTATTTTATATATCAAAGGTATCAAGCAACGTATGCTGCTACAGGGCGTGCATATGCTGTTAGGCACCGAACCGGGCAAAGCTTGGGGTAAAGAAAAACCGTATAATAAATTAGTTTTTATCGGTAAAAAGCTTCCAAAAGAAATTTTTCTTGCGGGCCTCAAAAATTGTTTAACAAAATAAACTAAGATTGACTATTAGCTGGGAGATTAGCGTAATGGCCAAAGCTACTAAAAAAACACTCGACAACTTAGAAGAACAAGCTGCATTATTAACAGAGGATCAGTTACTAGCGATGTCTGAAGACGACTACATGAACGATCTTCAACTGGCGTTTTTCAGACTGCGCTTAAAAGACTTAGAGCAAGACATCCTTGATAACGCCAATGCAACCACTGACAATCTACGCGAAACGCAGTTTGTGCCGGATCCGGCAGACCGCGCTACGATCGAGGAAGAGCATGCATTAGAGTTGCGCACACGTGACCGCGAACGCAAACTTCTCAAAAAAGTTCAACAATCCCTCGTCTCTATTGACGAAGGCGATTATGGTTGGTGCGAAGAAACCGGTGAGCCTATCGGCATTCCACGTTTATTAGCACGTCCTACAGCGAATCTTTCTTTAGAAGCACAGGAACGTCGCGAAAAGCGTCAGAAGCAGTTCGGTGATTAATCATCACCCCCTGCCAAGCAAAGGACAGCACGCCCGATACATGGCGTGTTGTTTGTTTGATGTACCCGTCTCATTGAGTTGATGCGGGCTTTTTTATTTGCCTCTTCTTTATTCCCACCCTTGAAAAAAATAGTAGTAGCACCACATAGCGATCAACCCTTATAGAAAAAGTTGAACGTTATTATGGAACAATTTCACGCTACTACTATTATTTGTGTTCGCCGCGGCAATGAAGTCGCTATCGGTGGCGACGGCCAGGTAACCCTTGGCAATATTGTCATGAAGGGCACTGCCCGTAAAATTCGCAAACTGCATAATGACACCGTATTAGCCGGTTTTGCAGGTGCTACGGCTGATGCCTTTACACTGATTGAGCGCTTTGAAAGCAAGCTGGAAAAGCACTCCGGCAACTTAATGCGCGCCGCTGTTGAACTTACCCGCGACTGGCGCACCGACCGTATGCTGAGCAAACTGGAAGCCATGCTTATTGTTGCCGATAAGGATCACACCCTAGTACTAACCGGTAATGGCGACGTATTGGAGCCTGAGCATAGTTTAGCCGCCATTGGTTCCGGTGGTGCTTATGCACAATCAGCCGGTCTTGCCCTACTGCAACACACCGACTTCTCTCCGGCAGACATCGTTAAAAAATCACTGGAAATTGCCGGTGATTTATGTATTTATACCAATCAAAATCACGTGATTGAAACACTTTAATCCTCAACCGAATTCCCAAATAGAGTACCAACATGACTGAAAGTGTAATGACTCCCCAAGAGATCGTCTCTGAATTAGATAAAAACATTGTGGGGCAAAATAAGGCCAAGCGCTCTGTAGCAGTTGCCCTCAGAAGTCGCTGGCGCCGCCAACAAGTACCGCAGCCATTGCGCAACGAAATCGCTCCCAAAAACATTTTAATGATTGGCCCCACCGGTGTCGGTAAAACTGAAATTGCACGTCGTCTAGCTAAACTTGCTAATGCGCCTTTTATTAAAGTAGAAGCCACAAAATTTACCGAAGTCGGCTATGTCGGTCGTGATGTTGAAACCATTATTCGCGATCTAGTGGATATGTCAGTCAAGCAAACTCGCGAACAAGAGATGAAGCTGGTACGCAGCCAAGCTGAAGAAGCGGCAGAAGAGCGTATTTTAGATGCTATCATTCCCCCTTCTCGTGATGCTCACAACCAACCGATTCGCGAAGAAAACACCGCACGCCAAAACTTCCGTAAGCGTCTACGCGAGGGGCAAATCGATGACATGGAAATCGAAATCGCTGTCGCAAATACCGCTCAAGCACTAGACATCATGGGCCCTCCGGGCATGGAAGAGATGACCGAGCAGCTCCGCTCTATGTTTGCCGGTATCCAACGTGACAACACAAAGCCTCAGAAAATCACCGTACGTAATGCCTTTAAATTACTGGTAGAGGAAGAAGCTGCCAAACGTATTAATGAGGAAGAAATCCGTAATAACGCGATCCAAAACGCAGAGCAAAACGGGATTGTTTTCTTAGATGAAATTGATAAAATTGCTGCACGTCAAGAAACTCAGGGTGCCGATGTATCACGCCAAGGTGTACAGCGCGACTTGCTGCCTTTAGTAGAAGGTACGACAGTTAACACCAAATACGGCATCATCAAGACTGACCATATCCTTTTTGTAGCGTCAGGTGCCTTCCATCTGTCGCGTCCTTCCGATCTGATCCCTGAGTTACAAGGTCGCTTCCCTATTCGTGTTGAGTTAGACTCTCTCAGTACAGACGACTTCGTACAAATTTTGTCAGAAACAGATGCATCCCTAACTAAGCAATACAAAGCGCTAATGGCGACCGAAGGCGTAGATCTCCACTTTACCGATGAAGGTATCAGACGCTTAGCTGAAATTGCTTTTGATGTTAACGAGACGACCGAAAACATTGGCGCTCGTCGCCTCCACACGGTCATGGAAAAGCTGCTTGAGGACTTATCCTTTAACGCAACCTCTGCCCAGGTTGGTACCGTCGTCAAAATTGACCCGGACTATGTCAATGAAAAGTTAAACCAAACCGCCATTGACCAAGACTTAGCTCGCTATATACTCTAGTGCTTATAGAGCAACATAGCACATAGCAACTATAACGCCATAGGCTGAATTCAACCTATGGCGTTATTTTTATCAGTCTAATAATGATTGAGTTGAGCGCTAAGTGCTGATAAGTGCTACTTTTTAAGCTCAATCACTCTGTAGGTATTATTCTCGTGCCGCACCTTAAAGCGCACCTGGTCACCCGGCTGAACACCCTCCAAGAGCACAGGCTCCGCCTCATAAACCAAGGTCATGGCCGGTAAATTTAAATCGCTAATCGCACCATGCTTAATGGTAATCGTGCCTTTAGAGGCATCAAGACGGCGCACTTCACCGCGAGCAGAGGCCTCATCCTGAGCCGAACCGACTGCAGCGACACCCAATACACTTAAGCCCATCACCGCGGCTGCTAAAAACTTTTTCATAACAAACACTCCTTTCGTTTCTTATTGTATTCTAACGCGATGACACCTTGGCTATAATAGCTTAGCCTACAAATTACACCCTTTAACAATTTGATTTGATAACCATGACTAATCGACTCAGCACTATTGTGACCAAAACCGGCGATACCGGTACAACCGGGCTGGCTGACGGCCAACGCCTACCCAAAAGCCATCCACGTATATGTGCTATTGGCGAGGTGGATGAGCTTAATAGTCACATTGGCTTATTAATCAGCCAATTACAGCACATGAATAGCAACGAAATCGAGCAGCACCTAGGGTTGTTATCAAGTATCCAGCACGCACTCTTTGACTTAGGTAGCGAGCTCGCCATCCCGGGCTATAATGCATTAAGTGAGAGCATTCTCACAAAAATCGAACAAAGCATCGAGTCCATGCTGGAGCAACTACCCCCACTCAAAGAATTTATCCTGCCGGGCGGCACACAAGAAGCTTCACAATCGCATATCTGTCGTAGTGTCAGTCGCCGTAGCGAAAGAGCCTTAGTCGCTCTTAATAATGAAGAACCCATCAGCGATCTCTCGATGCAATTAGTTAATAGACTCTCTGATTATTTCTTTGTCTTGGCGCGCGAACTGAATCGCTTGGCTAAGCGTACAGATATTTTCTGGCAAAAAAGCGAACAATAAAAACTAGCATTGAACTATTGACCTGTACACTACCCTAAGATATAAGCCGATTAATAATATTCCAACGTATAACGCATGATTTATCAACACCCACAATTTGACCCGATTGCCATCTCCTTAGGCCCACTGCAAATACATTGGTATGGATTGATGTATTTATTGGCATTTGCTATCGCTTGGCTCTTAGGCCGACACCGCATCAAGCAGGGACATTTTGATATTAGCTTAAAGCGCTTTGAAGATTTATTATTCTACGGCATTGTCGGTGTGGTACTGGGCGGGCGTTTAGGCTATGTGCTGTTTTATCAGCTAGGTTACTACTTACAACACCCCTTAGAGATATTTGCTGTATGGGATGGCGGTATGGCCTTTCACGGCGGTTTAATCGGTGTCTTATTAGCGATGCTATTTTTTGCACATAAAGAGGGCAAAACGTTTTTCCAAGTCGGTGACTTTGTCGCACCGCTTATTCCGCTAGGGCTTGCCGTCGGCCGTTGGGGTAACTTTATGAATGGTGAGCTTTGGGGTCGTCCGACTAACGGCAACTGGGGGATGATTTTCCCCATGGCTGATCAGCTGCCGCGACACCCGTCACAACTTTATCAAATGGCTTTGGAAGGTGTTTTACTTTTTATTGTGCTCTGGGTTTACTCAAAAAAACCGCGCCCCACAGGCTGCGTGAGTGCCGTTTTCTTAGTAGGTTATGGTATTTGCCGATTTATCGCCGAGTTTGGACGAGAGCCTGATACCCACCTGGGCTTACAGGCCCTCAACCTAAGTATGGGTCAGTGGCTATCGCTACCGATGATCCTATTAGGTCTTATCTTATTTGCTATTAGTATAAAGCGATCTCACCCGTCAAACTAATGGTGACTCGCTCTTTACCCGCCTCTAATTCAGGGCCGGAAAACTTAGCCGATTGAGCCATCTCAGCCTGAGCCATGCTAAAGCGTGGCACAGGTGACATATTATTAGTGGAATCTCTTAGCTGCACATACTTAATATCGTAATTGTCAAAGCCGAACTCTCGAGATACGGCACGCGCTTTTTCTTGGAAAGTTTGAATCGCCTCCGCACGAATCTCATTTTCAATATTACGACGCACCTCACTGGTCAGCTCAAAAGCAATATTAGATAAATTCATTTGCTCACTGACCGCTTCAATAAATCGTGTCGCTTCCACCATATCGACTGAGCTGACAATTACCTCACCACGAGCGACATACGTCGTTTTAGCGATTCTTTTACCCTCTGCATCGTACTCTTGCTGTGGCCAAAGATTATAACTACCGGTTTTTAACTCCAGCTTGTCATTACCCTTACCACTCTCCATCACCGCATTAATCGCTTGATTTACTTTGTCAGCGACCGCTTTAGCCTCTTCGCCTCGCTCCTCTCTTGATAAAGTTAACATCACACGATCCTGCTGCACCTCTCTATAAGCATCAGCCGACAAATTAATCACCGGTCGGCTGTCAGCGCTATGAGACGCAACTGAGCCCTCACTTTGTTGAGCAAAACTTAGTTGAGTGGCAAACAGAGCGGGTAATAAAAAAGCTAAGTGACGAATTTTCATGTGTTTATCCTATGGGAAATTAAATTACTTCAGAACAACCTGACCGGAGACAGAAACGCTAACCTTTTGTTTGCCCCCTTCTAATGGAGGTGCTGCACTGGGTGACGGTGTCGCGTCAGCCGCCCTACTAAGTGACATGGTAGCAGCCCGCATAGGTCGAACAACCACTCCGGATTCGGAGTCTTTGACCTCAATATTTCTAACTTCAAAACCCGTGTAACCTAGGCCCTCGGCAATCGTATCTGCCTTTGTCCGGAAAGCAGCTATCGCCTCTTGGAGGATTTCCTTCTCAACTTCTCGGCGCAAGTCCGTCGACAGATCAAAACGGATATCACCGACCAACCTATCCTCATGCGCTGCTTCAACAAAGGTCAAAAGCTCATCAAAGTTTTGTGAACGCACGATGACTTGACCTGTCGCAGTGTAAGTGATTTTTTCTATTTCTTTTGTATCTTTTTTATAATGAACGTTACGCTGGATAGCGTAATTACCTGTTTCTAATTCCAGTTCGCCATTGTTTTTGCCCAGTTCAACCACATTGCGCATGGCTAGATTAATCTCTCGTAGCAATTCACGTTGGTCCCCACCATCCAACTGCTTAGTCAGCGTCACATTTGCTCTATCTTCGCGTACCTCGCGATAAGCCTCGGCCCCAACACGCACAAAAGATTCCGGTTCGGGTCTAAACAAACGCTGAGATTCAACATCTGTCTGAGCAAAAGCCAAGGTACCCGATAACACTACGGGCAATAAAACCGCATATCGTAATCGCTTCATAATTCCTCCTTTTTACATTCGTTATTCTTAGAGTGAGCTAAAGCGCGATTAGTTCGATAAAAATTGGCGGAGTATAGGTTATAGGGGCTATGGTTTGCGAGCAATAAACTGAATCACCGATGACATGCCGGTATGACCTTGACCCTCATGAATTTCTCGCTCAACTTTAGCCAAGTGAAGAATCTCCAATTCGGCAAAATCCTGCTGCAACTCCTCAGCCGTATAGAGCAGATTAATATCTTTAGGTCCGCCCGTACCAAAAGCTAATTGCTCTGTACTGTAACACTCAAAAATAAACACTCCACCCGCCTGCAAGCCCTTTTTGACCTGCTGATGTGCGTGCTGTCTAGCAGACTTTGGCAAATGACAAAAGATATTAATCACCGCACCCCAAGCGCTCTCTGCCAACTCATAAGCACTCAAGTCAGCATGCTCCGTCAACACCTTGACACCACGCTTGGTGGCCAGCTCTGCTGTCTTTTTTAAACCGGATAAAGCAATATCAACCGCGGTCACGCGATGTCCCTGCTCAGCTAAAAAAACTGAATTACGACCCTCTCCCTCACCCAGAGAGATAACTGAACTGCCTTTGGGAATATGTGCGCTGGCTGCTTTTAAGAAGCCATTAGCTTCTAGCCCATAGTAATACTCCTTACCGCTGAAACGCTGATTCCAAATATTGTCTTGTAAATTATTCATGGCGAGAGCTCCGGAACGGCATAGAAGAAAATGCATGGAGTTTGGATAAGAAAAGATTTCAATACTTACTTGAGAAGTATTGAAATCTTTGGGAGAAATTACCCGCGATACCGTCTAGGTCGGCATCTCGAACCCAAAAAGTTCAAGTTGGCGGTCGGTTCGTAATGGCGCTCTGGGATCCTCTGACAAAGAGAGGTTCACTCCTGCACCTGAACTAACTGCCTTAGCCATAAGCATCGGTAAGAGATGAAAGACCAAGGTCACGAATATCGCAGGAAAGCTTTTAAAGCAATGCTGCTTTGTTTAACTTAGTATAGCACTTTATAGAGGCTATTTAAAGACAAAAACTTTATTCAAAAGCAGCATAGCTCATCAAATAAAGACTACTTTAAGCGATTAATTCCATCATCCAGGAGGGCATTAATATGGTCAACTTTATTTTTATAATCGCCATATGACACACCCTGGAATGGCCCCTCTGTAGACTCAGAAGAAAGCAGCTGAGATGACAACTGAATACACGCCATCAAGGCGACTCGCTCGTTATTCATATTGCCGGCTGATTGCTTAATTAATGTCATCAGATCATTGGCCTGCTTAACCGCCGCCAAGAGCTTTTCTTTTTCGCTAGGCTCACAAGCCAAGGTCAGTTCTTTGTCTAAGATGGTTACTTCTAAATGCTCCATTAGGCCTCTCCCTGCGTAACACCGCCCGGTATATTAGCTAAGACATGGGCAACACGCTCTTTAGCTTGATTAACACCGGATTTTAATTGCTCTGAACGAGCTCTTAGCTGCTGCAACTCTGCTTTTGCGGAATTTAGCTCCGACTGACTCAAGTCAAGTTGCTGCTTTAGTTGCTGATTTTCAGCTCTTATCTGCTGCTGTTCGCTTTGTGCAGATTGCGTCGCTTGGGCCAATTCAGCAGTTAAGCTCTGATGCTCTTCGCTCTTGCTGGCAAGCTGACTCTGCGTATCAGATAATTGGGTATGAAGCGCTTCAATCTGTTGATTGAGCTCATCACGATCAGTCGCTAAGCGCTCACTCAGCTGAACTAGCAACTCGACACGGGCGGTCAATTGATCAAGGTCTTGTAACATAATAGATGTCTTAAAAATTAAATAAGCAATTCGCCTATTAGTTTAACTGAACCTTTCGGCAGTGCAAAGTGGCATTAACAAGACTAGCAAAAATCTTGTTAATCAGCACCATAGGTCCACTGCTTTATAGTGTGCTTTAACAAAATATAAGCTCAAGAGTCGTATAGTATTGGTCACTCTTGAGCTTAATTTTAAGGTGTTAACACAAAGCCGATGGTTAAATATTTAGTTATCGTTTTGTGCTGCCTGCCGCTTTGCTTGAATTAACAGCAGATTAAACACTTTCTTGTGTAGGCACTTGTTGATTTAATGGTGCTTCTTCTGTTGTTTCAGATGCCTCTGGAGTATCATCTGCAGGCTTAGTTTCTGGAGCTTCAGATTCAGCCGGTGCGTCAGACTCTTCAGCAGCTGGAGCAGGTTCTTCTGCCTGAGTTGCTTCTTCAGCTGGCGCTTCTTCTGCTGCCGCTGGGGCTACCTCAGCCGGTGCTTCTTCAGCCGATTCAGCGGCATCGCCACCACTCTCGCCCACAGAAATATTACCGCCTGATGCGTTAACCATAAAGACAACCGCATTTTTGACTTCTTCGTCAGATAAGCTGGCGTCGCCACCCTTGGCAGGCATTGCATTAAAGCCTTCTAAAGAGTGTTTAAATAGAACATCAGCACCCTGAGCAATACGTGGGGCCCATTGTTCAGCATTACCCTTGATTGGCGAATCATTTAGACCGGAATCATGACAGGTCATACAGAGACGGTTATATACTTGCTCCCCGGTTAACGCAACTGCGCGTTGAGGCTCAGGCAATGGCGCACCGGTATTATACAAAGCAACCGGAGCAATACGAGACAACACCATCTCGGGTGCCATGGAAGCTCTATCCACACCGCCACTACCTAAATTCATTTTAATTAAAAAAATAAGTACGATAATCGGCACAATCACTACAGACGATCCGATTTTTAACATTTGTCCGGGTGTTTTAGGCCCTTGCTGACCGGTGGAACTCATATGCATTTTCCCTTTGATATTACAAAAATAAATAGGCACTAGTAATAAGTAGCTTTAAAGGTTAAAGACTTAAAGACTTAAAGACTTAAAATAATCCTACCTCTCTTCTCTCATCGCTACATTATAACTATATCCCCACAAATTTTAATTCTTTATTAACGAGTTTTTGACATATAAGGACTTATAGGAAAAACCATTATTACGAAGTCGCTAAGTGAAAATAAAAATCTAATATAAAATCCGCATTGTTTCCTTAAACTTAACGATTAAATGAGCTAAAATAGCTGCTCATCATTCTCGTCACCGTAGTTCAATGGATAGAATTAGAGTTTCCGAAGCTCTCGATACAGGTTCGATTCCTGTCGGTGACGCCATAACTACCTTTTAAATCCGGTATAGCACCCTCCATGCCAACACTTACATCACATGCTTTTATAGGATAAAGAATATTACTAATCCTGTTCTTTATCATTGCCGGAATCCATTCTATAAGCAGCAGGAAAACCTTTCCCTGCTTCAACCTTATTAACCCAATCGTAATTGGCTAGCGCAGCTTTTCCAAGAGCCACCACATCGGCCTGTCCGCTTGCAATCAATTCGGCTGCTCTTGCAGGGTCACCCAAACCGCCGTTGGCACTATGAATTTCAATACCGTCAAATCCCGCTGATTTGACACGTCTAGCGGTCATGACAAAGCCATCAATCACATTGGCAACATCCTCTTTCGTAGCCTTTCGCGCTAGAGGATAAGGTCCGGCACGTTCATACGTTTCGCTTTTGCCCCCTTAGGCTGAACGGCAGAAGGTGCGATTGAATCATGGCCGAAGGGATTACAGTGAACAAGGGCTCCCGCATGCATAATCTGGGCAATGATTTTCGAACCGGTTTGATGAACGGCATTCACCACTTTGCTCCACGAGCGCTCCTGCTCATCATTGACCATTCCGGGCTGAAAAATATATCCGAGACTGTGCCTGTCATCCGTATAGAGACCTTCGGTGATAATTAATCCAAAACCACCTTGAGCAAAAGAGCGATAATATGACACCATCTGATCGGTAGCCAATCCGGCTGCGGTAGCACTGATGTGGGTCATGGGCGCTACCCCGACACGCCGCTACCGACCGCCCCGGGTCAACGCCATGCTGAAAGCGATTGAAACAGAATTAGCCAGACAAGCATAAAGACCCGATTCATAGAAGGCGATGGATAATACGACTGATTTTCTTGGAGCGAGATCTGTCCAGCACTACAACCAGCGGCGCACTTGCTTTTTATACTCAAAAAAATCATCGCTGAATTTAGCTTGTAGAGCACGCTCTTCGGGCACAATCTGAAATCTCGTCATGTAGGCGATGTAGAAGACGATACCTACGATTGAGATGATATTTCCCAGCTGCACTGCCCAAGCCATCAGCAAAAACAACATACCAAGATACATAGGATTGCGACTATAGCGATAAATCCCTGTATTAATCAAGCGAGCCGTACCTATCGGTCGCTTAGGATTGACGGTCGTTTTGCCACGTTTAAATGTCATGATGCCATTAAGCGCAATAGCGAGACCAATCACAACAAATAGACTGCTTATCAGAATATTCGCAGGCCAAGAACCATTTAATACAGGGAAAAGTTGCGCTAACAACCACATTAGAAGCCCACTTAATAAAACAATAACAGGAGGTGGTATAAGTAGTTCCAATTGCTTCATGATAATTAATTACCTCCTATTACTGTACTAATAAAAGTACGTCCAAATCGAGAATTTTGATTTGGCGCTGCCCTGTTTGCACAATCCAGGCGGCCTCCTCAAACTCTCCTAGACGGCGACTGACAGTTTCCGGTGTGGTGCCAAGATAGGAGGCCAGATCTCGTCGACTCATGGGTAATTCATACGTATCAGAATTCATTAATTCTGCCTGCTCTACCAAGTAATCAGCTAAGCGAGCATTAATAGAGGCAGTAGCGATGGTGGCGGTTTGCTTTTCACTGAGATCTAAACGACGAGATAACTCAGCTAATATATGTAATGACCCAGCACTTTCTGCTCACCTTATACCGCTAAAGCCTCTCTGACTTCAATGGGTGACTTCATGCCCAAGGACTGGTGTGGGCGTTGATGGTTATAAAATCCTATCCAGTCCGCTAACACTCGATTGGCATGTTGTATGCTCTCAAAACGCTGCCGATGGACACATTGCTCTTTGAGCGTACGAATAAAACGTTCAATCATTCCATTCTGTTGAGGGCAGTGTGGCATGATAAATTCCTGCCGTAACCCGTAGCTTCTAACCAAGGAGGTATAGTGCTTAGA
>NZ_KB892297.1 GCF_000373745.1 Oligella ureolytica DSM 18253 | reverse complement strand
CTGCCTTGATGAGCAAGACGTCAGGAGCATGGCACGATGCATAAAGTTGGATTTGGATTGCGCTGAAATTTGCCGCGTCGCGGCCAGTTATATGGCTAGAGGCAGTGAGTTTGCTCAGGCTATTTGCCGTCTTTGTGCAGAGGTTTGCCAAGCTTGCGCGGAAGAATGCGCCAAACATCAAATGAATCACTGCCAGCGTTGTGCCGAGGAATGCAGACGCATGGCACAGATGGCTTGAATAGCGCGACAGCAGAAACGCTGACCCCGAAGTGACATAAACGGAGTCAATCAAAGGCCAGCCGTGCGCCGATTGCGACTGGCCCTTCTTTCTATGCTTTCAGCGTGGGGCTGTAGCCTGCCTCGCGAATAGCTTGCTCGATCGCGTCGGCGTCGAAGTTGCCTTCCACACGTACAACGCGCCCAGAGAGGTTGGTCGTTATAGTAGCTTCGGGTGCGACGTTTTGAGCAGCCGCCGTAATCGTACTCACACAGTGCCCGCAGGTCATATCGCTTACTTCAAACTCAAGCATTGTCGTTCCTTGTTTGTCGTTGAACATGACATCAGCATAAACCTTCCCAGCATGGCAAGGTCAACACCCGGCAGTTAGCGTTAGAAATGACAAAGATGTAATACCGATGTAATCTCCCTGACAGCGGCAAAGCTCTAAAATAGATTCGTGGTTAAGTTTTTGATTCAACATTACGAACGTAACAGCAAGGAGAATCGACAATGAGATGCGATATGAAAACAATGTTGAAAGCCGGACTTGGTCTGGCTGCAGTGGCGATCGTAGGCTATGCGACCTTTCCTGCTGCCCGTGAGCTGATTTTGGCAATAAGTCCGTTCCTGTTTCTCTTACTGTGTCCGCTGATGATGTTTTTAATGATGAAAAGCATGCACTCGCACCACACGGATAACGGGATAAATAAAAGTGAGCCGATACCAATCCCGGAAGCAGTTAGAGTCGCTGAAAGTCCACGCTCTATGGATCACTCAACCGGTGGACCCAATCACTGAAAAGCGACAGCTGGCCTCCTACAGCCAACGATGAGGCTGCATCGCGCTGTCTCGGGTAGCAGCAAAGTCTGATAATTATATTGATTATGCAACAACGTTAGCGGAGATTGATCCAATGGCAATAGCCACAAAAAAAACGGGAATGGTTATCTTGATTGGTGTCCTGGTGCTTGGTGTCGGCGTGTTCGTGTATAAATCCTTCACGGACTCAGGGCCAGCATTCATTGATCCCTCTGATCAAGCGCTTGTGATCCAAGGCAAAGAAATTTACACCAACAACTGTGCCTCTTGCCATGGCGCAGAACTCCAAGGACAACCTGATTGGCGGACACGTCTGGCCAGCGGACGCCTGCCTGCGCCACCCCACGACAAGACCGGCCACACCTGGCATCATCCTGATGCCATGCTGTTCGATATGGTCAAAAACGGACTGGTACCGGGGAAAACAGCTCCGCCGCGTTACGAAAGCGATATGCCAGCCTATGGTGGTATCTTGACCGATGACGAAATTGTGGCCGTACTTGCTTATATTAAGAGCAGTTGGCCACCAAAGGTATTGCAGGCGCAAAAAGAAACCACCTTGCAATATCAGAGTCGAAGATAGGCGACCGCAGTCGGACGCTTTCTTAACCAGTATTCAAACACTATTTTTGGAGTTGATATCATGAAATTATGGCTAGCAGCAATCGCAATGACGGCCGCTTCTTCTTTTGTCCATGCCGCCGACAAAGCTATGACGGTCTATCAGGATCCCAATTGTGGATGCTGTGGCGCGTGGGTGGAATATATGCAGAATGCTGGCTTCGAGGTGACAGCGATCAAAACGACCGATATCGTGTCAATCAAGAAAGAACTGGGTGTACCCATGGAGCTAAGTTCGTGCCATACCGGTGTGTTGACCAGCACAGGACAGCTTGTTGAAGGACACGTACCAGCCAATGTCGTGCATAAGCTCCATGCCGATGCTTCGGTAAAAGGTGTTGCTGCACCAGGCATGCCACTGAACGCGCCCGGGATGGGCGAGCTTGACGGCAATTTGATCACCATCGATTTTAACGGTAAGCCCTTTTCCCGCGACTAGTAGCTGTGTTTTTTATTCGCCTCGGCGTGAAAACGCCCATACTCGCGTACAGGGCGGCATTCGAAGTTCTCTCTTGGAAAGGTTTTTATAATGATACAGAATAAGCTTGAACAAGCCCACCATCATCACGTAGAGCCGTCGAACTCTGGTTCACAACTTACTGATCCGGTGTGCGGCATGAACGTAACGGAAGACTCCGCACATCAATTTGAACGTGACGGAGAAGCCTTCTATTTCTGCAGCACGAAGTGCTTGGAAACGTTCAAACATGATCCAGAAAAGTTCCTCGCGGCAAAGGAAACGGGCGGTGTCGTCGTCGAGGAAGCCGCTGCCGGAACAATTTACACCTGTCCGATGCATCCCGAGATTCGTCAGGATCATCCGGGCAGCTGTCCTAAATGTGGTATGGCGCTTGAACCGTTGATGCCAACCCTGGAGGATGACAATCCCGAACTGAAAGATTTCTCGCGGCGGTTTTGGTGGACCCTGCCCTTTACCGTCGTGGTGACCGTTCTTGCCATGTTCGGCCCCCAGCTTGGCTGGTTCGACATCAGAACGCAAACATGGATCGAACTCGTATTGTCGATTCCAGTGGTGCTCTGGGCAGGGCAGCCCTTCTTCGTACGTGGCTGGCAATCTGTCATCAACCGCAGCCCCAATATGTGGACCCTCATTGGCCTTGGCACTGGCGCGGCATTTATCTATAGCACCCTCGCGACTGTGGCGCCGGGCATATTTCCCGACACGTTTATGTCTATGGGGCGCGTGGATGTTTACTTCGAGGCGGCCGTGGTCATCATTTCCCTGACACTGCTCGGTCAAGTCCTTGAGTTGCGTGCTCGATCAGAAACTTCTGCCGCGATCAGGTCATTGCTCGGTCTGGCACCCAAAACGGCGCGTCGTATCAACGCTGACGGAACAGAAGAGGACGTCCCACTAACACATGTCCATGAAGGAGACCGTTTGCGTGTCCGTCCTGGGGAAAAAGTACCGGTTGATGGCGTTGTGGAAGAAGGCGCCAGTTCCCTGGATGAGTCCATGCTCACCGGCGAGCCCGTACCCGTCAGTAAAGGACCGGGCGACAAAGTGATCGGCGCGACGATGAATACGTCCGGCGCACTGGTCATCCGTGCCGAAAAAGTGGGCTCGGCAACAGTACTGTCGCAAATTGTTCAGCTCGTAGCGCAAGCACAGCGTTCACGTGCGCCCATGCAACGCATGGCAGATTTAGTGGCAGGTTATTTCGTGATGGCGGTCGTCGTGATTGCTATCATCACCGTGTTTGTCTGGGGCTTCTTTGGTCCGCAGCCAAGCTGGGTCTACGGCTTGATCAATGCCGTCGCGGTACTCATCATTGCGTGCCCTTGTGCGTTGGGGTTGGCCACACCAATGTCTGTCATGGTCGCAACAGGCCGCGGTGCCACGCAGGGCGTATTGTTTCGCGATGCGGCGGCGATCGAAAATCTGCGCAAAGTCGACACGCTCATCGTGGATAAAACGGGTACCTTGACAGAGGGCCGGCCTGCCTTCGAGGAAGCCGTATCGGCTGGAACACTAGACGCCAGTGAGGTGCTGCGCCTTGCGGCGAGCCTGGACCAGGGAAGTGAACACCCCTTGGCCGACGCGATCGTTAGCGCCGCGCGCGAACAAGGCTTGAGCCTAAGTCCTGTCGATGATTTTGAATCGGGCAGCGGCATTGGCGTTCGTGGTCAGGTCGATGGCAAGTTTCTGGTGCTGGGCAACACAGCGCTCATGCAGCATGAAAACGTGGATGTCGTAACGTTGACCGATACCGCGGAAAACTTTCGGTCTCGGGGCGCCAGTGTGATGTACTTGGCAATTGACGGGCAGTTGGCAGGCTTGTTAGCCGTGTCCGATCCCATCAAACACAGTACGCCCGAAGCGATGAAGACACTCAGGGACGCCGGGATACGCGTCATCATGGCCACTGGCGATGGCGTAACAACTGCGCACGCCGTCGCGCGACGCCTGGGTATCGACGAAGTGTATGGTGAAGTAAAACCGGCCGATAAGCTTGACCTTGTCAGCAAATTTCAGGCAGAAGGACGAATTGTTGCGATGGCGGGCGACGGTATTAACGATGCGCCTGCATTGGCCAAAGCCGATGTAGGTATTGCCATGGGAACCGGAACCGATGTCGCCATGAGCAGCGCACAGATTACGCTGGTGAAAGGCGACTTGCGCGGTATTTCTACGGCCCAGAACCTATCCAACAAAACCGTTGCGAATATGAAGCAAAACCTGGGCTTCGCGTTCATCTACAACGCCTTGGGCGTGCCGCTCGCTGCCGGTGTGCTGTATCCATTTGCCGGTCTTCTGCTTTCGCCAATGTTTGCTGCGCTGGCTATGAGCTTAAGTTCCGCATCCGTGGTCTTTAATGCGCTTCGACTTCGCAACTCGGTTGTGGGCAGACAATAAAGTCTTAAACTGAACAAAATAGATCTAAACTATGACAATAAAATCTTAAACTAGACAAAATAGTTGTAAACTGAAATCAGTCCAGTTATGCTGTGAAAAAGCATACTGGACTTTTATTATGGCTAAAGCAAACTCTTCATTTTCTGAAGTACAAATTGCCCGTCGTAGTAAAGAGGGGCGTGGCCAAGGGCATGGTAAGGACTGTATTCCATGGCTAACAGTACAAGAAGTCCCTTCATCAGGTCGTTCCCACCGTATTTATTCTTATAAAACGGGACGAGTTCATCATTTGCTCTCTGATTTAGAACTTGCTGTTTTTCTCAGTCTAGACGAGCCTAAAAAAGTATTGGCGGCAGCTAGTTAACTCATTTATTTAAAGAAAGAGTCTGATTTTATAGATCAGGTTTTTTGTACCCATTGACATTGAAGCTACCCCATTCTTAACACAGCCCGAAAGTAGAATGTGCTCTCAGCCTGTAGTTAACAGGACTTAAGCGTTCCAACGACTCATGAGGTCTTTCGGTATTATAAATGGTTATCCACTCTTNNGTATACCAACGAACCTGCTCTAGTGTACTGAAGAGGTGCATATTCAACACTTCTTCGCGATAGGTTCGATTAAATCGCTCGATATAGGCATTCTGGTAAGGGCAACCAGGTTCAATAAAATCAATCATAATGCCGTGTCGTTCTGCCCATTGCATAAAAATCTGTGACGTAAATGTAATGACCCAGTAAAAACCTGCTCAGGTCTTAATTTGATATTATGGAGAAAATTTGACCATGAGTACAGAGATGAAGTCAGAGAATCGTCGTTGGACAGCCAAGCGTAAAAGTGCGTTAGTTTTAGATATTTTTAAAGGTAAAACCACCGTTTCGGAAGCAAGTCGGGCCTATGATTTATCCCCTTCCGAGATTGAAGGATGGATTGAGGAAGCGACCGGGGGTATGGAGAATGCCCTACGAGCTAAACCTCACGATATTCGAGAGCAATATGAGCGTAAGGTGAANGATCTACAAGAAGCCTATGGTGAGGCGATGTTGGAGATACGNGCCAGAAAAAAGTTGCAATCCCTGTTGGACGAGGAAGAGAAATGATTGAAGCCATCCAGCAGGGATTAAAAGAGGATGGCTATGAGGTATCCATTGCAAAGCTGTGCCGCTGGTTTGGCGTCCCACGACGGACTTTCTACTATAAACCCATCAAGAAAGCGATACCTAAGCTCCAAGAGCGTTTGGAGAGCCCTATTAAACAGCTGATTGAGGAGAACCGTTCCTACGGCTATCGAACGGTGGCAGCCCTTCTTAGGTTTAATAAGAACACAGTACAGCGTATCTTTCAACTTAAAGGTTGGCAGGTTAGGAAGTGTTCAGTCGGCTTTAGGCCGCGTGTTGAGGTGAGTCCATCGAAGGCAGCGTCCCTGAATGAACGATGGGCAACAGACCTTTGTCGTGTGTGGACCAGTCGCGATGGCTGGGCAAGCTTAGCGCTCGTGATTGACTGCCATAACCGAGAGCTGATCGGATGGCACTTGTCTCGAAATGGCCGTGCACAGATGGCAAGCAGTGCATTAGAGTAAGCGTTAATTAATCGTTTTGGGACATTAGGACGGGTAACAAGACCCCTCACATTACGTTCAGATAACGGCTTAATCTTTACCTCTAAGCTCGATACCTCCTTGGTTAGGAGCTACGGGTTACAACAGGAATTTATCATGCCACACTGCCCTCAACAGAATGGAATGATTGAACGTTTTATTCGTACGCTCAAAGAGCAATGTGTACATCGGCAGCGTTTTGAGAGCATACAACATGCTAATCGCGTGTTAGCGGACTAGATCGGGTTTTACAACCATCAACGCCCACACCAGTCCTTGGGCATGAAGTCACCCGTTGAAGTCAGAGAGGCTTTAGCGGCATAAGGTGAGCAGAAAGTGCTGGGTCATTACAGCAGGAATGACCCACTGCTTTTTATCCCAGTCTATTTCATTCCAAGTTGCCTTTATTAGATCGCTGGTTCGGACGAACGTGTGCATCATTAATTTAATAGCTAAGACAGTAATCTCATTCCCATAGTAGTTGTTAATATCAGCAATTAATTTAGGCAACTCTCTTTCAGTAATTCTTGAATAGTTTCGTTTTTTTCGTTTTGGAATAATGTCACGAGGGAATATTTCACTGGTTGGATTAAATGGAATATATTCTTGGATGTATGCATAACGCATTATTTGATTGCATGTTTGCAAAGTTCGTTTAGCGATGTCATAAACACCTTTTTCAACTAGGACATTGATAAGTGACTTGAAGTGAGAGGGCTTTAATTCGGTAATTGAAATGTGGCCTATAACTGGAAAAACATTATTGTTAAGTCGAGTCCAAGTATTTAATTGGTATTTTTCATTTTTCCCTTCGCGCCATTTTTGGTACCATTCTTCAGCGACATTGTGAAAGTCCTGTTTAAGTGCTTGTTGTTTTTCTTTCTTTGACTGTGAAGGGTCAGTGCCAAGTTGTAGTTGACTCTGCGCTTCCATATGTTTTTGACGAGCGAGAGCTAATGAGACTTTAGGAAAAACACCATAAGATAGGGTTTTTCTCTTTGAGTCGAACTGATAGTCATAGCGCCAATATTTTGATCCGTTGGGGTGGACATATAAATACAACCCTCTACCATCAGACACTTTATATGGTTTAGGGAGTATTTCAAGGCTATTGATTTCTTTGACGGTAAGCATAATTTTAAATCACGGTATAAATTTAAAAAAAGAGTTCTTAAATAAAATATACCGTGATTTATACCGTCTTTCAAATCGTGCTACTTAACATATTTAAGCAACGTAAGGGGCTATCTTAAATGCAAAAATCCCCGCTAAGTCTTTGTTTTAGCGGGGATTTTATATGTTTCTAAGCAACTTTAACGTTGCTTGTATAAATTCTTTGGCGGGAACGGAGGGATTCGAACCCTCGATACAGGTTTAAGCCCGTATGCTTCCTTAGCAGGGAAGTACCTTCAGCCTCTCGGTCACGTTCCCAAAGAATTAATAATTATATAGTTAAATTTTAATATTCGCCAGTCTTTGGGCAGGAATATTCAAAATTATTCAGCAGTTGTTGTATCTTCACCTAAATCAAAGGCCTGGTGCAAGGTACGTACTGCTAATTCCATATATTTGTCCTCAATCAGTACAGAGGTTTTGATTTCGCTCGTGCTGATCATTTGGATATTTACACCTTCTTTGGCGAGGGTGCTAAACATCTTACTGGCAACTCCGGCGTGCGAGTGCATACCGATACCGACGATAGATACTTTACAGACCTTATCATCCGTAATGACTTCACGGGCGTCGATGTTTTTTAAGACAACGTTATTAATGACATCAATTGCATCTTTATAGCCTGCGCGATTGACAGTAAATGAGAAGTCGGTTGTGCCATCGACAGATTGGTTTTGAATAATCATGTCAACGTCAATGTTGGCATCAGCAATTGGGCCAAGGATACCAAAGGCAATGCCGGGACGGTCAGGTACACCGAGAATAGTTATTTTTGCTTCATCACGACTAAATGCAATACCTGAAACAACAGCAGCTTCCATACTTGGATCTTCCTCAATAGTAATTAGGGTGCCCGACATAATTTCTTCTTCTACCGGAATGTCAGGATCGGTTAATGATGATAAAACCCGTAGTGGTACTTTGTACTTACCGGCAAATTCAACCGCACGGATTTGCAAAACTTTAGAACCGAGAGAGGCCATTTCAAGCATTTCTTCAAAAGAAATAACACTCATGCGGCGTGCGTCAGGGACTACGCGAGGGTCGGTTGTGTAGACACCATCAACATCGGTAAAAATCAAGCACTGGTCAGCACCAATGGCAGCGGCGATGGCGACAGCGGAGGTGTCAGATCCTCCACGGCCCAATGTGGTGATATGACCTTCCGGGTCAATACCTTGGAAGCCGGTGACGATAATAACTTTTCCGGCATCTAAATCAGTTTTGATCCGGGTGCCGTCAATATCCTTGATGCGGGCTTTGGTAAAAGCGCTATCTGTTTTGACTGGGACCTGCCAACCGGTGTAACTGCGAGCACTGATTCCTTCAGCTTGTAAAGCAATGGCGAGTAGGGCGCTACTGGCTTGTTCGCCAGTCGCTGCTAGCATATCAAGTTCACGGGGATCCGGACGTTCAGATAGATCGCTTGCTAAACCTAAAAGGCGGTTGGTCTCACCGGCCGTGGCTGAAGGAACTACAACCACTTGATGTCCTGCCCTGTGCCACTTTGCGACGCGCTTAGCTACATTTTGAATGCGTTCGACTGAACCCATGGAGGTGCCGCCGAACTTTTGTACGATTAGGGACATTTTTATTATGAAAAGTGTTAAGGGAAATAGTTAATCTTACCTTAAAAACAGCTATTTAAATGTTTTTTTTGTGAAAATATCACAATCTGGTGGGCTCTTTCATTTGTTCATGATGCTTTGATTGCTTTTCTCATCAAAAGTAAATTTTACTATTGGGTAAACCCTAAAAAGTCTCACAAGTGACGATGATTTAACATTTAAGAGAGTATGTTTAGGAGATAATATTTTTTATTAATTTAAAACAACCATTCTCGGAGACAAATATGCGTATCGGTTTTATTGGTTTAGGCAATATGGGTGGTCCTATGGCCTTAAATCTTGCCAAAGCAGGTCATGAATTAACCGTATTTGATTTATCAGAAGAAGCGATGACTAGTTTGCAGGAGCAGGCGCAAATCACCGTTGCGGCGTCACCAATTGAGGTTGCAGCGGCAGGTCAGGAGGTTATCGTGACGATGCTGCCGGCCGCGGCTCATGCTAAGTCGGTGTATTTGGGTGATGATGGTGTCGGCGGTATTCTTGGCGCAGCGGCCAAAGGTACGGTGATGATTGATTCATCAACCATTGATCCGGCCAGTGCGCGTGATATTGCTGAGGTTGCACAATCCAATGGCATGGTGATGCTTGATGCCCCAGTATCGGGAGGTACGGTTGGTGCAAAAAATGCGACCTTAACCTTTATGGTAGGCGGCACGGAAGAGGGCTTTGAAAAAGCAAAACCGATTTTACAAGCGATGGGTAAAAATATTGTTTATTGTGGTGGCCATGGTAATGGTCAAGTTGCTAAAGTGGCAAATAACATGTTGCTCGGAATTAGCATGGTCGGCGTGGCTGAGGCGATGAATCTCGGCGTTAAGCTGGGCATGGATGCCAATATCTTAGCTGGTATTATTAATACCTCCTCCGGTCGCTGTTGGAGTTCTGATGTCAATAACCCTTGGCCCGGAGTGATTGAGACAGCGCCTGCAGGACGTGATTATCAGGGTGGCTTTTTTACTGACTTGATGTTAAAGGACATGGGATTAGCATTAGAAGCTGCGACGCAAAGCGGGTGTGCGGTAGAGATGGGTGAGTTAGCTCATGCGCTGTACAAGGAGTCGAGTCAGGCAGGTAATGGTCGCTTAGACTTTTCTTCCATCTTAAAGCTGATTCAAACAAGACAGGAGGGTTAGATGTTCAATACAACGTTAAGTGAAGACCATATCATGATGCGTGATATGGCGCGCGATTTTGCTCAAAATGAGATCGCTCCCAAAGCACTTGAGTGGGAAGCCGCCGCTTGGCTTGGCGATGATGTCATTAAGCAAATGGGTGAGTTGGGCTTCTTGGGTATGGTGGTGCCGGAGGAGTACGGTGGTAGTTATAGTGACTATATTGCTTACGCCCTTGTGATTGAGGAGATTGCCGCAGCAGATGCCGCGATGGCGACGATGATGAGCGTACATAGCTCAGTAGGTTGCGGTACGATTCTAAATAGCGGTAATGAGCAGCAAAAGCAGGAATGGCTACCGCGTATGTGTAGTGGTGAGATTATTGGCGCTTTTTGTCTTACCGAACCTCAAGCAGGCTCAGAGGCTCATAATCTTAAAACCCGTGCGACACGTGAGGGTGATAAATGGCTACTAAATGGTAGCAAGCAGTTCGTCACCAACGGTAAGCGTGCAGGCGTGGCCAATGTGTTTGCAGTCACGGTTCCCGGTCAAGGTAAGCGCGGAATTAGTGCGTTTATTGTGCCGACCGATAATCCGGGTTATCAGGTGACGCGCGTTGAGGATAAGCTTGGAATTAAGGCATCCGATACCTGTGCAGTAAGCTTGGACAATTGTGAGTTATCTTCTGATATGTTGCTGGGTGAAGAGGGCAAAGGTTTATCCATTGCACTTGCTAATTTAGAAAATGGCCGTATTGGGATTGCTGCACAGGCCGTTGGTATTGCTCGAGCAGCGCTTGAAGCGGCCATCCAATACGCCAATGAGCGTGAGCAATTTGGTAAGCCATTAACTCAGCATCCAAGCATTGCCGATAAATTAGCCAATATGACGGTGATGGTTAACGCGGCCCGCTTATTAACGCTTAATGCCGCGAGTATGAAGACTCAGGGCCTACCTTGTTTGTCGGAAGCGTCACAGGCAAAATTATATGCCTCAGAAATTGCTGAAAAGGTCTGTAGCGAAGCGATTCAAATACATGGCGGCTACGGATTTTTATCTGATTATCTGGTCCAGAAGTATTATCGCGATGCGCGTATTACTCAAATTTATGAGGGGACGAGTGAAATTCAGCGTTTGATTATTGCTCGTGGACTATAGGCTATAGGCGATGGCCTACGCAACGCATCAACCACAAAAACGCGTCGCTTCGACTTGAAGGACGCGTTTTGTTCAGCTAAGTCTATTATGCAGGTGCTAGGCGACTTGCTTTTGTAGCTCTTGCTGGAGCTCTTGTTTAAGCTCTTCAGTGATGCTTAATTGGCGAGCCAGTTCATCTAAATAGCTACGTTCCATAAAGTTTGGCTCAGTTAGGACGGCTAAACTCAAAGCGTATACTTGGCTAGCCATTGCCGGAGAGTCGACATACTTACTGACCTCACTAGGATCAACGGGTCCGTTAAATAAGCGGCCCATCCAAGCCCTTTCTTCTGCGGTAGCGACGTGTTGAGTTTGCTCTTCAATAAAAGCTTGCTCTTCTGCATCAACATGGCCATCGGCACGGGCAGCTAAAATAATCGCTGCAATGAGCGCGCGACTGCTTTGCTCTTGAGTTGCCTCATCTAATTGCCTGATGTCTTGACCTTCTGCTGTATTGGCAAACCAAGGGCCAGCGTGTGCGATGTCTACAGCGTTTTGCTGCTGTGATTGCCAACGCTGATAGGCACGAAAAGCAACCGTACCCAAGGCAGCTAAACCGCCCATTTGCACCAGATCGCTATCATTGCGGCGACCTAGTAGGACGGCAAGCGCACCGGCGCCAAGAGCCATTTGATCATTTTTAGAGAGGATTTTTGAGCCGGACTGAGAGCTGCCGGTGTCTTCGCGACCAAAGTTATCTTTGATTTGACCTAGGATATTGCCTGCAATACCACCTAAGCTGCCACCCAGGCCACCGCCTAAATTGCCTAAGCCTCCCTGATTGCCGCTATTTCCGCTATTGGAGGTGTTACTACCTATATTACCTAAGATGCGTTGAAGAATATTAATGGCACTCATGGAGGCTCCTTTAATTGCTTGTGTTAATTTGGCTTATACGAGTTGAGTTTATACGCGATTGCGATATTCCCAAGTACGTGTATCAATTTCAATTTTGTCACCGATATTGCAGAAAGCAGGGACTGAAATTTCAAATGTTTCACCAATGCGAGCCGGTTTCATCACTTTACCGGAAGTGTCACCCTTGACCGCTGGTTCGGTATAAAGGATTTCGCGAACGATAGAATTAGGTAGTTCAACCGAAATAGGGCGCTCTTCGTAGAACACAACCTCAGCTTCCATGCCTTCTTCTAGCACGTTAAGTGCTTCACCCATGCTCTCTTGGTCGATTTCGTATTGGTTATACTCTTCGTCCATAAAAACATACATAGGTTCCGCAAAATAAGAATAAGTACATGCTTTTTTTTCCAAAGTGACAACATCAAACTTCTCGTCAGCTTTGAAAACAGACTCACTCGCTGTGCCGGTTAGCAGGTTTCTGAATCTAAACTTAACAACCGCAGAGTTACGACCTGATTTGTTATATTCTGATTTTTGTACTACTAGTGGTTGACCATCAACCATGGCCACGTTACCTACGCGTAATTCTTGTGCGCTTTTCATTATGAAACTCTCCGAAGGGATAGATATAAAAACTCGAATTTAAATAGACCGCTCGAGCGGAATATGATTGGATTCTGTACTGAAACAATTAACGCTATTTTAGCTTTTTTTTAGGCACTCTTCATAAAAATCGACTATTTGCTTTGACAAGGACGGTTGCTTATCAAGTTGCTTATGTAGACTGTTTTGAAAAGATAACCATTCTGCTGAGCCTGTTGTATCAAAAGCATAGTTGGCAAATAGGTCAATAAATTCCTTTCGTTGCTTTGCTTCAGATTGAGTATGACCAAGTTGGTTCCACAAATTATTGAGATTGCGTAACCATGTGGGGGCGCTAATAGTCTCAAGCCATGCATTTAATTTGTGTAGATGGTGTGCCTCATCTTGAGGGTAAATGTGCCATAGCATCGGCTTTTCAGCCCAGTGGGCTTGTACAAAGCTGTCTTCGCCACGAACCAAATTGATATCGGCAGCTTGTAATAAGTGGTCATAATCATTTTGCACGATAAAATTGAGGCGTTGAATATAGGCAGTTGAATTTAATGTCTTGGCAAGTGTTTCTAATTGAGGAGCTACTGAGTCAGCCAGCACAATCATCACCGCTTTATCTTTAGGCAGTGCGCTTAGCAAGGCATCGATAGGGGCATGAGCATAGCAAAATAAATTAATTAGCACAGGTTTTTTAGTTTGATAAAAAGCATAAGCCTCGGCAGGAAGTAGCGTTTTTAAAAAGCTATGTTTTTCTTGCTCATTATGAATCAGCTGGTGCAGTCTTAATAAGCCACCGGTTTTTTTGGTGAAACCGGGGAAAAAGAAATACTTAGGCACGCCATTTGCTTGTATCGATGGCTGTCGATGAAAGGCCTCAACCCATTTCTCTGCGCTTAAATAATCTAAGTTTAACCAACACTGAGTGTGACCTTTCATTGCCTGTAAATACGCATCAGGCAAGTCACATGCAAAGGCTTCGATGACCAAATCAGCTGCCTGCCATTCGGTTATTTGCTTGTGCCAATGATTGATCTCAATGCCGTTGAGCTTCTGTCGGCAGAGATTGGGGGCGAGTGCCGGTTCTATTTTATTAAAACTGATTAGGTCATCTACCCATAAGCGGATTGTAGGCTCAGTCGGCAGGCTTTGAGCAAGGCGCCAACAGACGCCGATATCGCCAAAATTATCGATGACACGACAAAAAATATCAATGGTTTTAGGTAGTATGTGCACGTTGTCTAATCATTAAAAAATGAGGGTTTCGAAATATGGTCATTCCGAAACCCTATGATTAACCAAAGTTAAAATGATTGTAATACAAAAAGTTGAGTTTAAACCGCTTGGTCAGTTGACAAAAGGTCGCGTAGAACAAACGGTAAAATACCGCCATGCTCGTAATACTCAACTTCAATCGGTGTATCAATTCTTAGTAATAACTTCACATCCTGCGAGGTGCCATTTTCGCGATGAATAGTTAGTGTCACCTCTTGTTGAGGCTTGATGCCGCCTTCTAAGCCGGAGATATCGTAGGTTTCGTCACCTGTGATACCTAGGCTTTCGATGCTGTCATCACCTTGGAATTGTAATGGTAATACACCCATACCCACTAAGTTACTGCGGTGAATGCGCTCATAGCTGCGGGCAATGACTGCTTTGACACCAAGTAGCAGAGTGCCTTTGGCAGCCCAGTCACGAGATGAGCCGGTACCATATTCCTCACCTCCGAAAACTACCGTAGGTGTATTTTCAGATTGGTACAGCATGGCAGCCGTAAAGATAGGCATTAGCTCGCCGCTCGGTTTGTGAATGGTGTCGCCACCTTCATGAAGAGCACCGTTAGGCAATGGTGGAATCATTAAGTTTTTGATGCGCACGTTAGCAAATGTACCTCGCATCATGATCTCATGGTTACCACGGCGTGAACCATAGCTGTTAAAGTCAGGCTTTTTGACATTGTTTTCTTTTAACCAAGTACCAGCGGGCGAATGCTCAGCAATGCTACCTGCCGGAGAAATGTGGTCTGTGGTGACGGAGTCACCGAAAATACCTAAAGCGCGAGCGCCTTTAACGACAGGGATGGCACCAGGCGTCATAGAAAAGTCGTCAAAGAATGGTGGCTCAGCAATATAGGTGGACTCGGGCCAACTATAAACATCACCGCTTACACCTTCGATTTTATTCCATAGCTCACCCGGATCGGTCTTAATGCGCTCGTAGTTTTCGCGATAAGCTTCGGGGTTCATTGCGTAGTTAGCTAATTCGCGAACCTCATCGATGGTTGGCCAAATGTCTTTGAGATACACCGGGCCATCACTACTTAGACCGATAGGATCTTTATAAAGGTCACGACGAACCGTACCCGCTAAGGCATAAGCGACGACAAGTGGAGGTGACGCTAAGAAGTTAGCCTTGATGTTAGGGTGAATACGTGCCTCAAAGTTACGGTTACCGGAGAGTACGGCTGAACAAACCAACTCATTATTAGTGATGGCTTTGTTGAGCTCTGGAGCTAGGTCACCGGCATTACCAATACACGTAGTACAGCCGTAGGCTGCCACATCGAAGCCAAGTTCTTCTAAATAGGGTAACAAACCGGTTTCAGTTAAGTATCTGGTCACAACACGAGAGCCGGGAGCAAGTGATGTCTTGACCTTAGGATTAACCTTGAGCCCTAACTCGACTGCTTTTTTAGCGACTAAACCGGCGGCAATAAGTACGCTTGGGTTAGACGTATTGGTACAAGAAGTAATCGCTGCGATTAAAATGTCACCATTTTTTAATGTGAGACCATCTTTGCCTTCTACAAGATACTCTTCAGTTAAGGTGTCAGGATTTTTATTAAAGCCGTCCTCTGAAGAAGATTTAGAAAATAAGTCATCAAAGGTAGATTTAACATCAGTCAGTTTAATTAAGTCTTGTGGACGCTTAGGACCGGCAACTGACGGCACGATTGAGCTTAAATCAAGTTTCAATAACTTGGTGTAGTCAATATCTGATGCGTTTGGCACGCCAAACATTTCTTGGGCGCTGAAATAGGCTTTAAACGCTTCAACTTCTTCGTCTGTACGACCGGTGTATCGGAAATAATCGATGGTTTTTTCATCGACAGGGAAGAAGCCCATGGTTGCACCATATTCTGGTGCCATATTAGCGATGGTGGCACGGTCAGGCACAGTTAAGCTGGCGGTGCCCTCACCGCAGAATTCAACGAATTTACCCACGACATTTGCAGCGCGTAGCATATTGGTGACCGTCAGAACTAAGTCAGTGGCAGTCACACCGGGGTTTAGTTGGCCGCTAAGCTCAACACCAATCACATCAGGAGTAAGGATGTAGACAGGTTGGCCGAGCATGGCAGCTTCGGCCTCAATACCGCCAACGCCCCAACCAACCACACCAATACCGTTAATCATTGTCGTATGGCTGTCAGTACCTACTAAGCTGTCGGGGTAATAAACATTATTTTTGTCTTTATAAACACCGCGGGCAAAATACTCGAGGTTGACCTGATGCACAATACCAAAACCGGGAGGCACCACGCCAAAGGTATCAAAGGCCTGCATACCCCATTTCATAAACTCATAACGTTCGCGGTTACGCTCAAACTCAACTTTCATATTGAGGTCGAGCGCATTTTCGGTGCCAAAATAATCAATCATCACTGAGTGATCAACGACTAAATCGACCGGAACCATTGGCTCAATTAGCTTAGGGTTATGGCCGTTTTTCTGTGCAACACCACGCATGGCGGCAATATCAGCTAGTAACGGTACGCCGGTAAAGTCTTGTAATACAACGCGAGCAACAACAAAAGGAATTTCATCAACGCGCTTGGCATTTGGCTCCCAATTAGCGACTTGCTTGACGTGCTCTTCTGTAATACGCTGACCGTCAAAGTTGCGCAGCACAGACTCAAGCACAATCCGAATAGAATGGGGTAGGCGATTAACCTCTGTTCCTAAGACTTTGCCCAGTTCAGGCAGTGAATAATAAGAACCTTGAGCATTTTTGAGCCCAAGATCTTTTAATGTATTGCTATAAACCATCTTTTACTCCTTTTGATTAATTCGTTAACATGTATTAAGACGTTTTAAAGTGTATCGAGCAGGAACCGAGAGCGTCAGGTCTCGGTCTGATTTAGGATAAGTTCTTAATAAAGTTACCTAAACTACTAATACCTTGTTGAATTTTGTTCTCAGCTACCGTCACAAAGCTTAAGCGTAGATTGTTTTTAGGGGCTTTGCTGAGGTCTGTATAAAACGGCATACCGGGTACATAAGCCACCTTGCATTCTTCAACCACTTGGGGAAGGATCGAGGCGGTATCAATATGCTCCGGCATGCTTGCCCAAATAAACATACCGCCGGTAGGACGAGTCCATTTGCAGTTAGCCGGAAAGTGCTCGCTCAGTGCGTCAAGCATAAAATGACATTGCTTACGATATAACTCACGCACGGCCGGCAAATGCTGATCGAAAAACTCGCCCTTAATGGCTTCATACACAGCCATTTGCGAAATGGTTTGAGTGTGTAAGTCAGTGGCTTGTTTGAGCTGAACCATCTTGTTAATAACCGGCACAGGTGCCACGACAAAACCAAGACGTAAACCCGGTGCAAGCACTTTAGAAAAAGAGCCCATGCGAATTACGGTTGCGCCGGCCTTGCGCCCTAACTCTAATAAAGAGGGTAGGTGCTCGCCCTCGAAGCGTAGCTCGCCGTAAGGGTCGTCTTCAATAATCGGTAAGCCGTATTTAGCGCAGGTCTCCACTAACTCTTGACGGCGCTCCAGTGTCATGGTGATACCGGTTGGGTTTTGGAAGTTTGGTAAGGCGTAAATGAATCGGGCATCTTTGGCTTTGTCAGCCGTGATGTCGGCGGGGATCATACCCTTGTCGTCAGTCTCTACAGTCGCGTAGTGCGGATTTTGTACTGAAAAAGATTGTAGTGCGCCTAAATAAGAAGGCGATTCGACTAGGATCTTTGAGCCATCATCAATAAACAGCTTGCCTAATAAGTCTAAGGCCTGCTGCGAACCGGAAACAATCAATACCTCGTCGACATTGACCGGTACGCCACGTTTGGTAAAGTCCTCTGCTATCCATTCGCGTAAAGGACGGTAGCCCTCTGTCGGGCCATATTGCAAAGCAACTTCAGGATTGTCAGTCAATACTTTGGTGTAGGCTTCACGTAAAGCGGTATTTGGAAAGCCCTTGGGTGAAGGGAGTCCACCGGCAAATGAAATAACATCCGGTCTTTCTGTGACTTTCAGAATTTCGCGGATGACTGAACCGGAAAGATTGATTGCACGCTGTGAAAATTTATCCTCTACAGGGAAGTCAGTTATTTTTGTTTTAATTAAATCATTCATCTTGTAATCACGTGAAAAAAGTTAGGAAATAAAAATCATAGTTACTTTAATCATACCCGTTTTAATTATGCTCTGCTAATAATTTAGCTTAGTGGTAACGATGAGTTGTTCTTCAAAGATTAACTATATTTTGAGCCGATTCGATTGAAACGGCGACTTACACTAACAATCAAAAAAGGGGTCAGTTACCTAGAACAGACCCCTTTGTAAAGAACTAAAAGTAGCTAATACTAATTTAACTAATTAGAGTTCGACACTATCAGCAACTTCTTGGAAATCCTGAATTTCGTTGAAGTTCATGTAGCGGTAGATTTCGTCGCTATTTTTGTCAATAATACCCATGTTTTCTAGGTACTCTTCACGTGTAGGGATCTTGCCAAGGCGAGAACAAATAGCCGCTAATTCCGCTGAACCTAAGTAGACATTACTGTTTTTACCTAAGCGGTTCGGGAAGTTACGAGTACTTGTAGACATCACCGTAGCGCCTTCTCTAACCTGAGCTTGGTTACCCATACACAATGAACAACCGGGCATCTCAATGCGAGCGCCGGCAACACCGAAGGTGCCGTAGTGACCTTCTTCGGTTAATTGCTTCTGGTCCATCTTGGTTGGAGGAGCAACCCATAAGCGAACAGGAATATCGCGCTTGTTTTCAAGAAGTTTTGAAGCGGCACGGAAGTGACCGATGTTGGTCATGCAGCTACCAATAAACACTTCATCAATAGTCACGCCAGAGACATCAGATAAGGTCTTAACATCATCAGGGTCATTAGGGCAAGCAACGATAGGCTCGTGAATTTCTGCTAAATCCATCTCGATAACGGCAGCGTATTCAGCATCTGCATCAGGTTCTAGAAGTTGCGGGTTTTCTAACCACTCTTCCATACCGCGGATACGACGGGCTAATGAACGCTCATCCTCGTAACCATTGGCAATCATCCACTTTAATAGTGTGATGTTAGAGTTTAGGTACTCAATGATTGGTTCTTTATTTAAGCGAACAGTACAACCGGCAGCTGAACGCTCTGCAGATGCGTCACTTAATTCAAATGCCTGCTCAACCTTAAGATCAGGTAAACCTTCAATCTCTAGAATACGGCCGGAGAAAATGTTTTTCTTGCCTTGCTTAGCGACAGTGAGTAAGTCGTTTTTAATTGCATAGTAAGGAATCGCATTAACCAAGTCACGTAAGGTTACGCCGGGCTGCATTTCGCCTTTGAAGCGAACAAGGACAGACTCAGGCATATCTAAAGGCATGACACCGGTTGCTGCAGCGAAAGCGACTAAGCCGGAGCCTGCCGGGAAACTAATACCAATAGGGAAGCGAGTATGAGAGTCACCACCGGTACCTACGGTATCAGGTAGTAACATACGGTTTAGCCAAGAGTGAATTACACCATCACCCGGGCGTAGTGAAATACCGCCGCGCGTGCTGATGAAGTCAGGTAACTCATGGTGAGTTTTAACGTCGACAGGTTTAGGATAGGCTGAGGTGTGACAGAAGGACTGCATCACTAAATCAGCAGAGAAACCTAGACAGGCTAAATCTTTGAGCTCGTCACGCGTCATTGGACCGGTAGTATCCTGGCTACCAACTGAAGTCATGCGTGGTTCACAATAAGTGCCTGGACGTACGCCTTTGCCCTCAGGTAAGCCACATGCGCGACCAACCATTTTTTGGGCTAGGGTGTAGCCCTTGCCGCTATCAGCAGGCTCTTCAGGTAAACGGAAAATGGTTGAAGCAGGTAAGCCTAATGCTTCACGTGCTTTAGCTGTTAAACCGCGACCGATAATTAAAGGAATACGACCACCGGCTTGTACTTCGTCAAAAAGCACCTCTGATTTGACTTGGAATTCAGAGATAACTTCGCCGTTTTTAAGAGCTTTACCTTCGTATGGGCGTAATTCAATTTCGTCGCCCATTTCCATTTGAGAGACATCTAACTCGATGGGTAATGCCCCGGCGTCTTCCATGGTGTTGTAGAAAATAGGAGCGATCTTGCCGCCTAAACACACACCGCCGAAGCGCTTGTTGGGAACGTAAGGGATGTCTTCACCGGTAAACCAGAGGACTGAGTTAGTCGCTGACTTACGAGAAGAACCCGTACCGACAACGTCACCTACATAGGCAACGAGATTGCCTTTTTCTTTGAGGCTTTCGATAAACTGGATAGGACCGCGCTTGCCATCTTCTTCAGGCTCAAATGCTGCGTCAGGACGCTTGTTCTTAAGCATGGCTAATGCGTGCATTGGAATGTCAGGGCGGGTGGTAGCGTCCGGAGCCGGCGATAAATCGTCAGTGTTAGTCTCACCGGGTACTTTAAATACGGTGATTTTCATGCTCTCAGGAACTGCTTTACGGTTGGTAAACCACTCAGCGTCAGCCCAGCTTTGTAGTACTTCTTTGGCAAATTTATTGCCGCCTTCAGCTTTTTCACGTACGTCGTGGAAAGCGTCGAACATGAGAAGTGTGTTTTTTAGTGCATCAGCAGCGATTTGGCCTAACTGCTCATTTTCTAACAACTGAATGAGTGGGGCGATATTAAAGCCACCCAGCATCGTACCTAAAAGCTCAGTGGCTTTTTCAGGAGTGATTAGAGGTGTTTTTTCTTCGCCAAAGGCAACAGCAGCTAAGTAAGATGCTTTAACTTTAGCGGCGTTATCAACACCGGCGGGTACGCGATAAGTGATTAAATCAACTAAAAACTGCTCTTCACCGGCTGGTGGGTTTTTGATTAACTCGATTAAGTCTGCAGTTTGTTGTGCAGAGAGGGCTAAAGGAGGGATGCCTAAAGCTGCTCGTTCTTCAACGTGTTTGCGATATGCTTCTAACATTTATGACACCTATTGAGAAAAATATTGCTTTGCTATTTAATAAATTTTGAACTTTCAGATTGAGTATAACATAAAGTCTTATGTCTTATATAAGACTCAAGTAAGTTATGCTTAGTTTTTGTGTGACTTTTAAAATTGTTTCGTATTTTGCGATTTGTGTTGTAAATTAGAGATCGTATTCTAACAAAACAATCTGAATAAAAAGAGATTGGCTTCAGACGCTTATCGAAGGAGGGGGTATGTTTAAAAGAAAGGTAATTGGAGCGGTGCTGGTATGCGCCGCGTCGTTTATAAGTGTTTCTGTTTTTGCTGCATCTAAAGCAGAGCAGGAATTGGTTGATTATTTATCGTCGATAGGGGTTCAGGATCGTGTCACCTGGGAACGCGTTGAGGGCGATTCTTTGGCGGATGCCACTATTTACGGCATCACTTATCTAAGTGACAAAGGGTCTGAAGATAAGAAGTATCTAATTAAAAAGATGACCTTTGATAATTACGAGGTGGGTAATGACGGTGTGTCTGTGAGCGTTAAATACCAAGGAATCACGGACGAAGAGGGGGTTCATTTTTTGCTGTCAGAGAAGCTGCAGCCGGAGCGACATCTTAGTGAGTTGGGTTATGAGCAGCTGGATGACATGGAGGTTAATCTTAACTATGTCATGCAGAAACTGACTGGTGCTCTTGAAGGCGGCTTCAAAGTGAAGCAAGACGAGGTGGCAGCGATGTCGCTTGATTTTAAGGTGGAAGGCGTTGATTCGCTGATTGCTCAGTTGATTAATCTGGACATTGCTACGCTTGATCCTAACCTCATTCTTCTTAGTGCAATGACCGCAAAAATTCATAAGCTCAACATACTTGCTGATGATGATGGCTATAATCAGCGTCGCATTAATTTTATGCCCGACCATGTCAAACAGGTTGAGGGTAAGTATCAAGAGTGCCTGCAGAATCTCAACGAGTTAAATTTAAATGCCCTTGAGTCGGCGTGTGTAGCGATTAGAGATTACCAGTTAGATCGCGAAGATAAATTGCGTGTATCGATAAATCCGGCCAAGCCTTTTGCTATTGGTAGCTATGTGCCGATGTTTATGTTGCTTGGAAGTGCCGGGCCTGATGCGTCAGGGAAATTAGTTCAACAGATTTTAAATGAGATTAATTTAAAGGTTTCTAATTAGCAAGGTAGTAGGCCCTTTAAGCCTCAATTTGCGGTAGATCGGGTAAAATTAAGGATTAATTTTTTATGCTATTTGTTAAAAAGGTCTACTCATATGTCTAATCAAAATGCGACCATCATGCAATCTCTGCCGGAAGGTAAAAAAGTCGGGATTGCTTTTTCCGGTGGTTTAGATACGTCTGCTGCCTTATTGTGGATGAAATTAAAAGGCGCCAAGCCATACGCTTACACGGCTAACCTCGGTCAGCCCGATGAGGATGATTACGATGCGATTCCACGTCAAGCTAAAGAGTATGGAGCGATTGAGGCGCGTTTGGTAGACTGCCGTCAACAGTTGGCCTATGAGGGTATTGCTGCGATCCAGAGTGGTGCTTTTCATGTTCACAGTGGCGGTATGCCTTATTTCAATACCACGCCATTAGGCCGTGCGGTGACCGGTACGATGTTGGTTGCTGCGATGAAAGAAGATGATGTCCATATTTGGGGCGATGGTTCGACTTACAAAGGCAACGATATTGAGCGGTTCTACCGCTACGGTCTTTTGGCTAATCCACAGCTTAAAATTTACAAACCATGGTTAGATCAACAATTCATTGATGAGTTAGGCGGTCGCCAAGAAATGTCAGAGTTTTTAATTGAAAATGGCTTTGACTACAAGATGTCGGCAGAAAAAGCCTACAGCACTGACTCCAATATGCTGGGTGCCACTCATGAGGCTAAAGACTTAGAGTTTTTAGAAACCAGCATGAAGATTGTCAAACCAATCATGGGTGTGGCGTATTGGGATGAGTCAGTTGAAATTGCACCGGAAGTTGTTCGCGTGCGTTTTGAAGAGGGTGTGCCGGTTGCTTTAAATGGCATCGCGCTTGATCCGGTTGAGCTGATTTTAGAAGCTAATAAAATTGGTGGTCGCCATGGTTTAGGCATGACCGATCAGATTGAAAATCGCATTATTGAGGCTAAGTCGCGTGGTATCTATGAAGCGCCGGGCATGGCTTTATTGCACATTGCTTATGAGCGTCTAGTGACCGGTATTCATAATGAAGATACGATTGAGCAGTACCGTATTAACGGTCTACGCTTAGGTCGTTTGTTATACCAAGGTCGTTGGTTTGACTCTCAAGCCCTCATGCTTCGCGAAAGTTCTCAGCGTTGGGTTGCTAAAGCGATTACCGGTGAGGTGACCATTGAGTTGCGTCGTGGTAATGACTATATTATCTTAAATACCGAGTCACCTAACTTGACCTACACGGCTGAGCGTCTAAGCATGGAAAAGGTTGAGGATTCAGCCTTTACGCCACTAGATCGTATCGGTCAATTGACTATGCGTAATCTTGATATCATCGATACACGCGCTAAATTAGGTATTTATACAAACTCCGGTTTACTGACAGTCAGTAAGGATTCGGTCTTGCCTCAATTGGGCGGTTCGGCTAATAAAGACAAGTAGTTAGATCGATCATTGGTCTTTCGGTCGACCAATTAAAATAGGCGCTTCCGTGTGATTGACGGATGCGCCTATTTTGTTATGACGCCATCAAGTGTAATTACTCTCGATCGTCAAGCGGTACAAACTTTTTATTTTCAGGCCCAATGTAATTAGCGGTCGGGCGGATAATTTTGTTATCAGCTCGTTGCTCAATAATATGTGCAGCCCAGCCAGCGGTACGCGCAATCACGAAGAGTGGAGTAAACATTGCAGTCGGTACACCCATCATGTGGTAGGACACAGCCGAGAACCAATCAAGGTTAGGGAACATCTTCTTGGCATCCCACATCACAGTTTCTAAGCGTTCTGCGATGTTATACATTTTGGTGTTGCCTGCACTTTCAGAAAGCTCCTTAGCCACTGCTTTGATGACTTCGTTACGAGGGTCAGAGACCGTGTACACAGGGTGACCAAATCCAATCACGACTTCTTTGTTTTCTAAGCGTTTAAGAATATCGGCTTCTGCTTCATCGGGGTTGTCATAGCGTTTTTGAACCTCAAACGCAACCTCGTTGGCGCCACCGTGTTTGGGCCCGCGCAGTGCACCAATGGCACCGGCAATACATGAGTACATATCAGAACCCGTACCGGCAATAACACGACTGGTAAAAGTAGAAGCGTTAAACTCATGTTCAGCATAGAGGTTTAAAGAGATCTGCATGGCGCGTACCCATTCTTCGCTTGGGGTTTCGTCATGCAATAACTCTAAGAAATGGCCTGCGATACTGTCCTCGTCAGACTCGACATCAATGACAACACCGTTGTTACTGAAATGGTACCAGTAAAGTAGGGCAGAGCCTAGGCTTGCAATGAGGCGATCGGCAATATCACGTGCGTCAGCGGCGTTGTGGTCGTCTTTTTCTGGTAGGGCGCAACCTAATGCGGATACGGCGGTGCGCATCACATCCATTGGGTGGCTGGCTGCAGGAAGGCTTTCTAGCACTTCTTTAACGGCTAACGGTAAGCCGCGAAGCCTTTTTAATTTTGCTTTGTAGGCTTCAAGTTCTGCTGTGTTGGGTAGTTTGCCGTGAATGAGTAAGTGTGCTACCTCTTCAAATTCACACTCTCCCGCCAGTTCTAAAATATCATAGCCACGATAGTGTAGGTCATTGCCCGATAGGCCAACGGTACACAGTGCTGTGTTGCCTGCAACAACGCCTGATAGTGCCACTGATTTTTTAGCTTTTGGTTTGTTTTCAGTGCTTTGTTCTGTCTGACTCATAATTCCTCCTATAGGTGGTCAAAAATTATTTTTTAGCGTATAAATTATCTAAATGCTCTTCAAACTCAAAGTAACCGATACTTTCGTAGAGCTCCATGCGTGTTTGCATTGTGTCAATCACGTTTTTCTGATGACCATCTCTGCGAATGGCTTCGTAAACGTTTTGAGCTGCTTTGTTCATAGCGCGGAAGGCTGATAATGGGTATAAGACCATGCCGACGTTAGCTGAGGCGAGCTCATCCACCGTAAATAAAGGCGTCGCACCAAACTCAGTGATATTTGCCAAGACAGGAACATCAAGGTTGTCGGTGAATTGCTTGTAGGTATCTAAATCATGAGCCGCTTCAACAAAAATGGCATCGGCGCCAGCTTCTGCGCATTTTGCTGCGCGCTCTAAAGCAGCCTCTACGCCAAAGCTTTGGATAGCATCGGTACGTGCAATGATATAAAAGTCAGGATCGGTTTTAGCATCGACTGCAGCTTTGACTCTGTCAACCATTTCCTCAGTAGTAACAATCTCTTTATTAGGGCGATGACCGCAACGCTTAGCCCCGGCTTGGTCTTCGATGTGACAGGCGGCAGCACCAAATTTAATTAGACTTTTAATAGTGCGAGCGATATTAAAGGCGGAAGGGCCAAAGCCGGTATCAATATCCACCAATAATGGGGTGTCGCAGACATCGGTAATGCGGCGAATATCGGTTAGTACATCGTCTAATGTGTTGATGCCTAAATCGGGTAAACCGAGTGAGCCGGCAGCGACACCGCCACCTGATAAATAAATGGCTTTAAAGCCGGCGCGCTTTGCTAATAATGCATGGTTGGCATTAATAGCGCCAATGATTTGTAAAGGCTTTTCCTCGGCTAATGCTTTGCGAAAAGCGGCTCCTGCAGAAAGTTGACTCATATGTTGTCTCTATAAGTTATAGTAATTAAAATAACAGCCATCCGCTAAGCGTAACGGATGGCTATTTTCTTTTGGCAGAGTTAATCTGCTTTTATTGATTTAGAATAATCGTATAGAGGATTATTTTAATAAATCAGCAACGCCATTACGTTCTTCGAGGAGTTCGTTTAACGTTTTTTCCATGTATTGGCGAGAGGTGTCATCAATTTCTAAACCCTCAACGCGCTTGTATTCGCCATTTTCGCAGATCACCGGCACGCCGTACATGATGCCTTCAGGGATGCCGTATGAGCCATCAGAAGGAATACCCATGGTGACCCATTGGCCATTAGAGCCTAACACCCAATCACGGATGTGATCAATGGCTGCATTGGCGGCTGACGCGGCAGAAGATAGACCACGTGCTTCAATAATGGCTGCACCTCGCTTGCCGACCTTAGGAATAAACTCGTTTTTATTCCACTCTTCATCATTGATAGTGTCTTTTAAGCTTGCGCCGTTAACCGTAGCGAAGCGGTAGTCAGGGTACATGGTTGGCGAGTGGTTGCCCCACACAGCGAAGTTTTCGATGTCTTTAACTGCTTTGCCGGATTTTTGAGCTAATTGAGTAAGCGCACGGTTGTGGTCTAGGCGAAGCATAGCGGTGAAGTTTTTAGCAGGTAGGTCAGGAGCAGACTTCATTGCAATATACGCATTGGTATTTGCAGGGTTGCCGACAACTAGTACTTTAACGTCACGATCGGCTACTTCATTAAGTGCTTTACCTTGCTCGATAAAAATTTTGGCGTTAATCTGTAGAAGATCAGCGCGCTCCATACCCGGGCCACGAGGGCGAGAACCAACTAATAAAGCAATCTTAGCGTCTTTAAATGCTTCTTTGGGATCGCTGTGAGCGCTCATGCCCTCTAATAGCGGGAAGGCGCAGTCGTCGAGCTCCATCATCACGCCTTTAAGGGCGTTTTGTGCTTTTTCATCAGGTATTTCTAGTAATTGAAGGATGACGGGTTGGTCTTTACCAAGCATTTCACCCGAAGCGATGCGGAATAAAAGGGCGTAGCCGATTTGGCCAGCAGCACCTGTTACCGCTACACGAATAGCAGGTTTTGACATAAAAGTAACTCCAGCTTTTTACACATACTAATGTGATTAAACGTTTAAAAATCTTGTTTACTTTAGACGAATATTCGTCTTACGTCAATGACGACTTATATCTTATATCTTATGTCTTATAGATGAATAGACATTTTTGATTTGGGGTGCGATAATAGGGCAACTTTTTTTTATAAAAACTATGAGTAAATCACCGTCAAAGTCACCGAGCAAAACATCTCCTCGCAAGGGGTTGAGAGTCGCAGCGCCTAGGGGGCCAAGGACACTTGGTGCCAGAAATGCCAAGGCTGCCGCGACTGCGCGCCAGCGTGCTGCATTTTCCCCCTTATATAAGCAAATTAAGGAATTGCTCTTAGAGAGTCTGGGTGCTGGGGAGTGGAAGCCCGGAGAGAGCATTCCTAGCGAAGTTGAGTTAGCTAATCTATATCACGTTAGTCAAGGCACTGTGCGCAAGGCTATTGATGAGTTGGCCGCAGAGAGCGTCTTGATTCGTCGCCAAGGCAAGGGTACTTTTGTTGCTACACATCATGAAGACGAAGTACGCTATCGCTTTTTGCGTTTAGCAAGTCGCCATGGTCAAGAAAAAAAAGAAAAACCAGCGAGCAAGTTCTTGTCCTGTTTGATACGTCCGGCAGAGCAATTGGAGTTGGATCTATTAGAGCTGTCTGTTGCCAGTGATATTGTTGAGATTGAACGGGTGATGCACTTTGGTGATAAGCCGGTGGTTTTTGAACAGATTATTTTGCCTGCCGGCAGTTTCAAGAATCTGACACTTGAGCTTTTGCAGAAGCAATTACCCTTATATGGTCTGTTTGAATCAGAGTTCGGTGTGAGCATGATTCGTGCCGAAGAGCAGCTATATGCGGTGGCAGCGAGTACCAAAGTGGCCGGTTTACTAGATATTCCTGAGGATTACCCTTTGTTGGCAATTAATCGAATTGCTTACACTTATGGTGATAAACCGATAGAAATTCGTAAAGGAATGTATCTAACAAGGGACTATTTTTACAGAAATAGTTTAAACTAATGGCGCATGTCTTTTTTTTAACTACACCATTTTAATGGTTACTTGAGGTTTCTTTGTTAAGTTGAGGCCAATCTACTATGTCTGAAAATCAAAAAAAGCCTAATCGCGAATTTCGTAATTTGAGCTTAAGGAATATTACCGTCGATTACAAATTGCCACTTCCCGGTAAGGTATCGATTTTGCATCGAGTCAGTGGTGCTTTGCTGTTTTTAGCGCTGCCTATCATTCTCGTGCCTTTATTTGCTGCGAGCGTCGGCTCGCCTGAGTCTTTTGCTAATTTAGGCAGCGGTTTTGGCGGTTTTCTTCTAAAGCTGATTTTATTAGTTTTAATCTGGGGCTTTATGCATCATCTTTGTGCCGGTATCCGTTACCTGACGTTAGATTTTGGTCGCGGCTTAGAAAAAGCCGATGCACAAAAAAGTGCCAAATTAGTCTTGATAGTCAGTCTTGTTCTGACCGTTATTTTTGCAATTAAAATGTTTGGAGTGCTCTAATGGAACATCGTTACGAACAATATGGTCATAAGCGCCTTGCTGTTGGAGCCGGTTACGGTACGATGGACTTCATCGCACAGCGTACGACAGCCATTATCCTGGCCGTTTACTCAATTCTGTTTTTATTAGCAGTAATCTTCACAAAAATCGATTACGACTCCTGGACAAACCTGTTCACTTTTACTTGGTTTGGTGGATTTCCTACCGGTAAAATTTCTACCACACTTGCTTTTTTAGCGTTGGCTTACCACGCTTGGGTTGGTGTGCGTGATATTTGGATGGACTATGCAACCTGTGCGACGCTTCGTTTGTCTCTTCAGGTTCTAACTGTTATGTGGTTAGTCTCTTCGGTTGTTTATTTTGCAAGTGTTCTTTGGAGTCTATAAGCCGTGGTTGCAATTAATTCTTCTTTACCCCGTCGTCAATTTGACGTGGTCGTCGTAGGCGCCGGTGGTGCCGGTATGCGTTGTTCATTACAATTAGCTCAGGCCGGTTTGTCTGTTGCTGTTTTATCAAAAGTTTTCCCTACACGTTCGCACACTGTTGCTGCCCAAGGTGGTGTGAGTGCTTCACTCGGTAATATGAGCGAAGACCACTGGCAGTGGCACATGTATGATACGGTCAAGGGTTCTGACTGGTTAGGTGACCAAGACGCGATTGAGTTCTTGTGTCGCGAAGCGCCAAATGCAGTCTATGAGTTAGAGCACTTTGGTATGCCGTTTGACCGTAATGCAGACGGTACGATTTATCAGCGTCCTTTCGGCGGTCATACTGCAAACTTCGGTGAAAAGCCGGTTCAACGTGCCTGTGCTGTTGCTGACCGTACCGGTCATGCTATGTTGCATACACTTTATCAGCGTAACGTCGCTGCTCGCACGCATTTCTTCGTTGAGTGGATGGCTTTAGACTTAATCCGTAATGACGATGGTGATGTGTTGGGTGTGACTGCACTTGAGATGGAAACAGGTGATATCTACATTCTTGAAGGGAAGGCTACTGTGTTGGCAACCGGTGGTGCAGGTCGTATTTGGGCTGCTTCTACCAATGCCTTTATTAATACAGGTGATGGTCTTGGTATGGCTGCTCGTGCCGGTCTTCCTTTACAGGACTTGGAGTTCTGGCAGTTCCACCCAACGGGTGTGGCAGGAGCAGGCGTTCTAATTACTGAGGGTGTACGTGGTGAGGGTGGTATCCTTTTAAATAAAGACGGCGAGCGCTTCATGGAGCGTTATGCTCCTACCCTCAAAGACTTGGCACCGCGTGACTTCGTTTCACGTTCAATGGACCAAGAGATTAAAGAAGGTCGTGGTTGTGGCCCTAATGGCGATCACGTCGTACTCAAACTTGATCACTTAGGTTCTGATGTGATTAACAAGCGTCTACCTTCGATTCGCGAAATTGCTATTCGCTTCGGTAACGTTGACCCGATTAAAGACCCAATTCCGGTGGTACCTACAATCCACTACCAGATGGGGGGGATACCTACCAATATCGCAGGTCAGGTAGTAGACTATGTCAATGGCGAAAATAAAGTCATTAATGGTTTATTTGCTGTCGGTGAGTGTGCAGCGACGTCTGTTCACGGTGCTAACCGTTTAGGTACCAACTCTTTACTTGACTTAATTGTCTTTGGTCGTGCGACCGGTAACTACATTGTTGAGCAGCACTTAGAGAATCAAAGAAGCCATCAGGATCTTCCGATGGAGTCTGTTGAAAAGTCACTCAGTCGTGTTAATGAGCTTGAGTCTCGCACGTCCGGTGAAAAAGTTCAAGATGTCGGTAATGCAATGCGCGTTTCTATGCAGGCACATTGTGGTGTGTTCCGTACTTTGGATCTTCTCAACGAGGGTGTCAATCAGATTGAAGAAATTGCTGAGCAGGCAAATCACATCTACTACAAAGATAAATCAAAAGTCTTTAATATGGCTCGCCAAGAGGGCTTAGAGATCGCCAATATGGTTGAGGTTGCCCGTGCAACCATCACATCAGCTGCTGCTCGTACCGAAAGCCGTGGAGCCCATGCGCTAAATGATCACCCGGAACGTGATGATGAGAATTGGTTGAAGCATACCCTCTGGTACTCAGAAGGCAGTCGCTTAGAGTACAAACCTGTTCAAATGAAGCCACTAACAGTAGAATCAGTAGCTCCGCAGAAGCGTACATTCTAAGGAGTAAAGGTAAGAATTATGTCTAAACGAATTGTTAAATTTGAGATTTATCGCTACGACCCGGACAAGGATGAACGTCCTTACATGCAAAAACTTGACGTAGAGCTTGAGCCGTCTGACAAAATGTTATTAGATGCGATTGTACGCATCAAAAACGATGTAGATGACAGTATTTCAATTCGTCGCTCGTGCCGTGAGGGTGTTTGTGGTTCTGATGCTATGAACGTTAACGGTAAAAATATGCTTGCATGTATTACTAACTTACGTGACCTAAAAGAGCCGATCGTATTACGTCCGTTGCCGGGCTTACCGGTCATCCGAGATTTGATTGTTGATATGACTCACTTCTTCAATCAGTATCATTCAGTGCGTCCATACTTGATCAATGACACGCCGGCTCCTGAAAAAGAGCGTCTACAGAGTCCTGAGGCGCGTGAGGAGTTGGATGGCCTATACGAGTGTATTCTTTGTGCCTGTTGCTCAACCTCATGTCCGTCGTTCTGGTGGAACCCTGACAAATTCGTGGGTCCGGCCGGTTTACTGCAGGCATATCGTTTCTTAGCAGATAGCCGCGATGAGGCAACGGCTGAGCGTTTGGATAATCTTGAAGATCCATACCGCTTATTCCGTTGTCACTCTATCATGAACTGTGTGGATGTATGTCCTAAGGGCTTAAACCCGACTCGTGCGATCGGTAAGATCAAAGAGATGCTAGTTCGTCGTACAGTTTAATCACTGTGCTATTTAGCTAAGAGTACTACGGATGAGCATATCAGAAGTTGAACTTGCGCGTGCACGCCTACGTTGGCGTGCACGACGTGGTTTATTGGAAAATGATTTAATCCTCACTCGCTTTCTTGACCAATATGAAGAGCAGTTAAGTGATGAGGATGTACTATCGCTGACTAAATTATTTCAGCTAGACGACAACCAGCTATTGGAGATCTTATTAGGCAAAACTGAACCACAAGGCGAATACTACACTGATAATATATGCCGACTTGTTCAGAAAATTCGAGAAGCCTAATAGTCACTAACCTTTAGCTTACATTTAAAGGAAAAAACCAAGATGCAATTATCCGATAAAAAAGCCACATTAAGCTTTTCAGACGGTTCGCCATCAATTGAGCTGCCAATTTATCAAGGCACGATTGGCCCCGACGTTATGGACATACGTAAGCTGTACGGTCAAACCGGTAATTTTACGTATGATCCGGGATTTATGGCAACTGCTTCATGTGGCTCTTCTATCACGTATATTGACGGTGATAAGGGTGAGTTACTATATCGCGGTTACCCGATTGAGCAGTTAGCAGTTAATTGTGATTTCTTAGAAGTTTGCTATCTATTATTAAAAAGCGAACTCCCTAATGAAGAGCAGAAGAAGGCATTTGATGAATCTGTGAATCGCCACAATATGGTCAACGAGCAGATGCATTTCTTCTTACGTGGCTTCCGTCGCGATGCACACCCGATGGCTGTTTTAACCGGTTTAGTTGGCGCGATGTCGGCCTTCTATCACGACTCGACTGATATCAATAATCCTGAGCACCGTGACATTTCAGCAATTCGTTTAATTGCTAAGATGCCTACACTTGTTGCAATGGCTTATAAATACAGCAAAGGTCAGCCGTACATTTATCCAAAAAATGACTTAAGCTACTCTGGTAACTTCCTTCGTCAGATGTTTGCTACGCCTTGCGAAGACTACGAAGTTAATGAAGTCGTTGAGCGTGCATTAGACCGTATCCTGATTTTACATGCGGACCACGAGCAAAATGCCTCAACCTCAACTGTAAGATTATGCGGTTCTTCCGGTACGAATCCATTTGCTGCTATTTCAGCTGGTGTTGCCTGCTTATGGGGTCCTTCACACGGCGGTGCCAACGAAGCTTGTTTGAATATGCTTGAGCAGATTCAAGTCAATGGCGGTATTGAGAAGGTTGGCGAGTTCATGGAAGCGGTTAAGGATAAAAACAATCCGACACGCTTAATGGGCTTCGGTCATCGTGTCTACAAGAACTACGATCCACGTGCCAAGTTAATGCAAGAAACGTGTAAAGAAGTACTTAGCGCATTAGGTTTAGAAAATGATCCGTTATTCAAGTTAGCGATGGAGTTAGAGCGCATTGCACTTGAGGATGAGTACTTCGTTGAGCGTAAGCTATACCCTAACGTAGACTTCTACTCCGGTATCGTTCAGCGTGCTATTGGTATCCCAACTTCTTTATTTACGGCTATCTTTGCTTTAGCACGTACTGTGGGTTGGATTGCTCAATGGAATGAGATGTTAGGTGATCCTGATTATAAGATCGGTCGCCCACGTCAGCTATACATTGGTGCTACTCACCGTGATGTGACGCCAAGATCCGAAAGATAATTTCTGGCTTTAGAAGTTATGACTAAGTCCCCGAATGAATGATTCGGGGATTTTTGTTTTTTATATGATCTATCGATAAATTATTTGCCAGTGTAATAGAATCAATAATATTTAAAAAATATGGAGAGCTTTCGTGGAGCAAAAAATAAGCGCTAATAGCAATGCTTTACCTTCTTATCTTGATCAAAATGACGTAGGTGCTTGGGGCATCTTTTTACAGCAGATTGATCGTATTGCGCCTTATATGGGTAGTTTAAGCCCATGGATTGAGACTTTAAAGCGTCCTAAGAAAATTTTAGTGGTCGATGTACCTATCGAATTAGACGATGGTACTTTAGCCCATTTCGAAGGCTATCGTGTGCAGCACAATACCATTCGTGGCCCGGGTAAGGGGGGCGTTAGATTCCACCAAGATGTGAATCTGTCAGAAGTGATGGCATTGGCCGGTTGGATGTCCATTAAGTGTGCCGCGGTTAATTTGCCATTTGGTGGTGCTAAAGGTGGTATCCGTATTGACCCACGTAACTATTCCCAAAAAGAGCTTGAACGTGTCACACGCCGCTATACCTCAGAGATTGGTGACGTTATTGGTCCTTTAAAAGATATTCCGGCACCGGACGTTAATTCGGGCCCTCAGGTGATGGCATGGATGATGGACACATATTCCATGAACCAAGGTCATACCACAACTGGCGTGGTAACAGGTAAGCCGATCGCTTTGGGCGGTAGTTTAGGCCGTGTTGAGGCGACCGGGCGTGGTGTGTTTGTTGCTGCGTCAGAAGCTGCCAAGGATTTGAGTATTGAGCTTAAAGACGCACGTGTCGCGATTCAAGGTTTTGGTAATGTCGGCGGTACGGCAGCACGCCTATTTTTTGAGTCCGGCTCAAAAATCGTCGCTTTACAAGATCATACAGCGACCGTAATTAATGAAGACGGTATTGATATCTTTAAGCTGTTAGAGCATGTCGAGCATCATGGCGGTATTAAGGGCTTTGAAGGGGCAACAGAAGTTACGGTAGATGAATTCTGGGCTATTGAGACGGATTTTTTAATCCCTGCCGCCTTAGAAAATGCGATCACTGAGCAAAATGCCCATCTTATTAAGACGAAAGTGTTAGTGGAAGGGGCCAATGGTCCGACTACGCCGGCAGCAGATGATATCTTGATTGATAAGGGCGTCTTTATTGTGCCTGATGTATTGGCCAATGCCGGCGGTGTGACCGTCAGCTACTTTGAATGGGTTCAGGACTTCTCCAGCTTTTTCTGGACAGTTGATGAGATTAATCATCGGTTAGACCGTATGATGCGCGAAGCGTATCGCGGTATTCGAGAGGTTGCCAAGCATCACAATATTACGATGCGCACGGCGGCTTTTGTGATTGCGTGTACTCGAATTTTAGAGCAGCGCAAGGTACGTGGTTTGTATCCTTGATAGTTAGCAGATTGATTGTATCGTAAGGAGCCGGATTATTTCTGGCTCTTGCTCTTTGTGCGGCGACTGTTTTGTACTGTCGTCGCTGTCGTGCCGATGGCAGCAAAAACAATGAGCAGTACGGCGATCCATTCCCTAGCTTCCAGCATTTCATTAAGAATGATAATACCGGTTAAAGCGCCTATGGCTGGTTCTAAGCTGACCATGATGCTAAATGTTTTAAGCGGTAAAATTCTCAGTGAAAAAATCTCTAAGGTAAAGGGGATGGCACTAGACAAAAGAGCGATGCCCAGACCATAAAGTAGGATATTGGGATTAAAAATAACCGGTCCGGCAGCGATAATACCGATAGGCAAAATAATCAACGAAGCCGTCACAAAGCCATAGCTGGTAATTAGACCCGGATGAATCATTCGGGCACGTTGGCCGACCAATATATAGCATGCCCAAAAGACACCGCCGATCAACGCAAAAACAATACCTGATAGATCCAGGCTAAATAGCTCATCACTCTCTGCGCTTGGCCAAAGTAGTAAATACAAACCGCTTAAAGCTAACAGCACCCATAGAAAATCATATTTAGACCGGGAGGATAGTACAGCAATCGTCAAAGGCCCGGAAAATTGAATATCGATGGCGACACCGAGAGGTAGTTTGCCTATGGCCAGATAGAAAAAACTATTCATTCCGACCATGCATACGCCGTAGGGTATCACACTCGCTAAATCAGAGCGTGTTAAGGCAAGTCGCCACGGTCGCCAAAATAACCACATAAAACAGGTCGAAAAGACCAATCTTAGTGTGGTGGTGCCAATGGGGCCAAGTGAATCAAATAAGCTCTTTGCAAAAGAGGTGCCGACGCAAAGAGAAATAATCGACAAAATAAGCGCTAAGGCACCTAGCGACATAGGGTACTGACGCTCAGTAGAAACCATAAAAGCAAAAACAAAAAAGTGGGGATAGGCTTACTCAGAACAAGTAAGTTGAAGCATAAGATTATCCTTAATTAATTGTTTTTTCAATTGAAATGAGGTTATCACTTAATTTAGTTAGGCGAATTATTGTGATCTTTTGAGCTTGCTTTAGCTGTGTTTTTACGGTGATCACGCACTGCTGTGGCTGTACAACCTGCGGAGGCACAGACAACTAACAGAATAGCCATCCATTGCTTAGACTCAATGAACTCACCCAAAATAATGATACCAGCCAAAGCACCCACGGCCGGTTCTAAGCTCAGCATGATACTAAAGGTTTTAGCAGGCAAGATACGCAAGGCAAAGATTTCTAAGCTGTAGGGTAGGGCACTCGATAAAATAGCGATGGCTAAGCCAAAAAGCAACAGATTGGGATTGAACATGGTTGTGCCACCACTTATTAACCCCAAAGGTAAAATAAAGATCGCAGCAGCGGTCAAGCCATAGGAGGTCACGTGGGCCGGATGTACACGACGCGCCATTTGCCCTACGAGAATATAGCTGGCCCAGAAAACCCCTGCAATAAGCGCATAGATGACGCCGGCCAAATCTAATGCAATGAGTTCTTCTGAGTCTGCGCCCGGCCATAACAATAGGTATAGCCCGATAACAGCAAAGGTAATCCATAAAAAATCAAAACGTGTTCTGGATTTATAAATTGCTAATCCTAGTGGACCGGTAAACTCAATGGCTAGCGCAATGCCTACGGGCAAAGTTTGCAGCGATAAGTAAAACGGTAAGTTCATACCGACAATACAAACCCCATAGGGAATGATTGTTGTAAGATCGACACGGGTTAAGGGAATACGCCAAGGCCGCCAGATTAACCACAAAACACAGGCAGAGAAAAAGATTCTGAATGTCGTCGTACCGATCGCACCAACTTCGCTGAATAAGGTTTTGGCGAAAGAAGTGCCAGTACACAAAGAAATAATGGATAGAATTAACGTCACCACACCGACCCACATAGGGTATTGACGCAAAGATGAACTCATACCGACACGTATAATTAGATAAAGTTTAAAGGGTGAATTTGATGTTAAATCATACTAGCTTGTTTAATTCAAGATAGCAATTGAAGTGATTGAGAAATTAAATTGATTTAAATTAAAATTTAAGCTAATATGATCAGCTTAGCTTTTACATGTTAGTACTTTGCTCAAAGAATTTCTTTATTTAACAGTAAATGTCAAAATAACAGTAAATGTCAAAAGCCCCCTGTAGCTCAGTTGGTTAGAGCAGAGGACTCATAATCCTTTGGTCGCCGGTTCAAGTCCGGCTGGGGGGACCAAACAAGCTGGTATCTCCAATGGCTTAGCCGCTCTATCAAGAGGCGAACTCTTTCTTCACTGGCTCCCTAGCTTAGGCGTAGGAAACTCTCAACGTTGTTCCATGGCATTGGTTTTTAATCAGTTTGCGACGGTTCAAGAGCAGGATGTAAAAATAATTTAAAATGCATCCCTTTTTCTGACGTAATTTTGTCTTTGGAACTAGTTAAGTATTCGTTTTTATGCACATTTTTATCTTTATTTGTCGCTTTTGTCGGTTTTTTTAAAAAATGTTACATTATCAGTATATTAGTGTTTCTGATAATGCTAATAGATTACTTTAAGCACATAGGAATTATCGATGCAGTACGTCAAAATTGTAAAAGCAATAATTATTACACTTGTAGTGATGATGTCCATGCCGGTGATGTCAGCCGGTTTACAGGTGACTCCTATTGTGCTTGATATTAACCAAAGCCAACCATCAGATGGTATATGGTTAACCAATACCTCAGGTACTGCGCTCCACGCTCAAGTCAGAGTGTTTGCTTGGAGTCAGCAGACTCAACAAGATGTGCTTGAAGCAACACCACATTTTGTCGCCAGTCCACCACTTATTAAGGTGGAAGCTGGTCAAAGGCAGTTTGTTCGCTTAGTGCGAGTTGGTAATTTAGAAAATCACCAAGAACAGGCCTATCGCATTGTGGTCGATGAGCTGCCACTGGAAAGTGAAGGCGATAGCGGTTTGACATTTGTGCTGCGCTATTCTATCCCTGTTTTTATTCAAGGGACAGAAGAAAAGCAGGAGCCGGTCCTAAATTTTCATGTGACTCGTAATGACCAAAATGAAGCTGTACTGGTCGCGACTAACCGTGGTAACACACGGGCACAGCTTAGTCGTTTAAGTTTTACCAAAATGAGCGGAAAGCCTCGTCGTTTAGGGCGAGGATGAATAGCGCGGACGGCAACGCCGTCCTTTAATCTATGGTGGCGTTTGCTGTTGCTCGATATACTGTCGAATGATTTCAATCGGCGCGCCGCCACAGCTTCCAGCAAAATAACTTGGCGACCATAAAGCCCCTTTCCACAGTTTCTTTTTAATGTTGGGGTAGTTCTTTTTTCGGATAAGAAGACTGGATATACCCTTTAGGCTATTAACCAGTTTTGATATGGCAACTTTGGGCGGGTAGTTCACTAATAAGTGAACATGGTCGTCCTCCCCATCAAACGCCACTAACTCGGCCTCAAAATCAGCGCACACACTAGCGAAA
>NZ_KB892296.1 GCF_000373745.1 Oligella ureolytica DSM 18253 | reverse complement strand
TTAATTAAGCTTCGATTTTAGCAACAACACCGGCACCTACGGTACGGCCACCCTCACGGATAGCGAAACGTAGACCTTCCTGCATCGCGATAGGTGCAATTAACTCAACGTCCATTGACACGTTATCACCAGGAAGTACCATCTCTTTATCAGCTGGTAGTGTAATCGTACCGGTTACGTCAGTTGTACGGAAGTAGAACTGAGGACGGTAACCTTGGAAGAATGGCGTGTGACGACCACCCTCTTCTTTAGATAAAATATACACTTCGGCTGAGAACTTAGTGTGTGGGTTGATTGAACCCGGCTTAGCTAATACTTGGCCACGCTCAACGTCTTCACGCTTCGTACCACGTAGTAAAATACCAACGTTATCACCCGCCTCACCTTGGTCGAGTAACTTACGGAACATCTCAACACCGGTACAAATGGATTTCTGAGTTTCACGGATACCAACGATCTCGATCTCTTCACCCACTTTAATAATACCGCGCTCAATACGACCGGTGACTACCGTACCACGACCAGAAATAGAGAATACATCCTCAACCGGCATTAGGAAAGAACCGTCAACCGCACGCTCTGGCGTTGGGATATAAGTGTCTAACGCTTCAGCTAACGCTAAAACAGCTTCCTTACCTAAAGGACCTTCGTCGCCTTCTAAGGCTAAACGAGCAGAACCCTTAATGATTGGCGTGTCATCACCTGGGAAATCGTACATGCTTAATAGCTCACGAACTTCCATCTCAACTAACTCGATTAACTCTTCGTCATCAACTAAGTCAGCTTTGTTTAGGAAAACAACGATGTAAGGTACACCAACCTGACGTGATAATAAGATGTGCTCACGTGTCTGAGGCATTGGGCCATCTGCAGCTGAACAAACTAAAATCGCACCGTCCATCTGAGCTGCACCGGTAATCATGTTCTTAACATAGTCCGCGTGACCTGGGCAGTCAACGTGTGCGTAGTGACGGTTAGGGGTTTCGTATTCTACGTGAGACGTAGAAATGGTAATACCACGTGCTTTTTCCTCAGGAGCTGCATCAATCTGAGCGTAATCGCGCGCATCACCACCGTACTCTTTAGCTAGTACAGTACAAATAGCTGCTGTTAAAGTGGTTTTACCGTGGTCAACGTGACCGATAGTACCAACGTTTACGTGTGGTTTGGTACGTTCGAACTTACCTTTAGCCATAATATTAAAATTCCAATCAATAAATTTTTAAAAACAATGTTTACTGCACCGGGTTAAGATGCCCAATGCAGTATTTTATCAACAATAACTAGCTGCGAGAAGCGATAACTTCTTCTGCAACATTTTTAGGCGCCTCAGTGTAGTGTTTAAACTCCATTGAGTATGTAGCGCGACCTTGAGTTAATGAGCGTAGATCTGTAGCGTAACCGAACATTTCAGCTAAAGGTACTTCAGCTCTAATGATCTTACCGCCACCAGGAATATCATCCATACCCTGAACAATACCACGGCGTGATGATAGATCACCCATGACTGTACCGGCATAGTCTTCCGGTGTTTCTACTTCTACTGCCATCGTAGGCTCTAACAACACAGGATCTGCTCTACGCATACCTTCTTTGAAGGCCATAGATGCGGCCATACGGAACGCGTTCTCGTTAGAGTCAACGTCATGGTATGAACCGAAGAATAGAGTTGCCTTAACGTCAACCACAGGGTAACCGGCTAAAATACCGGCAGGAAGAGTTTCCTGAATACCTTTGTCAACGGCAGGGATAAATTCACGAGGAACTACACCACCTTTAATTTCGTCAACGAACTCATAACCGCCACCTTGCTCTAATGGCTCAAGCTTAAGAACAACGTGACCGTACTGACCGCGACCACCGGATTGACGAACAAACTTACCTTCAACTTCGTCGCACGTCTTACGGATAGTTTCGCGATAAGCAACTTGTGGTTTACCGATATTAGCTTCTACGTTGAACTCACGCTTCATACGGTCAACTAATACTTCTAGGTGTAATTCACCCATACCGGAAATAATAGTTTGGCCGGATTCTTCGTCAGAAGAAACGCGGAACGAAGGGTCTTCCTGAGCTAAACGAGATAATGCAACACCCATCTTCTCTTGGTCAGCCTTGGATTTTGGCTCAACAGCTAATGAGATAACCGGCTCAGGGAACTCCATGCGCTCTAAGACGATGTGATTATTCATGTCACATAAGGTCTCACCTGTTGTTACGTCTTTAAGACCAACAACGGCGGCAATGTCACCGGCAACAATTTCTTTAATCTCTTCGCGGTTGTTAGCGTGCATCTGAAGGATACGACCGATACGCTCGCGCTTACCTTTTACTGGGTTGTAAACGGTGTCACCGGATTTAATAATACCTGAGTAAACACGTACGAAAGTTAATTGACCGACAAATGGGTCAGACATTAACTTAAACGCAAGCGCTGACATCGACTCTTTGTCATCAGCTTTACGAGTGATAGGGTTACCTTCATCATCCTCACCTTGAACCGGAGGAATTTCTGTCGGTGCAGGTAAGAACTCAATAACTGCGTCAAGCATACGCTGAACGCCTTTGTTTTTGAATGCAGAACCACAAAGCATTGGCTGAATCTCACACGCGATAGTGCGGATACGTAAACCTTCTACAATCTCTTCTTCAGTTAGCTCGCCCTCTTCGAGGTACTTATTCATGAGCTCTTCGTTGGCTTCAGCAGCTGCTTCAACCATCTGCTCGCGCCATTCTTCTGCTTCGGCTTGTAATTCAGCTGGGATATCACCATACTCAAACTTAACGCCGTGACTAGCTTCGTCCCAGATGATTGATTTCATTTTGATTAGGTCAACTACACCCTTGAAATCATCTTCAGCACCAACAGGGATAACGATAGGTACAGGATTAGCACGTAAACGAGTTTTTAACTGATCGTGAACTTTAAAAAAGTTGGCACCGGTACGGTCCATCTTGTTGACGAAAGCTAAGCGAGGTACATGGTACTTATTAGCTTGACGCCAAACAGTCTCTGACTGAGGTTGTACACCACCAACTGCACAATAAACCATGCAAGCGCCGTCAAGAACACGCATAGAACGCTCAACTTCAATCGTGAAGTCAACGTGTCCCGGTGTATCAATAACGTTTACACGGTGCTCAGGGAATTGACCTGCCATACCACTCCAGAAAGCAGTAGTAGCAGCTGAGGTGATGGTAATACCACGCTCTTGTTCTTGCTCCATCCAGTCCATGGTGGCAGAACCTTCGTGGGTTTCACCTAGTTTGTGATTAATACCGGTATAGAAAAGAATACGTTCAGAAGTCGTTGTCTTACCCGCATCAATGTGTGCGGAAATACCAATATTGCGATATCTTTCGATTGGGGTTTTACGGGCCATTTTAAGTCCTTAGGTTACCAACGGAAATGAGAGAAAGCTTTGTTAGCTTCTGCCATTCGGTGAATTTCTTCGCGTTTTTTCATAGCGCCGCCACGGCCTTCAGCCGCATCCAGCAACTCGCCAGCCAAGCGTAAATCCATGGATTTCTCGCCACGCTTTTTGGCTGCTTCACGGACCCAGCGCATAGCCAAAGCCATACGACGAACTGGGCGAACTTCAACAGGTACCTGGTAGTTAGCACCACCAACACGGCGACTCTTAACTTCAACTACAGGCTTAACATTATTAATAGCAGTATTAAATACTTCTAACGGCTCTTTGCCGGTAGTGCTTTCGATTTGCTTAAAAGCACCATAAACGATACGCTCTGCAACGGCTTTTTTGCCGGAAAGCATAATAATATTCATAAATTTGGCAAGATCAACACTACCGTACTTTGCGTCAGGCAGGATCTCGCGCTTGGGTACTTCACGACGACGAGGCATGTTATTACTTCCTATATTGTGTCAAATTCAGTTGAACTACTTTCGTAGTCACGGCTGTCTATTGAGAGAACAACCACTTACATCCGCAGAAAACATCTCCAGCAGCTGCGGCTGCACGCTTACCACCCATGGGCAGGAAGCAAATACCTATCGCTAGGTTGGACAATCAGTTTCAGCTACTGATAAAAAGCTATTAGGCTTTCTTAGGACGCTTAGCACCGTATTTAGAACGAGCTTGTTTACGATCCTTAACGCCTTGCAAGTCAAGTGCACCACGAACGATGTGATAACGAACACCCGGTAAGTCTTTAACACGACCACCGCGAACTAGTACAACAGAGTGTTCCTGCAAGTTGTGACCTTCACCACCGATGTATGAAATAACTTCATAACCGTTGGTTAGGCGAACTTTAGCAACTTTACGCATCGCAGAGTTCGGCTTCCTAGGAGTGGTTGTATACACACGAGTGCACACACCACGTCGCTGAGGGCAGTTTTCGAGCGCCGGGCTCTTGCTGTTCGCGCGACTAGACTCTCGTGGCTTACGCACGAGCTGGCTAATGGTAGGCATGAGCTACAATCCTTAAAAAATTAATTTAATTATTAAAATGGCAGTTTTACGTACAGCCTTTTTTGTACGCTTACGTGGTTAGATCAGTGGACGTAAGAACCACAACTGGCTGATCTAAATCTAAACACTCATTGAAAATCAAATCCACCCCCGACTAAAAACTTGCTTTTAAAAGGGAGAAACTCTTTAAGTGCATGATGACCGGCAAACCCAATCTGAGACAAAAGACGTGAAACTGACTTTTTCAGTGCTTAGCACGCCACAATAACACTTTTGTCTTTAAAGATCAATAAAAGAAAGGCTCTTTCGAGCCTTTTGTTAATAAAATGAGACGCTTAGGCGACTTTGCTAGCGTGTAACCACCACGCCATCGGTTTCTTTGAGAAGGCCTTCTGCATGCTCAATAACCGGTCGGTCGATCATCTCGCCATCGAGCTGAAAAACTGAATTGCCATACTTTCTGGCGGCAGTTACCACACGATTCGCCCACTCCAAATCAGCGGGCTTAGGCATGAAGACCTTATGAATGACCTCAAGCTGCATCGGGTGAATACATAAGCTGCCACCAAAACCCATGTCTTTTGTGAAATTTAAGTGGTTCTCTAGACCCTCTAAATCCTTGAAGTTAGGATAGACAGTATCGAGCGGCGGATTTAATTTTGCCGCTCGACTGTGCAGACAAACCTGTGAACGCACATGATTTAACAAGCGCTTAGCACCTTCAGTATTGCGATCAATACCAAGGCTTAAGGCTAAATCCAGCTCGCCGATAGAAAGTCGCGTCACGCCATCAACCGCACAAATCTCTTTTAAATGCGTCACGCCGGCCGCCGTTTCAATAAGAGGAATCACCGGCACACCCAAGCGCTCTACCGGAACAACATCCTTTGCACTTTCAGCCTTGGGCAACACAACCCCTAAGATATTTTTATCAATACGACCTGCAAATGCTAAGTCATCAATAAACCATGGGGACTTTGCATCATTAATACGTAAGAAAAAACGGCGTCCCGGGTTATCATTAGCCCATTTTTCAAGTTGGTGCCTGACGCTATACTTTGCATCTGCTTCAACGGCATCCTCAAGGTCCACAATGACAATGCTCGCATCGGTAGCTAATGCCTTTGGAATGCGATCAAGATTTGCTGCAGGCACAAAAAGCGCCGAACGAATATAAAAATTTTTCTTAGCCATACCAGCCTCCTTTTATTAGAAGTTTAAAGCTATTTAACCCAATAGGGCAATAAGGATTTACGCCAAATAGCTAAATTTAAATGGTGCCGAGTTGAGCCAGTTTTTCAATTTGCTCAGTCTCATAACCAATCTCTTTTAAAATTGCTTCGCTGTGCTCACCCAACGCCGGTACGGCATCCATACGATATTCATAGGCATTATTCACCCCGGGTGGTAACAATGCCGGCACAACACCTGCTGATGTACCTACGTCACGCCAGCGATTACGCTCCTTAAGCTGTTTGTGATTCCACACATCATGCATTGTATTAACCGCAGCGTTGGCGATTTTTGCACTCTCCAGCAATTCAATCACCTCATCCTTGCTAAGAGACGAGAACGCCTCGACGATGATTGCTTTTAGCTCATCACGATTTTCTGTTCGTTGGCTATTGCGATTAAAGCGCGGATCATCTGCTAACTCCGGCTGCTTTAAAACCTCCTCGCAAAAGACCTTCCACTCACGTTCATTTTGTAAGCCCAGCATCACATTTTCGCCACCTGCCACTTGGAACGGACCATAAGGATAAATGGCCGCATGGGCTGCACCTGCACGAACCGGCGGCTCAGCACCGTTAAAGGCATAGTACATCGGGAAGCCCATCCACTCAACCATACTTTCGAGCATCGATACATCAATGTGTGAGCCCTTGCCAGTTTTACCGCGTAAAATTAGCGCCGATAAAATATTGCTATACGCATACATAGCGGCAGAAATATCGACAATAGAACAACCCGCCTTAGCCATCTCCTCGCCTGAACCGGTCACAGAGACGAAACCTGACTCACTTTGAATTAATAAATCATAGGCTTTTTTCTGCTCATACGGACCACCCGTGCCATAGCCTGAAATATCGCAAACAATTAATTGGGGAAACTTTTCATGCAATGTTTCAAACGATAAACCTAAGCGCGCAGCCGCCCCCGGTGCCAAGTTCTGAACTAAGATATCGACTTCCGGCAGGATACGCTCAAGGATTTCTGCTGCACCTTCTGACTTTAAGTTTAATGTCAGACTCTCTTTGGAACGATTAATCCAGACAAAGTGTGACGCTAAGCCATTAACGCGCTCATCATAATTACGAGCAAAATCCCCGACACCCGGACGCTCAACCTTAATCACACGAGCACCCAAATCAGCTAATTGACGCGTACAAAAAGGAGCCGCTACCGCATGCTCAAAACTCAATACCGTAATGCCGTCTAAAGGCCTAATCATATTTCTTCCCTTTCAAATCACTTAAATTTAATTTCTGCTTTTTGGGCAATGGTCCCATCTTGTTGAGCCCATAAATCAGCTGTACCCTCTTCACCAAACGCGCCTTCAACCTTAAATACATTACTACCGATTAAAGGACGTACGCCGCGAAAAGCAAAATAAGTAATTTCTTTTTGAGGATTTGCTTCGCTAAAAGACTGTAAAACCTTGGTTGCAATCAAAGGTCCGTGAACCACTAGGCCAGGATAACCTTCAACGCCACTTACATAAGGATAATCATAGTGGATTCGATGACCATTAAAGGTCACGGCAGAATATCTAAACAACATAACGGGTGTTGGCTCAACCTCTTGCGACCACTCCGCGTTGGGCGCTGGTATCTCACCTACCAACTTCGGCGGTGTTGGTTCACGATAAACAATGTCTTGCTCTTCAGTGAGGCACAGCTCGCCATCTTGCTCATAGCGATGCTCAAGTGTGACAAAAAGCAACTTGCCGGTACGACCTTCTTTTTCAACAACCGCTTTGATCGTGGTAATGCACGTCGCTTCCTTGCCAATCACCAAGTGACGCTCAAAACTCAAACGACCACCGGCCCACATACGGTTTCTATTATCTGCAGGGGGTAAAAAACCTCCACGCGCCGGATGCCCATCACCACCCAACTCATTTAATGGTGCGGCTTCAATAAAGTATGCCCAATGCCATAAATGTGGTAATGCACCGCCATCAGTAGGTAGCGGCGCATTAACGCTATAGGCAGTTTTTTTAGCATGGGCTAAGCTGATAAAATCTGTCACGCGTTGTTGACGACCCACCCAGTCTTGTAGATTCACTTCACTCATCATCTGACCTTTTAAAAATTATCTATTTTTTATTTATCGATCTATCTTGCCCTATCTTAGATGATTAGTGAATTGCTCTTCCCTTAACTCCACCTTGATTAGATTGAAAGTGGTTGATTTGCTGTGCTCTACTCCACATCTTCCAACAGTAAATCTAATAAAGGCTGAGCAAAACTGGGCAACTTCTCATTTGGTCTGATACAGACTTGTAATTGCCTATTTGCCCACGCATCATTTAGATCGACTTTGGTGATGTTCATTACCTGAGCATAGCGATCAATAGCGGTTTCCGGTATGACGCTAACGCCTACCTTAGCTTCAACCATTCGACAGACGGCTTCAAAACTACTTACCTCTACTCTATATCTCAGGGTGCGTCCAAAGCTGGACGCCGCTTTTAATAAAAAGCCATGGATAGCACTCCACTCTGAAAGACAAACATAGCTCTCATCCAGGGTTTCACTAAAATCGATGGGGCCTTTTTGGGCAAGCGGATGTGAAGGATGAGCGACAAAACTTAATTTATTAACACGATAAGGTAAATACTCTAAATTGCTGCTTTTCATCACCGCATCATCAAGCCCTGCCACAATGCCGATATCCGCATGCCCTTCGGTTATCGCCTGCACAATCTGAATACTCAGACGCTCCCGTAGCTCAATACTGACATCCGGCTGCAAAGCTAGATAACGACCCAAAATAGCCGGCATAAACTCACTCATCGCTGTGGTATTAGCATAGACACGAATCCTGCCACGTATGCCCTCGGCATACTCCTTCATATCACCACGCAAATACTGCAGCTGCTGTGACACCAGTTTGGCATGCTCAACGAACACCTCACCGGCCGGGGTCAAGGTCACGCCCTGACTGCTACGATAAAGTAACTCTGTACCAATACTGTTTTCCAGATTTTTAATTCGGTGACTGGCTGCCGGTAACGATAAAAATGTCCTCTCTGCCGCTTTCGTTAGACTCTTGACCTCAGCAATATTTAACATCAATCGCATATCAGTCAAATCAAAATACATGGACATAAAAAACTCTTCCTTTTATTTTAGTAAAGTCAAACTTTATGAATTGGCAATAGCCTTATTGAGAGGGATGGGGCATAGTGGTTCTAATACCATTTTTAACACAATAAATAAAGACTATAACGACATGATTAGAACTGACGACAAATACCAAGATATTCGCGATGCTATTCGTGACCTATGCAGTGAATTCTCAGCTGAATACTTCCGCAAAGTGGACGAAGAGCGTGGCTACCCTACCGAATTCGTAAAAGCATTGACCGACGCCGGTTGGTTAGCCGCCCTAATCCCTGAAGAATACGGCGGTTCCGGCCTAAGTTTGACTGAAGCTTCAGTTATTATGGAGGAAATCAACCGCAACGGGGGAAATTCCGGCGCTTGTCACGGTCAAATGTACAATATGGGTACCCTGTTACGTCACGGCTCCGAAGCACAAAAGCAATTGTACTTGCCTAAAATTGCTTCTGGCGAATTACGCCTTCAGTCAATGGCAGTAACTGAACCCACCACTGGTACGGATACCACCAAACTAAAAACAACTGCTGTTAAAAAAGATGGTCGCTACGTAGTTAACGGTCAAAAAGTATGGATTTCTCGCGTACTTAACTCTGACCTAATGATCTTATTAGCTCGCACCACGCCATTAGAAGAAGTTCAGCGCAAAGCCGATGGCATGTCTATCTTTATCGTTGATATTAAAGATGCCATGGCTAACGGCATGACTGTGCAGCCTATCCCTAATATGGTCAACCACGAGACTAACGAACTATTCTTCGATAATCTCGAAATCCCTGAAGAGAATCTCATTGGTGAAGAAGGCAAAGGTTTCCGCTATATTCTTGATGGTCTAAATGCCGAGCGCACCCTAATCGCCGCTGAGTGTATCGGTGATGGCTACTGGTTTATCGATAAAGTGACCGAATACGTTAAAGAGCGTGTTGTCTTTGGTCGTCCAATTGGTCAAAACCAAGGTGTGCAATTCCCTATCGCTAAAGCATTTATCAATATTGAGGCAGCCAGCCTGATGCGCTACGAAGCCGCAAGCTTATTTGATGCTCACCAGCCATGCGGTGCACAAGCTAATATGGCTAAATTGCTAGCCGCTGACGCTGCTTGGGAAGCGGCCAATGCGTGCTTACAATTCCACGGTGGTTTTGGCTTTGCTAACGAATACGACGTTGAACGTAAATTCCGCGAGACTCGTTTATATCAAGTAGCGCCTATTTCTACTAACTTGATTTACTCTTATGTAGCTGAGCACATCCTCGGTCTACCACGCTCCTTCTAAGAGGTTTTCATGAGTACATCCAGTCGTGTTGTAGCTGAGTTTGCAGCCAATTTACAGTTTGAAGATATTCCAGCTGAGGTAATCCGCCGCTGCGAGGACTTACTACTTGATACCTTAGGCTCTATCTATGCGGGTTCTACCGAACCACCTGTACAAAAAATCGCAGCCTTTGCTGCTGAACAAGGCCCAGCAGACGGTAGCGCCCAGTTAATTCCTAGCGGCAAAAAAACGAGTCCTTATTTTGCTGCTATGGTTAATGCTGCTGCGGCTCATATGGTCGAACAAGATGACCTACACAATAGCTCGGTCTTTCACCCTGCCTGCGTTGTTTTTCCTCCTGCCATCGCCATCGCTCAAGACATTGGTGCGAGTGGCAAAGAGCTCTTAACCGCTTGTGTTGTCGGCTATGAAGTGGGCATTCGTGTGGGTGAGTTCTTAGGCCGTTCTCATTATAAGATTTTCCATACCACAGCTACCGCAGGCACCATTGCTGCTGCTGTCACTGTAGGCCGCCTACTTGGTTTAACTACCGAGCAAATGCAAGACGCTTTGGGTAGCGCTGGCACCCAAGCCGCTGGTTTGTGGGAGTTCCTAAAAACCGCTGCGGACTCCAAGCAATTACACACCGCCAAAGCTGCTGCTAATGGTTTAATGGCTGCGTCGCTTGCCGCCAAAGGCTTTAGTGGTGCTGAGGATATTTTTGAAGGAGAAAAAGGCATGGGCAATGCCTTTAGCCAAGCACCTCGTGCCGATAAATTGGTCGAGAGCTTTGGTGAGCGTTGGGCTTTATTAGAAACCTCATTTAAATACCATGCTTCATGCCGTCATACTCACCCTGCTGCTGATGCCTTATGGAAGGTGATGCAGGAAAATGACGTCAAAGCAGAGGAAGTGGCCGAAGTTAAGACCTTTGTACACCAAGCCGCTATTGACGTCTTAGGTGCTGTTGATAAACCTCAGAGTGTACATCAGTCCAAATTCTCCATGGGTACTGTCTTAGGTGTTTTAGCCTATAACGGTTTTGCCGGTCTGGATGAATTTGAGCACGCTTTAGGTGATGAGCGTATTGATGCCTTCCGCCAAAAAGTCAGTATGACGCTAGATCCTGACGTTGACGCCGCTTATCCTGAAAAGTGGGTAGGTAAGGTCAAAGTAACAACCACAGACGGTCGCAAACTTGACGCTTTAGTCACCGACCCCAAGGGTGATCCGGGCAATACCCTATCACGCAATGAAATCGAAGCAAAAATAAAGCGCTTAGTAAATTATAACAACGCAGGCACAGAAGATGACGCTGAAAAAATCATCGCTTGGACTTGGAATCTTGAACATGGTAGTAGCGAACTACCTTTATAAGTAATAGGCACAACAAGGGGACACTACTAAGTCCCCTCAATTTTTCGTAACTGGTCAAGTACCGCCTGCTGCTCTACACGCTTTTTGCGCAAACCACAGAGTCGCAATACCTCACGCTTTTCCGGATCAGTCATCGTGGTCCATCGCTGACGCTCTTCACGACTACGATAGCAGCCCTTACAGTAACCACGGTCATTAGACTCACAGACGTTAATACAAGGACTGGGAATTTCAAAGAACTCTAACTGCTCCATACTCACTCTTTTGCCTAAGTTCTAATACGACCCCAAAAATTCTTTCTAAGATTATCGTACACCAAACTATAAATGTATGTATAGGGTAGATAGAATAGGATCATCCCGATATCAAGCGTCAGCGCTTCCCACAAGCTGATACTCAGCCACCACATAATAAATGGCAAGGCCCCACAGATAAGGCCTACTTCAAATAAAAAGGCATGTAAGACTCTAAGACGCGTATTTTTACTAAGATGGTTTCGTTTTAGCCAAGCATCAAAAATAGAGTTAAACAGCATATTCCATAACAGGGCCATTACCGCAATGACTGTCGCAATTACCCCCATATCCACCATCGGCGTACCAGTCAGCCAGGCAAAAAGAGGAGTACTGATGCCTATTCCAAAAATCTCAAAGAAAAAAGCATAGATAAAACGTTCGAAAATAGAAAATGGTTTTTGACTAACAGTGTGTTGCTGAGCAGTCATAAAAGACTCGCCTACTATATGAATAATTAAGTTAAAAAAATAAGGGTGCCTGTATCCCAAGAAACACGGCACCCCTTTGTGTCAAGCACTCATGGCTTGACCGAAGTCAATCAAATGTTATGCAATTAATAAATGACGCGAGTACGAATAGTGCCCGGTACGCTCTTTAATAAACTAATCGCTAATTCCGGATTTTCAGATTGCACGTCGATCACGACATAACCAAGCTCAGGGTCAGTTTGTAGATATTGACCGACCACATTAATATGATCTTTCATGAAAATCTGGTTAATGGCATTGAGTACGCCCGGTTTGTTTTCATGAATGTGCATATAGCGATGAGTTTCACGATCGCCACTAGGTAAAGAAACTTCAGGAAAGTTAACTGCAGATAAGGTACTGCCATTATCTGAATACTTAACTAATTTATTAGCCACTTCAATACCGATATTAGCCTGAGCTTCCTGAGTAGAACCACCGATATGCGGAGTTAATAGCACATTATCTAGGCCGCGTAGAGCACTGACAAACTCGTCATCGTTAGACTTAGGCTCAACAGGGAAGACGTCAATCGCAGCACCACCGATATGCTCATTTTTAATTGCCTCGGCTAAGGCATCAATATCAACCACAGTTCCTCGAGAGGCATTGATTAAATGAGCACCTTTCTTCATCTGTGCAATGCGCTCGGCATTCATCATATTGAAAGTTGTCGCATCCTCAGGTACGTGTAGAGTCACTGCATCACTGATGTTTAACAACTCTTTGAGCGTATTAACCGGGGTTGCATTGCCTAATGGTAACTTAGCTTCAACATCGTAGTAATAAACATCCATACCCAGGGCTTCAGCCAAAATACCAATCTGAGTACCAATATGACCGTAACCGATGATGCCTAATTTCTTACCGCGAACCTCGTAACTACCTACAGCTGATTTATTCCAACCGCCTCTATGCAAGGTCATATTCATTGCAGGGATTTTGCGGAATAGCATGATAATTTCAGCTAACACCAACTCTGCCACTGAACGCGTATTAGAGAACGGCGCATTGAAAACAGGAATACCCAGCTTCCTAGCGGCTTTTAAGTCTACTTGGTTAGTACCAATACAGAAACAACCTAAACCAACCAACTTCTTGGCTGCGGCAAACACCTCAGCAGTCATCTGCGTACGGGAGCGAATACCAATAAAATGCGCATCTTTAACCGCATCCAATAAATCCTGGCCCTCTAAAGCCTTTTTGTGGTAGTCAATATTGGTATAACCATTGCTGTGTAAAACATCCAAAGCGTTTTGGTGTACGCCCTCGAATAGGACAAACTTAATTTTGTCTTTGTGTAAAGATAACTGATGATCCATACGATCCCCGCAACAAGAATAGACGTCAAAAGAAGTATTTTAGCACTCTACAAAACTTTCGGGTAAATACCTAAGTCAGTTTGACGTAGAAGGTTGAAATTTAAGGGTTTATATCTGTTTGGGATACGTGTCACTTTAATAAATGAGCCTTCCAGAAAAAGCCAAGCAGTGCGACTAGTGTCAAGGCAGCACCGACATAAGCAATATTTGCCAACCCCACCTGCTCAATCATTTGTCCACCCAACAAGGCACCGCCACCAATACCGATATTAAAGACAGCAGAAAAAATAGCGATCCCAATATCCGGCGCATCCGGTGCTTTTTCCAACACCTTGCTCTGCAAAAGCATGGAGATCAGGGTAATAACTATTCCCCAAATAATAGCGATCGGAATAAGTGCCCACCAATGCATCAATGAAAAATAGAATAATGCCAGACTCAACATCAGTCCTGATAAAGACAGGAACAGCATCACCGACGCATAGCGCCCTGCATAACGCGCAAAGAGTATCCCCCCGACAATGCCCGCTAAGCCGATCACAAATAGCATCATTACCACCACATTATTACTCATGCCACCGATATCCTGTAAATACGGACTAATATACGTCGATGCGGTGAAATGAGCGGTCATCACCAAGGCCAAGCTAAGGTAGATATATTGCAAACTTGGTCGCTTAAGAAGGCTTGGAATCACCTTAAAATTACCACTACTCTGACTGCTTAAGGTCGGCAACACACGCCACAACAGCAGTAAAATAATCGTAGCAATGATACCGATTACTGCAAAGGTGATGCGCCAGCCAAAATGATGACCAATCACGGTTCCCAAAGGCACGCCCATAACTGTCGCCAAGGATGAGCCCGTGACAATAAAACTTAAAGCTTTCGTTTTATTGCCTTTAGGCGCCAAGCGCACCGCTAACGGGATAGTAATTGCCCAAAACACTGAATGCGCCATCGCAATGCCTAAACGCGCAGTTAATAAGGAGGAAAAACTCCATGCAATCGCCGCCAAGGCATGACTGACAATAAAAATACAGAAAAGAAAAATCAACAAACGGCGTCTTTCAAGGCGCACCGTCAACATGGTCAACGGCAAAGAAAAAATGGTCACGGCCCAAGCATAGATAGTCATCAGTAAGCCCGTCTGAGCGACATCCATGCTGAAGCCCTTTGCTATATCCGGTAATAAACCTACCGGCACAAATTCGGTCGTATTAAAAATAAAGGCGGCAACCGCCAAGGTAATCACTGCAAACCAGCTCTCTGACGCAGCTTCTTGCTTAATAGGCGCTTTCATTGAAAATTGCTAAAAATGAAGAAAGTAGATGAGTGATACCTATCATTCATCTGGGAGTTTGAAGAAGCACGGTGATACGACACGCCAGTCTATTTGATCGGCGTAAATATATCATCCAAGTGCTAAAAAAAGATGTTCCTATATTAATAAATAAATCACTTTTTGGCAAAGCCTAAATCACTACTCTCTTAACACCAAACAACTAAGCATTTTTCAGGATAAAAAGGATGCTCAACGACTCGCCCGCTGACCCCATAAAGACGGTACAAATTATCCTCGGTAAGCGCTACCTTGGGTTCCTCACAGCAGAGAATTTTTTGATCGGCTAACAGCAACAAACGATCACAATAAAAGGCAGCTAAATTTACATCATGCAAAATCACTAAAATACCAATATCTTCTTTAGATAATTGGCGCAGTTTTTGCAACAGAAACTGTTGATATTTAGGGTCTAAGCTAGCCGTAGGTTCGTCCAATAAAAAGTAGAGTGTTTCATCACTCAAGGTGCGCATTGCCAATAATTGCACCATCACTCTGGCAAATTGGACTCGCTGCTTTTCTCCACCGGATAATTGCAAATACGACTTGCTACGCAAATGGATCACATCAGCCAACGCAATTGCTTTGGCGATCAATTCATTTTGTTGCTGACTACCCAGCGTAGGAAAGGGATAAAGCCCCATCTCCAACACATCAAGTACTGACAGTTCAAAATTGAGTGATGAGGATTGCGGAAGCACGGCTCGTTTTTTAGCTAATTGCTCTTTGCTTAGTTCCCACAAATTCTCATTGTTGATACGAATCGTCGTATCCTCACTAAGCGTTAGGCCGTCAGTTTCTCCGGATAACACACTGAGCAATGTTGACTTCCCGGCACCGTTCGCCCCCAATAAAGCAATGACATCACCCCCTTGCAAGGCAACACCTACATCTTGGAGGACTTTTTTGTGGGCACGATAAATGGTTAAGTTGTCAGTTGATAACTGCTGTTTCATCAAATTAATTCCCACCATTAACGACGATTTTTAAGTAACAACCAGAGGAAAAAAGGTCCGCCAATCATACTTGTTAATAATCCTACCGGTAGCTCAGCCGGCGCAATCATGGTTCGTGCAAAATAATCCGCCCAGATCAACAACATGGCTCCACCAAATAAAGAAGCGGGTAGCACATGACGATAATTGCCACCCAAAAGCATCCTGACGATGTGCGGCACGACTAAGCCGATAAAAGCAATACCGCCTGTCACCGCAACTAAAGGTGCTATGAGTAAAGACACGCCAATCACCATACGCCAGCGCAACTGCTTGATATCAAAACCTAAGTGCTGAACCTCCTGAGGACCCAAGAGTAAGACATTCATGGCACGCCATTGTGGCCACAAAAAAGCTAAGCACAAAATGGACCAAGGGATGAGGCCAAACAGCAAATGCCAGGTTCCGGTCGCCACGCTTCCCATACTCCAAAATGTCAAATCACGCAATTCCGTATCCGTGGCCAGATAGGTCATTAATCCGATGACACTAAAGGCAATGGCATTAATAGCAATACCGGCGAGCAAAAGACCGGCCACACCGCCATAGCGCTTACCGATTAGGTAGGCTAATAAGGTAGCCCCCAGACTACCTAAAAAAGCCATCGGTGCAATGACCCAAAAACCGCCGCCTAAAATAACAATAGAAAGCACCGCTCCTAATGAGGCACCCGCAGATACACCAATCAAACCAGGCTCAGCCAAGGGGTTTCTAAACAAGGCCTGCAGAGACGCCCCCGAAAATGCTAAAACACCCCCGGCCAATGCAGCCAACAGCACCCTAGGAAATCGAATATTAATAAGCAAGCGCTGATAAATAAGCTCTTGGTTACTTAAATCATTACTAAAAAGTAAACGAGGTAAGTCAGCCAAGGGTATTTTTACTGACCCTTGCGTCATGGCTAATATGAGACTTAATACCGTCAATAAAGCCAACACGATCAGTACCCTATTTTTTTTATGTCGACTTTGCTTGAGCTCAATACTAATATTGACGGCTTGTGACATAGACTTTGACACTGATAAACTCCGCTGCATTAAGGTACCGCTCTCAGTTGCCGAATCGCCTGATCCAATCGCGGTCCCATACCCAGTGCCAACAAATCATCTAATACGACAATACGCCCTGCGGCTGCGGCTGGTGTATTGGCAATGACCGGGTCTTTAGCAAATTGTGTCAGACCACCGCTTTTTTCTACTGACGCCGTGGTGGTGATAATCACTTCCGGCTGTCGCTCTAAAAAACTTTCTTTGGAGACTGGCTTATAACTCTGCTGTTCAGAAAAAATATTTTCAAAACCCGCTAATCGCATCAGTTCATCAGCTGAGGTCCCTGCCCCTGCCGCCTGAAAAGTACCGGTACGATTAACCACCAACGTCGCACGATAGGGTGTGGTCGATAATGTCATCGCATTTTCTACCGCTGCTTTTACCTCTGCCAACAAAACCGCTCCCTCCTGCTCTGTATTCAGCACCTTAGCTATCTGACTAATGCGTTGATACAGCGACTCCACCGTACTATCGTCCGACACGCGCTCTACCTTAATGCCAAGTTCAGCAATACGATCTAAGACCTCCTTGGGTCCTGCATTTTCTGAGGCAAGAACCAGCGCCGGGGCTGTAGAAACTATGCCCTCAACACTGATGTTGCGGTAATAACCCACTTGAGGTAATTCCTTTGCCTCAGATGGGTATAAGCTGGACATGTCGGTGGCAATCAGACGCTTCTCTTGACCTAAGGCATACACGATCTCTGTGACTGAACCACCTAAACTGACGATATCTCCTGCTGCACCGGCTATGGAAGTAAAAAGACTCAGACCAATCGCTACAAGGAATTTCCGCATACCACTCTCCTCGCTACGCGGCTAACGGTGCTTTACATAACGACTCTAACAAGCGACGCCATCGTGTGTTTTCAGGAACGCCCGGTTTACGTAAACCAAAGAATTGGACAATGATGTCGCCCTCTTGGGTGTAAGCTTCTATCGACGTAACATAGCCATCTACCGTTGGCTTATTAACCACCCACACGGAGTCTATTGCTTCCGTATTTAGATGTAAATTAAACATCGGGTCAAGAATATTAAACCAAGGCCCTGTACGTAATAGCTTATAAATTGCTCCACCATGAATCTGCACCATATTGTCGTTACCCACAAAACACATGATGGGTAGCTCCTGCTCAACCGCTTGTTCTAATAGCATTTCGATGGACTCGACTGGAATTTGTTGAGCTAAGTCTTCACCCGCTGCAGCCAAGGCATCAATACGCTTAATCTTGTGTTTAGCCAGGAGTGGAAAAAAGTCATGCGTATCTTTGAGTGCCAGCCATTCCTCTCTAAAACCGGCAGGCACAGCGTGATATTCAGGTTTTGCTACCTCTTCTGCTAAAGGAGGTACATTGGCTTTATCCTGCGCAAACTCCTCCACGATACGCTGCAGCTCGTCGCGGTTGCTTTTTTCAGTGATATAGACTTTGTGGATCGCAACACCTTGACGATTGAAAAACTGTAGACTCTGCCTAGTTTCCTGCTCGACCAACCAGACAGTACCCCATTGACTAAAAAACAGCCTTAGATCAATATCAGGACCTAACACGATCCCATGAGGTGCTTCGCCGACGCCAATCGTTTCATAACAACCATGCCGCTCATGCACGCACCAAGGGTTACGCGTGAGCGCCATGACCTCACCCAGTAACTTTAAACGCTTAAAAATAGCCTTGTAGTCTTCACCTAAATAGCGACTTTGAATACCGCAACACTCAGCCACTACCAAATCTCGTTCTTTGACCCCCAATGCTTGGGCAACGGCTAAGGTTCTTAATTTAGGTTGTTCTTGTAACAGCTTTTGACTTGCGATTTTTAATGCCTGATTATCTAATTTCATCCTCTATTCCTACTTTTAAAACTCATAACGTAAAGACAACATACCGTAGCGCCCGCGTGATGAGTAATAGTCAATATCACGAGATAAAGCTGACGTGCCCTGTGTCGGTACATTTAGCGCCTGCCAATGCTTTTTATCAAAGGCATTAATTAAATTAACTTGTACATGTAAGCCCTTAGCAAACTTAGGCTGCCAATAAGCACCTAAATCCACGGTGCCATAGCCCGGTGCTTTAAAATCGGGATAGGGGGCATCGGCTGTCGGCTCTTTGTAACGCACTTTGTTGCGCTTAGCGACTAAATTAAGATGGATATTAGCCCCCCATTGCTCACGGTCATAACCCAATCCTACATAGCCTTTAAGTGGCGCCACTGAATTCAGGTGTGTGTCATTTTCCCTGTCTTTGCCAACCGTCCAAGCCAAACCACTTTGCAATGTCCAATGATCAGCAAAACGCCATTCAGTTTTAGCTTCTAAACCATAAATTCGCGCCTTTTCAAGATTGTCTGTATGAAAAACACCAAAGGGATAATGTCCGAGCGTTTCTTGAGCAATGGCGTATGGGGAATCTGCAGGTATGGGTAAATTAGATTCAATAAAGTTTTTATAGTTTTGATGGAAAAACACAAGCGATGCGTTAATGCTATCGTCATCCCAAGCGGCCCCTAACTCAATACCGCGACTGGTTTCAGGCTTCAGATCGGCATTGCCCATGCGCATATAATTCATGATTGAGCCATATTTAAAATATAACTCGGTGGCGCTAGGTGCTCTAAAACCATGAGCATATTGTGCATAAAGGGTGAGCTCTTGGCGTGGTTTAATTTCAATCAGAATTGAAGGTGACCAACGCCCCCCGCTACGTGTAATAGATTCATTGCCGGAAACACCACCTGTCGTATCTGCAAAATTAGCTGCGTATTTAGGCTTACGCTCCCAATAATCGTAACGTAGCATGGGTGTCACTCGAAACTTATTACCATACCAAGCAAAGGTGTTTTGTAGATAAAAGCCAAGATCTTGTGATTCGACTTTAGGCACATCTGATTGGTTGGTATGTAAAAAATCACATGTACGAGGACCAAATGGCGCAGGTGTCCCAAGCGGTACCGACGGGCAATTATCATAGCCATCAGATGCTTGTGCATAACGACCGCTTTGATAATCAATACCAATCAACCAATTACTATAAAAATCATTATCACCAAGATAGCCTTCAGCCTCTAAACGGCCACCAAGGGAGCGATTCCGGATACTGTTATCACGGCCAATGGGGCCATATGGATTACCATAACCAAAGGGATTGCCGGGAATGATAAAGGCACGCCCATCAACTTGATAATTACGATAGGCATCGTAGCCCGAACTTATTTCATTATCCTGCCAATAAACCAAGGCACTCACCCTATCCAAGAGCGCCTGCCGTCCCTGCTTTTGATAATCATAAGTTAACCAAACACGGTCGGAAGATGAGCGTTCATGCCCAGTGTTATTACCAATATCATAGTTGGCATTGTTTTGCTCATCAACCAGATCAATCTGTGAGCGACTTCTAAAGGTTGAGGCGTTTAAACCGAGCACATGCTCAGGACTCATATCAACCTCAAAGCGAACTAAGGCATTTTTCTCATGACCACTCTCCGGATTGGCTTTAGTCCGGTCAGTCCCATAACCTCCTACGCCGCCCATATTTTTCACTTCACTGAAGTCTTTATAACTACCGTAGAGCATGGCTCTAAATCGCTCTGAGAACTGCGCTGCTAAGCCCACCTGCGTGGTCACGCTATCATCATAGCCGGAGTAACCTACTCCACCTAAGAATCCGAATGATTTATTGTCTTTGAGCAGATCAGAAAAACCGATAGAATTAAGCGCTACCTGACTACCTAAGGATCCGGATCCCTTAATACCCGTACCTTTTAAGACGACAATGGAAGATAAGCTGCCGAAAGAGAAGCTTTGCTGACCGCCGCTCGTACCGCGCGCGCCATCCTGCAGCCAAGGATTAGGAATACCATCTACAAACAACTGTACGCGGTGACGGTCTAAGCCACGAATATTAATACTGCTATTTTGCTCTTCAAAATTAAGACCCGGCTCAATGCGACCAAGATCATGCCATGACTGAATACCTGCTTTTTCCAGCGTTTGACGTGTCAGCGTAGTTACCGAAGGTAACTCATCATCTACACCAATGGTTGTTAAAGAAAGGCCGGGAAGCTCTGTTACCGGGACTTGTTCAGAAGGAGGTGGTGTTAGTGATTGGGAATAGGAAGGGATGCTAAATGTGCTTAACACAATTAGCATGGAAATGTTTAATTTCATTAACTGCCTCAATTGATCATCTAAAAATGTAATTGAATGATAACAATTATCATTAATGTTCGTATTATCACTACTTATTAGTTCAAGATCAAGGAGCTTAGGAAAACTTTATGAATTAAGTAAGAGACAGGCAACAGAAAAATGCCGACTGACTGACATCAGCCAGTGGCTATAAAATTGACAGTAATAAGAAGTAGCACCTAAGGTTTAAAGCCATAATCCGGATCTAATAATTCCGGATTATCTCTATATAGCTTTTCGATCATTTTAAAAAAGCCATCGATATACCAAGAGGTATCCTTTTTGCGATAACTAAAAATAATCGGGATACTGACATTTTCTTCTTCAGCAATTAAACGATAGTGAATATCGCTACGAATCCTCGCTCCCGTCGGCATCACACAGTACCCCACCCCGGCTGCAACTAGCCCCAGCGCTGTTTGTAAACTTTGAACATCATGGATTTCAGAAAGATGAATCCTTCGATCATGTAGGGCATTTAACACATAATCTGCAAAACTGGGGGTCGAATTAGACGGATAGACAATGATGTCTTTATTATTTAAAACACTCAGTGGCAATGGCTCCTGACTCGTAGCCAAAGGGCTCGTATATGGCACCGCTAAGGCTAATCGCTCCTCACGCAACACCACCCTCGATATTGCCGGGTCGTACATGCGCACGCGACCAAAGCCAATATCAATGCGTCCTGATTTTAGCGCTTCAAACTGCTCGGCAGAGGTCATTTCCAAAAACTCTAAGCGTGTATTTGGAAAGGCATCTCTGAAATCTTGTACTAAGCTGGGTAAACCACTATAAATTGTCGAGACCACAAAGCCAATAGAAAGCCGCTCTTGATAGCTTTGACCCAGTCGTGTGGTGGCAACTTGCATTTGCTCAATACGATTCAATAACTGAATACTCTGCTCATAAAACAAGCGCCCAGCCTCGGTTAGCTCCAAGGGACGAGTATCACGCTTAAGTAATTGAACACTTAAAAACTCTTCCAATAGCTGAATCTGTCGACTCAATGGTGGTTGAGTAATGTGTAATCGTTCAGCCGCCGCAGTAAAACTGCGCTCCTCTGCCACCGCAACGAAATAACGAATTTGCTTTAGATCCATATCGGGCAGTCCATAAACGTCAATTCAATCAAAACACAAAGCATTGATTTTAATACTATTTTAACAATTTATACTTTTTTTGTATAGCATTAACCAATTAAGGCAGCGGGGTAAATTTCTCTCGTCAATTTAATCTATACATCAATAAATATGGGCGTAACAAGCGGTTATCTTATGACTTAATTTTATCTAACAAACCACCTAGAAGCCTGTCTACTCTACCTCTCAAGCCATTACTAGGTTGAAACTGCATTACCTATCTAATAAGCAAACACTACTCCAAAAAGACATAAAATCTTACATTCTTAAAATCTATATAGGGTAATCCATAGATTTTGCTTTTTCATCACTGCAACTAATTGATTTATAAGCCATTATTTTTAATTATACCTTTTTTGTATAGGCTTAGGTAATTAAAGAATTGGACGTTTTTTTGACCAAACGCTTTAATAAAAACCATCAAGAAAACAATTCATTACAAAGGTTTTAATACTATGGTAACAATCGATAGCATTGAGACGCTACTGGTAGATTTACCCACCATCCGTCCACACCAACTTTCTATGACCACGATGAAAGGTCAAACATTAATGATCGTTCGCATTACCTGCTCAGACGGTTCTGTAGGTATTGGTGAAGGTACCACGATTGGCGGTTTAGCTTATGGTGCTGAATCTCCAGAAAGTATGAAGCTTAATATTGATACGTATTTTACGCCTTTGTTAGTTGGCCAAAACGCCGATCAAGTACTTGTTTTAATGCAGCGTTTAAATCAAGCTATTCGCGACAACCGTTTCGCTAAGAGCGCGGTAGAGACAGCTCTTTACGATGCGCTAGGCAAGCGTTTAAAGCTATCTGTTGCCGACTTATTGGGTGGCAGCTTACGCAGCAGCCTACCGGTGGCTTGGACTTTAGCTTCTGGCGATACGGCTAAGGACATTGATGAAGCTGAGCAAATGTTAGCCACACGCCGCCATCAAATTTTCAAACTAAAAATCGGTACACGCTCTGTCGCGGAAGATGTTGCTCACGTAGCCGCCATCAAAAAAGCCTTAGGCGATCGTGGACAGGTACGTGTTGACGTGAATATGGCTTGGTCAGAATTAGAAGCGATCAACGGTGTTGCCGGTTTGGCAGATGTTGGTTGTGAGTTAGTTGAGCAACCTGTCGCTTGCCCACAAGCATTACGACGTTTGACTCAGCAATCATCCATTGCCATCATGGCTGATGAATCCCTAGTAGGTCCTCAATCAGCTTTTGATTTAGCTAAAAACAAAGCGGCCGACGTATTTGCCATCAAAATCGAGCAGTCCGGTGGCATGCGCGCAGCACAAAAAGTAGCAGCAATTGCTGAAGCTGCAAATATCGAACTATATGGCGGAACAATGCTTGAAGGTGCCATCGGCACAATCGCATCTGCGCACGCCTTTTCAACATTCCAGGCACTTGAGTGGGGCACCGAGTTGTTTGGTCCCTTATTAATTACAGAAGAAATTCTAGAAACGCCTTTGCGTTACGAAAATTTTGAACTGCAAATCCCTCAAGGGCCGGGTTTAGGGATCACTTTAGACGAAGAGCGTATTCAATTCTTTAATCGCGCTCAACGCAAAAAAAGTGTAAGTTTAGCAACCAGTGCATAAATCTATTCTAACTATAAGTATTTATGCCTAATTTTCATTTATGTAAATGTATTAGGAGACGTCATGAATCCAAAATTATTTGATACAGCAGAAATTCAAGATTTTTTGAAAGAATCCTGTGGCTACAACCAAGAAGAAGGTAACCCACGCGTTAAAGAAATCGTTCATCGTATTCTTAGCGACTTATTCAAAACAATCGAAGATTTAAATATCACTCCGGACGAATATTGGGCCGGTATCGCTTACCTCAACCAACTTGGTCAAAGCCAAGAAGCTGCTCTTTTATCACCGGGCTTAGGTATTGACCGCTACTTAGATCTGCGCATGAACGCTATCGATGAGGCATTAGGTGTAGAAGGTCGTACTGAGCGTATGATTGAGGGTCCTCTATACGTAGCCGGCGCACCTGTAGAGAAAGGCTATGCTCGTTTAGATGATGGCAGCGACAAAAACGGTCACTTATTATTAATGCATGGCGTCGTTTACGGTGCTGATGGTAATCCTTTACCAAATGCCCAAGTTGAAGTATGGCATGCCAATACAAAAGGTTTCTACTCCCACTTTGATCCAACCGGTGAGCAACAACCTTTCAATATGCGTCGTACCATCATCACTGATGATCAAGGTCGCTATAAATTCCGCAGTATTCTTCCTGCTGGTTATGGCTGTCCTCCAGATGGCCCTACTCAGCAGTTACTGAACCAACTAGGCCGCCACGGTAACCGTCCTGCACACTTGCACTTCTTTATCAGCGCAGACGGTCATCGCAAATTAACCACTCAAATCAATATTGATGGTGACCCGTACGTTAATGACGACTTCGCTTTCGCTGTTCATGATGATTTAGTACCTCCTGTTACTGAGGTGACTGATGAAGCTCGCATGAAAGAAGAAAACATGGAAGCACCGTTCGCAGAAATTGAATTTGATTTTCATTTAACTGCACTCGTGGATGGTAAAGATAACCAAGCCGTTGAGCGCCCACGTTTAGTTGGTTAATAAACAGGCTGTTAATCGCCTCATCAAACAACTTAAATAAAAAATACATTTTTATTTAGTGCGAGCTTGAGCCTACCTGGCTCAGGCTTGCTCTAACTTAGTCCCAAAAAGGAAGAGTTATGGAAAAGATTTATGACGTGGAGCAGGTATTAAACTCTGCAATGGAAATCGATAAAGAAGCCGGTATTTACCGCTGTCGCCGTGATATATTTACCGATGAAAATATCTTCGAATTAGAAATGAAGCATATTTTTGAAGGTAACTGGGTATATCTTGCTCATGAGAGCCAAGTTGCCGGAATAAATGATTACTTCACTACCCATATTGGCCGTCAGCCTATTGTCATTACACGCGGTAGAGACAACGAATTAACCGCCTTGATTAATGCTTGTGCTCACCGTGGTGCCACCTTATGTCGTCGCAAACGCGGTAATCGCGGTAGTTTTACCTGTCCATTCCACGGCTGGACCTTTAGCAACAAAGGTAAGTTATTAAAAGTTAAAGATGACAAGACCACTGAATACCCTGTACAGTTCAATACAGATGGCTCTCACGACCTCAAAAAGGTTGCTCGTTTCGAGAGCTACAAAGGTTTCTTATTCGGTAGCTTAAACCCGGATGTTCTACCTCTAGAAGAATACCTCGGTGAAACCAAAGTCATTATTGACCAAATCGTTGAGCAATCACCTGAAGGTATTGAGGTATTAACCGGTAACTCCAGCTACATCTACGATGGTAACTGGAAACTGCAAATGGAAAACGGTGCTGATGGTTATCACGTGAGTAGTGTTCACTGGAACTATCTCGCTACAATGGGCCGCCGCCATGAAGAAGGCACAAAAGCAGTTGATGCTTCAGGTTGGAGTAAGAGTGTTAACGGTGTGTATGGTTTTGAAAATGGTCACATCCTACTATGGACTAACACAGTAAACCCTGAAGTTCGTCCTATTTTCGATACCCGAGACGAATTGGTTGAGCGTTTAGGTGAAACCAAAGCCGATCTGATCATTAGTCAAACGCGTAACTTAGGTCTCTACCCAAACGTTTACTTAATGGACCAGTTCTCAACACAAATTCGTGTAACACGCCCTATCAGCGTTGATAAAACAGAAGTTACTATCTACTGCTGGGCTCCTAAAGGTGAAAGCGCTGAACATCGCGCACTCCGTTTGCGCCAGTATGAAGACTTCTTCAACGTATCCGGTATGGGCACTGCAGATGACTTAGAAGAGTTCCGTGCATGTCAAGAAGGCTACGCTGCTGCCAGCACTGCTCCTTGGAATGACTTAAGCCGTGGTGCTCCACTATGGATCGACGGTCCTGATGAAAATGCCAAAAAACTCGGTATCAACCCATTACTAAGCGGCGAACGTAGTGAGGATGAGGGTTTATTTGTTTGTCAGCATGACTTCTGGTTAAGTTCTATGCAAAAGGCGCTAACCAAAGAAAAAGAGCAATTAGCGCAAGCCAAGTCAGAAAATAACGCAGCTTAAGGAGAATACACCATGGATTACACTTCAATTCAAAGCTTTTTATACCGTGAAGCACGCTTATTAGACGACAGAGAGTGGGAAACTTGGCTCACCTGCTACGACGATAACGTTGAGTACTGGATGCCTTGTTGGACAGATGACGATGAACTGACTAAAGATCCTCAAACAGAAGTTTCTTTAATTTACTATTCCGATCGTAAGGGTCTTGAGGATCGTGTTTTCCGTATCCAAACTGAGCGTTCCAGTGCGACTCTCCCTGAGACTCGTACTAACCACATGGTTACCAATATTGAAATTTTAGAAAGCCGTGAGAACGAAGTTGATGTACGTTACAACTTCCACACGCTAAGCTTTCGCTACCTAAAAACCGATCATTTCTTCGGTACGATTTACGTCACTATCAAAAAGGATGGTGATGAGTTGAAAATTAGCAATAAAAAAATTGTATTGAAAAATGATTACATACGACAAGTGATTGATATATATCACATTTAATTCGAGAGTAAAAAATGAGCTACAGTATCGCTTTAAATTTTGAAGATGGTGTCACTCGATTTATTGACTGCGGTGAGGACGAAAAAGTACTAGATGCTGCCTACCGCCAACGAATCAATCTTCCGATGGACTGCTCAGACGGCGTTTGCGGCACTTGCAAATGCCAAGCTGAAAGTGGTGATTATAAGCTCATCGATGAATACATCGATGAAGCACTCACCGAAGACGAGGCGGAACAAGGCCTAGTGCTAACTTGCCAGATGGTACCCAAATCTGACTGTGTTATCTCTGTGCCTGTTGCCTCGACGATGTGCAAAACCGGCACCAATGCTTTCAAAGCCACGGTAAAAGAATTGCGTCGTTATGATGATGCCGCCTTCGAATTGTTCATTGATGCGAATGGTTCTACCCCATCCTTCTTACCCGGTCAGTACGTAAATATCGTGGTTCCAGGTAGCGAAGATCATCGCTCCTATTCCTTTAGCTCAGCACCGGGCGAGAGCATGGGCTTTTTAATTAAGCACGTTCCTAACGGCCTAATGAGTAATTGGTTAGCTAACGGCGCTGAGCCGGGTATTGAAGTCGACGTAACCGGTCCACTGGGTACATTCTATCTGCGTCCGGTCACTCGTTCATTACTATTTTTAGCGGGTGGTACAGGTTTAGCGCCTTTCCTATCCATGCTGGAAGTGTTGGCTAAGCAAGGTTCTACACAATCTATCACGATGCTTTATGCTGTCACTCGTGATCAGGACTTGGTACTGGTAGACGCATTAGAAGCATACGCTGAGCGCCTACCTAACTTTAGCTTTATGACCATTGTGGCTGATCAGGACTCGGAGCACCCACGTAAGGGCTATGTGACTCATCACTTAGAGCCCAGCATGCTTAATGATGGCGAGGTCGATGTATACCTATGTGGCCCTCCTCCAATGGTAGATGCAGTCAACGATTATATGAAAGACAACAATATGACGCCTGCAAACTTCTACTACGAGCGCTTCATTCATAGCGTTTAACTTTAAGAGTTCTTATTAATTATTAGCTATGCATTACCCTTGCAGTCTCTCCGGACTACAAGGGTAATTCAGCCACAAAGAGGATAACAATGTCTCGACTACGTTTTGAAAATAAAGTCGTACTGGTGACTGGAGCAGCTCAAGGAATTGGTCGTCGCGTTGCCGAACTACTACTGGACGAAGGTGCCAAACTTGTTCTGGTTGATCGCTCTGAATTAGTTCATGAGTTAAAGCAAGATCAAGTGATTACCCTGACTGCTGACTTAGAGCAATTTGACGGTGCCCAAACAGCAGCAAATGCAGCGTTAGAGCATTTTGGTCGTATTGATGTACTCATCAATAATGTGGGCGGTACCATTTGGACCCGACCCTTTGAGCGTTACGAGCCTGAGCAAATTGAAAAAGAAGTTCAACGCTCCTTATTCCCTACCCTATGGTGCTGTCGCGCAGTATTGCCAAGCATGTTGGAGCAAGGCAAAGGCGCGATTGTTAACGTGTCATCGATCGCTACACGTAGCGTTAACCGCGTACCTTATGGCGCTGCTAAAGGTGGAGTAAATGCTCTGACAGCCTGCTTAGCATTTGAAACGGCAGAGCGCGGCATTCGTGTTAATGCAGTCGCTCCCGGTGGCACTGAAGCACCTCAACGCAAAATCCCGCGCAATACAGAAACACCCGATGCCGAAGAGCAAGTTTGGTATCAACAAATTGTAGATCAAACAGTCGATAGCACCTTAATGAAGCGCTACGGCACCTTGGATGAGCAAGCCAATGCTATCTTATTCTTGGCTTCTGATGAAGCCTCTTACATAACTGGAACCGTTCTACCTGTTGGTGGAGGAGACCAAGGCTAATAAATAAAAGCCGATAGTCACCACAGGTAATATTCACCTTAGCGAGGAGCTAAACATGGAAAAAGTAGATATTAACGATGTTGTTGATCGCGCCAAATTTAACCGCTTTCATTTTGCCGTAATGATGTTATGTGCATTACTGCTAATTTTTGATGGTTATGATTTATTTATTTATGGTGTCGTTCTGCCTGTCCTAATGGACGAATGGAGCTTAACGCCCGTTCAAGCAGGTGCATTAGGTAGTTATGCACTATTCGGCATGATGTTCGGTGCCTTTGTTTTTGGTCCGCTAGCTGACCGTATTGGTCGCAAAAATGGGGTTCTTATTTGTTTTATCCTATTTAGTCTAGCAACTTTCTTAACCGGTTTTGCTCAGAGCACGACCCAATTCGGTATTCTTCGCTTCATCGCTGGCTTAGGTTGTGGTGGTCTGATGCCTAATGCCGTCGCTCTGATGAATGAATACGCCCCCCGCCGCTCTCGTGGTACCTTAGTCGCCTTAATGTTTAGCGGCTATTCTCTTGGCGGTGTATTAGCTGCAGGCGTCGGTATTTATGTCCTACCTCGTTTTGGTTGGGAGTTTATGTTCTTTGCGGCAATTATTCCGTTATTGCTGGTACCGGTTTTAATATGGAAATTACCCGAATCTATCGGCTTCCTAGTGCGCGAAAACAAGAACGACCAAGCACGTCAGATGCTGGCTAAGCTAAGCCCGGATACACCAATCAACGCACAAACCGAATTAACCCAAAATATCACCAAAGCAAACTCAGTACCGGTATTTGATCTGGTCAAAGAAGGTCGCGGTCTTGGAACCTTAATGATTTGGTTAGCCTTCTTCTGCTGCTTACTGATGGTTTACGCTTTAGGTTCGTGGTTGCCAAAACTAATGGCTAACGCCGGTTATAGCTTGGGTTCCAGCTTATCTTTCTTATTAGCACTTAACTTCGGTGGTATGTTTGGTGCAATCCTAGGTGGTTGGTTAGGTGACCGTTTTGGTTTACCACGCGTGATGGCTTGGTTCTTCGTTGCCTCTGCAGTATCTATCAGTTTATTAGGCTTTAATAGCCCGATGATTGTCCTGTACAGCTTAATTATCATTGCCGGTGCAACCACTATCGGTACACAGATTTTACTGTATGCAAATACCGCTCAGTTCTACCCATTATCTATGCGTTCTACCGGGTTGGGTTGGGCTTCTGGTATTGGTCGTTTCGGTGCAATTGCCGGTCCATTCTTAGGTGGCACACTGATGGCAATGGCCTTACCGCTAAAGATGAACTTCTTCGCTTTTGCTATCCCAGGTGTTGTTGCCACTCTAGCCATTCTATTATTTATTTTTGCCTCACAGCGTCAAGCTCGTTCTGCAAAGAGCGTAGCCGCTGCCGTGGCTTCTTAGGAGTTTAACAGTGATTAATAAAATCGTTGACAGCGTAGCTGAAGCCTTAAAAGATGTTAAAGACGGTTCTACCGTGTTAATTGGCGGTTTCGGTACGTCGGGTATCCCAGATGCTCTTATTGACGGTTTGATTGAACAAGGTGCCAAAGACTTAACCGTGGTCAACAACAACGCCGGTAACGGCGACCAGGGTTTGGCTGCCCTTTTGAAAGCGGGTCGTGTACGTAAAATCATTTGTAGCTTCCCGCGTCAAGCTGATTCTTATGTTTTTGATGAGCTTTATCGTAGTGGGAAAATTGAGTTGGAAATTGTCCCTCAAGGTAATCTTGCCGAACGTCTACGTGCTGCCGGCGCCGGTATCGGCGGATTCTTTTGTCCAACCGGTTATGGCACCGAATTAGCTGAAGGTAAAGAAACTCGCTTAATTAATGGCCGTTGGTATGTTTATGAAGAGCCAATCCATGGCGATGTCGCTTTAATTAAAGCGGAAGCGGGTGACCGTTGGGGTAATTTAACCTATCGTAAAGCCGCTCGTAACTTCGGCCCGGTAATGGCGACTGCTGCTAAGCAAACCATTGCCACCGTCTATGAGCTTAAGGAACTCGGTGAATTAGATCCGGAGTGCATCATCACACCGGGCATTCACGTTAAAAAAATTGTCAAAGTTCCCAGAGTAGCAACCAAAGCCGGTGGTTTTAAATAACTTGATAAGGAGCTGACTATGACAACGACATACAAACCCCTCAGCCGCGATGAAATGGCTGCTCGTGTAGCCAAAGATATTCATGATGGCGCATACGTTAACCTAGGCATTGGTATGCCAACTAAAGTTGCCAACTACTTACCGGATGACATTGAAATTGTCCTCCATAGTGAAAATGGTATTTTAGGCATGGGCCCCGCCCCCGAAGAGGGTCAGGAAGATTATGACCTCATCAATGCCGGTAAACAGCCGGTAACACTACTGGATGGCGGCTCTTATTTCCACCATGCGGATAGTTTTGCCATCATGCGTGGCGGTCATTTAGATATCTGTGTCCTAGGTGCCTTCCAAGTGTCTGCTAAAGGTGATTTAGCTAACTGGAGTACCGGTGAACCGGGTGCCATTCCTGCCGTCGGCGGTGCAATGGATCTCGCTATCGGTGCCAAATCCACTTGGGTGATGATGAATTTATTAACGCGCGACGGTACAAGTAAATTAGTCCAGGAAGCCACCTACCCGCTCACAGGTATCGAGTGCGTCAAGCGCGTTTATACCGATTTGGCTACCTTTGCTTGCACACCTGACGGTTTAGAGGTCATCGATAGAGTCGAAGGCCTAAGTCATGAAGAATTAGAGCGCTTAGTAGGTATGCCTTTAAAACAGGCTAGTAACTAACCCTCTTAACGTAATTTATTGTAGGAAAAATAATGAGTCAATCTGTTTTTATTTGTGATGCGATTCGTAGTCCATTTGGACGTTACGGCGGTAGTCTATCTAGCGTACGCCCGGATGATTTAGCCGCCAGTGTCATCAAAGCGCTCGTTGAGCGCAACCCATCACTCGATGCGTCACTCATCGATGACACCATCCTAGGTTGTGCCAACCAAGCGGGTGAAGACAATCGTAACGTCGCTCGCATGGCTACTCTATTAGCCGGCTTGCCAATTGATGTACCCGGCAGTACGATTAACCGTCTCTGCGGTTCCGGTTTAGATGCCATTGGTACGGCAGCGCGCGCAATTAGATCCGGTGACACTCAACTCATGCTTGCGGGCGGCGTTGAGAGCATGAGCCGCTCGCCTTTTGTGGTACCCAAAGCAACGACCGCTTTTTCCCGCAGCAACAGCATCGAAGACACCACGATCGGTTGGCGCTTCATTAACCCGGTCATGCGAGAAATGTACGGTGTTGATGCCATGCCTGCCACTGCCGAAAACGTCGCTGATGATTTTAATATTTCCCGAGAAGATCAGGACATCTTCGCGTTAGCAAGTCAGGAAAAATACGCTGCCGCTCATAACGCCGGTTTTTTCAAAGATGAGATTGTCTCTATCAGTGTTCCTCAGCGCCGTGGCGATCCAATTATTTTTGATACGGATGAACACCCTCGTGCGACGTCAATGGAGGCGTTAGCTAAGCTTAAAGCCATTGTTCGTTCTGACGGTACGATTACTGCAGGTAATGCCAGCGGTGTCAATGATGGTGCTGCGGTTGCCTTATTAGCAAATCAGCAGATGGTTGAGCGTTTTGGCCTCACACCTAAAGCGCGTGTGGTCGCCATGGCGACTGCCGGTGTTGCGCCACGTATCATGGGTCTCGGACCCGTACCAGCCACTCGTAAAGTACTCGACATTGCCGGCTTAACACTTGATCAAATGGATGTCATTGAGCTAAACGAAGCCTTTGCTGCCCAAGGACTTGCGTGTATGCGTGAATTAGGCCTCAAAGACGACGATCCTCGTGTCAACCCAAATGGTGGTGCCATTGCATTGGGGCATCCATTAGGTGCCAGTGGCGCACGCTTAGTGGCAACTGCCATTAATCAGCTGCACAAAACAAACGGTCGCTATGCCCTTTGTACTATGTGTATTGGTGTGGGCCAAGGTATTGCCTTAATCATTGAGCGAGTGTAAGAAGTAAGGAGTAAGAACAATGACGTCTAATATTTACCAATTAGAAACGACGGCAGGCTCATTTAGAGTGGCTGTTGATGGTGCAGAAGATGCGCCGGCATTAATTTTAAGTAATTCCCTCGGTACCACCTTAGAAATGTGGGATCCCCAGGTCGACGCATTATCCAAGAAATATCGTCTTATTCGTTATGACACGCGTGGTCACGGTGGTAGCCCGATCACCAAGGGTCCATACAGTTTTAAGCAATTAGCTGCCGATGTGGTCGCTATTTTAGATGCGCTAAACATTGACACTGCTTCTTTCTGCGGCGTTTCAATGGGTGGTCATACCGGACTTCAACTGGGTATCGACTCACCTGAGCGCTTTGACGCGATTGTGGTATGTAATAGCGCTGCTAAAATCGGCACCGCTGAGGCTTGGAAGGAACGCGCAGATGCCTTACGTAGCAAAGGTCAAGAAGCCATTAACGAACTGGCAGCCTCTGCTCCAACACGTTGGTTTACTGAGGACTTTATCCAGCAACACCCTGACATCGTCAAAGGCATGCAAGATCAGTTTGCTAACTTGGATGCAGAAGGTTATGCCGCATGTTGTGACGCACTTGGCGCTTCTGACTTACGCAAAGAACTAAATTGTATTATCGTACCGACTCTTTTAGTTGCCGGTAAATACGATCCTGTTTGTACTGTTAAAGATGCACACGACATGAACGGTCTAATCAAAGGCTCATCAGTCGCTGTGTTAGAAGCATCGCATATTTCTAACGTTGAAGATGCCGACGCATTCACTAAAACGATCGTTGATTTTATCGACGCTCAGTAAATTATTTATTTATAAACCTAATTTATTAAAGGACACATCATGTTATTTCTAGTTCATATGATCGTTAATATTCCTAAAGATCTGCCTAAAGACGTTGCTCAAGAAATTATCGCAAAAGAAAAGGCCTACTCTCAGGATCTTCAGCGCTCAGGTAAATGGCCTCATCTATGGCGTGTCGTTGGTGAATATGCTAACTACAGCATTTTTGAAGCTGAGAGCAATGATGAGTTACACGATATGCTTAGCAATCTGCCTCTTTTCCCATACATGGAAATCAAGGTAACGCCTTTAGCTAAGCACCCATCTGCTATCTAATTCTTAAACCCTTTACGTGTTTAAGCTGAGCTCACTCTCATTTAATTCATCATAATTGGTAAAAACAATGCGTGATTGGTCTATTTCAGCCTGGATGACAGGTTTTTTAGCTGTATTAATTTCCTACAGTGGTCCCCTTGTTATCTTTATTCAGGCCGCTCATGCAGGCAATATGTCAAATGAGATGTTGAGCTCATGGATTTGGGCTATTTCCATTGGTGCAGGCATCAGTGGCATTGTGCTCAGTGTGCTATTAAAGGCACCGATTATTACTGCTTGGTCTGCACCCGGCACGGCATTATTACTCAACTTATTTCCCAATATCACGATGCCCGAAGTGGTGGGGGCGTATTTAACCGCAGCAGTTATCAGCGTCATTGTTGCTTTTACAGGTTCCTTTGAGCGTATTGTCAAACTTGTGCCTCAGGGAATTGCAGCAGCAATGATTGCAGGAATTTTATTCCAGTTCGGCATGCAGGCCTTTATTTCTTCCAGTGAAATGCCTGGCGTCATTATGGCGATGGTTGCAATCTATTTGCTCGGTCGCCGCTTTATACCAAAATTTACAGTTATTATTGTCGCACTCGCAGGTTTTGCCAGTGTCTTTTTCTTAGATCTAGCCGATTTTTCTAATGTCAGAATCGCCTTGGCCACGCCTATCTTTACTTGGCCCGAATTTAATTTACCCGCCTTTTTCAGCTTTACTATCCCTCTCGTTGTAGTGAGTTTAACCGGGCAGTTTCTGCCGGGACTCGTTATTTTACGTATGGATGGCTATGAACGCTCATCAAGAGCGGTTGTTGGCGGTACGAGTTTAATCTCTATTGTGATGGCGTTTTTTGGTGGTATTTCAATTGTTTTAGCAGCGATTACTGCTGCCCTATGTACCGGTAAAGAAAGCCATCCCGATCCTAAAAAAAGATATGTATCGGGCATTGCTAATGGCGTGTTTTATCTCATAGGCGGTACCTTTGCCGGCACCATTGTTTTACTGTTTAGTGCAATCCCTTCGGCGGTGATTGCTGCCCTAGCCGGCCTAGCTTTAATTGGCGCCATCGTTGCCAATATTAGATTACTCTGTTCAGAATCAACCTATATAGAGCCCGCTGTTATCTGCTTTATGGTCACTGCGTCCAACATGAGCATTGGTGGCATGGGTTCAGCTTTTTGGGGCATTGTACTTGGTATGCTTGCCTACTGGATTTCAAGTTATAAAAAGGTGGAGAAGCAGTCATGAATCAGACTGAATTATTAAAAAATAAAGAAGCTATATTAAACGTTTTGCCACAGCACGAGATTACTCTCAAACGCTTAGAAAAATTAGCTGATAAAGACGCCCTACCCGTCGTCACCGTCATGGGTAAATATAATCATGGCAAAAGTCGTTTATTGAATGAGCTGATTGGCGATGACTTATTTGCCGTTGCCGATAAGCGCGAGACCAAGGCACTACACCTAGCCGAACATCAAGGAGTGGCATGGATTGATGCGCCGGGTTTAGATGCTGATGTCCATGAGGTTGACGACAGTTTTGCAGAAGAAGCGCTGTGGATCAAATCAGATATTCGCTTTTTAGTTCACGCTGCCAAAGAGGGTGAGCTGGATGCATCAGAAACCGAGCTATTAAAATCGCTTAACCAAGATGAACAACAAACCAAACGTCAATCTATTTTTGTACTGACTCAAATTGACCAAGTTGCTGATGATGAGACCATGGAACGAATTAATCATCATCTTAGCGCGCAATTAGAGGACACCCCTATCTTCCCTGTTTCTTCTGTTCGTCACCGTAAAGGTGTTGAGGAAAATATCCCTATTTTCATCGAAAAAAGTGGTATCCCTGCACTAAAAGAACATTTACAAAAGGCGCTTGAGAAAGTCACTGAGCATAGAGCATTTGAAGAGCAGGGCTATTTCACTCAACTGACTGATGAACTGCTAGCCAAGCACAACTATCACACAGAAAAACACAAAGAATTAACCCTAGCTGCCAATACCGTCGAACAACGCTTTGTCAGCGATCTAACAGCCGCACTTGAACAAGGTGCTGAGGACTTAAAAGAGATCATGAAAGAGCCGGAGGTAGATCACTCCCTAAACCCCGGCAGCAGTACCGATTTATTCAAAAAAACCGCCGCTAAGCAAGACCGCTCGCGTCTGCAAATCGCCTACTCTCGTGCCTGCCTACTCATTCGAAGTGTATTAACTAAATATGGCATGCTATACCTTAATAAGAATGAAGAAGTTGGCGCATCAAGCTTAAATACGGTGATGGTCGCTGTGATGGGTATCTCTGTAAAATTCCGTCCTCAACTGCGCCGTATGTTTGGCGAAGCAGCCGGCCGTGACGCATTATTACACGATTTTAAAGTGCATTTTGATCAATCAAAAAATCGCTTGCAAGCATTAGCAGAAATTGAAGAAGAATCAGCACAAATCAATACCATCAAAACAGCACAACAGGTGCTGGCAACATGGCAGGAATAAGTCAATGAGTTATCAACACGAAGAAAGCTTTATCAAAGGCTTAGAGAGTTTTATCTTTGGTGCGCAAGATTTAAGCGCACAACAGCAAGCACTTGAGTCTTGGCAAACTGAATTAGAGACTTTTTTACAAACTCACGCATTTAATACCGCGGGTTTAAAAAAGCAGCACCCTCTTTCTCAAGTCATTAATCAGCTTTGCGCTAAAAAAAAGCAATATCTACCCGCATGGGAGCAGTCTAAACAAGAGCTAAGCCCTGCATTGGACTTAGCAGAGAGCTTTGCCGACAAGCTTATGTTCCTAGTATTTGGTAAGTTTAATGCCGGTAAAAGTTCATTTTGTAACTTCATTGCTGATCGCTTTAAATTTCACGATAAGCAGGTACAACCATTTACCCTGGAAAATGGTCAAATTGAATATCACAACTTGCCTTTCCAAGAGGGAAGCACTGAGACGACAGCACACATTCAAGGCGTGATTTTAAACAATCGCTTAGTCCTTATCGACACCCCGGGCTTACACTCGATCACTTCTGAAAATGCCGCTCTGACTCAGCAATTTTTAGAAAGTGCAGATGGTATTTTATGGCTAAGCAGCTCAACATCCCCAGGACAAGTACAAGAACTTGAAGACCTCGCACAAGAGATACGTCGCCGCAAGCCCTTACTACCGGTAATCACCCGCAGCGACTTTATTGATGAGGTATTTGTTGATAATGATATTAAAAAAGTACTTTGCAATAAGAGTGCTGAGAACCGCACCCTACAAGAACAGGATGTACTACAACGCGCTCAAGACAAATTAATATCGCTCGATATGGATGCTGATCTCGTGCAGCCGCCTATTTCTATTTCGGTTTACTATGCACGACAACATGGGCTCACCGATGAGGCTTTATCAGATGCCGGTTTATATAATCTCTACCAAGCACTATTAAACTTATCAGAACCTGTGGTTAGCTATAAGGAGCGTAAACCATTAGAAGTGTTTATGCACTACCTGGAAGAAGTGGTGCTTAGAGATATTGATAGCCTTGTTGAGGAAATCAATCAATTAAAGGCCCTATATCAAACAGAAACTGAGCAATTAGCTACATCAGTTGAAGCAATTAAAACGGCTATTTGGCAAAACACCCTCTCCAAACTCCCCACGCTGATGGATAAATACATTACTTCAGTTAGTGAGGATCCGACGATGCATTTCAATAGGGATTTCAGGGAAACGGTTAAGGCCAATTTAAAAACAGAACTCAATGAAAAATTTGCTGTTTATGAGGTGAATCTAGATACGCTGCTAAATAAAGCTAATCAGCTAGGCACAGATATCACATTAAATTCAGAAAATTATGAGGCATTTTACTTAGCCATTGAAGAAAATCTACAGACCCAATTAGAAAGTTACGGTAACTTTTTAACTGAACAAGCTAAAACATCCCTTGAGAAAATTGCTCAGCAACTTATCCAACTCAAGGAACACTTAGAAAAAAGAAAACAAACACTCACCTTGAGACTTTTGCATAAAAACGGTTAAATAGCGCTTTTTTGTTCTACTTGGAAATTTTTTGATTTTTTTGGAAATTTTCGACAAATTTCACCCCGCTTTTATCGATAAATGCCTGTTTTTTTGGCATTTATCTGCCTAATTCTGCCTTTTAGGCAAAATTAGGCGCAACTATCCTAAGCTTATTGGCAGCTTTTAAACAATTGATGCAAATCGCTTTCAAAAGCGACTGCGCATGCACCTTGACGAGACCAAAATAGCTTGCCCGCTTATGTTTGAATTTACGGTGCAGCGTGCCGAAACT
>NZ_KB892295.1 GCF_000373745.1 Oligella ureolytica DSM 18253 | reverse complement strand
ATGGAGAAAAACAATGACATTAGGCGCGGTAGACACTGCGTTTTTAATATGCACGTTCATCTAGTCTTTGTGACTAAATACCGCCGTGACGTATTTACAAAAGCCATCCTTAACGACCTTCAGGAAATTTTCGCTAGTGTGTGCGCTGATTTTGAGGCCGAGTTAGTGGCGTTTGATGGGGGGGACGACCATGTTCACTTATTAGTGAACTACCCGCCCAAAGTTGCNATATCAAAACTGGTTAATAGCCTAAAGGGTATATCCAGTCTTCTTATCCGAAAAAAGAACCACCCCAACATTAAAAAGAAACTGTGGAAAGGGGCTTTATGGTCGCCTAGTTATTTTGCTGGAAACTGTGGCGGCGCGCCGATTGAAATCATTCGACAGTATATCAAGCAACAGCAAACGCCACCATAGATTCAAAGGACGGCGTTGCCGTCCGCGCTATTCACCCTCGCCCTAAACGACGAGGCTTTCCGCGCATTTTGGTAAATAAGCTGTTACCTTCAACTAGAAGTCGTGGTCTTTATATGCGCTATACTATACGTAAAAGATTAATTAGTAAGTTTACAGATATGAAGCATCAAGTGTTATTTTTCGGAGATTTACACGGCGGCTTCGATCATTGTTTGGCGATTGTTGAGCAATATCGACCGAAGGCTATCGTATTGCTTGGTGATTTAGAGGCGCCGGAGCCTTTACAGAATATGTTTGATGAGGTCCGCAAACTGACAGAGGTTTGGTGGATTCACGGTAATCACGATACTGATAAAGAGCATTACTATACTAATCTCTATGATTCTGAGATGGCTGACTTTAATCTTGATGGTCGTGTAGTTGAGATCGCCGGCTTACGTATCGCTGGGCTTGGTGGTGTATTTAGAGGTAAAATATGGCATCCTAATGATGCGTGCTGGAATTACTTCTCACACGAAGACTATATCAAGGATGCTCATCCACGACAATTATGGAATGGTGGTGTTTCGCTGCGCAATCGCAGTTCTATTTTCCCCGAGACATACATGGCGCTACGCTGTCTAAAGGCCGATATCCTAGTTTCTCATGAGGCACCATCCTGTAATCGCTTTGGTTTTTCGGTACTTGACCGCTTAGCCAGACAGATGGGGGTCAGTGCTGTATTTCATGGGCACCATCATGATAATTATGACTATAGTCCTCACTTTGAGCGCATGGGTTTTGAGACCTATTCGGTTGGTTTACGCGGCGTTTGTGCCTTAGATGGTACCGTCCTCAAACCGGGCGAGGAAGACGGTCTCAATGAGTGCCGAATTGCACGTTGTAGTTAGTTATTTTATTGTTTTTTGGAGATGATGATGCAAGAGAAATTCGTTCGCGTCGAGGGTATGACGTGCAATAACTGTGTTAAGCACGTTAGTGAGGCACTCTCTGAGATTGCCGGGGTTGAGTCGGTTGATGTCAGTTTAGACAAAGCGGGCGCAACTATTCGCTCAGCTGGCGATATTGATATTGAAGTCATTCGTACCGCTTTGGATGAAGCCGGTTATGATTTAGTGGACTAATTACTGACTACTATATGAAAGCACCATTGCCCATGCGGGGTGGAGTCAATCCCAGTCGTTTATATTTACCTCGTGATGGGCAGTGGTCCGATTTGCTGAGTTTCTTACTCGAGCGATTTCCATACATGCCCGCTGATATTATCAAAGCACGTTTAGCTGCCGGTGAGATGGTTAATACAGAAGGCGTGCCATTTTCTCTTGATAGTGCTTTTGAAGCAGATAGTTGGTTGTGGTACTACCGTGAAGTGCCGGATGAGGTCCGAGTACCTTTTGACATTGATATTTTGTATCAAGACAAACACCTTTTAGCTGTCGATAAGCCCCATTTTTTGGCAAGTATTCCGAGCGGTCGCTATGTACAGGAAACCGTCTTGTCGCGTTTACGTAAGCAGTTTGGCTTAGCCGAGATTTCGCCTATACATCGCTTAGATAGAGAAACTGCCGGGGTGCTGCTGTTTAGCTTACGGCCTGAGGATCGTGGTGCTTATCAAAGTCTTTTTCAAAGTCGCCAAGTCACTAAGTATTATGAAGCCATTGCCCCCACTGTTGATGGGTTGGACTTTCCTGTGGTTTATCAAAGTCATCTGGTTAAAAGTCCACAGTACTTCACAATGATGGAAGTGGATAAGCCGAGCAATAGTGAGACTAAAATCAGCATCTTAAAGCGCGGCAGTCACCTATCACATTATTTCTTAGAGCCTTTGAGCGGTCGTAAGCATCAGTTAAGAGTGCATATGAATGCGCTTGGTATGCCAATTTGTCACGATAGCTTTTATCCCGTACTTGGCGAGCTGCGAGAAGCTGATGATTTTAATAACCCTCTGCAGTTATTAGCACGAGCGATTGAATTTAAGGATCCGATGACAGGCCAGCAGCGACGTTTTGAAAGCCGTCGTGAGCTAGCACTTCTAAGTGACGTTAGTTAAATCATCATGCGTGAACAATCTTTTTTTGTACAACATAATAAACCGGCCATTTTAATTGAAGGGGTTGCCGGTAGTGGCAAATCAACCTTACTTGCTAAGCAAATGGAATTGCTACGAGATGAGGCGGGTAAGCGGCTTATGCTCGCCTTTAGCCGGGCGGGTGCGGATGTATTACGAGACTACACGGCTAATTTAGGCCTTTATTTAGATCAGAACAATAAAATTTCCACCATTGATGCATTGGCAATGGAAGCCTTGCAAGAGTTAGGCGATGAGCGGATTATTCTAAGCTCTAATGAGGTCGTTGAGCGAATTTTGCCAAATTTGGTTGAAGAGGTTTGTGAGGGTCTATATGACTTGGACTTTTATGCACCTCAGTTAAGCGATCAGGATCTGTGGTTGTTATTAGAGGATTTTGATTATTTTCGTGCATCGATGGCCTTTAAAGTAGATTCTTTGGACGAGCAGGCAGCGATTTGCGGTGATCGTTTAAATTTTGATGTGCGTTTTGTTGCCAGATGCTTTAAGCGTTATGAGGATTTGCGTTGGACTTGGTATAGCCGTAGTGAGGTCACTTTCACCGGGTATAGAGAGCGTGAAGGTTTTAGACGATTATCCGAGGCGGTCAGCGATTTATATAACCATGAGTATTTTGAAAATAGTAACTGCCTAAAGGGTTATCGCTTTATTTTCATTGATGAGTTTCATGATATCTCACCGCTACAATTAGATTTTATCCAACGCCTGATTAAACCGGGTTGTTTTGTTATGGCGGTTGGCGATCGTTATCAAAACGTTTTTGCTTGGCGGGGTGCTGATACGGAAGTTGTTTTTAATCAGTTTATTAGTTATTTTCAATCAGGTGTGGTTGAGCAAAATTTCAGTCATCGTTTTGATCAAAAAATTGCTACCTTAGCTTCAAAAGTCAGCGCTAAACGGATTGAAGCTAAAGAAAAGCCGCCGGTATCAATTGAGTATCGACCTAAGAATCAATTTCCTGAATTATTAACTAAACCACGTAAACGTGTCGCTTTAATTGCTCAGAACCAATTGCAGTCGATGAAGGCTGCTTGGCAAGTTTGGATGCATACGCGTGGGGACTATCGCATAAGCTATAACTTGTCGCAGCTATATGTGGTGAGTTTAGTGAATGTCCTGTTTAGTTTAAAAACGGCACAATTACCTTTATTAGCAGGCACATCACCGGATGAACCTCGGGCGTCAAACAGTTCAGCTAAAAAAGCTTTTTCTTATGATGTGAAGCGTTTTTATCAAGGTAATTATTGCTTTTTAAGTCCTGAGGCCAAGACAGAAGTCATTAAATCAGCCAATGCTAAAAGCTTCCAGAGTTATACTTTTATACATTTATCAGGTAACCAGGGTGCCCCGGTTTTTACTGAGAATATGGTGACTGCGCTAAGGGGTATTTTAAAAAGCAATATGGAAGAGCCTTTGGCCCCCTTATTGGCTCAGTTTGCAGAGCAGGCGGGTTTATTTAGAGTGATTGAGTCCGCCGGTTTGGCATCTGAATATCACTACACGTCGTGGCGTATTTTACTTAACATTCTTCATTCTTTGGGGATGACTTTTAAGGATTGGCCGCAATTCAGTCAATCACTTTATAGGTCTTGGAATGACCGTGTAGGTTTGCCATGCTTAACGGTAGCTCAGGCAAAGGGTAAAGAGTTTGACTTTGTGGTGCTTTATAGTGCCGATGAGCAAAGTTTTTTACCAAAAAAAGTGGTTGAAGAAAGCGCTAGAAATGAATATTACGTGGGTTTGACGCGCGTTAAAAAACATTTGCAGTTTTGGGAAAGTTATTTCTAATGGCTTAAAAAAGTATCGCGGGCGTGTATGAGGCTTCTTGCCTCATGTTGTGCGGCGACGTACTCATGTGCTTTTCTGCCATCGCTACGATTTATTGGTGAGCAGCAACTGGCACATCAGCTGCAATATAAAGATAGTACCGTGGGTGGCTTGTCAGGGATTGATTATGATGTAGACACCGATACTTGGATTTTGGTCAGTGATGAGCGTTTCAGCCACAATGCGGCGCGTTTTTATACGGCAACGCGGCAGGGTGAGTTTATCAGTGAGCTGGATCTTCACCCGATGTTTAGCATGCACACAGACCGTGAGTTGGGGCCGCGTGATAATCTGTCCTTTGAAGGGCTCAGATTTTCTCAGAATAAGCAATCCGAGTGATCTGTTCCCCTAAGCGGATTGAGTTTTGAGAAAATGGTCATGGCCTTACAACCTAAACTACCAAAACAACTTCTGTCTACTATCTAGTGTTTTCCTAAAGGTACAGGCCCTTTGTTCAGCATGCAGTGATATTGTTTTTTTATTTCTATATTCATCCATTCCGGAAAATGCTTTAACACTAAGTGCACCGATATTGAACTTAGTGAATTCCTCGCCGTTAAGTGACTAATAAAGGGAGCGCCAGTGTTGACAAAGGTGCATTTCCTACCGGCGGGGATGTGCTGAAAAAATGGCAAGGTATCTAGTACATACCTTGCCATTTTTCCAAGAGCCTAAAATCTAAAGCGCTTATTGCTCTGCGAAAGCACGCTCAATCACAAAGTGACCGGGGGTAGAAGTATTACCCTCAACAAAACCGCGAGCCTCAACCATTTCTTTAAGCTCACGCAGCATCTCCGGACTACCGCAAATCATCACACGGTCTTCTTCGGGGTTTAATGCCGGTACACCTAAGTCCTTGAATAGCTTGCCCGTCTCGATGTGGCTCGTAATACGGCCTTTGTTAACAAACTCTTCACGAGTGACTGTTGGGTAGTACTTAAGCTGCTTAGAGACCATCTCTCCAAGGTACTCGTGATTTGGTAACTCTTTGGTAAATAGATCGTGGTAGGCCAGCTCAGCTACTGTACGTACACCATGAACCAAAATCACTTCATCAAATTGCTCATAGGTCTCAGGATCACGTGTGATACTAAGGAATGGTGCCAGACCGGTACCGGTAGAAAGTAGGTATAAACGCTTGCCGGGCAATAAATAGTCTAATACCAGCGTACCGGTAGGTTTACGACCGATAATAATATTATCACCCTCTTTAATGTGCTGTAAGCGAGAGGTGAGTGGGCCATCAGGTACCTTAATACTTAAGAACTCTAAATGATCTTCGTAGTTGGCACTGGCAACACTATAAGCGCGTAAAAGAGGCTTACCATCGACCGGTAAACCAATCATAATAAAGTGACCGTTTTTAAAACGTAAGGCCTCATCACGCGTGGTGGTAAAGCTGAATAGTGTATCTGTCCAGTGGTGTACGCTAAGTACTTTGCCCTCTAAAAAAGCTGCCATGTTATGAATTCCGTGTGTGTGGAGATGTGTTCTTATCAAAAGCTTTAGCTATAAAATATAAAGCCAATCTCTAATTGTAAAAAATATAACTCAACTCAATATTAGTTCTCTATAATACAGAGTTACTTATTAACCACATGATTTTAAATCATTTATAAGAGGTAGTAAACGATGGCCCGCTTCTCGCGCTTATTTAAGGGAGTACTGCTCAGTCTTTCTTTATCTATTTTAGGTAGTCAGGCAGTTGCCAAGGATGTTATTAAGGTCGGTGAAATTAATAGTTACAAAACCATCCCTTCATTTTTAGAGCCTTATAGAAAAGGCATTGAGTTGGCTGTGCATGAGGTTAACGAAGCGGGTGGTTTATTAGGTGGTAAGAAATTAGAGATTATTATCCGTGATGATGGGGGTAATCCGGGGGCTGCAGTACGCGAAGCTCAAAATTTATTAAGACGTGACAAGGTCGATATGTTGGCAGGCAGTTTTTTATCACATATTGCCTTGGCGATTGCTGATTATGCACGCCAAAATAAAGTGTTCTTCCTAGCCGGTGAGCCATTAACTGACAAAATGACTTGGCATGATGGCAATCGCTACACCTTCCGTCTACGTGACTCAACCTATATGAAAACACGCATGTTAGTCCCTGCTGCGGTGGCTTTTAAGAAAAAGCGTTGGGCATTGATATACCCTAACTACGAGTATGGACAGTCGGCGATTGAGACATTTAAAGAAGAGATGCGCAAGCAACAGCCGGATATTGAGTTTGTACTTGAGCAGGCCGTTCCTTTAAATAAAATTGATGCAGGCAGTGTCGTGCAAGCGTTAGACGATTCAGGCGCCGAGGCTTTGTTTAACGTCCTTTTCAGTACCGACCTCACTAAATTTGTCCGTGCCGGTCAAGTACGTAATGTGTTTGATGACTTACCTACCGTCAGTATGCTAAGTGGTGAACCTGAGTACTTGGATACCTTGGGGGAGGATACGCCGGTAGGTTGGTTTGTCACAGGTTACCCATGGTATGCCATTGACACCCCTGAGCATGATGCTTTTTTAAACGCTTATCAGGAAATGTTTAATGATTATCCGCGTTTGGGTTCTATTGTTGGCTACATGATGGTGCAGTCTTTGGCAGCCGGTATTGAAAAAGCTGGCTCTACCGAAACAGAAGATTTAATTGCGAGCTTTAGAGGGCTTGAGCATGATTCACCGCTTGGTCCCATCTACTACCGACCACAGGATCATCAATCAACCATGGGGGCATTTGTTGGTACTTTAGATATCAAGGACGGCGAGGGGATTATGACCAATATCCAGTACATCAATGGCAAGGATGTACAGCCTACCGATGAAGAAGTGGCGAAATTACGACCTGTTGAGGACTAATAAGAAGTAAAAAATCGGTCTTGTCGAGTGATTCACGACAAGACCGATTTAGTTTTTAGATACATAAATGGACGCTTTATTAATTCAATTGCTCAATGGTTTAGCGAGCACTTCTACGCTATTTTTAGCGGCCTTAGGATTGACCATTATTTTTGGGGTATGCCGTGTGGTGAACTTCGCTCACGGCTCCTTTTATATGCTCGGCCTTTATATTGCCTATCACTTTAGTACGACCTGGGGGGCGGGCTCAGTCTTAGGTTTTTGGGGTAGTATTTTTATTTCTGCGGTGATTGTTGCTCTACTTGGAGCATTGATTGAAATCGTGGTGTTAAGGCGTATTTATAAATCGCCCGAATTATTTCAGTTATTGGCAACCTTTGCCATATTATTGATTATCAGTGATTTTGCTTTGTGGATGTGGGGACCCGAAGATTTATTAGGGCCTAAGGCACCGGGCTTAGAGGGAGCGATACAGATGCTAAATCGCTCCTTTCCTGAATATGATTTGTTATTAATTGTGATGGGGCCGGCCATTCTATTGGCTGTTTGGGTGCTATTACGTTTTACTCGTTTTGGTTTATATGTCCGTGCGGCGACTCACGATAGGGAAATGCTAAGCGCCTTAGGAGTCAACCAAGCGTGGTTATTTACCGCTGTTTTTGCCTTAGGCTGTTTTTTAGCGGCATTGGCAGCCGGGTTGGAGTTGCCTCGTGAACCGGCAAGCCTAACAATTGATTTAAATCTTATTGGGGATGTCTTTGCTGTCGTTGTTATTGGTGGCATGGGCTCTATTCCAGGTGCGTTTTTAGCGGCGTTATTAATCTCTGAAATTAAAGCTATCTGTATTTGGTTGGGTACACAGACAATTTTTGGGATAACGATTGAATTTAGTCAATTGACCCTCGTGATGCAGTTTGTATTGATGGCCTTGGTGTTAATTTACCGCCCGTGGGGACTCCTTGGTAAGCCGCAAGAAAGTATGCCACGTGCCTTACATGGTGAACCGCCGTTAGTCCCGGCGTCCAATTCTTATAAGATAGTTGCTGTTTTAGCCATCGCTGTACTGGCCAGCTTCCCGTTGCTTGAAGAGCAATGGCCGTATTTGATGTTGATTATGCAAGATGGTTTGATGATGGCACTATTTGCGAGTAGCTTGTATTTTATCGTTGGGCCGGGGGGAATGAGCTCGTTTGGTCACGCCGCATTTTTTGGAGTGGGTGCTTATACTGCGGCTATTTTAGTGACGCAATTAGCTTGGCCAATGTGGCTGGTGATTTTGATGGCACCGTTAGGTGGTTTGGCTGCAGCGATCGTATTTGGCTGGTTCAGTGTGCGTTTAAGCGGTATTTATATGGCCATGTTGACGCTCGCATTTGCCCAGTTTGTCTGGTCAATTATCTTCCAATGGGATGGGTTCACTGGTGGCTCCAATGGTCTTATCGGTATTTGGCCGGAGGGTATGCTTAGCGATCCGCGTAATTATTATTACTTTACTTTATTGGTAGTGATTGCAGGGGTGTTGACCATTCGCTATTTGTTATTTACACCCTTTGGTTACTCCATGCGTGCTACACGCGATGCCCCGATGCGAGCACAGGCACTTGGTATCAAGGTTAAACGGGTGCAATGGCAGGCATTTATAGTTTCCGGTTTTTGTGCCGGTGTGACCGGTATCCTTTATGTGTATTCCAAAGGTAGTATTTCACCAGATGAGCTGAGCGTCGCCCGCTCGGTGGATGGCTTAGTGATGGTACTGTTAGGTGGCATTCAATCGGTAACCGGTCCTTTAGTGGGGGCAGTGAGCTATGTGGTTCTGCATGATTGGGTCACTCTATATAGCGATTACTGGAAGGCGTTATTAGGTGGCATTATTTTAGTGTTGGTGCTGTTATTACCCAGTGGTTTAGTTGGTATTAGGCACTGGTTTAACGTTGCCCGCAAAGAGGATAATCGTATGACGACTGTCACGGCTGCCAGCGATACTGAGGCGCTAGAAGAAGTTGTTACGGTTACATCTGAACCGGCGACTCAATCTCAAGAAGTTATGTTAGAAGTTAAAAGTATTAATAAGCGCTATGGGGATTTTTGGGCGGTTAATGATACTTCTTTTGATATTAAACGTGGTGAGATGCTTGCCCTAATTGGTCCTAACGGTGCCGGTAAATCGACGATTTTTAATATGGTTGGTGGGCAGTTTGAACCCACCGGTGGCGAGATATTCTTTAAAGGAACGTCTTTAAAGGGTTTAGATGCTGCCGGCATTTGGTCTAAGGGGATCGGTCGAACCTTTCAAATTGCGACAGTCTTTAATTCAATGAGTGTCTTAGAAAATATGCAGGTTGCCTTACACCAAGCAGACTCCCATGCATTTACGACAGTTAATGACGCGCATGAACTGCTGCAACAAGTTGGCTTAGCGCATTTAGCTAATCGCCAAGCCAGTGAATTAGCGTATGGCGATGTGAAGCGGTTAGAGTTAGGGATGGCTTTAGCTCACAGTCCGGAGTTATTGCTCATGGATGAGCCGACGGCCGGTATGGCAGCAGAAGAACGCCATTTGTTGATGAAGTTAGTGAAGTCCTTGTCAATACAGCGACAAATGGCCGTTTTATTTACTGAGCATAGTGTGGATGTGGTCTTTAATTATGCTGATCGTATTTTAGTATTGGCAGAAGGTAGTTTAATAGCAGAGGGTTCAGCCGCAGAAATTGCTAAGGATGATCAGGTGAGAGCAGTTTATTTAGGCACTAGTGTATTTACAGAGGGGGCTAAGGCTTAGTATGAGTGACTTGGATGATTCAACTACCTTACTAACCGTTAATCACCTTTCTGCTTGGTATGGCCGAGCTAAGGCTCTTTTTGACTTATCGTTTGAAGTAAAAAAAGGTGAGGTTGTCGCTCTGATGGGTGTTAATGGTGCTGGTAAATCCACGACGCTTAAGGCCATTATGAATATGATGGACCGTAAGGAGGGGCAGGTAATTTTTAATGGTCAAGATATTAGCAAAGCACCTTCCTATCAAATTGCCCGTGCCGGTTTAGGCTTTGTACCTGAGGATAGGCGTGTTTTTAGTGAATTAACAGTGAAAGAAAATTTACTGACGGGACGGCAGCCTGAGCGTTATTGGCCCGATGGTGAAGCTGTCTTTTATTGGACAGAAGAGCGGTTGTATCAGCTTTTTCCCAACCTCGGGAAAATGGTCCACCGTCCCGGTGGCAAGATGAGCGGCGGCGAGCAGCAAATGCTGAGTGTGGCACGTAGTTTGATGGGTAATCCCTACATGGTGCTATTGGACGAGCCTTCAGAGGGGGTAGCGCCGGTGATTGTCGATCAGATGATTGAGATGATCATTGAGCTTAAAAAAAAGGGGATTAGTATTTTAATTTCTGAGCAGAATTACCATTTAGCTAAGCAAGTAGCAGACCGCTATTACACCTTGAGCATGGGAGAAATAGTAGAAGAAGGGGTACTTTAACTAAAAAGTTTAAAAACCGTCATCAGATGTTCATATTCTTTTGTGACAATAGCGCTAGCTTATTTTTTTCTATTGGAGTTAGCTATGAAAGAATTTGATTTAGATGATATCCCCGCAAATGAGAGCGAAACCACTCCGTTTCATGAGTTAGTAGAAGCAGCTCAGTCTCGTCGCGGTTTTTTAAAGACCGGTTTGGGTCTTGGTGTTATTAGTTTCTTTGGTTTAGGTGTGACTGATGTGCTTGCAAAAACTGCAGCCAATGTAGGTAACCAAGCAGGCTCAGCGTTAGGCATGTTTAACCCGGAAGAAATTAAAAACTTTGCTGGTTTAGAAGCTGATACCTTAGATACAATTACTCTGCCTGATGGCTACCGTTCTGCTGTTATTAACCGTTGGGGTGATAAATTACATAGCAACTCACCGGCGTTTCTTGGTGATGCCAGTGACAACGCTGATGCACAGTTAAAACAAATCGGTTTTAACCACGACGGTATACATTTCTTCCCTATTGATACGAAAGACAGTATCAGTGGCAGTAGCAAAGAAGGTCTATTAGTCACTAACCACGAATACGTGACACCAGAGTACTTTTTCCCCAAAGGCGTGACACCGGGTGGTGAGGGCTGGAATGCTGATTGGATTCGTAAGTCTCAACACGCACAAGGTGCATCAGTCGTGCATGTGCGCCTAAACGATCAAGGTTTATGGGAGCCTGTTTTAGACTCTAAATATAATCGCAGTATCAACGCGAATACCTTGATGGAATTAGTGGGTCCTGCCGTTGGTGCCGACTTGGTTCGTACCAATAAAGATCCTGAAGGTCGTAATGTTTACGGTACCTTTGGTAACTGTGGTAATGGTTACACTTACTGGAATACATACCTCACCTGTGAGGAGAACGTGACCGATTATTTTGGTGTTGGTACCAAAAATGAGGATGACGTTGAGTACAGTGATTTCCTCGATGAAAAACAAACAGCCGGTCTTCAGCGCTATAAAGGTTCGAGCAAAACCGCTGATGAGACTTATGCTTGGGATACCCACGATGAGCGTTTTGACTGGACGGTCGAACCAAATGAGGTTAACCGCTTTGGCTGGATTGTAGAGATTGACCCTTTTGATCCGGAATCTAAACCGAAGAAACTGACTGCTTTAGGTCGCTTTAAGCATGAAAATGCGGCAATTACGTTAGCGCCGGATAATCGTGTCGTTATTTACATGGGTGATGACCAGCGCAGCGAATACATCTATAAATTCATTTCTGATGGAAAGTTTGACCCGAATAACGCAGAAGCTAACCGTAAATTATTACATGAAGGTACGCTTTATGTAGCTGTATTTAGCGATAATGAAGCAACAGACGGTAGTTTCATGGGGACCGGTAAATGGTTGCCACTCGTATTAGATACACCAACAGTTGATGGTCGTCGCTTAGGTGATTTATTTACGGATATGGGTGAGTTATTAGTGCATACACGTCAAGCGGCAGATGCAGTTGGTGCAACCCCAATGGATCGTCCGGAGTGGGTCGCAGTTCACCCTCACAGCAAAGAAGTATTTGTTACGCTAACAAATAACTCTAATCGTGGTAGCGGCAAAGAGCGTTATCCCGGTGGTCCAAAGCATCCAGATGCTTATGGCCCTAACCCACGTGAGAAAAATGCCTATGGTCAGATTGTGCGCTGGGTAGAAGCAGATAATGACGCAACGGCCGATAGCTTTGAATGGGATTTATTTGTTATTGCTGGTAATCCAAATGTGCATGATGATATTTATGCCGGTTCGGATAATATCGATAAGCGTAATACCTTTAATAGTCCTGATGGCTTAGCTGTCGACCCTCGCGGTTTATTGTGGATTCAAACGGACGGTAATTACTCTAATAGCGGTGAGTATGAAAGTCAGGGTAATAACAGCATGTTGGTTGCTGATCCTAAGACGAAAGTTATTCGCCGTTTCTTAGTTGGCCCTAAAGGCTGTGAGGTGACCGGTATTACGTGGACGCCGGATCTTAAATACCTTTTTGTTAATATCCAGCACCCGGGTGAAGGTCAAAGCTTAGAGGATTCACAAAACAATCCGACGGCTGTATCTACATGGCCTGACGCTGAAAAAGCAGATCGTCCACGTCCGGCGACTGTTGTCATCTGGCGTGAAGATGGTGGTGTGGTAGGCTCTTTCCCTGCTTAATTAAGAAAGCGTTTAGTTAACACTAAACTGGTAGATGACTGATATCGGCTTAAAGGCTGATATCAGTCATTGTTTTTTATGCCCTATTATCTACGCTTTACGAGGTGCGACGGGCAGCGATATCCGCTGCGGCAGTAAACAGAATGTCAGATGATGAGTTTAAGCCTGTTTCTACCGAATCTTGAATCACACTGATTGTTACCCCAACGGCAATCACCTGTGCCGCTATCTCATTGCTGATACCAAATAAGCTACAAGCCATTGGAATTAAAAGTAGGGAACCGCCCGGTACGCCGGATGCACCGCAAGCGGAAATCGTTGCCAGTAGACTCAGTAAAAGAGCCGTCGCAATATCAACTTCGATACCTAGGGTATAGGCTGCTGCTAAGGTCAGTACAGAAATGGTGATCGCTGCGCCCGCCATATTAATGGTAGCGCCCAGAGGGATTGAAACAGAGTAGGTCGTTTCACGCAAACCGAGTTTTTTAGCTAAATCAAGATTGACCGGAATATTTGCGGCTGAACTGCGTGAGACAAAGGCCATGATGCCACTCTCAACTAAGCACTGTATCACTAAAGGATAAGGGTTTTGACGAATCATAAACCAAACAATGATGGGGTTTACGATGAGTGCAACAAACGCCATCGCTCCCACTAAGACTAATACTAACTGAGCATAACTTAGTAAGCTACTTAAACCAGTGGTAGCCACGGTGGAAGCAACGATACCAAATACCCCAAAGGGCGCTAAACGAATGACCCACTGTACTATCTTGGTCATAGCAAAAGCAATATCTGAAATCACTGCTTTCGTGGTAGGAGCAACCATGCGAAGGGCAAAACCAAATAAGATCGCCCATGTCAAAATACCAATATAATTAGCTGATATTAAGGCATTAACCGGGTTGTCGACAATATTTAAAATGAGTGTATGTAAGACCTCGGTGATGCCGGTTGGTGCATCACTAATACCACTTTCAGGGTTGGGTAATACGAGAACAGTTGGAAACAGAAAACTCGCTGTCACTCCGACGAATGCTGCAGCTAAGGTGCTTACCACATACAGTAAGATGACGGGACGCATGTTTGAACTGGTGTTGATATCTTGAGAAGCCAAGGCTGCCATGACTAAAATAAACACCAGAATCGGCGCAACTGATTTTAATGCACCGATAAAAATAGTTCCTAAGATTGTCAGCTTTAATGCGACTGCTGGTAGCAGTACACCGATAATGGCGCCTAGTATTAAAGCTGCTAATACTTGCTTAACTAAACTACCACGCAAAAAAGTGTGTCCCAATTGATTAACTTTCATTCTTAAACTCTCTTTTTATGTAATGCGCAACATTTTAGCTTTTTTTTGGAATGGAGCAATGACTCTTTATAAGAAAGGGGATTTATTAGACCAAAGACGTATACAATATATATGTTAAATGGTATTTTATTGAGTTGATGTATGTATATTCCAGAAGCATTTAAAGAAGTTCGAACTGAGGAAATAGAACGAATTATCAGAGAGTTTCCGCTTGCCTGCCTAGTTGCTAATACGTCCGAAGGCTTGATTGCCGCGCATCTTCCCCTGATTCTCAAAGGTGATGAGTATTTAATTGGTCATATCGCCAAAGATAATAACATGTCATCCTTGATTGAGCGTGATCAGGAGGTGATGTGTATTTTTAGGGGGGACGATGCCTATGTGTCAGCCAAAGACTATCCCCAAAAGGACGCGAAAAATAAAAAAGTACCGACCTGGAATTATCAGGCGATACATGTTTATGGCACCATCCGCTTTTACAATGACAAGCGTTCACGCTTGGCAGCAACCGGTTTCTTAACCAAGCAAATCGAGAGAGATGTACATGGTGAAGAGGCTTGGCGGATGGCTGATGCACCGTTGGATTACATTATGGAGCAGATTGAAGAGATTACTGCATTTGATGTGACAATTACCAAGGTGCTCGCCAAGTCCAAAATTGGTCAAAATGATACAAAAGATGAGTTTATTACGGTTATTGAGAATCTTGAAAAGCGCGAGGAAGACGGTATGGCGCAGACCATGAGAAAATGGCTTGGTGATGTGGGTCAAGAAAAATAATAGAAATATCGGAATTATTTTCTTTAGCAAGTATCGGTCTAATCGCCTATAGAGAAAACGGCGTAGCCTTCGGAGGTTACGCCGTTATCAGTTTTTTATGCTTGGCACATTAATTAATCATCAACATACCACGTGTCTTCAGAGAGCATGACTTGCTGATGACCATAACCAGCCGGCATCATCGGGAAGCAGTTTTCTTGGTTTTGGACTCGGACATCGAGGAAGTAAGGACCTTCAGAGCTAAGGCATTCCTCTAGAGCAGCATCTAATAGCTTAGGATCACTAACTGTCTTAGCCTCCCAGCCAAAGGACTTGGCCAGCATTACAAAGTCAGGCATCGATTCATTGTAACTATGGCTATAGCGGCCCTCATGAATGAGCTCTTGCCACTGACGTACCATGCCCATGTATTGGTTATTACATAAAATGACTTTAATCGGCGTACGATGTTGAATTGCCGTGGCCATTTCCTGAATATTCATCAAGATGGAGGCATCACCGGTAACACAGACAACCGTGCTGTCCGGGTTAGCGACTTGAGCGCCAATAGCAGCCGGCATACCATAACCCATAGTGCCTGCACCGCCTGAGGTTAACCAACGGTTTGGTTTATCAAACTTCAGATACTGAGCAGACCACATTTGATGTTGACCCACGTCGGTACTGACAATCACGTCTTTGCCCTCAATATTTTGGTTAATTTGACTGAGTAGGTGCTGAGGTAAAATGGCCGTGTCTGACGGGGTAAAGCCTAGGCAGTCCTTGCTGCGCCATTTATCAATAGTTTTCCACCAGTCATCCAGTAAGCTACGATCGATTGGCAAGGCTTTAAGCTCATTAAATAGTTGAGTTAGGATCTGATGGCAATCACCGGTCAGTGGCACATCGGCGCGAACTACCTTATCAATCGATGCCGGGTCGATATCTAAGTGAATTTTTAGGGCATGTGGGCAGAAATCAGAAAGGCGTCCGGTGATACGGTCATCAAAACGAGCACCGATACAGACAATTAAATCGGCATGATGCATCGCTAAGTTAGCTTCGAGCGTGCCGTGCATACCCAGCATGCCGACAAACTGCTTATCACTTGCCGGGAAGGCGCCTAAACCGATGAGGGTTAGAGTACAAGGTGCGCCGGTATAACGAACTAAATTGGTAAAGACTTCTGAAGCGGCAGGGCCGGAGTTAATTAGACCACCACCCCCATAAAATACCGGACGTCGCGCATTAGCAATGAGACCGGCAGCGCGTTTAATATTAGCCAGCATGGTGGGTGCGGGTACGTCAACAGATGGCTCCTCACGCTTCTCAACTTTCAGCTTACTTTTATCAATTTCCTGAATTTGAATATCTTTAGGAAAATCAATTAAAACCGGGCCCGGACGACCTTCTGTGGTCATTTGATACGCTTTGGACACTAAAGGAATAACATCTTCGGAGCGCTTGATCTGCGCATTCCACTTGGTCACTGGGCGAGAGATGCCGATGGCGTCACATTCTTGGAAAGCATCAGTGCCAATGGCACTTGTTGCGACTTGACCGCTGATACATAGTACCGGAATTGAGTCACACATCGCATCAAGTAGGCCGGACGTTGTGTTGGCCATACCCGGACCCGACGTGACCAGTACAACACCGGGTTTGCCGGTACTACGCGCATAGCCCTCGGCGGCGTGCACGGCACCTTGTTCGTGGCGTACTAAAATATGACGAATACGAGGCTCTGCATAAATTGCGTCGTATAAAGGTAAAACTGCACCGCCAGGATAACCAAAAATGGTATCCACACCTAATTCAATTAAGGTTTCAAGTAATGCTTGGGCGCCATTAAAACACAGTTTTTGTTGGAGGCTTTGTTGAGCTGTTTGTCCTTGTTGTGAACTCATATTAAACTCGCTTGTGGAATGTTTTGTGTCAGAAAGAAATGGTGCTAACTGATTAATTAGCTAACGGTTTTTTCATCTTACTCGATTTTACCCCTATCATAGTAGCTTAGCTTGCAATGCAGCAAAGCTAAGCTTAAACTTATAAAATTCTGATTGCCGCTGTAATTCAAGCAATTACCCATATTTAGTTTCCGATAGAGGGTTGTCATGAGCGTTCATACCGACGTTAAGCGTCTTACCATTCCCCAATTGCAAGCCATGAAAGGCGAGCAGAAGATAGTCTCTTTAACTTCCTATACTGCTCCGTTTGCGCGTATTTTAGATGAAGTATGTGATTTTATTTTAATTGGTGATTCAACGGCTATGGTTGGCTATGATATGCCTGATACCCTATCTATTACCGTCGATATGATGGCAAATCACGCTAAGGCGGTGGTCAATGCCACTCAACGAAGTGCGGTGGTGGTTGATATGCCCTTCGGTTCTTTCCAAGAATCACCTGAAGCAGCTTTTCGTCATGCGGCAAAGATGTTGCAGATAAGTGGTGCTGATTCAGTTAAGTTGGAAGGTGGAGTGGTTTTAGCTGACACTACTCGTTTCTTGGTTGATCGCGGTATTCCGGTATTGGCTCATGTGGGTCTGATGCCACAGTATTTTAATACCATGGGTGGCTTTAAGGCACAAGGACTAAGTGATGAAGCGGCCGAGCGTATTTACGAAGATGCCTTAGCACAAGAAGCTGCCGGCGCTTGGGGTATCGTGATTGAGGGCACGGCAGAGCCTCTAGCACGCCGTATCACCGATGCAGTTAAGATTCCCACGATCGGTATTGGTGCTTCACCGGATTGTGATGGTCAGGTGTTAGTGGCTGAGGATATTTTCAACTTAACCCATGGCCGTATTCCGAAGTTTGCTCAGCAGTTTAGTGATGTTGCGGCGGCAATTCGCGAGGGTGCGACTGCTTATGCTGATAGTGTGAGAGACGGCAGCTTCCCGACCTTAAATCACTGTTTTGGCGTTAAAAAGTAATGTCTAAAACTAAAAAGGTAGTTGAAAAGCGTTTTAGAAAACCACGCGCGATCCCAGGCGAACCGTGGGCTAAGGTCAAAAAATCAGCCGTCCATGGGCGCGGTGTTTTTGCTATCAAAGACATTCCTGAAGACACGTTGATTATTGAGTATACCGGTCGCCGCATCAGCTCTGATGAAGCTGACGATATGTGGCCGGTTAATCCCGACGATCCTTTTCATACTTTTTTCTTCTCCCTAAGCAGTGGCGAAACCATTGATGGTGGAACCAAGGGTAATGCCTCTAAATGGATTAACCACAGCTGCGATCCAAACTGCGAAGCGCGTGAAGGCACACATGGTAAGCGAGTATATATTTATAGCCTGCGCGATATTAAAAAAGGTGAAGAGCTGTTCTTTGACTACGGTTTGGTCATCGATGATGAGTTAACTGAAGAATTAAAAAGAGATTATCAATGCCTTTGTGGTAGTAAGAAGTGCAGGGGTACGATGCTGAATTTAACCTCTTTTGAGGTTGAAAAAGAGACAGAGTAAGCAGTTAGAGCTTTAGGTGATTGCTAAATGCACCTAAGATTTAAATATAAATCGCATATTTATGCAGTCGATCAATGACGCTTTGTACGTATAAAGGTGCTTGTTGCTCAGGGTTATCTATTGTCTGACTGGTTTGGGGCAGTTGCTTATGCTGACGCCACATCTGTTCTAAAGCGTCAGCCACTTGCCATGGGTTTCGTATCGTGTCTAATTGTTGGATCACAAATAATTCCGCATCATCCATCTCTGCGATACTGCTGCTATACCAGGCATTAAACTCGGCAATGTTGCTACTGCCTTCCGCACGTGCACTCATTAAGGTAGCCGCCCCCGGAATTAAGCCACTATATAAGTCCTGTAGGCATAGTGGTAAGTCTTCATAGCTGCGACTCATTTCCAATGGGAAGAGCATAAATAATTGTGTTAGAGCTTGCTCCGATTGCTTCTGATTCTTGGTGCTGACGAGCTGAAATAAATCACGACCTGAAATTGGTCGAGGCCAGTGTTGCTGTAGCAAAGCTAACATTTCTTGCATAATCGGACAACTCACATCGACGTATTTATCAAGGACTTGATAGCGTTTGGCCTGTGTATATGTGTTATCGTCGAGTGCTTCAAATGAAGCAGCAAATAGTAAATCGACTAAACGACTAAAATCGGGGCGATCAAAAGCTTGCTGAGGGTGTTGATTTGAGCTTAATAGGCTTTTTCTAAAGCTACGGCCAATGGCAAAATCCAGATATTGCTGCTGTTCAATTGCGGTGGAGGCACTAGCGCAAAGCTTAATTAACTCTGCGTTGTCAGCTAACTGATAATATTCAGCACACTCTATGTTGGGTTCTGCATCACCCACATAGCGTAGATTAGCTTGTTCAGCAAAATCAATCATATGCTTAAAGTACAAAGGATTATTGTGAAGTTCCAAATACTCATGCGCTAAATAATAATTTTGGCTTTCACAGTTGGGTAATTGAGTCGCTAGATACTCTTTTGCCGGCTGCAACAGATTATGAGAACTAACCCCTTCCTCTAAAAATGGAATGACCTCGCGAGCTTTATCTACTTTGTGTTGTATCTCTTTACTATCGCGACTATGCCAAAGCATCAATTCACGGAGTGTTTCGCGGGCTCGCCAACCAGGATAGGTATTAAAACTTAAATAAGCACCGCCGTTGGGAGATAGGCTTTTTTGAATCGCTTTAAACAGTTGCGGTTGCATTTGTTTAGGTATCCAGCTTAATACGCCATGAGCAATCACATAATCAAAAGGTGCTAAATCATTTGGCAATTCCGTCATACACATCGTGTGCATCGAAATATTGCTTAATTGAGCTCGCTTTACAATGTCCTGACCTTGGGCAATCTGCGCTTCAGAGATATCGATAGCGACAATTTCCGCCTCAGGGTACATAAACGCAAAGGGTAGGCTATTGCCACCGGATGCACAGCCTATTTCCAGCACCCTAGCATTTTGCACGGGAGGTAAATCGACCCCATACAAATAGGCCGCAGCGCGAATATAGGCTGGCGAACACCATTTAAATGCATGAGAATCATAGGGAAAGCTATTGTAAGACTCGGCAACTTGCTCAACCATTTGCTCTATTTTGGTCATTGGCAACATTAAGAAATAGAAAATTGGATAAAAAGAAGTGCCTATAGTCTAACATGTTGATTTTTATTCACTAATTAGCGCCTAAAACACAAAATGCCCTTTGCTAAATAAACAAAGGGCATTTATTATAAATGGACCAAACTTACTTCTCTAATGGTGCAAGCCTTGCATTATCTTTGGTCCTCAAGCGGTTCTGCTGCTTCTGTGACCTGGGTCGTTTCCACAGCGTCAGCACCATTGCCATTTGTTGAGGACATACTCATCGATTCTTCAGAACTGATACTGGCAACAAGTTCTGCCACTTTTTCTCGAGAAACTACACCGACTAGTTCGTCATCATCGGTAGTGACAACGACTGGCTCATCGGCATCCGTTTTAATCATATGAGGTAGTACATCTTCTAGATTAGCTTCACTGGAAATCGTTGCTGCTTCAACTACGAGGCTTGAAATGTCTCTAAGTCCGCGCTGCATACCCTCTTCTGCAGCGGAGAGCTTAATGATACCAGCGAAAATCTTACCATCCAGAACTGGTGCAAAACTGAGATTTAACGCCTTCATACGCTCATAAGCATGAGCAGGACGTGCTCGCATGGTGAGTTTTAATGGTGGCATATTAATAGCGTGCTCTGTATTGAGTGCTTTACCACGATTCACATCACGCAGGAAGTTCTCAATGTACTCACTTTCCGGTGATAAGAGAATATCCTCAGGCGTACCCTCTTGAATTAATTCACCATCTTTGAGGATAGCGATACGATTACCAAGGCGTAAGGCCTCATCCAAGTCATGAGTAATAAAGACAATTGTTTTGTTTAGACGGTCTTGAAGCTCAACGAGTTGGTCTTGCATTTCTCGTTTAATAAGTGGGTCAAGAGCAGAGAAGGCCTCATCCATCAGGATAATCTCGGTATCAGTTGCTAGCGCACGCGCTAAACCGACGCGCTGCTGCATACCGCCGGAGAGTTGATTAGGATATTGCTTTTCAAAACCACCTAGACCTACTTGTTCAAGCCAATAATAGGCTTTTTCATGGGCTTCTTTTTTGGGCATGCCTTGGGTGACTAGACCATAGGCAGCATTGTCCAAGACTGTCTTGTGAGGTAATAAGCCAAAACGTTGGAACACCATACTCATGGTTTTACGGCGGAAATCGCGTAGCTCTTTTTTGTTAAGGCTCATGACATCAACACCATCAACCAGGATTTGTCCGTGGGTGGGGTCAATTAAGCGATTAAAGTGGCGGATGAGCGTGGATTTACCTGAACCGGATAAACCCATAATGACGTAAATACTACCACCTTCAATGCTTAGGCTAATATCTTTGAGGCCCAAGGTGTGGCCACTTTTTTCTAATAACTCTTGTTTGCTCATGCCTTGTTTAACAGGTTCGAGCCATTTTTTCGGATCTTTGCCGAAAATTTTATATATGTTTTTTACTTCAATCTTACTCATTAGGCTTTCCGTGCTTGAATTCGTTTACCGTAAGCTTGCGTAATACGGTCAAAAATAACGGCAAGAATCACAATGCCAATACCAGCTAATAAACCACGACCAACTTCTAGGCGGTTAATACCTAAGAGGACTTCATAGCCTAAACCTCTTGCACCAATCATGGAAGCGATAACCACCATTGAGAGTGCCATCATCGTGGTCTGGTTTAAACCAGCCATAATATTTGGCAGAGCGAGTGGTAATTGAACACCAAATAGTTGCTGCCAAGAGTTGGAACCGAAAGAGCGAGAGGCTTCTAGGACTTCTTTATCGACTAATCTAATACCCAAATCAGTTAAACGGATTAGTGGTGGTACAGCATAAATGACGGTAGCAATAATGGCTGGAATCTTACCTAAGCCAAATAGCATCACGACGGGAATTAAATAAACAAAGCTAGGCATGGTCTGCATCACGTCCAAGGTCGGCAGCATCACGGAGCGAACGGCTTTAGACTTACCGGTGATAATACCTAGCGGGATACCTATTAGTACTGAGAGGGCGGTGGCCATAATCATCAGTGAGAGAGTTTGCATACCCTGTTCCCAGAGACCAATAGCTCCCAGTAGAAACATTAGGAAACCCATACCAATAGCGAAGCCAACGCGTCTACTAGCTAAATAGGCTAAGAGAATAACTGCAATGACAATACTCCACCATGGTGCGGAGCGTAAAACCATCTCAATCCAAACTAAGGTTTTGAGAAATGGCTGTGACATCGCGGTCAGAGCATCTGCATACTTGACGACTAAACCGTCGACAAAGCCGTCAATTGATCGTCTCGCGTCGCGAGCTGAAAATATTTCGGGAAACATAGTATTAATTTTTTAAAGTGATAAATAAAAAGTAATTTAATTTTTATTAAGCATTAAAAAAATTGCTTAGAGCGCTTGCTTAACACGCTCAGCAACATCGTTAGGGACCCACTCGGTCCACACTTCCGGGTATTTATTTAAGAACCAAATGGCGGTCTCCATTGATTCACTACCAGATTCTTCCATCTCTGCTAGGGTTGCACCGATGATCTCTATCGGCATCGTATTGCTATCAAAGAATGTTTTTAACTGGGGGGCGTCTTCAGCAAACTGCTTATTTAAGGCGACAAATACGGGATTAGTCGGATAAGCGGAAGCCTGTGGGTTTTGACAGTCGACATCGGTCAGGCATTTATGCTTATCTTCATCGTACTCAGGTAATTCGAGCTCAACTAAATCAAGTAGGCTGACTAATGGGGTGGGGTGCCAGTAATAAAACGCAATGTTATTTTTACGACGATAATCAGACATAATAGCTGCTTTTTGGGCAGCAGCAGAACCGGGCTGGTAATGGACAAAACTGTCATCTAAGCCTAAGGCCTTGAAAATATTTAAACTGACCACTTCGCAATTCCAACCGGCAGGACAACCGTAGAAACGGCCTTTGCCCGGTTCCTCAGGATCTTGAAACTCGTCTTTGTATTTAGCGAGATCGGAGGCAGTTTTTAAATCCGGGAATCGTTCCTGAGTGTATTTTGGGATAAACCACGCTTCGTAACCAACATATAAATCACCGGATTTAACGATATGTCCGCGTGTTACTGCCTCATCCCAAAGCGTACCGAGGCTGTTTAACCAAATTTCACTATTAACATCTAAGTCACCGCGCTCTAAAGCTGTTAAGGCTGTAAGCGTTTCGGTGGGCAGGATATCGGTCTGGCATCCATAACCATTTTCAAGAATAAAGCGTTGGATATCAGCGATGATTAAGTTGCTTTCCCAGCTCATGCCACCGAAATTAATGACGCGATCAATTTCACACACCGGCTCATCGGCTGTGGCGGTTGTCGCTGTGCCAAAGAGTAAAGCGGCTGTAGCGACCATAGTAGATAGTAATTTTTTTGTAGATAACATGTTAAAAGCTCCTCTTAGCATTTTTTACAGAGCGGCTTGCACGCGTTCTGCCACATCATCAGGGACCCACTCAGTCCATACTTCCGGGTATTGTTTTAAAAACCATTTAGCTACCTCCATGGATTCATCGCCGGATTCTTCCATCTCTGCCAGCGCAGCATTAATTGCCTCTATCGGTACTTTGTTGCTATCAAAAAAAGCCTTTAAGGTCGGCGCTTCTTCTGCAAATTTTTTATTTAATGCTGTAAAGATAGGAGTGTCCGGATAATCAGAAGGCTCCGGATTGACACATTCCGGATCACTTAGGCATTGATATTTTTCTTCATCGTATTCGGGTAACTCTAATCTCACGAGATCCAGAGAACCAACTAGGGGAGTGGGCAGCCAGTAGTAAAAAACAATATTGTTTTGACGACGGTACTCTGACATGATGGCTGCTTTTTGAGCGGCACCGGTGCCGGGTTGGTAGTAGACGAAGCTATCGCCTAAGTGATAGGCTTTAAATAAGTTGGTACTGAGTATTTCGCAGGACCAGCCGGCAGGGCAACCATAGAAGCGTCCCTTATCCGGGGATTCAGGATCTTGGAATTCATCTTTGTATTTTGGTAAGTCAGCGACCGACTTTAAGTCCGGAAAACGCTCTTGTACATACTTAGGAATAAACCAACCCTCGCCACCTTGGAATAGGTGAGTTGAACGAATCACACGGCCGCGTTTTTCAGCATCATCCCAAATAGATCCCATGCTGTTTAACCAGATTTCGGTATTAACATCTAAGTCACCTCGCTCTAGAGCGGCTAAAGCAGGTATCGTTTCTGTCGGTAGGACGTCGGTTTGGCAACCATAGCCATGTTCTAAAATAAAGCGTTGCACATCGGTTAGTACCAAATTTGATTCCCAACTCATGCCGCCAAAGTTGATCGTACGATCAACGTCACATTGGGGTTCAGCGGCAGTCGCGATGTTAATAGAAGCAAAGATTAGCGCGGTGGTTGCGATAATGATTGATACTAGGTTTTTAGTAGCTAGCATGATTAAGTCTCAGGTTATGAATTGATGTCGCAATGACGGTTGTATTGACATGCTGAAAGAACAACAAAGCCTGTGACGTCGTTTCAAGCCACAAGGAGGAGAGATTGAAATGATGATTGAGATTGGCGCTAGTATCCACACCCATCTCACCAGAAATCACGGTGTGATCAGTATTGGCTGCGGCTTGGTTTGCAACGGTAACGCCGTCTGCATTAAAGTACAACGCAGTAAAAGTAGTAGCCGTTGATAAAGATTGTTTGATAGATAGCATGTTATTGCTCTTTCAACTTTCTTTTCTTGGTCTTTTCAGTGTTGAGCTTAGGGCCGAAGCCCTTAAACTCAACCTTGGTTTGTATGCAACTACCTAGTTATAGTGATGATTGCACACGTTCAGCGACATCCTCAGGCACCCAGTTGGTCCAAATCTCAGGATACTCAGCTAAGAACCACTTAGCGACGTCAATGGAGTCGTCACCTGAATCTTCCATCTCAGCAAGGGTTTCGTTGATAACCTCTAGAGGTACTTCATTTTTATCAAAGAAGGCTTTTAGCTGAGGAGCTTCTTCAGCAAAGTCCTTATTTAAAGCCACAAATACCGGATTGCTAGGATAAGCCGTAGGCTGAGGATTCTCACAATCAACGTCGGTTAAGCAATTAAGCTTTTCTTGATCAAAAGGTGGCAGTTCTAATTGGACCAGATCCAATGAGCCGACAAGTGGGGTAGGGAACCAATAGTAAAAGGCAATATTGTTTTTACGGCGATATTCAGACATCAATGCGGCTTTTTGAGCTGCACCGGTTCCGGGTTGGTAGTAAGTAAAAGAGTCATTCAGATCCAAGGAGTTGAATAAGTTGGTGCTGACTACTTCACAAGCCCAACCGGCAGGACAACCGTAGAAACGCCCTTTATTAGGGTCTTCGGGATCTTGGAATTCATCTTTAAATTTGATGAGATCAGCAGCCGTTTTTAATTCTGGAAGACGCTCTTGTGTATATTTAGGAATGAACCAAGCCTCGCCACCAAGGAATAAATCGCCGGAACGAATCACCTTACCGCGGGCTTCTGCATCATCCCAAATCTTGCCCATGCTGTTTAGCCAAATTTCGGTATTTACATCCAGATCGCCACGCTCTAGAGCGGCTAATGCAGGAAGGGTTTCTGTTGGTAGCACCTCGGTTTTACAACCGTAGCCATTTTCTAAAATGAGACGCTGTACATCGGTTAACACGAGGTTGGATTCCCAGCTCATGCCACCAAAGTTGATGGTACGATCAACTTCACATGTGGGCTCAGCTGCTGTTGCGGTCGATACGGCACCAAAAGACAGTGCGGCCGCTGATAATAGAGAGGCTAATACTTGTTTTTTATAAATAGGCATTGTGAAAAGCTCCTTAAGTCTTACATTGTTCATACAAATAAATTCGTAGGTAACTGCGTACGCCAAAGAGTTTTTGCGGAAAACGACAACACTAATGTCGTCAATACAAAGACAGAGAAATTAATCTCAAAATTGACTGTTACTGTGGTTAAACTAATTGAATACTAAATCAATTTAATATAACTACAAGTACACAGAGGAAGTTTTATAGGGCTATAAGCATAACCCATCTATTTCCATCTGGCAAATTTCATTTCAAATTGAAAGTTGGTCATCTAACTGTCATAAAGCTCTCAGCGCTTAATTATGCATTTCTAAAACCCGTTTATAACCATCAACAGAGCCTAAATTGTTTACAATATTTAGTCTTAGAAATTTTTGGAAAAGCCCTTGATTCGTCTGGAAAATATATATAAGCATTACGAGAGTAAAGGTAGGCCAGTCCATACGGCATTAGATAATGTCAATTTACGAATTGAACGCGGTTCGATTTACGGCATTATTGGTCGTTCAGGCGCTGGTAAGTCCACCTTAATTCGTCTGTTAAACCTGTTAGAAAAACCGAGCAGCGGCAAGGTTTATCTTAACGGAGAGGATATTATTGCCTATCGCGGTACGAAGCTTCGCGAGTTACGTCATCGTATCGGCATGGTATTTCAGCATTTCAATTTGCTTAGCTCACGTACAGTACTCGATAACGTTTGTCTGCCTTTGCGCCTAGTTGGTGTGGGCAAAAAAGAGCGCGAAGAGCGTGCGATGGAGCTTTTGGAAATCGTCGGTTTAACCGAGCATGCGCACAAATATCCGGCACAACTATCCGGTGGCCAAAAGCAGCGGGTAGGTATTGCTCGTTCATTAGCTAATAATCCGCAATTGCTTTTATGTGATGAGGCGACGAGCGCGCTCGATCCTGAGACCACGCAGTCGATTTTAGCCTTATTAATGGATATTAATCAGCGCTTAGGAATTACGATTGTCCTGATCACTCACAGTATGGATGTGATTCGTAGTGTTTGCGATAGAGTCGCCGTATTGGATCACGGTCATTTGGTTGAAGAGGGTGAGGTGATCGATGTGTTTTTACACCCTCAGCATGAAACAACTCAGTCATTATTAAATGAAAGTAGCGGGGTAGACGCCGAAGCGTGGAAGCGTTTTGTCGCTGATTCCGGCGCTCACGTATTACGTTTAAGTTATCGGGGTGCGACAACTGCTCAGCCGCTTATCAGTCGTTTATCTAAAGAATTGGATGTCCAAGTGAGTATTTTGCAGGGTACGGTTGGACAGTTAAAAGATATCGCTTATGGTCAATTGGTCGTGTCCATTGAGGATGAAGCGACTCAACAAGCGCAAGTGACCGAGTTTTTAACTAATAATAATGTAGCTTATGAGGTATTAAAGTCGTGAATTTTGAACGAGTTGATTGGGGCTTAATTGGTGAAGCGACCATCGATACCTTGATGATGACCGGTTGGTCTTTGCTGTTTACGGTAGTGATCGGTTTGCCTTTGGGAATCTATTTGTTTTTATGTAGTGATAAGCAGCTATTGGCTAATAAACCGGTTTATCAGGTCTTGTCTTTGGTGGTCAATGTCCTGCGTTCGATCCCATTTTTGATTTTGCTGATTGTATTGATCCCTTTTACGCGCATGATAATGGGAACGGCATTGGGTGTCCCGGGATCTATTCCGCCATTAGTTGTAGGAGCTGCCCCATTTTTTGCCCGCTTAGTCGAAAATATTTTACGAGAATTGGAGCCGGGTATTTCAGAGGCGTGTAAAGCCATGGGCGCAACACCGCGACAAACGGTGTTTTATGCCTTATTACCAGAGGCTACGACAGGCATTATCAGTGCTGTGATCGTGACCGCGATTACCTTAATCGGCTACACGGCCATGAGTGGTGTAGTTGGTGGTGGCGGTTTGGGTGATATTGCGATTCGTTATGGTTATCAGCGCTATCAAGTCGAGGTGATGTTGATAACTGTTGTGATTTTAGTATTGATGGTGCAGGTGATCCAGATGTTTGGCGATCGCTTAGTCGCTAAGATGAATCGAAAATAACCTTTATGAACATATCAATATAGCCAAGGGTTATATAACTGATTGTTTATATGGCTTTTTTACTGGTTTTTATATATTATTGAACTATTCAATATCATCGGAGAATATGTCGTGAAATTAAACTCAATTTTTTCTGCCCTCACATTAACTGCGGCTGTTGCCTTTCAACCGGCATTGGCTGCTGATAAGCTAAGTATTGCCGCTACACCGGTACCACATGCTGAGATTCTTGAGCATGTTCAGCCTACGCTTAAAGAAGCGGGTGTGGATTTGGATATTAAGGTGTTTACAGATTATGTACAGCCTAATCAGCAAGTAGCGGATGGTCAAATTGATGTGAACTTTTTCCAGCATAAGCCCTATCTGGATAGCTTCAATCAGGAGCGTGGTACGGATTTAGTCAGCGTGGCGCTTGTGCACGTTGAGCCTTTTGGGGCTTACTCTAAAAAGATCGATTCAATTGACGAGCTAAAAGAAGGTGCTCGCGTCGCTATCCCTAACGACCCATCTAACGGTGCGCGTGCGCTTTTATTATTAGAGCAAAACGGCATCATCAAATTAGAGGACCCGACGAACTTATTAGCTACTTCAAGAGACATTGCTGAAAATCCTAAAAAGTTAAAGTTCACTGAACTTGAAGCCGCTACCCTAGCGCGTGTTTTAGAAGACGTGGACTTGGCTTTGATTAATACCAACTATGCACTTGAAGCGGGTTTAAATCCGCTAGAAGATGCACTCTTAATTGAAGGTGCTGAGTCACCCTATGCAAACCTAGTTGCAGTTAAAGCGGGTAATGAAAACGATCCTCGTGTAGAAAAGCTCATCAAGGCCTTAAATAGCGAAGAAGTGAAGAAATTCATCGAATCTGAGTATGAAGGTGCAGTGGTTCCAGCGTTCTAAATAATCGTCGTTTTTTTAAATTACCTGCTTAATTGATAAGTCATTAAGCAGAACTAACTCCCATAGGGCTTAGGTCTGGTGGGAGTTTTTTTGTCTGGCCATTGTGATAAAAGGCCTAGCGGAGTATGAGTTTTTACTTGTTTTTGTTAAATAGTGTTAATTGTGTTTTATCAGCACAACTTCAGTAAATAGTCAGTTTTGTAATTTAGAGTGAGCACAAAAGCCCGTGAAGCATGAGTTTCACGGGCTTTTATGTATAAAAAATTGAGTAATAGTGAGCATTTACAAGTTTCTTTGAACTTTGCGGCTTGTACTGTTTTTATGTAAGCTATTGTAATTCATAGTCTTATTTATGATACATAAGGTAATGAATTGTGATGTATTTGACAATAATTGAAGATTAATAGAAAAGTATATGAAAAATATATCATTTTTCTGTAATACAATGTAAAAAAATATTAGTTAGTCGACTGGAAGCCGTTACAGAATGAAATAAATATTCGCAGGGTGGGCTGTTCGGTTTTATCTATTTACTTGTCGTTAATGCAAAGTGTTTCCATATTTTGCATGACTTTTTTAATCAGGAAATTTATCGTGAATAAAATTTATAAAAGCATATGGAATGAGCAAACAGGGACATATGTTGCTGTTTCAGAAAACACTAAGGCGAAAGGTAAGCGTAGTAGTTCGGCTTTATTAGCTAGTGCTATTCTTGCTGCTGTGTTGGGAACGACTGCGCATGCGCAGGAGACTATCACGGTTGGGGTGGGGGATCCAGTCGTAGGGACTAAAATTGTCTTCAAAGATGAGACTGAGGCAACTACTACAACATTGAGTAATACTGGACTGACTACTAGCACAGGAGCATTTTCTGGTGCTGTGAGTGCCGAGAGCTTAAATGTGACCAACGTTGCTAACGTTGGTCTTTTAACTGTCACGGGGACTACAAATTTAAAGGGTGCTAATTTAGGTGGTGAGAAAATCACTAATTTGGCTAATGGAACTATCGGCGTAAACTCTACAGACGCAGTCACTGGTGGTCAACTGCATAGTGTACAAGAACAAGTAAATAAGGGCTTGCAAGTTCGTGCTAATGAAGGTACGGCAGACCCGTTAACTCTAGGTGAAACCCTAACACTAGCTGATGGTAACAATACGACCGTCGAATATAACGCAGATAATAACACCTTTAAAACTGATTTAAAGCAAGACATTAGCTTAACAAGTGTCACCGCAAGTAGTTTAGTTAAGGCAGGTAGTCTAGAGGTTGCTAACCAAGCAATTGTTGATGGCACCTTAGGTGTGTCAGGCTTGACGACCTTAAGTGGTGGCGCCAAATTAAATGATCAAAAAATTACCGATCTCGGCGTTGGAGTTATTGCTGAAGACTCTAAAGATGCTGTCACCGGTGGTCAGATTCACAACCTTTTCTTTGGTGAAGAGGCCGAAGGTATTAAATACTTCCGCGCTAATTCCACTGCAGGGACTCCCGTGGACGATGATGCACAAGCAATTGGTGATGACTCTGTTGCAATTGGCCCTGACGCTAAGGCAGAAGGTAACTATAGCTTTGCTGCTGGTGGTGGTGGTAAAGATGAAAATGGTGACTCGGTTGCAGGAGCGACTACTACTGAAGAAGGAGTGGGCGCCATTGCTTTGGGGCAGGGTGCGGTAGCGGGTGGCTCTGAAGTAGGCGCAGGGGGTGCTGGTGCGATTTCTATTGGTCGTATGAGCATGGCGAGTGGTACGAGTTCAGTGGCTTTAGGTGATGATGCAAAAGCTCAAGCTGCTAATGCAGCGGCTTTAGGTGCGAGTGCTTTAGCTTCGGGTGCAAATAGTATTGCGATTGGTGACTCTGTGGCGGCAGGTGGCAATTCTTTTGCCGCTGGTACTGGGGCTACAGCTGCTACGAATGACTCAATTGCACTGGGCACTAGCGCCGGTGATGGAACGGACGAAGAAGTAAATGATCCCGGACAACGTCATTCTTTCATCGCAATTGGAAAAAATGCTGGACAGAACATGGATGGTAATGAAATGATTGCCATTGGTGTAGGTGCAGGTTCAAACTCCAGTCAAAGTCAACAGGTTTCCATTGGTACATCAGCTGGTACATTTTTGAATGGGGAACGCAACGTTTCTTAAGGTTTCGAGGCTAATAAGAATGGAGGTTCAATAAATCATGCTACCGCTATTGGGGGTATGTCTGTAGCCAAGACTGATGCAGTGGCAGTTGGTTATGCGGCTAAAGCAGAAACGACTGCTGTCGCATTAGGTGTAGGTGCTCAAGCGAAGGAAGGTAATATTGCTTTGGGTAATAATTCGTTTGCTTCAAATGTAAGTGGAGCAGGCAGTATAACAGGTCAAGCTTTCTCAGGAACATCTGTTTCTGTAGGTAATGCGGAGACTGGGTTAACGCGCCGGATTACTAATGTGCAAGACGGGCACTCTGGCTATGATGCTGTTAACGTGCGACAGCTCGAAGCGCTGAAAGCTTCGCTAGGTTCATTTGAGCCAGAATCAGGAGGTAACGTCAACTATAACCCTGAGGGTAATACTATAAGTGTTGGAGATGCTACGGCGGGTAACCATGCTGTAAGCTTGCAACAAGCAGAGGCTTTGATTGCTGACGGAAAACCAAGGTTTTACAGTGTGAATCCGAATGGTGATTCGGCCAACGCAAACGGTGAAGGAGCACTTGGGCCTAACAGTGACAATAGTATGGCGATAGGTCACGCAGCAAGAATTGATTCAGCGGAGAAGGCTACAGCGGTAGGATATAAGGTATTAGTCAAAAGCAATGATGGCACCGCTCTAGGAAGTGGTAGCATTGTCGACGATGCAGCAGGGGTGGCTGTAGGTCTTGGGGCATACAGCCGTGGGATAAACTCACTCGCAATTGGTACTGATGCGCAAACAGAAGAAAAAGCCAACGGTGCCAACGCTGACAATGCTATTGCAATTGGCACCAAAGCGCGAGCCTCGGAGAATAGTGCATCTGCTCTAGGCCATCATGCGACTGCTTCAGGCCTTAAGTCTTCAGCAATGGGTTTTCATGCTAACGCTACGGGACCCGATGCCATAGCTTTTGGTAGCAACTCTGTAGCTAGTGGTAGTAGTTCACAGGCGAGTGGTACAGGTGCTCGTGCTAGTGGGGCTAATGCTCAAGCGAGTGGTACAGGTGCTCGTGCTAGTGGGGCTAATGCTCAAGCGAGTGGTACAGGTGCTCGTGCTAGTGGGGCTAGTGCTCAAGCGAGTGGTACAAGTGCTTTTGGCTATGCGTCTGACGGGATCGCTTTAGGTACAGGTGCAGTTTCAGGTTTTTTTGACCTTCACAATCAAAATCCTGAGCGTAATACGGCAGGCATTGCTATCGGTAGTAGATCATTAGCAGACCAGCAGCATGCTCTTGCGATGGGTGTGGAGGCCGAAGCTCGGGCTAAGTCGTCTTCGGCAATTGGCGATGGAGCTAAAGCGCAGCATGAAGGTTCAGTCGCGCTTGGTAGCAGTGCGAAAACTGCAGCTGCGGTGGGTTTTGAGACATATACAATCGATAAACAAACTTACACCTTTGCAGGGACCGAACCGATCGCTACTGTGAGTGTAGGTAATGACGAAGAAAAGCGTACTATTACTAACGTTGCTGCTGGCCACATCAGTGCACAGAGCACGGATGCAATTAACGGCAGCCAATTATTCCAAACAAACAAAGCAGTTGATGCGTTAGGCAATAATCTAGATACGGCAGGTGAGAGCGTGGCCAAAGCATTGGGTGGAACATCCTCCTATAGTCCAGAGACGCATACTGTTACGGCGGGTTTGACCGTGCAGGGTAATAAATACACTACCGTTCAAGATGCTCTGAATTATGTCGGTCAAGGTTGGAAAGTAAGTGCTCAAGGTAATAATCCAACAAATGTTTTACCAGGTGAAACGGTTGATTTCAAAACTGGAAACAGTAATTTAAGTGTTACCAAACCTGCTGATGCTGATGAGATTACTTATACACTTAGCAATGCTCTTGATTTGACTTCATCAGGCAGTGTGACTATCGGCGACACTGTGCTTAACAACAATGGCTTAACCATTAATGGTGGTCCAAGCGTGACGACAGCGGGCATTGACGCGGGTGATTTGAAAATCACCAATGTGGCCCCAGGCGATATTAACCCGATCAGCAAAGACGCAGTCAACGGCAGTCAGCTGAACAGCTTGGCCGATGAGATCGTGAATAGCTACGGTGGCAATGCCTCGCAAACCGGTGGTGACATCACTTTCACCGATATTGGTGGTACGGGTGAAGACACTATTCATGATGCGATCAAGCAAGTCAATGCAACGGCCAACGCAGGTTGGAACGTCAGTTCCAACAACGGCACCACTTCGGCCAATATTGGCCCTGACGGTACGGTTGACTTCACGGGTGACAGCAACATCACCATCGAGCAGACTGGTACTGATGATGATGCCAAGCTGGCAGTGAAACTGAACCGTGACCTGGATTTGGACAGTGTGACCGCAGGTGGCACAGTAATTAACGCTAATGGGTTGAGTTTTATTAATCTAATATCAGGTGAACCATTGCCAAATACGGTTGCTATTAAACCGTATGGCATTGATATGGGTAATAACAAAATTAGCAATCTGGCTGCTGGTACAAACAGTACAGACGCAGTTAATGTAGGCCAGCTGAAAGGTGTGGTTGAAGTCTTTGGTGGTGAAGCAACGATTGGCCTAGATGGCACTTTGATTGCGCCAACTTATGTGGTTGGCAATGCTGACCAAGAGTTCAATACAGTGGGTGATGCCATTAAAGAGTTGAACACGGGTTGGACCGTCAAGTCTGATGGCACCATTGGTGGAAATACGGATGGTTCAGCTATTCAGGCCAGAGATATCGTGGATATTGGTGTGAAAAACCCCGCTGATGAAAATCTGCTGGTTGAGTCCAAACAGGACGGTGATACCACAACCATTGACTTCTCCTTGAACCAGAACCTTAAACTAACCAGCGTTAATGCCGGTGGTACGCTCATCAACAGTGATGGCTTGAGTTTTGTTGATGCAAGCGGTGTTCAATTGCCTAATACGGTCTTCATTAAACCGGATGGCATTGACATGGGTGGTAATAAAATCACTAATGTTGCACCAGGCACAATCGGTGAAGATAGTACTGATGCGATCAACGGTAGCCAGTTGTGGGCTTTAGGTGATTCACTTGCGAAAGTCTTCGGTGGTAACGCTGCTTTTGACCCAGAGACTGGCGGTCTTACGATCACTCCTTATGAGATTAATGGTGAAGAGTTTGAGGATGTCTACTCAGCCATCAATAAGTTAGCTGAAGGTTGGAAGATCGACGTAGGTTCTGGTACTCCAGGTGAGTCAGGTGGTGAAGGTTCAGCTCCTGGTGCAGGTACTGGTACAGGTGGTCCTGAGTCTATTTTACCGGGTGACCAGTTAACTCTTGTTGCTGGTGACAATATCATCATCGAGCAGAAGCCTAAAGAAGACAAAAATGTCAACATTGAAATCTCAGTTAATCCTAACCTAGTGGTTGATTCGGTTACTGCAGGTCAGACTGTGATGGATGATAGCGGCGTTAAGGTCGGTGATAATGTTCACTTAGGTGATACAGGCTTAACGATTGTTGGTGGACCTACCGGTGACTTGGCATTTACTGCGGATAAGGTTGATGTGGGTGGCAATAAGATTCAAAACGTTGCCGATGGCATCATCGCTGATGGTAGTAAGGATGCGATTAATGGTGGCCAGATCAAGGAGATCAGTCAGTCTGTAGCCGATGCCTTCGGTGGTGGCTCTACGGTTAATTCCGACGGTACCGTTAGTGCACCGACTTACACTGTAGGTAATCAGGATAAAGTGGTTAATAACGTCGGTGATGCACTTGATATCCTGAATCAGGGTTGGACGCTTAGCGCTGAAGGCAATGATACTCAGGTTCAAGCAGGTGACAAAGTGAGCTTAGTGAATGATGACAAGAACATTGTCATTACACACGCAGCTGATAGTGGTACCGTGGCATTTAACCTCAGCGATAACATCCAAGTTGGTGAAACCATCACAATCGGTGGTGATAAGAACAACCAGACTGTTATTAACCAAGGTGGTATTACAACCAATACAGTTACTGCAACTAGTGTGACTACCAACAACTTTAACGCTGGCGGTGGCACCATGATTGTTAACGAAGGTTCAGTGGCTATTGCTGAGAACACGCATATCAATATGGGTGGTAACCGCATCACTAACGTCGCTCCAGGCGTTGATGGTACCGATGTGGTTAATATGAACCAGTTAGGCACAGTGGCTAATAGCCTCAGCCGTGATATCCGACGCGTCGACCGTGAAGCACGTGCCGGTACAGCATCTGCTGCAGCAATGGCTAACTTACCTCAGGCCTACTTACCAGGCAAGAGCATGTTTGCAGTAGCGGGTGCAGGTCACCGTGGTGAGTCTGGCTACGCAGCGGGTCTATCAACTGTCTCTGATAACGGCAAGTGGGTTATCAAGGGGTCCGTGGCTGGTAACAGCCGTGGTGACGTGACCTACGGTGCTGGTGTAGGTTATCAGTGGTAATCTCACATTAACGTAATACGAATTGGGGCAGTCAGTAGACTGCTCCGTTTCGGACAAGGTTTAACCATTTAGGAAAATAAAGTAATGAAATTTTTTCAATATAAAGCAAGTTTGGCTGCAGTAGCCGCTTCTTTGGCATTGGTGGCTTGCGGTAATGTGAGTAAGGTGCACTCTGACGGCACAACCGATGAACCCGTTTGGCCAAACGTTGAGCGTGTAAATCACCACAATGACATGGGTACCTTCCCAAATCTTGAGTCTTTAAAAGAAGTTAAAGCAGGTATGACGAAAGACCAGCTGTACTATTTGCTTGGTCGTCCGCACTTTGGTGAAGGTATCATCGCTGTACGTGAGTGGGATTACTTATTCCATTTCCATACACCGGGTCAGGGTACTAACGATGTGACCACATGTCAGTTCAAGGTATTATTTGACCGTGACGTTTATACTCGTAGCTTCTTCTGGAAGCCTGTCGATCCAGCAAGTGCTGCTTGCCCTCCGGGTTCGGGTCCACAGCGCTATACCGTGGCGTCGGATGCGTTATTTGCTTTTGACCAAGCAACATTATCGCAAAATGGTCGTCAGCGTATCAGTGGGTTAGCCAATGAGCTTCGTAGCTTTGATGAGCTTAACGAAGTAGTTGTTTATGGTCATACCGATCGCCTAGGTTCTGATGCTTATAACATGGGTTTATCTCAGCGCCGTGCTGAAGCTGTACGTCAGCTCTTAGTTCAAGAAGGCGTGCCTTCGCACCTAATCCGCGCCCAAGGTCTGGGTAAGAACCAACCAGTGGTTCAGTGTGAAAATGCTAACCGCAACGAATTAGTTGCTTGCTTAGCACCTAACCGCCGTGTTGAAGTAACGGTTAATGGCTCAGGACTCGTTAAATAGTTTAACTAACGTCCAGTAGGTATTAGCAGAGACAGCTCCTCAATTCGATTTGGATTGAGGAGCTGTTTTGTTGTGTGGGTGGCTATTTAGCGGATGCTTACGTTATACTGTTATGTCAAAAAACTAGGGTCATACTGATGGATATTCGTAGCCTGCATTTACAAAACTTTGGACGTTTCCAAGACTTAACCGTGCAATTTGCTCCTACGGAGGAAGTGCAAGGCAAGGTAACTGTATTTATTGGTAATAATGGCGCTGGCAAAACCTCGATTCTTAAAGCCTTAGCGACCAATTTAAGCTGGTTTGTTGCACGTATGCGCAGTGAAAAAGGCAATGGCACTTCTTTTCCTGAAATCGTGATTTCCAAGTATGGACCATCTGCTCAGGCAACGATTGAGATCGTTGATGAACAAGAAAATAGCTACTCATGGGCTTTAGCTAAAACAGAGCAAGGAAAAAAATCAACTTTCTCTTCGAGTCTTGCAGATGCTACTCGCTTAGCAAATATTTATCGTGAAAAATTTACAGCTGATGATGATAGTAGTTTACCACTGATTGCATTTTATTCTGTAGAGCGAGTGGTACTGGATGTACCACTTAAAATTCGTGGCAGACATAGTTTTTTGCAATTAGATGGTTATGATAACTCGCTTACTCAGGGAGTTGACTTTCGTCGATTCTTTGAGTGGTTTAGAGAGCGGGAAGATAGTGAAAATGAATCTAGTGTCTCTCAGGATGTGCTCGATCAAGTACAAGAAAAACATGGACAAGATCACATTTTATGGAAAACTTTAAATAAATTAATTGTTTCATCTAAAGACAGACAGCTCACAGCAGTGCGTACAGCAATAAATCATTTTATTCCTGAGTTTAGCAATCTCCGAGTCCGCAGGAAGCCCCGCTTGCACATGTCTGTGGATAAGAATGGTGAAACGCTTGATGTATTGCAGCTATCTCAGGGTGAGAAATCATTAATGGCCTTAGTAGGAGATATTGCACGACGTTTGGCCATGATGAATCCGAGTTTGGATAATCCATTAGAGGGAGATGGTATCGTATTAATTGATGAGGTTGATTTACACCTTCATCCTCAATGGCAGCGAAAAATTATTCAACGCCTGACGGCGACTTTCCCAAACTGTCAGTTTGTGCTGACCACACATTCACCATTAGTGATTAGTGATAGTAAAAATATGTTGGTCTACTCACTCGATAATGGTGAGTTAAGTCAACTTCCTTCTCAATATGGTCTAGATGTAAATACCGTGTTGATTTCAGCAATGGATACGCCAAGCCGTAATATTAAAATAGATGCAGATCTTAATAATTTATTGGATTTAATTCAGGATAATAAGCTAGAAAAAGCCAGGGAGCTACTTACTGAGCTCGAAGAAGAGCTTATTCAAGAAAACTCAGCGGAGAACATTGAGTTGATAAAAGCTCGTTTATTGCTACGTAAACAGGAGTTACGTGGTGAGAAAAATTAATAAACAGCAAACGCCTGGCAGTTTGACATTATTTAAACAAAAATCGCCTAATGCAATGTATGGTAATCTGTCGCCAAAGCTAAGGCAGGATATTCGCGAAGCGTGCACAGCAGAACAGTTTTACCTTTGTGCTTATTGCTGCAAGCAAATAACAGGTAAGAATATAGACACCTTGAATGAGCATATTGAACCACAAGATTTAGCACCTAATCGAACACTTGATTTTAATAACATCATTGCTAGTTGTACTACCAGAGATCAGTGTGATTTTACCCATAAAAATCAACGTTTGCCACTGACGCCATTGATGGATGAATGTGAGACAGCGGTATTTGTCAAGATAGTTGTCACTCATGCATAAATTTTAAGCTGCTTTTTTTACTCTTAAATCATTCTCCGGATTTAACGTGACGACACCTAAAGGGGTGCAGTTTCTTACTGCACGTGAACCCCAGCGCATTGGATTATCTCTTTTGGCATTCGCTAGCACTTTGTGCCGCTTTGCTAGTATTTCACGGTCTTTGCCCTCATGGCGTTGCTGTGGTGTTACGTAATTAAGCTGACTGTGACGATGCACAGTGTTGTACCATTGCACAAAGCGTAAGACCCATGCTCTGGTGTCATCTAAGGAGGCAAAGCCTGATGAT
>NZ_KB892294.1 GCF_000373745.1 Oligella ureolytica DSM 18253 | reverse complement strand
TACGACTTTCCAGCCGAGCACTGGGTGAGCATACGCACCACCAACCCGATTGAATCTGCCTTCGCTACAGTACGCTTAAGAACCAGTAAAACCCGCAACTGCGGCTCAAGAAATACAACCCTAGCAATGGTTTATAAATTGCTACAATCAGCGCAAAAGCGCTGGAACCGCCTGAAAGGATTTAACCTGCTAACCCTAGTGGTTAACAACGTGAAATTCCAAGACGGCGAACAAGTAATGGAGCAATCAGACAGGAAAGCTGCTTGATGCCCATACACCAGATTTGACTATAACTCCGTTGCTTATTGTGTTGCTGATTATTCGTCAATGATCCTATTCTAACATTTTTGTTTTTGATATTAGCTTTATTGCAGCAACTAACTGAAGGAGACTTTTTATGAGTGTACAAAGCAAGCGAATCGAAATCCAAACACATGGTGAGCCATCCGTGATGGAGTGGGTGGATACGGTAGTTGAGGCACCGGCTAGTGATGAAGTACAAATTGAACAAAAAGCGGTTGGTCTTAACTTCATCGATATTTATTTTCGTACCGGTTTGTACGCTAACTCATTACCTCACGGTTTAGGTTTTGAGGGGAGTGGCGTTGTTACTGCGGTCGGTAGCGAAGTGAGTCATCTAAAGGTTGGTGATCGCGTGGCTTATGGACAAAGTCCGATAGGTGCTTATGCGTTGGTGCGTAATGTCCCGGCTTTCCAAGTGGTTAAATTACCGGATGGTATCTCCTTTGAAGAAGCTGCTGCTATTATGCTCAAAGGCTTAACCGCGTGGTATTTGTTGCGTCAAACATATAAAGTGCAAGCGGGCGAAACAATTTTATTGCACGCTGCGGCCGGTGGCGTCGGTTTAATTGCTACACAATGGGCTAAAGCACTGGGTGTTAAGGTCATTGGGACAGCCTCAAATGCTGAGAAAATCGCTTTGGCTAAAGAGCATGGCGCATGGGAGATGATCAATTATCGCGAAGAAGATGTCGTTGCCCGAGTTATTGAGCTGACTGATGGTAAAAAGCTGCCAGTGGTCTATGATGGTGTGGGTAAGGACACCTTTGAAGTTTCTTTAGATTGCTTAAGACCGCGTGGGTTGTTAGTAAGCTACGGCAATGCCTCAGGTGCGGTGACAGGAGTCAACCTAGGTATCTTGGCCGCTAAGGGGTCACTCTACGTAACTCGACCTAGTGTTGCGGCTTATGTGCCGACCAGAGAAGCGATGCAGGAAGCGACGGATGAGCTGTTTGAGCAGATATTGGCCGGCAATATCAAGGTCAGAATTGATCAGAAGGTACCGCTGGTTGACGTAGCCAAGGCTCATGAGGATCTGGCGGCCGGCCGCACGACAGGCTCTACTATTTTAACCATCGATTAGATTGTTGTTGTTTTCAATAAAATAGCAGCTTGTCATAAGCTGCTATTTTGTTGGCGTTTAGTGTCGGTGCTTTACCAACTAACCAACTAACTCATTAAGCCTGTTTGTCCTGATGGTATGCCATGACTTGATTTACCTCATTTTTAGAGCCTAGGCAGACGCTGACACGTTGGTGAAGTTTTGTCGGTTGAATATCTAAAATACGTTGTTGGCAATCGGTGGAGGCTCCGCCGGCTTGTTCTACTAAAAAGCTCATCGGATTAGCTTCATACATGAGGCGTAATTTACCTGCTTTGTTAGGCTCTCTGGCATCCCATGGGTACATAAAGAGGCCACCACGCATGAGAATGCGATGCACGTCTGCTACCATTGATGCAATCCAGCGCATATTGAAGTTTTTCTCGCGAGGCCCGTTGACACCGGCTAAGCAGTCATCAATGTAGCTGCGTACCGGTTCAGCCCAATGTCGATAATTAGACATATTGATGGCAAATTCCTGAGTGTCCTCTGGGATGGTGATGTTGTCATGGGTCATGAACCAGTCATCTTGCTCTCTATCTAGAGTAAAGCCAACCACCCCTTGTCCGACGGTTAGAATTAACACAGTCTGCGGACCATAAATGGCATAGCCTGCCGCTACTTGCTTGCTTCCGGATTGTAAGAAGTCTTCTTCGCTCAGCTCAGCTGCGGTTTTGGGAGAGTCTAACACAGAGAAAATGGTACCGATTGAGGCATTGATATCAATATTAGAGGAGCCATCCAGAGGGTCAAAAAGGAGTAAGTAGTTACCTGTCTTTTCAATGTCTTTTAAACTATAGAAGGTATCCATTTCCTCGGAAGCCATCCCGGCGAGAAAGCCCTGATGCTCATTTTCTTCTAATAAAATGTCGTTGGCGATCACATCCAATTTTTTTTGCACTTCTCCTTGCACATTTTCTGACTCTAAGGTGCCCAAAACGCCTGCTAAAGCGCCTTTAGCTACTTTGTTACTGATGCTTTTGCAGGAATCGCTGACGGAGAGGAGGAGTCGAGCTAATTCGCTGGTGATGTGATTATTTGTTTGCAACGAGGATAAATAATCAGAAAAAGTGTTTGTGGACATAATCTTCCCTAATTTAAAAAATTTAACGTAATGATGTAAATAGCTTAGTACGTAATGTGTAATGTTTTATTGACAATTTCTCGTAAGTTCTTTGAAGTGTTTTCTTGAGCGGCAATTTGCTCTAAAGCCCCTTTCATTAGGGATTGATATGGTTCAGCATAGTGTGACCAATTATCTAACACACGGGCTAGGCGTGCTGCGATCTCAGGATTGAACTCATCAATTTGTAATACCTGATCAGCCCAGAACAAATAGGACTTGCCATCGGGGCGATGGAAGCCATGAATGTTATTCAGGCAGAACTGAAAAATGAGGGATCGTGCACGATTCGGATTGCTCAGATTAAATGCCGGGTGTGCCATGAGTCCTTTGACGTGCTGTAATTCCGTTTTAGGTGAGGAGGCTTGTAGAGCAAACCATTTATCCACGACCAACGGGTTGTGCTGGTAGGATTCAAAAAACTTGTTTAATGGCAAGCAGTCGCAGCTATCTTCGGTGTAATTGACTAAAGCAGAGAGCGCAGCTAAGCGGTCAGTCATGTTGTTTGCTTGATTGAACTGCATTTCAGCGGTACTGAGAGCTTTAGGATCGTGTATTGCAACCAGCTGTTTTAAGGCCAGGTTTTTAAGCTTACGGTGACCTACTTCGATGGCATTTACCTTATAAGGAGTGTCGATATTTAACTCAATATAGTTACTCCACCATTGCTTTTGCAGGTGATAACCGAGACTGCACTCCAGCAGGTCATAAGCGAGAGCTAAACGTTGAGGATCAACAGCTTCAATTTGTTCTAACAGTATTTTAATATTTGGCAGGGTGAGTAACTCACTGCGGTAGGCTGCGTCTAGGGCAGGGTCAAGCAGATTGCGAGACCATAGATCAATGATTTTTGGATCAATGGCGACCGTTTTGTAGTCGTAGTCACTTAAGTTATCCAGCGCATAGAGTCGCTTAATCTCATCACTCACAATGCGTTGCACTGCTTCCCAACGATTGTAGTGATCGCTGTCGTGAGCAGCTAGGGTCATCAGCTCTTCTTGTGTGTAATCATAATCAATGGTGACCGGTGCTGAGAAGTTGCGCACTAGAGATGGAATCGGATCATTTTCAACGCGCTCAAAGACAAACGTTTGCTGCTCATCGGTCAGATGCAATAAGACCTCATCGTAGTGTCCGCCATTAAATTCAAATGGCAATGCTTTGCCGTCTTTGCTGACGAGTGCAAAGGCAATTGGAATGTGGAACGGTAGCTTGTCGACATCCGGCTGCAATGTCTCGACGCCTACTTTAGGACAGCGTTGCTTCATGGTCAGGACCAGCTGTTGAGACGATGCGTCATAGTGACTCTCAACCGCTACGTTAGGCGTGCCTGCTTGGCTATACCAACGTCTGAAGATGGTCAAATCGGCATCAGCTTGATGCTGTTGATAAGCCCACTCCATGGCGTTAAGAAAATCATCACATGTGACAGCTTGACCGTCATGGCGACGGAAATACTCTTTCATCCCTTGTTGAAACACTTCCTCGCCTAACATGGTATGAAGCATACGAATTATCTCAGCACCTTTTTCATAAATCGTGCTCGTGTAAAAGTTACTGATTTCTTCATAGCTGTTTGGGCGAATAGGGTGCGCCATGGGGCTTGCGTCTTCGGGAAATTGATGGGTTTTTAAAAGACTCACATCAGCAATGCGCTTAACAGCGCGAGCTGTTTTAGCCATATCTTCAGTAAGACCCATGCTCATCATATCAGCCGAGAACTCTTGCTCTCTAAACACCGTGAGGCCTTCTTTAAGGCTGAGTTGGAACCAGTCTCGGCAGGTGACTCGGTTGCCTGTCCAGTTATGAAAATACTCATGACCGATGACCGCTTCGATACCGGCGTAATTTGCGTCTGTCGCTGTTTGAGGGTTGGCTAGTACATAGGCCGTATTAAAGATATTTAACCCTTTATTCTCCATGGCGCCCATATTGAAATCGCTGACAGCGACGACCATAAAGCGGTCCAAATCGAGACTCAGATTAAAGCGAGTTTCATCCCAACGAATCGAGCGTTCTAAGCTCTCGAGCGCCCATGCGGTTTGATCATAAGTACCCTGGTCACTGTAAATTTGTAATAACACCTCACGACCATCTGCTAACTTGCTTGTTTTTTCTCGTAAATCAAAGGCGCCGGCGACTAAGGCAAACAGATAAGCTGGCTTTTTAAAAGGGTCATGCCAGACTGCCTGATGATAGCCGTCGGCTAAATCCTCTTGGCTTAATAAATTGCCATTGGATAGTAAAACAGGGTAGGTATTTTTGTCAGCAATTAGCGTGACTTCAAACTCACTCATCACATCGGGTCTATCGGGGTAGAAGGTAATCCGTCTAAATCCCTCAGCTTCACATTGGGTGTAAAAATGGCCGCCTGAGCGGTACAAGCCCATAAGCGTTTTGTTGATCTCCGGCTTGTTGCTGCACGTAATGCTCAATGTAAAGTTGCCTGAGCAGTTGAAAATCGTCAGACCGTCTTCATCTAAATGATAGTCGTTTGCTTGAAGAGGAACATCATTGATTGACACGTCTATTAATTCCAGCTCTTCACCATGTAAATACATATCTTGAGCCGAAACGCTCTTACTTTTTACGTGAAGTGTGGAGCTTACTCGTGTGGTATCGGGTTCTAAATTGAACTTTAAAGCGACTTTACTAATCTCAAAGGGATAGGCTTGGTAGTCTTCACGCAATATAGTGGCAGATGTTTTTTCAGTCATAACGTTAATCTATAAATGTTATAAATGTTATAAGTGTTTTTACGTTGTTTAATTCGTATATTATAAGTCAATAGTACAAGGTACTAATTAACATAAAATGTTTATAGGGGTAATTATCAGAAAGAAATTGCCTAAGAGATGAAGCATATCCAATGATCGAAGTTCTGACTTAATAAGGACAGAGTGATGAAATATCTCGATTTATCAAGAGCATGGCGTATAGCGCTGGTTTTTCTTGTTGTTTTTTTAAGTGCTTGTGCAGGCAGTCGTACCTTTACCGTCCAACAAGAAGTGTTCCAGCAGTTAGATGGCGCGGCACCGGGTGGTAGTTATGCCATTAAAAAATACCAAGGACAGGACTTAGAGCGTAGCGCCTATGCTGAGCTGTTGCAGAAAAACATGTATCGTACCGGTTTGTACCAAGCAAGCTCTGAGCAAACAGCGGATTATTTGATTGATTTTCACTATACCCAAGATTCGCGTCAACGGCTGGTTAACGATTACTACTATGACCCGGTGTTTGTCCCTTATATGAATTATTTTTATGGGCCAAATGGGCGTGTATATAGTAGATTGACGTATTACACAAGCTATCAGCAGTACTCGCGAGTACGCCAAGTCAATTACAATTACTATACCTTAAAGGTATTGATTACTCGCCGCTCAGATAATCAGAGCGTGTACCAGTCTACCGTAGCGGCCAACAGCCAGTCTGCTATGGCTGAGGTGATGCCATACCTCATGGCCGCTGTGTTTGATGGTTATCCGGGTCAAAATGCACACGTTCGAGAGATTGTTTTTGACTTAGATGAACCCGGTGCCGGCTTAGGATTGCAGCAGGGCCTACAAACACCGGATAGTATGAAGTCTGAGGTTGAAGCCGCAGCAAGGCAGTAAGTTGACTTACAATAGCAGCACATTCTAAATCTGAAGAGTTAAGTTTAAATGAATTTAAAAACCCAAGTTAAAGAGCCACAGTTGGCTAAGCAGATATTGGTTCCCACGCAAGCGGGGTCGATGGAAATTGCTAAATCCCTTTTATTAGAGCCGTGGGGCCTAGACGAAGGCCATCTTGAAGGTGCCATGGCTGAGATGTTCAGTCATCAAGTGAATTATGCTGACCTTTACTTTGAATATAGTAATAGTGAGAGTTGGTCGCTTGATGAGGGTATCGTAAAGTCAGGGTCCTTTAATATTTCTCAGGGAGTTGGGGTGCGCGCTGTTGTCGATGAAAAAACAGCCTTTGCCTACTCCGACATACTTTCACCGGAAGCGCTTTTAGAAGCGGCAACTACAGTAAAAACAATCGCTGATCATGGTCCAAAAAATCAGGCCATTCGTGTTCAGAGTAATCAAACAATCGTGCAGCAGCTGTATGCACCGGAGGATCCGCTGGAATCCATGAGTGCCGAGGAAAAAGTTGCCTTATTGGAGCGAGTTGAGCAGATGGCACGAGCGCGCGATCCTCGAGTGATTCAAGTGATGGCCAGTTTAGGAGCAACGCGTGATGTGATGTTAGTAGCCACCAGCGATGGTCGTTTGGTTGCTGATGTGCGCCCGCTCGTTCGTTTGTCAGTTAATGTCATTGTTGAGCAAAATGGTCGTCGTGAAAGTGCATCTGCCGGAGGTGGTGGTCGTTTCGGTTTAAATTACTTTAGCGATAGCCTGATCGAAGAGTATGTCAGTCGTGCAGTTAGTGATGCGCTAATCAATTTAGAAGCGCGTCCGGCACCGGCGGGTCAAATGACCGTCGTATTAGGTTCCGGTTGGCCCGGGATCTTATTGCATGAAGCGGTAGGTCACGGTCTCGAGGGCGACTTCAACCGCAAGGGATCCAGTGTCTTCTCAGGACGCATTGGTGAGCAAGTTGCCTCTAAGGGGGTGACAGTGATTGATGATGGCACCATCGCCGATCGTCGTGGTTCACTCAATGTCGACGATGAGGGTAACCCGACACAGCATAATGTCCTGATTGAGGATGGTGTCTTACGAGGCTATATGCAAGATAGTCTTAATGCGCGCCTCATGAAGACCGCAGTTACCGGCAATGGTCGTCGTGAATCTTATGCTCACTTACCCATGCCGCGCATGACTAACACCTATATGCTTGCCGGCGATAAGACACGTGAAGAGATTATCGAATCAGTCGAAGATGGGATCTACGCAGAAAACTTTGGTGGTGGTCAGGTTGATATTACCAGCGGCAAATTTGTTTTCTCCGCTTCTGTTGCCTATCGCATTGAAAAAGGCAAAATCACCTATCCGGTCAAGGGCGCAACATTAATCGGTAGCGGTATTGAAGCCATGAATCAGGTATCGATGATCGGTAACGACCTTAGCTTAGACCCTGGTGTAGGTACCTGCGGTAAAGAGGGGCAAAGTGTGCCGGTGGGTGTCGGTATGCCGACCATTCGCATTGATGGTTTAACCATAGGTGGCACAGCATAATAGCTAAAACGTAGTCGTATTAGGTTGTAAAAGTAGCTAACTTCTTAAGAAATAATATAAAAAGAGCAAATCTTATGTTTTTGTGCATATTGTTGCAATACAATATATTAAGCTACATTAATAGCCATCCGTTTAAAAATTTAGAGAGTTGGAGTTACAAAGGTGTCTTACAATACCGATGATTTGCGTATTGCCGAAATTAGGGAGCTGACCCCGCCATCACATTTGATGAGAGAGTTTCCTTGCTCCTCTGAGGTGTCTAGTGTGGTTCATGCGTCTCGCCAGGCAATTCATGATATTTTGCACGATAAAGATGACCGTATTTTAGTAGTGGTAGGTCCTTGTTCGATTCATGATACAAAAGCTGCCCTGGAGTACGCTGAATTATTAAAGGCGGCTCGCGAAGAGCTCAAGGGTGAGCTTGAAATTGTCATGCGTGTGTATTTTGAAAAGCCGCGTACGACAGTCGGCTGGAAGGGGTTAATCAATGATCCGGATTTGGATTCCAGTTTTAATATCAACAAGGGCTTACGCGTTGGTCGCCAATTGCTGTTAGATATCAATACCAAGGGTCTACCTGCAGGGTGTGAATTCTTGGATATGATTAGCCCGCAGTACATGGCTGATTTAGTGTCTTGGGGAGCGATTGGTGCTCGTACGACTGAGAGCCAGGTTCACCGTGAGCTGTCTTCGGGTTTGTCTTGTCCTGTTGGCTTTAAAAACGGCACCGATGGCAATGTTAAAATTGCAGTTGATGCTGTACAAGCAGCCTCACGACCACATAGCTTCTTGTCGGTGACTAAGGGTGGTCATTCTGCCATTGTTAAGACTCGCGGCAATGAAGATTGCCATATCATTTTACGTGGTGGTAATGACGGCCCTAATTACAGTGCGGAGCATATCGAAGCGGCTTCCCAGGTAGTTGAAAAAGCAGGTCTTAAGCCTAAGATCATGGTCGATGCCAGTCATGCCAATAGTTCTAAAAAGCCTGAGAATCAGCCGTTAGTGATGGATGATGTTGCGCAGCAAATCGAATCAGGTGATGAGCGTATTTGTGGTGTCATGATTGAAAGTCATCTGGTTGCCGGTCGCCAAGATCAGGTTGAGGGCCAAGAGCTTGTGTACGGTCAGAGTATTACCGATGGCTGTATTGATTGGGCGAGTACTGAAAAGGTCTTACAGCGATTGGCTGAAGCCGTAAAAGTCCGTCGCCAAAAAAGAGCTTAATCACAGCTAATATTCAGTAGTTAATTCAGCCTTAATTCAGCATAAGTCCGTTGATTTATGTAAAAATGGCTAAGTGAGTCATCACTCTCACTTAGCCATTTCCTATTAATTTTTAAAGTAATAAATGAACAATTCCCCAGCACCTTCCAATGGCAAGCGTGTCGTTATCGGTCTGTCAGGGGGCGTAGACTCATCAGTCAGTGCTTGGTTGCTCAAGCAGCAGGGCTATGATGTGGTCGGTCTTTTTATGAAAAACTGGGAAGACGACGACACGGATGAGTATTGCTCCAGTCGTCAGGACCTCTTAGATGCCGTCAGCGTTGCCGATTTATTAGGCATAGAAATCGAAGCCGTTAACTTCTCTGCAGAGTATAAGGATCGCGTATTTTCAGAGTTTCTGCGAGAGTATTCTGCCGGTCGTACGCCTAACCCCGACGTACTTTGCAATGCCGAAATTAAGTTTAAGGCATTTTTAGATCATGCGATGTCGCTAGGCGCAGATCATATTGCTACCGGCCATTACGCTCGAGTGCGTCAGGTCGAGGGCGCAAACGGTCCGGAGTTCCAGTTGTTAAAGGGCCTTGATCCGAGCAAGGATCAAAGCTATTTCTTGCACCGTCTAAATCAGGCGCAACTCAGCAAAACCTTATTCCCTTTAGGCGAATTGCATAAGACGAGGGTTCGAGAAATTGCAGAAGAGCTGAAGCTGCCAAATGCTGCAAAAAAGGATTCTACCGGTATTTGCTTTATTGGTGAGCGTCCATTCAGAGAGTTTTTAAATCGTTACCTACCGACAAAGCCGGGACCGATGGTGACCGATACGGGAGAGGTATTGGGTGAGCACATGGGCTTATCTTTTTATACCTTGGGTCAGCGCAAGGGCTTAGGTATTGGTGGCGTTAAAAACTACCAAAGCGAAGATGGTACGGCGCCTGCTTGGTTTGTAGCTCGTAAGGATTTAAAAAGCAATACATTATATGTGGTGAATGGGCATGACCATCCTTGGCTGTTGTCCACTGACTTAGTCGCCGAAGATGTCAGTTGGATCGCCGGCTATGCACCGGAGTCAGCGCGTTACTCAGCCAAAACACGCTATCGACAAGCGGATGTTGAGTGTCATCTACAAGCAACTGACAACAGTTTTAAGCTAAGCTTCCCGGAACGTCAGTGGGCTGTGACACCTGGTCAATCGGCCGTCTTATATGATGGTGATGTGTGTCTGGGTGGCGGTATTATTTTTTAATTATTATTTTTAGACTATGAAAATTGCGGATCAATTAACCACGTTAAACGCTTTGTCGCCAATCGATGGCCGTTATGCTTCTCGCACAGATGCCCTGCGTCCTTTTTTATCGGAAGCTGCTTATATGGCGCACCGCGTGGAAGTGGAAATAGAGTGGCTAAAAGCCCTTGCTGGGGCCGGTTTGCCTGAGTTAAAGCCTTTTGATGAGTCTGCGATTGCGGTCTTAGACAGCTTAGTCACTAACTTCACCGAGGATTGTGCGGTTCGCATCAAGGAAATAGAAAAAATAACCAACCACGATGTCAAAGCGGTTGAGTATTTTCTTAAAGAAAAAGTGGCTGACCATCAGACGCTTTCTGAAGCAGCAGAGTTTATTCACTTTGCTTGTACTTCTGAAGACATTAACAACACATCTCACGCCTTGATGTTAAGTAGAGCACGTGACCAAGTGGTATTGCCTAAATTAAAAGAAGTGCTGGCTAAGATGGTTGAGTTTGCTCATCAGTTTGCTGAGCAACCCATGTTGTCGCGTACGCATGGCCAACCTGCCAGCCCATCAACGATGGGTAAGGAGTTCGCCAATTTTGCTGCGCGTTTGCAGCGAGCCATTAAGCAAATTGAGCAAGTTGAGCCCTTAGCCAAGTTAAATGGGGCGACCGGCAACTATAGCGCTCATCTCAGTGCGTACCCTGAGATTGATTGGCCGGCGCTTAGCAAGAAAGTATTAAATGGTCTTGGATTGACTCAAAATGAGTACACCATCCAGATTGAACCGCATGATTGGATGGCACAGCTATTTGATGCCATCGCTCGTGCTAATACGATTTTGTTGGACTTTAACCGCGATATCTGGGCTTATATTGCCTTAGGTTTCTTTAAGCAGCGCTTAAAAGAAGGCGAGGTAGGCTCTTCGACGATGCCACACAAAGTGAATCCGATTGATTTCGAAAACTCTGAGGGTAATATCGGCTTAGCCAATGCGATGTTTCGTCATTTGTCTGAAAAGTTACCAGTATCTCGTTGGCAGCGTGACTTATCAGATTCTACCGTGTTAAGAAACTTAGGCGTAGGTTTTGGCTACTGCATGGTTGCGTGGGACTCATGCCTAAAGGGTATGGGTAAATTAGAGTTAAATGCGCAAGTCATTGATGCTGATTTAGATGCTTGTTGGGAAATTTTAGCTGAACCTGTACAAACCGTGATGCGCCGCTATGGTTTACCACAACCTTATGAGCAGCTAAAAGCCTTAACCCGTGGTCAGGGTATTACTGAGGCAGCACTCACTGAGTTTATTCAAGGGTTGGAGTTACCGGCCGATGCCAAAGAGTATTTATTAGCGCTCACACCGCGTACGTATATTGGCCATGCTGCTAAGTTAGCACATGAATTTAAAGCTTAATTGCTGTAGATGAAGGTACGATTGTGTATCGCTAAAATCTATTATTAGTAATAAGAGGGGCTTCATATGAAGCCCCTTTACGTTGAACCAGCCTGATTTATTTAGTAAATAAAATAGAAAACGGCGGAAATAATGAGTCCTGAAAGAATTAGATTGAATACGCAGAATCCCATAATGTCACGCGCTTTTAGGCCGGCAATAGCAAGTGCCGGTAGGGCCCAAAACGGTTGGATCATGTTGGTCCAAGAATCTCCCCAAGCAATTGCCATGGCCATTTTGGTTTGATCGAGATTGGCTCCCATGGCGTTCATCTGATTAACTGCTTCAATCATCACCGGAGCTTGAACAGCCCATTGACCGCCACCGCTGGGAACAAAGAAGTTAACTAAGCCCGCACTTAAGAAAGATAGAACATAAAAGTTATTTTCACTGGCGATGTCTACAAAAGCGTTGGTTATAGCGGTTGCTAAACCCGATTGAGTCATCATAGCCATAATGGCGGCATAGAATGGGAATTGGATCAAAATAGGCCCCACCGCACGAATGGAGTCTTCAACTGCGTTGAGGAAGTTGCGTGGTGTACCATGCAAGACAATGGCAGCAAAGAAGAAGATGAAGTTAATGATATTAAGGTTTAGCGTACCACCCTTTATAAAGTAGCTGATAATATAAACCCAACCCAATACGCCGATAATAATGTTGAGCACTTTGCTATGCTCTAAACGCTCAGCCGGGGTCATTTTTTCTGGTTTGGGCTCATGTTCAGGTTCAACCAGCAGTGCCGGATCGATAATGACACGCTCATCTTTGGATGGGTGCATGAAGTAGCAAAGCGCAGGGATAGTGATTAAAAGCGCGATACAAATCACTAAGTTACCCGTGGCAAAAAGAGTCTCACTAATTTGTATGACGCCGATTTGAGCCTCATAAGGGTGAGCAGGTGTGGCAATGCTTAACGGAATAGAACCTGCAATACCACCATGCCAGAGTAGGAAGCCGCTATAAGCGCTAGCGATCAATAAGCGATAATCGGTGTCACTTCGTTGTCGAGCCACTTCTCTTGCAATGAGCGCACCAAGCACGAGACCAAAACCCCAGTTGATCCAGCACGCGACGGAGCTGACCGCGGCTACCATGATGATAGCTGAGCCGGCAGATTTAGGTGCCTTAGCTAAAGAGATTAATAGATTTTTAAAAAATGGGCTTTTAGCCATGACCGAACCGCACAACAAGACCATGGTCATTTGTACGGTAAAAGACATTAAACTCCAAAAGCCACTTCCGAAAGAATCTACAACATTCAAGGGGGCCTTGTTAGTAATGGAGCCTAAAATAAAAACTAAAATCGATAATAAAATGACGAAGATGTATGCGTCAGGTAGGTAGCGCTCCATCAATCGTGTCGATAGGCGAGTTAGAAATTTCATCTGAGTAGTCCCTCTTGGGTTGTGATTAAAATGTAAAAAATACAAAGTCAGGATGATAGAAAATTACGTTGACATTTTGTCACAGTCCTTGTTTTTTTGAAAACTAAAAAGCGATTTACAAGGGTTGATACCTAGGTGTTCAGTGTGTTGGGCGCAAAAAAAATAAAATAATGATTGTAAATTGCTGCTTCAGTGATAAGATTAAGTATTCACATTCAGTGAATACAACGCTTGAAGTGATTTAAGCATTAACTATAATGATTGCATTAAAAGGTGCTACGATGAAATTAAATCGCCTATCTAGAATTTTTCTACTTGTATGTTGCTTGGCAGGTATTGCCTTTGTGAGCGGTTGCAATACGGTTCAGGGTGCGGGACAGGATATTCAAGCAGGGGGTGAAGCTATTGAGGAAGCAGCTCAGTAGTCACAGTATGTGTTAGATAGTATTAATAATCTGTTTTCCGGTGCTGCAGTCGACTGTCGCACCGGTTTTCTTTTGCTCGGCCTTAAGCTAAGGCGCTCCTATGCTAAAATTACTCTTTAAATAGCTTGATAATCAAATCAAAGGAATCATGTCTTGGCGACTGCACTTTATCAATCTAATATTCAATCATTACCGCTGATTGCGCGTGGCAAAGTGCGCGATATCTATGCGGTGGGCGAGAAGCATTTTTTGATTGTTGCCACCGATCGGATCACAGCTTTCGATGTGGTGTTGGCTGATCCTATTCCGGCCAAGGGTCAAGTGCTTACGCAAATGACCAATTTCTGGTTGCAAAAATTAGCGCATATCGTGCCTAATCATTACTCAGATAGGCAGCCTGAGGAGGTACTTTCCGATGAGGAGTTGGTTCAGGTGGCAGGTCGTGCAGTCATCGTGAAGCGCCTTCAGCCAATTAAGATTGAGGCCGTAGCACGAGGTTATATCACCGGTTCCGGCTGGAAGGACTACCGTACCTGCGGTGAGATTTGCGGTGTCAAGCTGGCACGAGGTCTGCAGCTAGCCGAAAAGCTTGTTGAACCTATTTTTACGCCCGCGGTCAAGGCTGAGGCGGGTGATCATGATATCAATGTTGACTTTCAATATGTCGTTGACAAGGTAGGTCAGGAACTAGCAGAAGAGATCCGCCGAGTGACTCTGACGCTATACCAAACAGCGTCAGAATATGCGGAGAGTAGGGGTGTCGTCATTGCCGATACTAAGTTTGAATTTGGCTTAGATGAAGCGGGTAGGCTGCACCTGATGGACGAGGTCCTGACACCGGATTCGTCGCGTTTCTGGCCTATTAATCGTATTCAGAAGGGGGTTAATCCACCTTCTTATGATAAGCAGTTTGTTAGTGATTGGCTCGAAGAGCAAGGGTGGGATAAGACTGCCCCTGTACCGAGCTTACCACAAGAGGTGATTGAAAAAACGACGGTAAAATACCATGAAGCCTTAGAGATATTAACCGGTCAATCACGTTAGTTTTTAAACAGGATATATGTATGAGTTCTCAAAGAGACGAGGTTAAAGTAGCCGTTATTATGGGTTCTTCCAGTGATTGGGAGGTGATGCGCAATGCGGTTGAGTTATTAGAGTTTTTCGAAGTGCCTCACGAGGCCAAGGTAATTTCTGCTCATCGCATGCCGTTAGATATGGTGGCTTTTGCTGAAACAGCATATCAACGCGGTATCCGTGCCATTATAGCCGGCGCGGGTGGTGCTGCTCATTTACCCGGTATGGTTGCTGCGCTGACAGAAGTTCCGGTATTTGGTGTGCCTGTGCCGTCACGCTATTTACGTGGCGAAGATTCATTACATTCGATTGTACAAATGCCCAAAGGTGTGCCGGTAGCGACATTTGCCATTGGTGAGGCGGGTGCGGCCAACGCTGCGCTACACGCGATTGCGACCTTAGCAATGACTGATGACGCTTTGCGCGATAAGCTCAAGGCCTATCGTGCGAATCAAACTCAAAAAGCGCGAGCAATGACCTTGCCGCCGGAGGTATAGGATGCAGCATCAACGTCCTCCAGCCTATGAGCAAGTAATACAGCCTGGTGAGTATTTAGGGATGTTAGGTGACGGTCAATTGGGCCGCATGTTTTGTCATGCTGCACAGGCGATGGGTTACCATGTGGTGGCGCTTGGTCTTGAAGCAGATGGTCCGACAGGACAGGTGGCTGAGCAGTATATCACCGCTGATTATGCTGACGAAGCGGCCTTAGAAAAAATGGCTTCGATGATTCGATCTGTGACCACAGAGTTTGAAAATGTGCCGGCGATGTCTTTAAAGCAGTTGTCTTATACCACTCGCACGGCGCCTGCCGCATCATCTGTGGCAGTGGTTCAAGACCGTCTTGTTGAAAAGTCGTTTATCAGCGCACAAGGAGTTCCGGTTGCAGCTCACGCGGCTATTCGTAATATTGAGGATTTAGATACTGTAGACGCAGCGCTTTTTCCGGGTATTTTAAAGGCAACTCGATTTGGCTATGACGGAAAGGGTCAAGCCGTGGTTAATAGCCTCCAAGAAGCCAAGCAGGCGTTTAGCGAATTGGGTGGGGTCGAGTGCATATTGGAAGCTAAGCTACCTTTGGCCTATGAGGTCTCAGTCATTCTTGCTCGTAATCATCAAGAGGACATAGCCATTTATCCCGTCGGTGTTAATAAGCATATCAATGGGATTTTATCTAGTACGACGGTTTATCCTGAGTTAGTACCACAGGATATCGTGCTTGAAGCACAAGCGCATGCTAAAAAACTGGCTATTGGGTTAAATTATTTTGGTGTGATGTGTGTTGAGTTCTTTGTTTTAGATGAATCCAAGTTACCGGACGGGGACGGGCAACCACGATTAGTCGCTAATGAAATTGCGCCGCGTCCACACAATAGCGGTCACTATACAATTAACGCGACTACCTGCTCACAATTTGAACAACAAGTCCGCGTGATGGCCGGTTTGCCTTTAGGCGATACGAGTTTATTAGCACCAACCATTATGCTGAATATTTTAGGTGATAGCTGGTTTGTCGATGGTTCTGAGATGGCGACCGAACCGGATTGGGCATCCGTCTTAGCGCTACCCGGCGTGTCTTTACATCTTTACGGTAAAGCTGAAGCACGAAAAGGGCGTAAGATGGGACATGTCAATATTGTTCATCATGACATTGATACCCTGTATCAAACAGCGCAACGTGTCAGCGATACGTTGCATTTAGGTGCAGAGCTTAACAGAGGGTAGTGGTATTTAGATGCTTACTCAATCGATTAAGGCGGCTGCCGAGCGTTTGAATCAAGGCGAGCTGGTCGCCTTTCCAACCGAGACGGTATTTGGTCTAGGTGCCGATGCAGAAAGCGCGGATGCCATTGCAAAGATCTATCACATTAAGGGGCGTCCAAACAACCATCCGGTGATTGTGCATTTAGCACCGGATGCGGACGTATCGTATTGGGTTAAGTCCATTCCTTATGAGGCAGAGCGGCTTATTGAGGTTTTTTGGCCAGGGCCGCTTACCTTAATCTTACAACGAGCCGATCATATCCCGGCAGCGGTCAGTGGAGGGCAGAGCACGCTGGGTGTACGTTGTCCTTCACATCCTACTGCGCAAGCATTGTTAAGTGAATTTGCTAGGCAACGTGCTAATGGCCAAGGGGGGGTAGCTGCTCCTTCAGCTAATAAATTCGGTCAGGTCTCACCAACTCAAAGTCAGCATGTGGTGGCGGAGTTTTTTGATGAGATACAAAAAGATCAGCTATGGGTCCTTGATGGCGATGACTCGGAGGTTGGTATCGAGTCGACCATTGTCGATGTATCGCGTGTCGCTGAGGGGGTGCCTGTTACTTTATTGCGTCCGGGGCATATTAGTCGTCGACAGTTGGCTGAGGTGTTGGGCTATGAGCCACGCACGAAAGACAAAAATGCACCGCAAGTTTCCGGTAGTTTAAAAGCACACTATGCACCCAAGACGCTCTTACAGTGGTTGCCTCGTGAGAACTCGGCGATCACTCAACTAATAGAAAAACGGGAGTCAACTGATGGCTCCGGTGCGTCGCAGAAATGGGCAGTCTTGGTCTTTGAGCCGGATAGTTTCCCCAAATCTGAGATCGTTGATTTCATTCAGATGCCCACAGAGGCGACCGCATACGCCAAGCGTTTATATCGTCTCTTGCGCGAGTTGGATCAACAGAGCTATGCCCGTATTGCAGTGCAGCCTTTGCCGGTGGACGATAGTTGGGAAGCAGTCAATGACCGCCTACAACGTGCTGCAGCTGCTTTTGAGGGTGAGTGAGCTTTAGGAATAAAAAGGCCAAAATATCGGAATAAATATCACCCCTAAAATCCAGAAAATGAGATTTAAAGGCATTCCGACTTTCATAAAATCTGTAAATTTATAGCCCCCAGCCGCGTAGACCATGGTATTGGTTTGATAGCCAATTGGCGTAATAAAACTGGTCGCCGCTGAGAAAGTAACCGCAATCAAGAAAGGGGTGGGTTCGGCGTCAATTAATTCTGCGGTAGAAATTGCCAGCGGCGTTAGTAGTACGGCTGCAGCGGAATTACTCATCATTTCACCTAGTATCAAGGCCATTAAATATAAAATAGCCAAGATGACATGGGGGCCGAATTGCTGAAAATAAGCTAAAGAATTATTGATAATAAATTCAGCTGCACCGGTCTGATTCATTGCAATACCGAGAGGCATTAAACCAGCCATTAAGACAATAATTGACCAGTCGGTTCGTTCATATACCTCATCTGCCTTGATGCAGCCGATAAGAGTCAGTAAAAGCGCACCAACTAGGGCGCTAATGGCAATAGGAATCCAGCCTATGGCTGCAACAAATACTACGCCCGTCATGACGGCCAAGGCAGCCGGAGCCTTCCATTTTCTGTTGATGGGGGCGTGGTTTTCAGAGAGTATTAAAACACTCTTGTCCCGTCGTAAAGCGGGTAAGTCATTTTCAGGAATAGCAATCAGGATAATGTCACCGATTTTAAGACGAACCTGATCGAGTTTGTTGCGAATGATATTACCTCGCCTTTGTATGCCCATGATGAGTGTGTTGTGATTCCATGTGCGATTAAATAGTACTAAGCGTCTACCTGCCGCGCGGGAATTTGGCGCAATCATCACCTCCGCCATCATCCATTTAACATCTTCGGGGACTTGTTTGCCATACTGCAGTTGGTTGTTGATTTTTAACTTTTTACTCTCAGTGAGTTCCTGTATATCGGACCATCGCCCCCGTACTAATAAAATATCCCCTTCATCAAGCTCAGCCGCCCGTGGGGAACTGATTATTTCCTGACCTCGGCGAGCTTCTACTAAATAAACACGGTGGTCTTTGATAATGTCTTCATCGATAAAAGAGCTTTTCACTAATGGTGAATTTTCACTCACATAAAGCTCAGTTACGTAGTGACCGAATTCATATAAGTTATCCAGATCGGAGCTTTTGACGTCCGGTAATAGGTACCGACCGATAGTGAGTAAGTAAATACAACCGACAACAAAACAGATGAGTCCCAATGGTAAAAACTCGAACATGGTAAAACCGCGATAGCCAAGATCTTTGGCAACTGAGTTAACGATCAAGTTGGTGGAGGTACCGATGAGTGTCATTACCCCACCGATTTGTGAAATATAAGAGAGGGGGATCAGTGTTTTAGATGGTGAGAGACCGACCTTTAAGCTGGCGCTAATAACAATCGGTATAAAGACAGCGACCACTGCGGTATTGTTAACAAAGGGAGAGACAAGGGCTAACACCCCAAATAGCATTAAATAAAAAGCAAAAGGTGATTTGATTTGGCTAAAAAACTTGCTGACAATCGATAAGGCTCCCGAGTTTTCGAGCGCTGCGGCTAAGATAAACATAGAGGCGATGGTGACGGTCGCTTCATTACTGAAACCACTTAGGGCTTGACTGGGCGAGACTAGGCCCAATATAGCTAAACTGGCTAATACCAACATACCGATACCGTCATAACGCAATTTTTCGGTGATAAACAGCACCATGGCAATGACAGTAATTAATAAAACCAGAAAAATTTCTATGGTCATATAAGGCTCACCAACATATCAGAGGGTTATTAGTTAACAAAGAAATCGGTGTAAATGTTTTCTTTAAGTTTGTTTAAGCTTTAAGTGCGCATAGGTACGCCTAAAAAAGCCACCAATTTCAATAAGTGAAAAACAGGTGGCTTTTAATCTCGTATTGTGTTGTGGTTGCGAAAAATTTTGCTGAGGAGCTAAAAAATAAAAAGATAGAGCAAAATAATCACAAAGATTGGTACGCCCATTAACCAAAGAATAATGCCCTTCATAATCGTTCCTCTTTAAGTGTGGTAACGCTTTTATGATAGCAAGCTATGTTTAAAGATGAAACTACATTTAGTAAGTATTTACCAGTAAATATTTACTAAAAATTAATGGCTTTTAGGGATAAAAAGGATATAGGGAGAGGGCTGAGAAGATAAGCTAAGATGATGCCTGATTAGGCTAAGATGGAGGCGCGAAGCGGAATCGAACCGCTCTAGATGGATTTGCAATCCACTGCATAACCACTTTGCTATCGCGCCACCTAAGCAGTAAATAATAACATAACCACGGGATAATGCAAGTGCTGCAGGACTTAAGTGTCGGTTATTGATAAAAAACTTCATTAGTGTTACAAAAAGTCAACATCTTAGTCTGTTAAACTAGATCATATGAGCTAATTAGAAAGTGAATATTATGAAATTCGTTGTGAATTTACTTAAAATAAGTTGCTTAGGACTTATATTGACATTAACCGCCTGTGGCAGCAGTCCCAAACATGGTAATTCATATGGTCGTTATTCTGGTGGTTATGAGCCTGGAGAAAAGGCTTATGCAGAGCGTGAGGCGGCGCGACTGAATCGGATGCAATCCTTTCGTTTAAGAGCCGGTGGTCTTTTCCGATAGCAAACCGGCAATAGCCTCTCTAAGCAAAAAACCTCATTAAGCAAGTCTGAATTTGCATAATGAGGTTGTTTTATCTATAGTAGTTAAGCAGGAAAATGAGCAGTTACGCTCTCATGCTCACGTTCACGCTTTCACATGGGTGCCCCAAATATCCAAACTAATGGCAGCATACCAGTCAGCGCCATAATCAGCTTCTCGCTTTCTAAAGGCTTCGTCAGCATCCATGGGGCTAACACCACCGGATCGTTCGACCATTTTGCCTGCTTCTGTTGTGTAGGCACCGGCGACAGAAATACCGTAGTCAGGTGCAATTAAGCTATAGCATGTGTTGGCAAAGAGCCCTTTAGTTGCTTCTTTGCCAGCCAAACTGGCGACTATAGCGGCGGCAGCGACTTTGGCTTGTGTATTAGCTGAAAAGCCTGATTTAGGCATCGGTGCAGCAATAGTAGCGTCTCCGACAACATACACATCATTGACTGCCTGCGATTCAAAGGTATCAGCTTCGATCGGCACCCATAGAGTTTCATTCGCCACGCCGGCTGTTTGGGCAATTAAACCTGCCTGTTGTGGTGGAATAACGTTAAGTACATCGGCTTTGATAAGATCACCAAATTCAGTTTCGGCTTCTAGTGCTTTGGCATCAATACGAGTGACTTTACCACCTAAAGAAAGCGGCACACGCTCAATAATATCGCGATAAAAAGTGCTCCAACCTTGCTCAAATAGACTTTGTTTTGAGAAATTATCTTGAGCGTCTAAAATAATTAACTTGGCTTTAGGTTTGTGATGCTTTAAATAATGAGCCACCATACTTGCTCTTTCATAAGGGCCGGGAGGGCAGCGGAATGCCCCTTCGGGTATAACCATCACAAATTTTCCATTGTCTGGCATGGCTTCTAACTGCTTTTTTAAAATGACGGTTTGCTCACCCGCTTTCCAAGCGTGTGGTGCCAGTAGTGAGGCTTCTTCATCATAACCTTCGATAGCCCCCCACCTGAAATCAATGCCCGGTGATAGGAGTAGTTTGTCATAGGCAAGGGTGCTGTTGTCCCGAAGGCGTACAGTCTTCTTATCTGTATCGACAGCGATCACTAGGTCGTGCACTACCTCAATGCCAAAGGTTTTTAAATTATCGTAGCGATGAGCAATTTGTTCCATTTGTCGTAGCCCGCCAAGGACCATGTTACTAAACGGACAGGTGTAGAAGATTTTAGCTGGTTCGATTAAAGTGACCTGAATTGCCGGGTTGAAGCGTTTGATATAGCGGGCTGCAGTTGCGCCACCAAAACCGCCACCTACAATAATGACACGGCCGGCATCACTTTTAGCAATGGCCGGAAAAGCGGTAATTGCCGCTGTTGCAGCGCTAGCTTGAGCGATGGTTGTGAGCCATTTTCGACGAGAAAAATTCAGTGTGTTCATTATTGTTTCTCCAAATCAATCGCTGATACGGCTTCTGCAATCGCTTTTAATTCATCATCATTAAATGCGGCGACTAGTCTATTCATAATGGTTGTGTTTGGAGGAAGCTCGTCTTGCTGGTAGGCGACTAGTAGTTGATAAGTTGCTTCAGCATCATGCGTCAGTATGTTTGGAATGGCTAATCTGTCGTCATGGTGCGTTGTCGCAGTAGGGCTGTGGCAATTTAAACAGGTGTGGGCCAGGACAGTTGCGTCAAACACTAGTTCATCACTCCTAGTATCGCTCTGCGCTTGCACAGTACTTATCATGCTTAGAAGCCCAAATACAATGAGTGTTAATATTGAGTTTTTCATAAAAAGACCTGATCCGATGTCATTAGCTAACAGTGATTTCAGTGTCACCTGTGAAGACTTTTCCTGCATCATCTTCCCAGCGCATGGTGAGCGTACCCGATTCTCTTGCTTTAAACGTAAACTCAAGATAGGGGTTCTGTGCAATCGCTGTTTCCGGTTGCCATTCAAAGAGAAGTTGTTGATTAAAGGTCGCTGTAAAATGATTAATAATATTACGAGCTATTGCTTCGCCATCGTGGTTAAGTCTTAAGCCGGTTTCCATGCGGTGTACGATAACCGCACGTACCCGAACAATCTCATTTTTTGCCGGCGATGTATTGCTGAGCCAGATTCTAGGTTTTTGATTATTCATTTATCAGCTCCAAAATCAGATGCCGCAGGCGCCGGCAACGACTGTCACATAACGTCTTGCGCTCAGGATTCGACCGTCGCTCATGCGTGCAAGTGCGCGAATGTATTGAGCGTCGATTAAACGCGTTCTAAAAGCGACCTCAGTGGTGCCGGAGAGTGCTGTAAATTTGAATCGACATGCCAAGGGAATCGGGTTGCCTTCAGCAATAAAGATTAGCTCTTCACAATAATTGTTATCGTCAATTTGCTCATTAAACACTGCTTGTACTGGGATACTTGACGGATTGCTGGCCAAAGGGTCCATGACCATGCTCAAACCGTCTTCTTCGATCGTTGCATCACCAGCAAAAGCGTCAATCAGGGCTTGTACTTCAGCCTTTGACGCCGCTTTGAGTGATTCACCCTGGGCAACAGGCGCAGGCGCAGGAGCTGTGGTAGCTTGGGCATGGGCTTTGCTACTTAATAGCTGTAAACCGGTAAAGCTCGACAAAATGCTACCCTTAAAAAGGGCTGCACTTAAGCCTGTCATTGATAGCGCACGTAAGAGTAAGCGCCTCTTTTGTCTATGTGACATTGTTGATTACCTTGGAATGCGGGAGAGGAAAACATGACTAGGCGCTCCAATAAATGAAGTGCCTAGTCGGTGACGTAATGTTAAGTCTTATAAAAAATCGTCAAATTTGCTCTTAATCCATCGGAGATCGTCTTCGACGAAATCAGAATTTCTGACATCCATGTCAATTTGAGTCTGAATTACTTTGCCGCTGGCATCTAATTCATATTCGAAGAATACAGCGATTGACTCACGGGGCTCTGCATTGACCATCATGTAGCAGAGGTTGTCAGGTAGTGCGCGAATCACTTCTTGTTCTTTTACTCGTTCGTAGATGTTTTGTGCGACGATCTTAGCCATGGCATTTGCCACGTGAGCACTTTTTGGATAGTAACCAAATTGGTCGGAGATAAAGCCTACTGAGTCGCCGATGACATAAACATCATCATCGTCTCGAGCAGTAAAAAAGCGCTCGTCAGTATCAGCCCAGTCGCCCAGTTTGCCTTTATCGTCTTTGACAATGAGGTCTGCGTACCAAACCATGTCGGATGCTTGATGTGGGGGCATGAGCACGGCTTCATCAAAATCAAACTCACCGGCAGCGGTTTTGATTTTTTTGTTGTAGGGGTCAACTTCCTGAACGGTTGCGTTAGGAATGTGTTGAATAATATCCGGATAAAGCTCGCTAAACGCCATCTTATAGCCCTCTGTAATAGGGGCAATGATTGGTTTAGGATCTAAAATCAGGATCTTGGCCGGGATATTGTTCTTTTTAAAGTACCAGGCCATTAGGCATGCTCGCTCATAAGGAGATGGCGGACAGCGGTGTGGTGGTGGTGGAAGCGTCATCACGATGGTGCCACCCTTAAAGTTGTGGACCATATTTTTTAAGCTGTACATCTCTTGGTTAGGGATATAGGCATTTGGGAAGTGTCGCCGAGTGTATTCAGCCGCTTCTCTGTCCTCGCCAAACCAAGCTTGATAGTTATCGCGAATGCCGCCGGCTAGGATCAGGTAGTCGTAATCGATAGTACCTCTGCCGGTATGAACAATTTTCTTAGCGCGATCGAAGCCGGTGACCTCAACATGAATTAAGGTATAGCCGTATTTATTGGCAGGACCGAGCATATCGCGGTTAACAAACTGGGTATCAACGATATCGATTAGCCATTTGTTACTCATTGGGCCTGACCAGAAAGTTGGGTTTTTTTCTAAAAGAATGACATCTGCTTCAGGTAGCTTTTCCTGAATATGTCGAGCAGCAGTCAAGCCACCCCAGCCGCCACCACAAATCACGATACGTGGACCTTTGCCACGACGTGCCAGTAAGGTAGTATTGCTGTGAATTGCTAAAGGAGCGGCAATCGCTTTGTTTGGCAATGCAATTGAACCTAGAGCTAACGCCGGTGGCGTCAGTAAAAAACTTCGTCTTTTCATAATAAGTGCCTCGCAGTCATAACATGACATACAGGATAGTGACAGGAACTCGGCTTCAATTCCGAGTTGGCTTTAGTATAAAGGATTTATATTAAGAGTCAAGGAGTTACTTATGTTCTATATAATAATTACTCCACTTCAATATTTTTTAGGGGTAATACATGCAGAAGCGTAGTCTAGGCAGTTCGGAGGTTTTAGTGCCGCCTTTTGTTTTTGGCGGTAATGTATTTGGTTGGGGAGTCGATGAGCAGCAAGCGTTTAAGTTACTGGATCTTTTGCTTGAAAAAGGGGTTGATACAATCGATACCGCTGATATCTATAGCTACTGGGCTGGTGGCAGCGGCGGAGAATCCGAAACTATTATTGGTCAGTGGATGCGTGCTCGCGGCAATCGTGAGCAAGTGATTATTCACACGAAGGGAGGAGCACCCGATGCGCCCGGGGAGTTTGCTCATGCCGATCTGAGTGCGGCTTACCTAACTAAGGCTGTAGAAGGATCATTGCGTCGTTTGGGTACGGATTATATTGATTTGTATTATGTGCATTTTGATGATAACAAGACACCCCCTGAGGAAACTTTAGGTGCTTTTCAGAAGTTGATAGAGCAGGGAAAAATTCGCGCGATTGGTGCGTCCAATTATGGACCGGAGCGTTTACGACAGTCACTAGCAGTTGCCGATGAAAATAATTTACCGCGCTATGCGTGTTTGCAAACTCATTACAATCTTTATGAGCGCAGTGAATACGAAACGGAGCTCGAGGAGTTATGCTTGTCTGAGGGCTTGGGCGTGCTTAGTTATTATTCTTTAGCTAGCGGCTTTTTAAGTGGTAAGTATCGAAGTGAAGCTGATCTTGATAAAAGCGCAGCTCGTGGTAGTTCAGCCGCCCAATACCTGAACCCACGTGGACTACGTATTTTAAATGTCTTAGACAAAGTGGCTGATAAATATGGCGCGACTCAGGCGCAAATTGCCTTAGCTTGGATTATGGCTCGTCCAGGTTTTACAGCGGCGATTGCCAGTTCGACCAAGATAGAGCAATTGAATGAGTTACTGCAAGCGACAGCAATTGACTTAGATAATGAGTCAATTGCTGAGTTAAATGAGGCCTCAACGTATTAATTGACGGGTCAATGCTGACCGACCAATTGACTCACGATAAGGCTGTGCACAGAGTTGCGTGATTTGCAACTTAGCTGCTTAAGCAGTTAAAATGATTATCATTGATATTTTGCAATCATTTCTTAAAATGGTTGCTAGCTTTGTAATGAGAGTTTTTTTAAACTTCAAAAGGTGTTGCATGGGGCAATCCATTATTCGTTATCTAGTTTTTGTTGGGGTGGTGGTAGTTACCGTCATCAGTTTGTTTTTAAGTGTGTTTGTTGGTGGGCTATGGTTTGTGGTGGTGTTGATATTTGGAGCACTTACTGCGCTAGGCATCAGTGATTTGATGCAAACCAAGCACGCCATTAAGCGTAACTATCCGATCATCGGTAATTTGCGTTATTTGTTTGAAGAATTGCGACCGGCAATGCGTCAGTACTTTTTTGAGAATGACAATGACCAAACACCGTTTTCTCGAACAGAGCGTTCGCTTGTCTATCAGCGTGCAAAGCAACAGATCGATAAGCGGCCTTTCGGAACGCAAGGCGATGTTTACGGAACAGATTTTGAATGGATCAACCATTCGATGGAGCCCGTAAAGCCTGAAACACATGATTTCCGTATTACAGTTGGTGGTACTGACTGTTCCCAGCCTTATAGTTTGTCTGTGTTTAATGTATCGGCCATGAGTTTTGGTGCCTTATCTGCTAATGCTGTGTTGGCCCTTAACAAGGGCGCGGCACTTGGTGGCTTTGCGCATGACACCGGTGAGGGTGGTATCAGTCGCTATCATTTAGAGCATGGTGGTGATCTGATTTGGAATATTGGTTCAGGCTACTTTGGTTGTAATGATGGCAAGGGTAACTTCTCTGAAGAAGAGTTTGTGAAGCGCGCTACCCATCCTAATGTCAAAATGATTGAGATTAAGCTATCACAAGGGGCAAAACCGGGGCATGGAGGGATGTTGCCCGGTGCCAAGGTGACTCAGGAAATCGCTGAAGCACGAGGCATACCTATCGGTGTGGATTGTGTTTCGCCGGCTAATCATAGTGCCTTCAGTACACCGATAGAATTGATGCGTTTTATTGCTCGTCTACGTGAATTATCTGGTGGTAAGCCGGTCGGTTTCAAGTTTTGTATCGGTCACGCATGGGAGTGGTTCGCTATCGCTAAAGCCATGCTCAAGACAGGAATTACCCCTGACTTTATTGTGGTAGACGGTGCCGAAGGTGGCACCGGTGCAGCTCCCGTTGAGTTCTCTGACCATGTGGGTACACCTCTGCGAGAGGGGTTGCGATTGGTGCACAATACGCTTGTCGGTATTGGTTTACGTGAGCAAATTAAGCTGGGTGCTTCGGGCAAAATCATCACCGCTTTTGATATGTCACGAGCTTTTGCGCTAGGGGCAGACTGGTGTAATAGCGCAAGAGGTTTTATGTTTGCTGTCGGCTGTATTCAAGCGCAGGTTTGTCACACGGGTGTGTGTCCAACGGGTGTGACGACTCAGGATCCTAGGCGTCAAGCAGCTCTTGTGGTGCCGGATAAAGCGGTACGTGTGCGCAACTTTCATGCCAATACCTTGGAGGCCTTGGCTGAATTGTTAGGCGCAGCAGGATTAACCCATCCCGGATCGTTACGTCCGCATCATATTGTTAAGCGTATTGCCAATGGCGAAGTGCGTTTATTGTCAGCGCTTTATCCAGATCTTGAGAAAGGTGAACTGCTTGAGGGTAGGTTTAGAATGACTATTTTCAGAACGGCTTGGCCCATGGCGCAGGCTGAGTCTTTTGCGCCCTTGTACAGTCTCAGTGCCGCTCTATCGGGTAATATCATGCCCTTGCATGGAGGCGATGATAGTGAGGATAGGGCCATAGATGTGCAGCAGCCAGTGAACAATCCAATCTAGAAAAATGGCCATAAAGAAGGTGGTCATAAAGAAAGTGACCATAAAGCAAAAAGCCCAGTTTTAATAAACTGGGCTTTTTAACTGATGGAGCGGGAAACGAGGCTCGAACTCGCGACCTCAACCTTGGCAAGGTTGCGCTCTACCAACTGAGCTATTCCCGCGTCGCTTGTGTTTGTGTAAGTAAATAAACTTATACTTATTCAACTAAAATAAAACCCAGTCAAATAGGCTGGGATTTAATAATCTGGAGCGGGAAACGAGGCTCGAACTCGCGACCTCAACCTTGGCAAGGTTGCGCTCTACCAACTGAGCTATTCCCGCGTTATTATTCTTTTTCTAATCAGTGATTAGGAAAGATTAAAATTATATCTGTTAGTTTTAATCTTGTCAATAGTGTTTGGTTCTTTGCTGATTTTTATTTTACTGCTTGTTGTTTATATGTTAAATAAGACAACTAATAGAGCCTATGACATACTATGACATATCTAAGCAGTGCTATAAAAAAGCTAAGCACTAATGAAGCTAAGCTATAATAATAGCATTAAAATTTTAGTCTTGTCAAAATAATGTCATCTTCAACAATTGCGTCTTCTGTTTCTTATAATCAGAGCTTAAGCGGTTTTAATACCTTTGGCGTAAGCTCCTTTGCAGAGCAATACTTTGATTTAAAAGAAAAAAAACAGCTTAAAGCGCTTGCGGAATATCTGATCAGTCGCTCGCTTTTAGAGCGGTCTTTTATTTTAGGTGGTGGGAGTAATGTCGTCTTGCCACAACGCCTTAATCAGTTTGTGATACATAATCAATTAAAGGGCATTGAGCTAATCGCAGAAGAGGAAGACTATTTCTTAGTCAGAGCAGCAGGAGGTGAGGTTTGGCATGATTTTGTTGCGCATTGTTTAGAGCGGGGTTGGCATGGTCTTGAGAACCTTGCTCTTATCCCGGGTACCGTGGGTGCGGCACCGGTACAAAATATCGGTGCTTATGGCAAAGAAATCAAAGATGTATGCTATGAGGTTGAGGTATTTGATTTTAATAGCAAGGCTTTTTTGACCTTTACGAATGAGCAATGTCATTTTGCTTATCGCGACAGTTATTTCAAACACGATGGTAGGGGGTTATTAATCGTCTCGGTGACTTTCAAACTGCCGCGACCTTGGCGAGCTCAATTAAATTATCCTGATTTACAAAAACTGCTTGAGACGGTTGAGGGAGCAAATCCTGAGCATGTCACGGCAGAGCAGGTGTTTAATCAAGTGTGTTCTGTCAGACGCTATAAGTTGCCTGATCCAAAGGAGATTGGCAATGCCGGAAGTTTTTTTAAAAATCCGATAGTGAGTCCTGAGCACCATGAGCAACTGGTGTCGACTCATGCAGATTTGCCCTCATACAAGCAAAGTGACGGACGCTATAAATTGGCCGCGGCTTGGTTAATTGATCAGTGTGGTTGGAAGGGGAGAGATGTTGGCAGAGCGGGTGTCCATCACCGTCAGGCTTTAGTGCTTGTTAATAGAGCGGGGGCTGTAGCAGAGGATATCAGGCAATTGGCTGAGGCTATTCAGCAAGACGTTTATGCCAAGTTTAACGTTTGCTTAGAGCCTGAGCCGATTTTTGTTGTGTAGCAATGAGTGATAAATCGCTAATTAAGCGATGACATCACGCATGGTGAAGTAGCCATTATCCTTGTCTTTTAAAAAGAGTGCGGCCTGCATACTGCCGGAGGCGTAAATGGTGCGATTGGTTGCTTTATGAGTAAGCTCAATGCGCTCGCCGGGGCCAGTAAAGCTAACCGTATGATCGCCGATGATGTCGCCACCGCGTACGACTGAAAAGCCGATGCGTCCAAATTCGCGCACACCCGTGATGCCGTGTCTGGCCCAATCCGCTACCTCATCAAGCTTGCGTCCTTTGGCTTCAGCAACGACCTCGGCCATTTTTAGCGCTGTGCCCGAAGGTGCATCTACTTTATTGCGATGGTGAGCTTCATAGACCTCGACATCATATTGGTCATTAAACATCTGTGCCGCTTTTTCTAATAAGACATATAGGGCATTGACGCCAATACTCATATTAGGAGACCAGAGGATAGCGATATCCTTGGCTGCAGCTTCAAGTGTAGACAGCTCTTCTGCGCTAAAGCCTGTTGTGCCAATCACCATTTTAACGCCGTATTCTTGGCAGGCTTTGGCGTGAGCAAGGGTGCCTTCGGGGCGAGTAAAGTCAATTAGACAATCGGCATTTTTAAGTACTGACAAATCACTGCTGATTAATACACCGGACTGCTGACCTAGAAACTCTGCGGCATCTTTGCCTTCTTCATCGGCTTTGGCAACGCACAGTGCTGCGGCAAGACTTAAATCAGGGTGGTTAATAACGGCTTCGACAAGCATACGGCCCATACGACCGTTAGCGCCGGCAATTGCAATACGCATAAAGAATCCTAAAAACTGTTAATTGCTTAAAAATTAATCTTCAAGCGGCGTGGTCTCAAATTCGCTTGCGCTCATGTCAGCCGCGGGTTCGGCAAGTGTATCCGCCTTGTCAGGGCTGGACAGTCCGGTTAATTGCTGAGTTTTGAAGTCACCGGGCTGAGTGTTTGGTAGCGGATCATGAGTCCAACGCTCTAAAAGGCCATTGTCATCAAACCATAACGATAAGTTACGATGAACGGGTTTACCATAGCCTGGCTTAAAGTGATAAGGGTAGTCCCAACGATTGGGATGGAAAATATCGACTAATGTAGGCGTACCTAAAACATAAAGTACTTGAGCTTGGGTCAGGCCTGCGCGCAGGTAAGAAACCTGCTCAGCAGTCACCCAGTTGCCTTGTTGGATGGGCGCGCGATAGGGGAAGCCCCATTTGCCTGAGGAGCAACCAACCAGTGTAACAAGGGCTGCAACTGCGATTGCTTTACCTAAGCCAGAGCCACTTAATTTAACACCTTTGCTCGGTGATAAGTCCTTGTTGTTGGCTACTTTGTTCATAAGCATACTCTGTCCATTAATTTGAACCTAAAATTAAGTCTGTCGTTGAAGAAATATCATAGCGTTTAATTCTATCATAAGGCGTCTGTGGCATAGAGAGCTATGTTGAAGAGTAAATAGAAATTTGTTGAACATGTCATTAATGGGTCATAGTTTAAGTTCATTAATGTTTTTGGTTAATAGTTTTTTTCTATTAAATTTCGCCTAGATGTGGTAAAATTCAATTATCTGCGATGGCGCATAAATTTTATTTATTTTTAAGTTTCCTTTGATGCACATTAAGTTGTTATATGATGGTGCATAGGCGAGCTTATTTATTGGGGGTATACATGAGTGAATCACAAGCTTTACAAAGCATGGGTTTAAAAGCGACTTATCCACGCTTAAAGATCTTAGAAATTTTCCAACGTCCGGAGGCAGGTCATCTGAGTGCCGAGGATGTATACCGCATTTTGATCAATGAAAAAACAGAAATCGGTTTAGCCACTGTTTACCGAGTATTGACTCAATTTGAAGAGGCGGGCATCTTAACTAAGCATCAATTTGACAATGGCCGAGCCGTGTATGAGATTGATGATGGCACGCATCACGACCATTTAGTGTGTTCGGCGTGTGGCACGGTTGTTGAGTTCGTCGACGAAACGATTGAAGAGCGTCAGCACGCGATTGCTAAAAAGTACGACTTTGGTCTGGAGAGTCATGCCTTGGTTCTTTATGGTATTTGTAAAGATTGTTCAAAGAAAATTCGTTAGCATTTAACTGGCTAAATTTAAGGAAATAAGATGAGCGAACAGGAATATGATTTTTTAGATGAAATTGACTTTGATGCAATCGAAGAAAAAAATAACAACAAAATTGACACTCAAGAAGTGATTGAAGATGACAACACCGAATGTGAGTCTTGCAAGATTTAATCCCTAGGGATTGTAGAGTGCGTTCTCACCACCAAGCAATAACTAAGCCCCAATACCCAGATAATATAGTGATATCCGGTCTTGGGGCTTTTTGGTGCATGTATATCATACCCATGCCTTAGTAGCTTAGCTTAGTGCGTTAGCATTTCTTTTGCATGCTGCAACGTGGTATCAGAAATATTTAAACCACCTAGCATACGAGCAATTTCCTGAACTCGCTGCTGATCATCGAGTGCTGTGATGTCCGATCGCGTAATGCCTTCTTGTGCTTTTTTGCTTACTTCAAAGTGGTGGTGGGCACAAGAGGCTACTTGGGCTAAATGAGTGACACAAAGCACTTGGTGGTCTTCACCAAGCTGCCTTAAAAGGCGTCCAACGATTTCCGCTACGCCTCCGCCGATACCGGTATCTACCTCATCAAAAATTAATGTAGCCACTTGGCCTGCCTTATTGGCAATCACCGAAAGTGCTAAAGAAATACGCGCTAACTCACCACCGGAGGCAATTTTGTTAAGCGCTCGCGGTGTCGTACCGGCATGGCCGGCCACATTAAATTGAACTTGCTCTAAACCGAAAGCAGAGGGAGTGCTTGCTTGTAGTTCGATCTCAAAGCGACCGCCTTGCATGGCTAATGTTTGCATGACATCGGTGACTTTGAGTGACAGATCGTGCGCCGTGTTTTTACGAATGGTTGAGATTTCCTCGGCTAACTGCATGTAGTCTGCCTTGTTTTGCTCTACTGCTTGCTTGAGTGAATCGAGGTCCATGCTGACTTCCATGTCGGCTAAGCGTTGCTCTAAATCGGCCAAGAGTAGATGCAGCTTACTGGGTTCAGTATTAAACTTTTTGGCCGCATCAAATAGTTGACGCATGCGGCGTTCAGTTTCCTCTAAGCGCTGAGGTTCTAGCTCGACATCGTCCAAGAAGCGGTTTAAATCGTGACTCGCTTCGACGCAGCTGATGCGTGCGGATTCGATACTTTCAGCGATGGTGGCAAGTGCGGGGTCGTGCTTGCTCAGCTGATGGATTTGTTGCAGACAGCGGTTTAGTACCGTGAGTACACTTTGCTCTTCACCATCGATTTGTTGGATAATTGCGCCGGCACCTTCCAGTAGGGCAACAGCGTTGGATAAGCGATTAAAGGATTGATCAATCTCTTCCCACTCATGCTCTTGTGGCTTAAGGTGATTTAACTCTTGCCATTGCCATTCGAGATGCTCCTGCTCCAGTTTGCGTTGCTGCTCATTTTCCAGAAAGTCTTTTAGCTTCTGCTGATTTGATTGCCATCGTTGCCAACGCGTCGACAGCTCGCGCAGCTGTGGCTCTATTTGTGCGTGCGAATCCAAAAGCTGGCGTTGAGCAGTGTTTTTGAGAAGACTTTGATGTTGATGTTGGCCGTGAATGTCAACTAACATTTCTCCCAGCTCCTTGAGTTGAGTTAAGGTGCAGGGGCTGTCATTGATAAAGGCACGGCTTTTAGCTTGGCTAGTAATGATTCTACGTACAATCAGTTCGTCATCGTTAAAGTCATTGTCTTTTAACCATTGGCGCACCTCCGTGCTAGGGTCAAAGATGGCGCTAATTTCGCTTTTGTCTGCGCCTTCGCGGACTACGCCGGCGTCAGTGCGGCCACCCAAAGCGAGGCTCAGAGCGTCAATTAAAATCGATTTACCGGCACCGGTCTCACCCGAAAAGACAGTAAATCCATGATCAAATTGTAGGTCAGTTTTTTCGACAATGACAAAATTACGGATATGTAAGGAGCTCAACATAGCAATGTGCGAGTTAGGTTTTAGGCATGACGTTCCAGTGCATTTTTTGACGCAAGGTACCAAAGAAACTATAGCCTATCGGGTGTAAGAATGTCATCTTATGCTGGGCTTTTTTGACCACGACCTTATCACCAATATGCAAATTGGTCCACGTTTGCATGTCAAAGTGTACGTTAGCACCATAACCGCCGCGGCTAATATCTTGCAGCGTCAGTGTGAGGATACCTGTATCAGGCACAACAATAGGGCGAGCAGACAGTGTTTGCGGTGCGACAGGTACTAGTAAAAAAGCGTCTAAGCCGGGGTGCATGACCGGACCATTGGCACTGAGTGAATAGGCGGTAGACCCGGTAGGTGTGGCGACAATTAAACCGTCAGCTCGCTGGTTGTACATGAGGGAGTCATTGTAGTTGACCTCAATTTCGATCATACCGCCATAGCCGGAGCGATTTAGTACAACATCATTAATGGCTAAGTCTTTAGTCAGTACAGCATTGTCGCGAATAACCTCACCACTTAGCAGTGAACGATCTTCTTTGCTGTATTTGCCATCAAGTACCGCTTCGATGGCGGTTTTGGCATTTTCCATGGGGATGTCGGTAATAAAGCCAAGGCGACCATGGTTGATACCGAGAATAGGGATGTTATAGGGTGAAAGCTTACGACCCACGCCTAAAACGGTACCGTCACCGCCCATCACAATCGCTAAATCGACGGTGCCTGCCATTTCATCTATCTCAAGGCTCGGGTAGTCACTTAATCCGGTGTGAATCGCGGTGTCTTTATCAAGCAGTACCGATAAGCCGGCCTTTTTAAGGAGCTCAGCCATCGCGCGCAAAGGGGCGTCCATACCAGGGTCTTGGTAGCGACCAAATAAAGCGGCAGTTGAAAAATGCATAAAACGGACCAAATAGTAAATATATAATGAATTTTATATGATAACTAAAAGCTATGATAACCAAAAGCTTTAAAATAAGTGCTTCCGTCGGATCGGCAGTTAAAAATACACGACTTTTTATTTAATATGTTAGATGAGCGCGCTCATGCTTTATTACAAGCGATTGTAGAGCGATATATCCAAGAGGGTTCTCCCGTAGGATCCAAATCATTATCCTCGATGTTTTCTTTATCGCCCGCTACGATTCGTAGTGTGATGGGTGAGTTAGAGAGCGTGGGTCTTATTCATAGTCCGCATACGTCTGCGGGGCGAGTGCCTACGCCCAAAGGCTATCGTTTATTTGTTGATCATCTGTTGTCATCTAATGCGCATAAGCTCAATCCAGATGTCACTTTGAAGCAGGAAGTTAATGAAGACCTGCTTAAGGAATTAGTCAGCGAACTGAGGGGTGAGTTTAGTCGTGGGCGTGACTTTTCCAAAGAATTAAACGTTGGTCTTGAGCAGGCTGTCGATTTGCCATCAAGCCTGATTAGCGCGTTTGCTGATGCTGATCCTAGTACAGCGTTTAGTACAGCAGTCGATATGGTCTCAGAGTTGACCGAATTTGCCGGTATTGTGATGGCACCGCAGCGTTCACAGGTGTTTAAGCATATTGATTTTATTCGGTTATCAAAGACACGTGTGTTGCTAGTGATCGTGACCCCTGATGGCGATGTACAGAATCGCATCCTTTTTGTGGATAAAGAATACAAAGAGTCAGATTTACAGCGTGCAGCTAATTACTTTAATCAACATTTCTCCGGCAAGTCGTTTTCTGAGGTGCTCACCACATTGAGTAATGAATTGGATACTTTGCAAACGGATATGTCAAAACTGATGCAAGCAGCGGTTGAAATTGGTGTGCGTGGCAGCGAAGTGGCTGAAACAGTGCATATTCGCGGAGAGCACCGTTTGTTGGGTGTGAGTGACTTAACCGCCGATATGGATAGACTGCGCCAGATGTTCGAGTTGTTTGAAGAAAAAACAGAGCTGATGCAGTTGATGGATGTTTCCAGTCGCTCACAAGGCGTCCAAATCTTTATTGGTGGTGATTCTCGTTTGGTTCCTATGGAGGATTTGTCGGTTATCACAGCGCCTTATCAGCTTAATGGTAAAATCATCGGAGCTTTGGGTGTGATTGGTCCAAGCCGTATGGCTTATCAGCGTGTAATAACCATTGTTGATGTCACCGCCAAGTTATTATCAAAGGCCTTGAGTCGCTAACTCTGCCATCATTCATTGAGAATATTTATGAGTCAAACACAAACAATAACTTCTGTCGATCGTTTTTCTTCTATTCAGCCTAAACCGCTTGGTGTCTTATTGGTCAATTTAGGTACGCCGAATGAACCGACGCCAGAGGCAGTGAGAGAGTATCTAAATGAGTTTTTGTCTGATCCGAAGGTGGTTGAGTTGCCGGGTTTGCTGTGGAAGCCGTTCCTAAAGCACATAGTCAGCCCGCGACGTTCAAAGCCTGTCGCAGAAAACTATAAGCTTGTATGGCAAGAGGGCGGTTCTCCATTGATGGTGTACACCAAAGAGCAAGCTCAAAAGCTACAGGCACGTTTAGCAAGCAATGCGGAGTCCAGGCCGATCATTGTGGATTTTGCAATGCGATATGGCGAGCCGAGATTAAACAAAACCATCGATTCATTAAGAGCGCGTGGCTGCGAAGAAGTTCTGGTGATGCCGATGTATCCACAGTTTTCCGGTAGTACGACCGGTACGATTTTAGATTATTTGGGTCGCTACAATGCCGCTTTGCGGGATCCGGTGAACTTCCGTTCAGTTAAGCACTACACTGATCACCCTATGTATATCAATGCGTTGGCGCAAAGTGTTGAGGACTTTTGGGCTCAGCACGGTAAGCCCGATCGCTTGTTGTTGAGTTACCATGGTCTGCCACAGTCTATGGTAGACAAGGGGGACCCTTATTTTGATCATTGTCATTTAACCGCTGAACTGTTGCGCGAGGCCCTAGCGGAGCATCATGTCGCGATTGATGTCAGCTTCCAAAGTCGTTTTGGTAAGGCGAAGTGGATAGGTCCAAGTACCGAGGACACGATTAGAGAGTATCCCGCTGCCGGTGTTAAAAAGCTTCATGTGATGTGTCCGGGGTTTAGTGTGGATTGCCTAGAAACCCTCGAAGAAATTGCGATGGGCTGCAAAGACATCTTCGAAAAAGAAGTGGGTGGTGAGGAGTTGCTATATATCCCGTGCTTAAATGCCGAGGAGATTGGCATGAACGTTATCCAATACATTGTTGAAAGCAACCTAAAGGGTTGGCGTTAGTTGCTAAGGCAGCTATTTAATCAGTCAAAATAATTTTTTAAAAAGCCTTGAAAAATTTTTAAATAACACTATATAGAAGTCATATCTAATATTAGAGGTCACGCTGAGCTTAATAAACTCAATATCGTGACCTTGATTTTTGTAATTTACATTATTTCAGGAATACTTTATGACTGAGAAGAATCAAGAAGAGCAACAAGCTCAGGAAACAGCTGAAAATCTCGTTAGCGAAGAGGAGTTAGCTCAGAGTGAGTCGATTACTGACGAGGAAATTATTGAGAGCTTAGGTGCTGATGAGTCCGATGCTGACCTTGGGCAGATGGTTTCCGAGTTACAGGGTGAAATTGCTCAAATGCACGAGGATCTCTTAAGAGCGCGCGCCGAAGTAGAAAATATTCGTCGCCGTAGCCAAGAGGAAGTCTCTAAAGCACGTAAGTTTGCCTTGGAGTCTTTTTCAGAGAGCCTGATTCCGGTACGTGATAGCCTCGAAGCGGCGTTAGCGCATGAGCAGCAATCCGTTGAGACGTACAAAGAGGGAGTTGAAACTACCTTACGCCAACTAACTCAAGCCTTTGAACGTAATAGCCTCAAAGAGGTTGCGCCGGCGGCGGGTGATGCCTTTGATCCTAATCTTCATCAAGCGATATCGTCGATTAGTGACCCTAATCATACGGCCAATACGATTGTTCAAGTGTTGCAAAAGGGCTATACCCTATCTGAACGTGTCGTTCGTCCGGCACTCGTTGTTGTAGCGGTCTAAAAAAAAGTCTCTTGAAATATACATTTCAAACCCTATATTTAGTTCAGTAAAAAATTAAATTGTTTTCGTAAGGAAATTAATCATGTCTAAAATTATTGGTATTGACTTAGGTACTACCAACAGCTGCGTCTCTTTGTTAGACGGCAAGCAAATTAAGATCATTGAAAATGCAGAAGGTGGTCGTACCACGCCATCGGTTGTTGCTTATTTACAAGATGGCGAGATTTTAGTAGGTGCTCCTGCAAAGCGTCAGGCAGTCACTAACCCTAAAAATACCTTATACGCGATTAAGCGTTTAATCGGCCGTCGTTATGATGACGCTGAGGTTAAAAAAGATATCGAAATCACACCCTATGAGATTGTCAAAGCCGACAACGGTGACGCTTGGGTTGAGGTAAATGGTAAGAAAATGGCGCCTCCACAAGTGTCTGCTGAGATTCTTCGCAAGATGAAGGAAACAGCTGAGTCTTTCTTAGGTGAGCCTGTGACACAAGCGGTGATTACTGTACCTGCTTACTTTAATGACAGCCAGCGTCAAGCAACCCAAGATGCCGGTCGAATTGCCGGTCTTGAGGTTAAGCGTATTATTAACGAGCCGACAGCCGCTGCCTTAGCCTTTGGTATGGATAAAGTCGACGGTGGTGACCGTAAGATCGCCGTGTTTGACTTAGGTGGTGGTACCTTTGACGTGTCAATCATTGAGATTGCTGACGTTGACGGTGATAAGCAGTTCGAAGTGTTGTCAACCAACGGTGATACCTTCTTGGGTGGTGAGGACTTTGACCAGCGTATTATTGAGTACTTAATTGACGAGTTCAAAAAAGAGCAGGGCGTTGACTTATCAAAAGACGTACTCGCTTTACAACGTTTAAAAGAGGCGGCTGAAAAAGCGAAAATCGAGTTGTCTTCAACGACTCAAACCGATATTAACTTACCGTACGTGACGGCTGATGCCTCCGGTCCTAAGCACTTAAATATTCGCTTGACCCGTGCTAAGTTAGAAGCCTTGGTTGAGGACTTAGTTGAGCGTACGTTAGAGCCTTGCCGTGTTGCTATCAAAGACGCCGGTGTTAAGTTATCTGAAATTGATGACGTTATCCTAGTAGGTGGTATGACTCGTATGCCTGCCGTTCAAGAAAAGGTTAAGGAGTTCTTCGGTAAGGATCCTCGCAAGGATGTTAACCCGGATGAAGCGGTTGCACAGGGTGCTGCACTTCAAGGCTCCGTACTAGCAGGCGATCGTACTGACGTCTTATTATTAGATGTGACACCATTATCTTTAGGTATTGAGACCTTGGGTGGTGTGATGACTAAGATGATTGAGAAAAACACAACCATCCCGACTCGTCACCAACAAACCTTCTCAACAGCCGATGATAATCAGCCTGCGGTGACCATTAAAGTGTTCCAAGGTGAGCGTGAAATTGCTTCCGGTAACAAGCTCTTAGGTGAGTTTAACCTTGAAGGTATTCCACCTGCGCCACGTGGGTTACCTCAAATTGAAGTAACCTTTGATATTGACGCCAACGGTGTATTACACGTATCAGCGAAAGACAAAGGTACCGGTAAAGAGAATAAAGTCACTATCAAGGCTAACTCCGGTCTATCTGACGAGGAAGTTGAGCGCATGATTCAAGACGCGGAGGCAAATGCCGAAGAAGATAAGCGCGTTGCTGAATTAGTGAGTGTACGTAACCAAGGTGATGTGTTAGTACATAGCACTCGTAAGTCCTTAGAAGAGTACGGCGATAAGCTTGAGGCATCTGAGAAAGAAGCCATTGAAAGCGCCATCAAAGACTTAGAAGAAGTCCTTAAAGGCGATGACAAGGCGGCAATCGAAGAAAAAACAGAAGCATTAGGTGTGGCTTCTCAGAAGTTAGGTGAGAAGATGTACGCAGACATGCAAGCTCAAGCTGCTGCTGAGCAGGGTGCAGCAGGTGCTGACGCCCAGCCACAAGACGACAATGTTGTTGATGCTGACTTCAAAGAAGTAAAGCGTGAAGACTAAGTTGTCTTAGCGTAAGAAAATGCTCCCAGCACGGATTTCCATGCGGGAGCATTTTATTTGTAAAAAGTACAAAGGTATAAATTTAAATGGCAAAAGCTGATTATTATGAATCGTTAGGCCTAGGCAAAAATGCCTCAGAAGACGAGATCAAAAAAGCCTTCCGTAAACTCGCCATGAAATACCACCCAGATCGCACACAAGGTGATAAGGAAGCGGAAGAAAAGTTCAAGACGATCAAAGAGGCCTATGACGTTTTATCTGATCCGGAGAAAAAAGCAGCCTACGATCGCTTCGGCCATGCCGGCGTCGATCCTAATGGTATGGGTGGCGGTGGCTTTGACCCTAATGACCTGGGCGATATTTTCGGTAATATTTTCGGTGATATCTTTGGCCAACAAGGTGGCCGTCATGCTGGTCCGCGCGTTACTCGTGGTGCCGATTTACGCTACCGTATGGATGTTACGCTTGAGCAAGCAGCGGAAGGTTACAAAACAGAAATTCGTATACCGAGTTGGGAAATCTGTGAAACGTGTGATGGTTCAGGAGCCAAAGAAGGTACGGAAGCTAGCACGTGTAGTACGTGTCATGGTGCCGGTAATGTCAATATGCGCCAAGGCATTTTCCATATGCAGCAGACTTGTCCGACGTGTCATGGTTCAGGTAAAGAAATTAAGGATCCATGTAAGTCATGTGATGGCGTAGGTCGTGTTCGTAAGCATAAGACCCTGCAAGTGGAAATTCCTGCCGGTATTGATAGCGGTATGCGCGTACGTTCAGCCGGTAACGGTGAACCGGGTGAAAACGGTGGGCCTCCGGGTGACTTATATATTGATGTCATGATTAAGCCACATGAGATCTTTACACGTGATGGCGATGATCTGCATTGCGAAGTTCCCATGTCATTTGTGACGGCGGCCTTGGGCGGTACGTTAACCGTACCGACGTTGACCGGTAAGGGGGAGATTAAGATCCCTGAAGGTACTCAGACATCCAAAGTGTTCCGCTTGCGTGGCAAGGGCATCAAAGGCGTGCGTGCAGGTTACCCTGGTGATTTATATTGTCATGTGGTCGTTGAAACGCCGGTGCGTCTAAGTGATGAGCAAAAAGATTTATTGACAAAATTTGCTGAATCGGTCGATAAGGATGCTGAAAAGCATTCGCCTCAAAATAAGTCCTGGGGCGATCGTTTAAGAAATTTTTTCAGTTAAATCAGTAATTAAAAACCTCTTTTGTATAATGTCCAAAAGAGGCTTTTTTACCCAAATGCGCGGAAAGCCTCGTCGTTTAGGGCGAGGATGAATAGCACAGTTTCTTTTTAATGTTGGGGTAGTTATTTTTTCGGATAAGAAGACTGGATATACCCTTTAGGCTATTAACCAGTTTTGATATGGCAACTTTGGGCGGGTAGTTCACTAATAAGTGAACATGGTCGTCCTCCCCATCAAACGCCACTAACTCGGCCTCAAAATCAGCGCACACACTAGCGAAAATTTCCTGAAGGTCGTTAAGGATGGCTTTTG
>NZ_KB892293.1:44850-49364 GCF_000373745.1 Oligella ureolytica DSM 18253 | reverse complement strand
TTACCACCCTTGCTGCTGCGTATCACCAGCCTGTGCAGATTAAAATCCACATCCTTGATGCGTAAACGGCAGGCTTCGCTGACACGCAGACCGGCCCCATACATGAGCGAAGCAATCAGCCGATGCGGGGGAGGCAGCTGGGCAATGACGGATATGGCTTCCTCATGGGACAGCACCACGGGCAGCTTGCGTGGCTTTTTAGCACGGGCAATGCCGTCGATATGCTGCAAAGGCTGTTGTAAAACGTGTTTATAAAGAAATACCAGCGCATTGAGCNCCTGGTTTTGGGTGGCCGCCGCCACGTTCTTGTGTGTCGCCAGCCAGGTCAGAANCTGAGCGACTTCTGCTTCGGCCATGTCGCGGGGGTGGNGGAGTCGATGAAAGCGTATGAAATAGCGTATCCAGTACCAGTAGGNTTTTTCAGTACGCAGGCTGTAATGTTTGGTACGAATGATTGCATGCAGCTGATCGCGTAGCTTGGGTGCAGGCTTGGGTGTCTGGGGCATAGCAATTTCCTTTTGCTGTATGGATAAACAGTATCTTACTGGTGAAGACAAGGCGGGTCAAGCGAAAATAATCTACCAAAAAGTATGGTCTTGTAACGGGTTGATCCCTATAGTACAATCGGGCAATCAAAATTTAGTCGCATCGGGTTATACCGCCTTCACGATGATTGGCTTATGTGGAAGGCGCTCTAATACATGTTAAAAACCTAGGGAAGCCTTAAATGGGCCGAAAGTTCATTTCTCAGAAAAAGCAGACAAAAGATGAGCTTTTTGACTCTTTAGTCAAGAATGCTATCGATTTTTTAGATTCATCCCTCGATGATCTTGAAAAAAGGCCCAAGAACTCGATTGTAGATTTTTATACCTCGATCGAATTATTCCTTAAAGCTCGCTTAATGGCTGAGCATTGGACGCTAATCATTAGTAAACCTGAAACAGCCAATATCGATAGCTTTAGAGTTGGTGACTTTCATTCTGTCTTCTTAGAGGATGCAATAAAGAGACTTAAGGGTGTCTTAAATGAGTGCCTCGAAAAATCGACGATAGATAACTTTAAAGCACTGGGGGAGCATCGTAATCAGATCGTGCACTTCGCCCATTCTGATTACGCTGATTTTTCTGCTACAAAGGCTGGTGTAGTGGTAGAGCAATGGGCTTCTTGGCACCACTTGCATGCTTTGTTGACGGAAAAATGGAAAGACATTTTTGGGCCATATAATGAAGAGTTTGAGCGCATACACAAACAAATAATGCGGCAAAAAGAATTCATACAAGCCAGATACAATGAGTTGAAGTCAAAAATTGATGTAGAGCAGAAGGGCGGTAAGAAAGTTATCGACTGCCAGCATTGTGAAATGCATGCAGCTATTGTGTCAAAGGAACACAAATGGGGTGACGATTATAGCTGTATGGTTTGTGGCGTGAGTGATACAGCAGTGGCATCAACTAACGAAGAGCTAGAATGCCCAAAATGTCATAAGAGCTTTGAATTCTTTGATAAAAATTTAACAGCCTGTCCGCATTGCGAGATGCCGATTTCTAAGGATTTACTTATTGATCTATGTGAAAAAAAGTATATTGAAGGGGATGATTGGTGGGAGGAGGGGCAGCCGCATATCGCAGGATGTCACAATTGCCAGCATGAAAGGCCCTCGGTATTTTACATCGACGGGCTGTGGAGTTGTGTGGCGTGCTTTGATAGAGGGTGGCAAGCCATTGCATGCCCAAATTGCGACGAATTTGTCACTGGCGACATGGATACAATTAACTATTTTGCCTGTTATAAATGCGAAGATGAGGTTAGGAAACGGATTCGAGAAGACGGTTTTTAACAAGCCGCTGCACTCAGATAAATTTTCCGCGACGCTCCAAATTTACCGGTGAGCGGAGCGTTAGGCTTATTTACATCGAGAAGAATATGAGCACAGGAAAATACGAGGAACCATTACCTTGCGGGGGAAAACTCAAGGTGACGAAGTCATCTTGGGAAATCTCTTACTACTTTTCTGGCCCAGATCTCAGATATAACGGAACATTTGTTTCAGTTCCAGGCCGTGCAATCGAACAATACATATCAGCTTTCGAAGAAAACTGGGCAGAATACCAGCAGCTTAAAAAAGCAATTCCATCAGGCGGGGATTTCTCTAAACCCGGGAAGATGGGTATGGACATCCGGATTGGCAACCATTTCGAGGGGGTGTGCATACAGTCCTACCACATGCCCCTTAAATCACGGGAGCATCTTGATAAATTAATTAGCGGTTATCGCTATGCTGCACAACGAGCCCCCCAAATCCAAAACTTCTTGGCATCTCTATAAATATGACAAAGCCTAACAATTACAAGCAACGGGATTGCCGCACGCTGCGCGTGCGTCAACCCCTGTTGTAAGCGTTATATCTCTTGAGGTAGATCTGTGCTAACCGATGAACAGAAGAAATACCGAGACCGCGCTAACCGTGCGCGACGAGAGCTCCTCAAAGAAAAGGAGAAATTCGGCGCGATTTCGGACGGCTCAGGGAAACGCTACCGGGTGTGCGTTTACTTTGTGCTTAGCGGTGCTCCAGAAAAAGCAGTCGAGTTCATGGACTGGTTCGAGAAGGAGTTCCCGGATGACGTTGGTGAGCCCGCGTTTCTCTTATATGCTGCGTTGGCCTATTACCGGGTGGGGTCTCTGGGGAAAGCGCGGGGATACCTGCTGGATACGATGTTAAGCAACATTTACCTACTCCCCTATCTGTTTTCGCGACCAATGCCCAAGCAAGACATGTGGCACTCATCTAATTGGGCACAGCCAGACTACATCGAGGAGATTGAAGAACTTCTGGAAGGGCCAACGAGTCAGGAGCGGGAGTGGTTTCAAGAACAGTTCGAGAATGAACTCTTCACGAGCATTCGAAGCAAGTGCATAGAAACATTTCACGCATTACAGCATGCAAAAGAGTTGGATTCCCGCCGTCGTATTCTTGGGGAGTGGCGGGACTATGTTTCATCTTGTCGTGCAAACGAGATATAACCAGTGGCAGCACGGTGACCGCTTTTCCGCCGCGCTGCGGCTCCAAACCGGCACGTGTGCCAAGCGTTATGCGTAATAAACCTACTGGATAATTGACTAAGATCTGGGGCTACTAACCAGCCAATAAATATTTAGTTATTTAAGACTTCATATATGGAAATTAACTTCTCTCAAATTAGAACACATGATGGTAGTAAAAACTCAGGCTTTGAAGAGTTGATTTGCCAAATTGCCCATCTTCAAAAACCAGATAATGGAAAGCGGTTCGTTAAGAAGGATGGCGCTGGAGGTGATGCTGGTGTTGAGTGTTACTGGATTCTTGACGACGGATCGGAGATATGCTGGCAAGCGAAATATTTTTTAGATGGAATGAATTCCTCTCGTTGGCAACAAATAGATGAATCATTCACTACAGCCTTAGAGAAGCACCCCAAGTTAACACACTATGTTGTCTGCTTGCCTTTAGATGAAGCAGATAGCAGAAAGAAAGGAAGAGGTGGAAAACAAGTAGTTTCTGTCGAAGATGAGTGGCTAGAACACGTTAAAAAATGGGAAAGTCAAGCAAAGGCCGCTGGTAGTAAAATAACGTTCTCATACTGGGGTAAGCATGAGATTACTACTTTCCTTACGATTGATGACCCTCTTTACTCTGGTAGAGCTTTGTACTGGTTTAACGAACCGTTTTTCGGAACAGATGTATTCAGAAATATCGCAAAGAGGTCTCAAGACAGTTTGGGAGATAGGTATACCCCAGAGTTTCATGTTGAACTCCCCATAGCAAAGAGTTTCGATGGTCTGTGTTTAAACCCCTCATGGTGGGATGGTAATCACCCCATTTTTAATAGCAGTTGGCAGTAGAATTATTTAATTTATGTTGATGTAATTTTTGCCTCGGTGTAATGCCACCTAATGCCGTGTTAGGGCGTTCATTATTATAAGTCCAGAGCCAAGCAGTCGCTCCGAGCTGAACTTCTTCTAGACTATCAAAGAGATTCTGAGCTAACCAGTCATAACGTACCGTCCGATTATAGCGCTCGACATAGCCGTTTTGTTGTGGATTACCGGGCTGAGTGTGAATCAACGTGATATGCCGCTTAGCTGCCCATTCTAAGAGTGTTTTACTGATATATTCCGGTCCATTGTGGCTTCGCCGAACTGCGTTTCACACCGTAGGCACGCAGGCTTGCCTCGCCATTCGATGATTTGATCCAACACCCTCGTGACTCGCTCTGCAGGCAAAGAGAAGTCTACCTCGATGCCCAAACCCTCACGGTTAAAGTCATCTATCACGTTAAATAAACGCAAACTACGACCGTCAGCCAGCTGGTCATGCATAAAATCCATCGACCACACTTGGTTAATCGCAGTGGCTGTGCCTAATGCCTCAGGACGCTCACGGACAAGGCGTTTTTTTGGTTTGATACGCAAGTTCAACTCTAACTCACGATAGATTCGATACACTCGTTTGTGATTCCATTTAAAGCCTTTAATGT
>NZ_KB892293.1:0-44770 GCF_000373745.1 Oligella ureolytica DSM 18253 | reverse complement strand
GACAAGGCGTTTTTTTGGTTTGATACGCAAGTTCAACTCTAACTCACGATAGATTCGATACACTCGTTTGTGATTCCATTTAAAGCCTTTAATGTTACGTAAATACAGAAAACATAGGCCAAAGCCCCAGTTGCGTTGAGCGGTAGTCAATCGAATCAACCAGTCAGCAATGACCTCGTTCTCATCGGCTTGTCTAGGCTGGTAGTAATAGCAGCTCTGGCTGATGCTAAATACTCCACATGCCACTCGTATACTCACTCTAAATTGCGTGACTGCGCGTTGCGCCATCTCTTTGCGTCGAGATGGCGTTACCACTTTTTTTCGATGGCCTCGCGAGCGATCTCAGCCTTCAGACGCTCTTCGGCATACATCTTTTTAAGACGCTGATTCTCCGCTTCAAGCTCTTTAAGGCGAGACATCATGGAGGCATCCATGCCACCGTATTTAGCACGCCACTTGTAGAACGTGGCGCTGCTCATGCCATGCTCTCGGCACAGCTCCGGCACTGGCGTACCGGCTTCGGCTTGTTTAAGAATCGCCATAATTTGGCTGTCAGTATATCGTGATCTCTTCATTGAATTTCCTTTATAAGAAATTCTACTTCTAATTGCTATGGTTTTGTGGGAGGATTACCGTCTTTAAGGTGTTAAGGAGATTTTCATGTCAATTCGTCAAATTTATGCTGTTAATTCAACTAGTATTAGTGAATTAAAAAAAATCCGATGGCTGTAATCAATCAAGCAGAAGGATTTCCAGTAGCTGTATTAAATCGTAATCGGCCTGTTTTTTACTGTGTTCCTGCCGATGCCTATGAGGCTTTAATGGATAAACTCGAAGATATGGAGCTAGCTGAAATTGTTAGACAACGTGAAAGCTCAGCAGACATTGAGGTTTCTCTAGATGAACTATAAGTTGCTTTTTAAAGTTGAAGCTGAAAAAGAATGGAGTAAGCTCGATTTTACAATAAAGCGACAATTTAAAAACAAGTTAGTGGAGTGCTTAAAAAATCCTTATACACCTTCTGTAAGATTAAATGGAATGAAAAATTGCTATAAGAATGGCGGTTTTGTACTGCTCCAGTATAAATCTGCTCATGCCTTAGTTTGATATGATGGAGAAAATTTGACCATGAGTACAGAGATGAAGTCAGCGAGGCGTTAGCGGCATAAGGGGAGCAGAAAGTGCAGGGTCATTACACACTTGCATTAGCAAGTGGGCTGTATTTAGTTGTCTTCATCTTGCATATTCTTTCTTTATCTCACCGCTCAATTTCATTAACGAGCTTCTTACTGTTTGCAAATTATCTTCTAACAATAAGTAAGTACAATTTCTTACTTTTGTTTAATATCAACGCCTTATAATTAGCCATTAACGACTTCTAATGAGTATAAGCCATGGCTTTTGCTAGTTTATTTACTTTGCTGGATGATGTCACTACCGTACTTGATGACGTCGCTGCGATGACAAAGGTAGCAGCCAAGAAAACTGCAGGAATAGTGGGCGATGATTTAGCGGTTAATGCCAATCAGTTGACCGGTATATCGGCTAAACGCGAATTGCCGGTGATATGGGAGGTAACCAAAGGCTCATTCAAAAACAAAGCCGTTATTATCCCCGCTGCATTATTGATTTCTTATTTTTTTCCAATCCTGATCACTATACTTTTGATGATTGGTGGTGCTTATTTGTCATTTGAAGGCATGGAAAAAGTAATACATCACGTTAAAGGGCGCCGAGAAGCTCACCAGCTAGAGCCGAATGTGGAAAATCATTCGCTAGGCAAGACACACACAGAAACAGCAGTAGATTCAACAAAAGATGAGCGCACTAAAATTAATGGCGCCATACGTACTGATTTTATTTTATCTGCTGAGATAATTATTATTGCCATGGGTGTTGTGGCAACAATGAGTATTTTGCCTAAGACAATGGTCATGATTGCAATTGGTGTCGGGATTACAGTGCTAGTATATGGATTTGTCTCGCTAATCATAAAGCTTGATGACATAGGTCTATGGCTGATGCAAAAAGAATCGCGCTATTACAAAAAAATAGGTCGTGGCATGATTGCTTTTATGCCTCATTTAATGCGTGGGTTGGCCATTATAGGGGCGATAGCCATGTTTTTAGTTGGCGGTGGCATTTTTACTCATAATTGGCCATGGCTGCATGGACTAATTGCCAGCTTATCAATTGATTCTACCTTTCTCACCATGTTGATCGATTTGTTTTTAGGGATGTTGGTAGGTATGGTTGTTTACTTGCTAGTATTACCATTTATGAATTTAAAACGGGCCGAGCCTTCCAGGCTTACATTAGAGCAGTAGGTATTTCTTAGTATTATTTGCTTAGACATCGCTAGACGAAATCGGAGGGCGTTTGCTTTTCACCGATTTTTTATATTACTTGACAAAAACACTATGTCATTGACGCTCATCAAGGTCGTCAGATAGAGAGTATGCTATTTTGAGTAAGAACTCAAAGGAGTAATAGCAATGAGTAATAATGAAAAACTTTCGGATGATGTCTACCAAGCATCCATTTCTTCAGAGCCTATCGCTGCCTACGATAAGATTAGGCGTGCCTGTCCCGTGAAGCACGATAGTCATTTGCATTGGGCATTGTTTAAGCATGCTGATGTGTTGTCCGTGATTAATGATCATGATACGTTTAGCAGTGTGGTCTCTAAGCATGTTTCAGTACCTAATGGTATGGATCCGCCAGAGCATACCGTTTATCGTCAATTAATCGATCCTTATTTCAATGAAGAGCGGATGGCAGCATTTGAGCATTCCTGTCAGAAAATCGCCGATACCTTAGTACAAAACGCACCTAAAAATACAGAATTTGATCTGATTGAACACTTTGCGCGTGTCTATGCAGTACAGGTTCAATGTGCTTTTTTGGGATGGCCTGAATCATTACAGGAGCCATTAACTCAGTGGGTACGTAAGAACCATCGTGCTACCTTGGCACAGGATCGGCCGGCAATGTCAGAGATTGCACTTGAGTTTGACGGTTTTATTCGCGAGTTATTAAATACTCGTCGTGCAGACGGTCAAGATGCACCTGATGATTTGACGACAGCGCTGATGCAAGAAACCGTCGATGGTCAGGTGTTGGCAGATGAGATTATTGTCAGTATTTTGCGTAATTGGACGGTTGGTGAGTTAGGCACGATTGCCGCTTGTGTCGGTATTGTTGTAAAGTATTTAGCAGATCATCCGGAGTTACAGCAGAAATTGCGTGAGCAACCAGCGTTATTAGATGATTCTATTGATGAGATACTGCGTATCCATCCTCCACTCATTTCAAACCGTCGCGTGACTACCAAAGAAGTTTCACTTGGTGGTGAGACCATTGGGGCAAATCAACGACTAACTATACTTTGGGCATCTGCTAACCGCGATGAAGCCGTTTTTGGCGACCCCGACGAGTTTTGTCCTGAGCGTAATGGTGAGCATAACTTACTCTATGGTGCAGGCATTCACTATTGCCCAGGTGCGCCTTTAGCGAGATTAGTGCTACGCCTAGTGATTGGTGCTTTATTGCGTGATACGCAAGGCTTTTTGTTGAGTCCTAATCATGAAGCAGTGCATGCAAAGTACCCGGCTGGCGGTTTTGATTTGTTGCCGATTACGTTAGTGGCAGGAAGTTGTTGTGGTGGCTGTAGCGGATAGTTTTGGCACATACCTAAAAATGGCATATGAATGACCTGTTAACTCGCTCATATGCCATGGATGACTACTAGTCCTGTACAATTGAATATTCACTGATCCTTGCGACTAATTCAGGCAGATTGTAGTTTTTATTGACTACAAACTCAGCGAGTCTGCCATAACTTTTTATCTTAGGGCAAAACTCTTCCACTACGTGGTAGCGTGGACGTAGCGTATAGTCATCAAACAAGATGATTGCGCCGGGTTTTGCACAGAGCAGACTATAGAGGAAGCAGGCGACACGAAAGCGACCATCAATCATAATGAGATCTACGTCAAGATTTTTGTTGTTGGCTACTTTCCATGGTGTGACCATATAGTTATGGTAATTTTTAATACCGTCATCGTTGACCGGTTTGCCCCAATTACTGATGGTACCGATATTACAGTAAAGTAAGTCTGCGTTTGTCGAACCATTTAGACTCTTCTTAATGGCTTGAGTCCAATCCTTTGAAGAATCGACAGAAATAATATGCTTAGCGCCTAAGTTATGTGCTCGTAATGTACTACCGCCTGAACCGTATTCCAGGTAACAATTGGAGTTTAAGACATAGCGTTCAAAAATGGCTAATCCATCCTTGCTGAGATGGGGTGAGAGATTGTCACGTTCGAACTTTTGTACTTTAGTCAAAACAATTCCTTCAAAAACTAAAACCCTGCAATTGATTCGTTTTATTCTATTGGCTGCAGAGAACTTTATATTTATACCATGTCATTTTGACAAGACTAATACAAAATAAATAAATAATTCGTATTAATGGTAACTGGATGTTATTGACTAAGCTTAAGTGTTGCGTTGAAATTAGGAAATTGGGGAGGTGTCAGATTCTCCTCTTGTGGTGGAGGAGAGCTGTCTTGGTCATGAATAGCTTGTGTGGTTATAAACGACTATGATTTCTTGCCAAAGTTTTTGTTTGATGAGCGCTTAGGAAGATGGCGATAGGTGATACGGCCCTTATCAAGGTCATAAGGTGATAGCTCTAGGGAGACCTCATCACCCGCTAAAATACGGATACGGTGTCTGCGCATTTTGCCACCGGTATAAGCGATGAGAGGGTGGCCATTGTCTAGCGTGACACGAAAGCGAGCATCAGGTAGTACTTCAGTAACTAAACCTTTCATTTCGATTAATGCTTCTTTTGACATAGTTTCTCCTGTAAAATTTTTAAAAGACATAGCAAAGCAAAGACGCTACTTAGCGAAGTAGTTCTTGGGTGCTAGGGCGTAGCGAGTTGAACGGATACTAAAACGACGTAGTATTCCCAAAAGGGAAGATGTATGAAGTGCTTGAAAAGCAATCAAGCCTTAGTGCGCTTTAAGTAGAAACTCTACTTAAAGAATGTGGTAGGAGCTAGGTACCATGTATCCGAAGGTTAGTCACATGGGTGACAATAGATTAGTATAGCATACCCGCTCATAAAGTGCTAATTAGGGATTTGACCAAGTGAGTGGACACATTAGCCTGAGCGTCTTGAGGTGATTTTGGATGTTCTTATATTAGATATCGTTCGCCCTATGATATAATTTAGTCAAATATTTTCACACTAGTTGTCATCGTCATGACATATGCTCTTAGGAATTAGGGGCTAACAACAAGAATACGCCTGATGTATAGATCGATCTTCGGCTTGTTTAGCAGATATGTCAGCATAAGCCTCCTTAATACCGTGGTGCACTGGTCGGTATTTTTCTTTTTGCTATATGGTGCTACGCTAAATCAGGCGTGGAGCAATTTTATTGCTTATATGTTCGCCCTCACGTTTTCTTTTTATGCCAATGCAAGATTCACTTTCAAGGCAAAAATTAGCAAGCGTCGTTATGTGTCATTTGTATCATTTATGGCCGTTTTGAGCGTTGTGATGGGCAATATAGCTGATGAGATGGCGCTGGCACCGTTAGTGACGATGGTCGTCTTTTCATTTATCAGCCTGGTGATCGGTTTTTCTTATTCTCATTTGATCGTTTATCGAGAAAGATAGGAGTAGCGAGGTGAGCGCTCAATTATGTACTTCTTGGACAATGCGCGGGTAGTTGCCATATTGGCGGTTATTACACTCCATGTGTCTGGAGAGTTCCTACCCTATAACGACATAATAGACAGTGATTGGTGGTTTAGGCATTTTTTTGAATCTGCGACTCGATGGTGCGTACCGGTTTTTGTCATGATTAGCGGTGCCTTACTTTTGGACCCGAACAAGCAAGAAAGTACTAAAGTTTTTTATAAAAAACGCTTAAACAGGATAGGGGTACCACTAGTTTTCTGGAGTGTGTTCTTTTTAAGTTGGACGGCGTTAAGGCAGTGGTCGAGCTGGGGATATGTCGATTTTAGCCTATTGCTCGACAACCTATTATCGGGGGAGCCATATTATCACCTGTGGTATCTCTACATGCTTGTTTGTCTGTATCTCTTTACTCCCTTATTAAGGATGATAGTTAAACGGTGCAATCGACAACAGCTCGTCTTGATTACCTTTATTTTATTTGTTCTTGCCGCGCTTAATACATTCATTGATGCTTTTTTTGTCAGCCATACTGATGTCTTTGTTTTTTGGTTTTTAAGCTTTGTTCCGTATTTTATGGCGGGCTATCTCGTCAGAACGGATGATAATCAGTACCGTTTGTCTTTGTTATTGGCTGTATTCGTCGGGTCGATCATCATCACTGTGTTGGCGTGTTTTATCAGACTGTACTTTTTTGAAATGGATGTGGGGCAATATATTTACAGATATTTGAGCGTGACAATGATCCCGATGTCGCTGAGTATCTTGTATTTATTTAAAAGCATAGACGGTGTCTTGATTTCAAAAGCAATTAACAAAAAAATAGCGTCGCTTGTATTTGCTATTTATTTAGTTCATCCTTTTTTTATTGATATTTTATTTGCACTGTCTCATCAGTATGGCGTGTCTGTCAGTTTGGGGTTTATCTTAGTAAGTATTTTAGTCGTGTTGATCGTGTCGCTGCTAACTGCATTTGTTTTCTCTCGTGTGCCCTTGTTAAAAAGAACGATTTAATGCGCAGTCCCATATAGGGGGATGATTGCAATTTAAGATGGCTTGTCTACAATTGAGTGTGTTAAACAACATAGAGGTGATGTGATGGGACCGTTAATTGAGCGTTTAGAAAATATGTTGGCATCGGGTAATGACAACCTGCTCTTGCGATACAGCCTTGGCAAAGCCTATGCCGAACAAGAGGCATACGACCAAGCAATTGCCCATCTTGAGCAAGCAGTTAAATTTGACCCCTTGCATTCGAGCTCTTGGTTCTGGTTAGGCCGAATTCATTATGAACATGGCAAACTGGATGCAGCTGAAGAAAAGCTTAACAAGGCAGTTGAGGTAGCCACGGAAAAAGGTGATATTCAAACCGTGAAAATGGCTCAAGTTTTTTTGCGCAGAGTGGCAAAAGCCAGGGGTAGCTGAGTTTTGCCACTGCGCTGCTTGTCATATTCACTAAATCACTAAATACTAACTTTTAAACATGTCCACTTGATTTGTTGTTGGTGGCGATGACTGCTGCATTGCTGTATTAATTTGATTAATATGCACCGGATTAATCAAGGTGATTTCTGCTTGATGTAAACGATCAAGGATCTCAAATAATAACTCTGTACGTACTTGACCAACTAGGCGTGGGCTCGGTACATAGCAGGTGGCTGATAGGGTTAGACTACCGCCATCGACACTGTCTAAACGGATAAATGGAGCCATCTCGTCAAGCACTAATTCGTGTTCACCAAAGACCTCAAGAATCATGTCGGATACGATACGAGGATTGGTACTAATAGGTAAAGACAGCGTGATTTTTACACGACCTTCACTTTTATCCAAGGTCATATTGCGTACGGCTTTGGTAATAAATTCTGAGTTTGGCACAATAAGTGTCGAGCGATCAAATAATTGAATTTCTGTGGCGCGAATATTGATGCGTTTAATATCGCCATCGTCATTACCAACCACCACCCAATCACCGACTTTGACCGGGCGCTCAGTTAATAAAATGAGACCTGAAATAAAGTTTTGTACAATCGACTGCAAACCAAAACCGATACCGACGGATAGAGCACTGGCGACCCATGTTATTTTGTCAAAACTTAGTCCCATCGAGCCTAAGCTTAGGGCGATGACCGCGACGCCACCTAAGTAGCCTGACATAGTTGAAATGCTTGACTGCACACCAGTCTCTAGTTTGGTGTTGGGGAAATACTTTGTCTCAAGCCATGATTTAAACAGTCGAATAACCCAGAAACCTAGCAAAAAGATAGCAATTGCACTGATAATGCCGCTCGTGGTTAGGGCAAAGGTGTTTTGAGTAACTAAGGTGTTTAGGATGTTGGACACCTGAGCAAATTCAGTGATGTTAGTCCCAAAGGGCAGGAGCAGGATTTTAATCAAGGCGTACATCAATAGCACCTTGCTAATCGCGGACAAAATCACAATGAATTGATTCAGGACGTTTTCACTAAATTCATAGCTTGTGATTAGGTATTTTCCTATCAAGGCCTGTGAACCGAATAATGCTTGGTAGGCATCGTCAGTTAGCTTCCAAGCGATATAGAAGCTTGCAGAGACCAACACCGTCCAAACCAGTTGATTAACCATAAAAGAGCCGAGACTGACGTAACCGGTTAGGGTGATGATGGTAGCAAGTAAAGCAAAGAACCAGGATAAGCCAATTAAGGAGAGCAGCCAGATTGGGAAAAGGGTGTGCTTGCCGCTATTAACCGTCTGATGAGCTGCTGCCTGTGATGTAGCATCGTGTGACGAGCCGGAAGCATTATCTACCGACTGATCGCCATTGCTCTGTGCCGTGTGTTTGTCTTTTTTTCTACGTACACGACCATAGGATAAGCGTGAGAAAAAAGTTAGTGACCATAAACAAAGCAGTAGTGTGAAGATGGTTTTTATATTTACTTCACTAATAAAATCGAGTTCTATGTAGTTGCCGGTACTAAGCATCACTTGATAAACGAGCGAGATGATCATCAGCAATACAGGGAAACGGCGTAAATTATAGGCCTCTTCAAAGCTTAATTTAAGCAATCGCCAGCTATCATGTTTGATGCATAGGATGGCTTCTCCCAGCCCATAAATAAATGCTGAAAATAATATGCTATAAAAAATCTGTCGTAAGAAAAGTTTAAATTCCACGCTTAATATATCGTGCCAATTGAGTCCTGCGTAAAACACTAAACAGACAATAGCAAAGGCAAGGATTCTAAACAGCACTTTGGAGAGGGCAAAGAAAGAACGCCGAGCGCGCCCGGTGGGGATGACTCTAACTAAAAAGAGATTGAGCATTTGATTCAGGAAGCGATTGGCAAATACAAAAACAAGCGCACTAAAGATCAGTCCAATCATTAATGGCCAGCGATTTGCTGGGCTCACGGCCAGCTTGCTAATATCCGTTAATTCACTTTTGAATGCTTGCAGACGCGTGATGTCTGCCGGTAATGATTGACGCCAATTACTCCAAAACATAGGGTTTAAAATGCTGCGTACTTGTAAAGAAAGCTCATCTTTAAAGCGCTGTCGGCGTTCGGCGACGAGGAGTTTACTTTTTTCTTCCGCTTCACTAATAATTAATATTAAATGTTTGCGTTGGGCATCGAGTCGTGCGTGCTCCTTTTGTAAGGCATCGCGTTGCTCTGCAATGAATAAAGTTTCCGGTCCCTCGACTGGACCAGGTTCAGGTGCAGCCACTTCTTCGGGAGCTTGCTCGGCGGGTTGTGGGTCAGCGGGATCACTTGTTGGGGCTGTCGCCGGTTGGCTGATGCTGCTCAGCTTTTGTTCTAGCTCAACGACCTGTTGAGTTACCTGACTTAGTAGTACATCGGCACGTTGCTTAATTTGGTTGAGCTCGGCGTTCAATCGCTGCAAATCATTGTTATCTTTGCTCGTTACCGGAATGTCTTTTAATTGACGCTGTAATTGCTCAATCGTGACCGCTTCAGCTTCATCAGCGCTTTTTGCAATCGATGTTGATGGCAAAAAAACACTAAACACTAAGGCTAATAAAAAAGCAAAGATGGGAGTAAGAGTACGCATGACGTCTTTTTGCAAAAAGTTAAGCAATAGAGAGTATTTTATTATATTCATTTGAGAGCCACTGTCACACTAGCTAAAACGCTAAGAATGGGAAAATCATTATTGAACTCGCAAGTTGTGATTGTTATGATAATCGTATGTTCATAATCAATTATTGGTTTTTTAAGATGAAAAAAATACTATCCGTTGTGTGCCTTTCTTTGTTATTGGCTGCGTGTCATTCTACTTCAGATGAAGTGACTCATCGTCCTGTTGTTAACCAGCAAACTCAGACGATGGTGCCGGACCATCATACGGCGCAAAATTCCTTGGATTGGGCAGGGGTGTATGAAGGACTTTTCCCTTGCGCTGATTGTGAGGGTATTCAAACTAAATTGACTTTAACTAGTGATGGCCAGTACACGTTTGATCAGCACTATCTAAAAAATAACCAAGCATTAAGTCCGCGCACAGTGAGCGGTCAATTTGCTTTTGATCCGCAGCAACCGTCACTTATCCGTTTGGATGAGCATGCTGATAACTACACATTTTTCGTTGGTGAAAATTTTGTTGAGCTACGTGATACTCAGACAGGTGAGAAGCTTTCAGACGTCTTAAATTATTCGCTTAAAAAGATTCAGTAGCTTTTAATTGGTTGCGCTGTGGTATAGCGATACTTGTTTAGCCTATGCAAAAAGCTTAAGATGAAAGTTCATTGTTCAAAAAGGAGGTGCTTGTTATGAGTCATACCTATAAGCAAATAGAAATTGTCGGTTCATCCACCACCACGATGGAGGATGCGGTTAACTCGGCGATTGCCAAGGCAAGCGAGACGATCCGCAATATTCAGTGGTTTGAGGTGATTGAAACGCGCGGTCATGTCAGTGATGGTAAGGTGGCTTATTGGCAAGTCACGGTAAAATTAGGATTTACCTTGGAGTAGTCAGGTGATGTGGTCGCGCTGTCAGCTAGTGTGATCAAAGAATAGAGTCTGATAGGCTTTATAGGTGGTGGTAATAAAATGTGTTATTACCACCGTTTTTTTATGCCTATACCCTCAATGGTTTTCAGAAAATCGTGCTATTCCTTAGCATTGACATCAGGAACCGTCTCATTGTCATACGCCATATGTAGGAAGTGGCGATGGCGTTCGTACTGGTCGAGGATATCAGCGATGACGCCTTCTTTTGTCCAACCCATGATGTCATAGTCTTGTCCGCCTTCGATTAAGTAGACCTCGGCACGGTAATATATTTCGTTATCAGGTCGTTTAATATCGTCTGAGGTAAGGGTTGGGCGGTTTTCCGCAATGGGACGTACACCATAGCTAAAGTCCTGATACTCACCGTGATGGGCAACGTTTAAGACCCAACCGCCCGAGTTGCCATCTTCAGCCGACGTTTCTTTGTTGACTTCCGTATCAAAACCTAAGCTTTTTAATTCTTCAGCCACTGCCAGCATGGCAGGGGAGACGATACGATTAATGTAGCGTACGACTTGATCCTGCTGTGGTAAAACGACTAAATTGTGCAAACGCTTTTGCCAGTCCTGTTCTTGGGCTAAAGGCTGAGAGCGAGCGATTGTTTGGAAGCGAATACGACGTTTGGTCGCTTCATTTTTCAATGCTTTGAACAGACCATAAATCGCAATTAGCAAGATAATAGAGAAGGGCAAAGCACTAGCGATGGTCGCCGTTTGTAAAGCTTGTAAACCATCGGCCAGCAATAAAGCGATCGCAACGACACCTGTTAGCGTGGACCAAAAGATACGCTGCCAGACAGGAGAGGGCATATTTTCTTTGGAGGATAAGATGTCCAGCACCAAGGCACCGGAGTCAGCGGATGTCACAAAGAAAATAACGATCATGAATATGGCCAAAATAGAAGTGATCGTGCTAATGGGCATTTTCTCTAAGAAAACAAACAGCGCTTGGCTGACGTCATTTTGCACAACTACCCCAAACTCAGATAGACCATCCACTAAAATATAATAGATGGCGGTATCACCAAATACGGTCATCCAAAGTAGGGTAAAGCCTGCCGGCACTAATAATACACCGGAGACAAACTGACGAATCGTGCGGCCACGTGAAATACGTGCGATAAATAAGCCCACAAAAGGTGACCAAGAAATCCACCAACCCCAGTAGAATAAAGTCCATCCACCAATCCAGTCATTGGGCTGATAGGCGTAGAGATTGAAGGTGGCGGTGATGATGTTGGATAAATAATTGCCCGTGTTTTGAATAAAGGCCTGGAAAATAAATACAGTTGGGCCTAAGACCAGCACAAATAAAAGGAGCAAGACGCCGAGACCTAGATTGAACTCTGACAGTATTTTAATCCCTCTGTCGAGACCACTGGAGACCGAAATGGTAGCTAGACCGCAAGCAATAATAATCAGTACGATTTGTACGTTGGTGCTAACCGATAAATCAACTAAATAATTTAGTCCGCTATTGATTTGTGCTACTCCAAAACCGAGTGATGTGGCGACTCCAAAAACGGTTCCAATCACAGCAAAGGTATCGACAGATTGACCAATAGGCCCGTGAATACGCTCACCAATCATGGGGTAAAGTGCTGAACTTAGTCTCAGTGGAAGACCGTGTCGATAGCAGAAGAAGGCCAGTATTAAACCCACAATGGCGTAAATCGCCCAAGCATGTAGACCCCAATGGAAGAAGGTGATGCTCATGGCATCTTGTGCTGCTTGAACTGTACCACCTGCACCGATTGGCGGGCTGAGGTAGTGCATGACAGGCTCTGCCACGCCAAAGAACATAAGACCAATGCCCATCCCTGTTGAAAACAGCATGGCGAACCAAGTGTAGTCTTTAAAATCAGGTATGGAATGATCGGGTCCCAGCTTAATATCACCATATTTACTAAGGGCTAAATAGACAATACTAATTAAAATAATGGCTACCGTTAGGATATAGAACCAACTAACATGCCCAAGAATCCAGTCTTGGATACTGCCAAACAGTTGTTGTGAAAAGTCGGGAGCGAACGCAGCCAGAGCTACTAGAAGTAAGATAAGCGCGGCTGCCGGGAAAAATACGGGTGGGTTAATTGTTGCTTTCTGATAAGCCTTCATTGTTTTTGGCCTTATTAAAAATTGAACAATGCATGGAGTGTAGCAGAGTTAGAGTTGGGAAGCCAAGTCGCTCAGTGTGCCTGTGTGATGGATTTTACACCGTCATTGCTTAAAATTAAAGCAAATTGTAGCGAGCCAAGGGGGCTCGGCCAACAAACGAATGCAATAACCCCGAGCAGCGCCCGGGGTTATTGTATTTATATCATCGCGTTGAACGTAGCGGTATTAGTTTTTATTCTATGATAGTGTTGTTTGCCTATTTCTAAACGCCGCAAGAATCAGAACAATAAGACAGGCTATTATTCCGCCAACCAAACCACCGATGACCGCTATTTGTGCACGTTTAGGTGATAAGCGCTTAGGCGGTAAAGTAGGTCGCAGCAAGTAGTTAAAAGATTCAAAGGTAGGCTGTTCGTTTAAGAGTGGCTCTAGCGCTTCAATTTCATATTGAAGACGATAATAAGATGCTGGATAAATGATAGGTGTATTTTGAGTCACATCAACAAGGGCTTCTAAAACCTCCTCCCCCTGCAAGTACAGTTGTTCCGCATTCGAGTTAATTTCGAAAACGACATTGTTACTAGAGTCACTACGACCTAGTAGGGCACCTGAGGCACTCTTAATACCCGCTTTTTGAGCGGTGAGAAGCGCCTCACTGTATCTCTTGACAGCAACTTGACGCTGATTATTTAAATCACGCTCAATGTCGGCGATTTTTTGCTGACGTATTTTAATTTGAGCTTCTAAGCTATTAGTAAATTCTTGTTGAGAAATTTCAGTTGCTACGCGGTTAATATTACTAATATAGCCGCTTAAAATATGTTGTGCTCTTTCAGCGGAGTCAGCAACAAAAGAAAGGGTATAGTCTGTGGTTAGTGTTTGCTCTTTATCATCAGGGAGCCTTACCGAAAGATTTTGACTTAGATTATCGAGTATCACTCCAGCATTTGTGTCTTCGTTTTCCATCAGCTCTTGGAAAAGACTTGTCTTTCTTAGGTAGTCATATTTCTCATCGCTATCCGCGGCAGTATAGAGAAAAGTTCTAAATGCTCGATTCATTAGTGCACTTACATCGACATCCGAACTATTATCAGTAATACGCTGCACTGAGCGACTCATTTCAATGAGCTCGGTGGTATTAGATAAGCGTGGTGCGACAACTCTAGCGGTTGAGCGCCATTCCTCTTTCATCAATAGCGATAAACCATAAGCACCTAAGAAGCCGATGGCAGCGATGAGTATGATCAATAGCTTGCCTTTCCATAGCGTGTGCAATAAATCTAACAGATCAATTTCATCGCTTGAATGTGGTGTGTGCTGTGTCGCTGCTTGAGATGTACTATCATGCCGAACCATATTAGAAGTCCCAATAATAAAGGTTTAATCAGATTTCTTATTTTAAAGCTATGTATTGTATAACGGCTTAGTAAATTGCAGTATCAATTTTATTTTATTCCCAAATTCAATTAATTCATCATAATAAATCCACAGAACCATCGTTGCCGGGGCTCCGCAAAAGTATGGGAGGTGATTAGTGTGGTTCATAGTCCACAAAGCATGATTGCTGAGGTCGGGTGGGTGCGACCGTATTTTTCTTTTAATCCTTGATTAAAAATTCACTTAGCGTATGAGCAGTCAATCTACTTGCGGGATGATAGCGGGCTTGGATGGATGTGTTGGGTTTTGTGTTGGTTATCTAACTGATAATACGATATTTGATTTTAATTAAAAAACTCAAAACAATAGGTATTTACCCTTTTAAATAGATATAAACATATAGATGATTAGATGATAAGATGTGTTTGTTCTAAAAGGAGTTATTATGACCTTAATTATTATGATTGCTATCCTATTAGCGATAGCGATTGGCTATAAGACCAAAATCAATATCGGATTGTTTGCTATTGTATTTGCCTATTTAATAGGTAGCTTCGGACTGGATTTAACCGCTTCGCAAGTGGTGAATTTCTGGCCTATTAAAATATTTTTTATTATTTTTGCGGTGACCTTGTTTTATAACGTTGCCATGGTCAATGGCGCGCTGGAGAAATTAGCCAGTCATTTACTGTATGCATGCAGAAATTTTCCTATTTTCTTACCTCTGGCTATTTTTGCTTCAGCGACCGTGATTGCTGCATTAGGCGCCGGTTTTTATACCGTGTTAGCTTTTATGGCACCCATGACGTTATTGCTTTGTCAGAAAACGGGGATGAGTAAGATCATTGGTGGTATGGCTGTTAACTATGGTGCGCTGGCGGGGGCTAACTTTATGACCTCTCAGAGCGGTGTTATTTTCCGCGGTATTATGGAAGGGGTTGGGGTCGAATCTGCACAGGCCTTTACAAATTCTACGGTTATTTTTGTAACTACCTTAATTGTTCCTATTGTGGTGATAGGCAGTTATCTGTTGTTTAATCATAAAAAGCTAAATATCAATATTACGGCTGAAAAACCTGCTCCGTTTGACCCTAAACAAAAGCAGTCATTGATATTGATTATCACGCTGATGGTAGTGGTGCTGATTATCCCTATTTTGAACCTTATCATGCCGCATAATCACTTAATTGCTTTCTTAAATTCGAAGGTGGATATCGGCTTTATGGCGATTATTTTCGCAGTGATTAGCTTATTATTAAAATTGGCCGATGAGAAAAAAGTGGTTGCAATGGTACCTTGGGGCACGCTCATCATGATCTGTGGCGTCGGTATGCTGATTGAGGTGGCTATTCAAGCCGGTGTGATCAATGAACTGTCTGACTGGGTTTCTACTACTATTCCGTTCTGGGTTATTCCTGTCGCGATGTGTGTGATCGGCGCGTTTATGTCTTTATTTGCCAGTACCTTAGGCGTAGTGACACCCGCTTTATTCCCAATTGTGCCTGCGATTGCAGTTGCCACGGGCTACAATCCAACCGTTTTGTTTGTATGTATTGTGGTGGGCGCGCAGGCCTCAGCGATTTCTCCTTTTTCCTCAGGGGGCAGCTTGATTTTAGGCTCTACACCTCAAGGTGTGAATCAATCTCAATTATTTAACGATCTACTTTTCCGTGCTGTACCTCTCGGTTTTATCGCTGCGTTGCTTGCGGCAGTTATTGTTCAAGGAGTACTGTAAATGAAACAAGTCGATACTCATGCTCATATTTTTAATGCCGATGTTCCGGTCGTTGAGGGGGCGCGTTATCGTCCTGCTCAAAGCGCATCAGTAGAAAGTTATGTACAGCATTTAGATCAATATGGTTTTGATTACGGGGTGCTGATTCAACCGAGTTTTTTAGGGTATGACAATAGCCAAATGTTGGCAGCGATTGCGGCCTACCCAGATCGCTTAAAGGGCATAGCCGTTGTGCCGGTTGACAGTGAATTAGCTGCTCTGCAATCTCTAAAAGAACAAGGGATTGTAGGGGTTCGCTTAAATCTATTTGGCAAAGATATTCCTGATTTAAGACAAGCTGAATGGCAGTTGTTTTTAAACCATCTCACTCAACTTGATTGGCAGCTTGAACTACATTGCCCACCATCGTATTTAGTTGTCATGATGCCAGCGCTACAAGATTTTTCAGGACCTATTGTGCTGGATCATTTTGCTCGCGTAGACCCAGAAAAAAGCGTCGAGGATCCAGACTATCAGACGGTATTAAAGCACTTGGATCCGAGCCGATATTGGGTCAAGGTTTCAGCTTTTTACCGCTTAGGCTCAGGAAAAGCAGCCATGGAAAATGCAGAAAAAGCGTTTAAACTATTACTAGCGCATGGTATGGAAGATCGTCTGGTTTGGGGTAGTGACTGGCCGCATACACAGCATGAGGAGCAGGTGAGCTATAATTCAAACGTCGAATTTTTGCAATCGATGGTTCAGGATCCTATCTTAAAACAAAAGATTTTGAGCCAAAATGCTCTGTCTTTATTTAGACTAGAAGCCTAACTTATTATGTACACCCTATGGCGTTTTATTCCTCAGTTTCTGCTGCTGCGCTAGAGCAACTCAACTTGCCGCTCTATGAGCGTATTCGTATCAATATACAAACCCGCTTAGTAGAGCAGGGGTGGGACCCTGCTCAAGCGATTCCTACCGAGCAGATGCTGGCTCAAGAGTATCAGGTTTCAATCGGTACCATACGCAAAGCAATTGAGCGTTTGGTCCAAGAGGGACTGTTATATAAAGCGCAAGGTCGAGGAACGTTTATTAGGCAGCCGGACTTCAAGGATTCTTTACTTCGCTTTTTTCGATATCGAGATCAGGAGGGCAAGCAGACAATTCCCACCGGTGTGGTTAAGTCCATCAAAAAAGTTGCGCCTATTAAAACGATTAATAATCACTTGAAACTGGCTGACCACATGGAGCTTATCCAGTTACGTCGTCTGCGGTTAGTCGGCAGTAACGTCGTTTTAAGCGAGCAAATTTGGCTCCCTGAGTCCAAATTTGCTCCACTTCTACGCTTTGCCCCTCATGAATTTGGAAATTTACTCTATCCTTTTTATTATCAGCACTGTGGACAATTCATATTGTCAGCTAAAGAAACCTTGTCCTTTACTTCAGAGCAAGAAGATGAGGACTTAAATGCTCATCAAGGGGACTTGCTGGTTAACATAGAGCGCATTGCCTATAACCTTGAGAACCAACCGGTTGAGTATCGAGTTTCTTTGGGACAACCAGAAAATTTTAAGTATGAGTTGAGGATTACTTAGTGGGGATGTTGGGTGTTTGAACGTTGATTGTGGATAGTGAATGTGGCCCATCACAGCAATTATCAACTTTCACAAATTACTTTTTGAATCTCACCATCATAAACCACCATTGATTCAATGTATTCTGCCATATAGGCTTTCATCTCTTGATGAGTTGGATGGCTTTGATAAGCATCATGCTGTGCACTTGTTGTGAAGACTGAAGTGGTTGCATGAGTGTAACCATTAGAACGATTGGATTTGTTATCTCCGAAGTTATACACGATAACGCCAGGACATGTTGCTTGGATTTGCTTAACAAATGCATCAACTGTTAGGAAGAATTCTTGATCTGCTTTGTTGTTGAATTTTAGTAGCACAATATGAAGAAACATGTTCTGGCTTTATATAACAAACGGTGTAACAGCTATTTAGTTAGCCAGTGAAATGGCGTCATAATTAACTCTGGAAATAATATTAAAAGTAATAAAGTGGTGATTTGGGCTAATAGGAAAGGCCAAACCCCCACAATAATGTCTATCATTTTAATTTTGGAAACGCCCGCAACGACGTTAAGCACAGCGCCTACTGGCGGAGTAACCAAACCAATTGAACAAGCAATCATAAAGATAATGCCAAAATAAACTGGATCAATTCCGGCTGCGATAACCGCTGGTAATAATACGGGAAGCAGGATTAAGATAATTGGTACCATATCCATCGCCGTACCGATCACAATAATTAAACCCACGATAACTAGCATCAATAGGGTCGGGCTGTCTTTGATCGGTTCAATTAGCTCAGTTACTTGTTCCGGTAATCCAGCGATAGTAATCATCCAACCAGAAACCAGAGCGGCAGCTACTAAGAACATAACCATGGCGGTCATTTTGGCGGAATCTAAAAAAACCAAATACAAATTTTCTAGTTTTAACTCTCGATATACTAAGACGGAGATGAGTAGTGCATAAACTGCAGCGATAACGCCAGCTTCGGTAGGTGTAAAAACGCCAAACCGTAGACCGACAATGATGATTACCGGCAAGAATAAAGCCCAAATGCCTTCACGTAATGCTTTAAAAATTTCTGAAAACTCTGCTTTAGGGAGACGCTCTGAGTTATCCTTTCTTGCGACAAAATACCAAGCGATACATAAAGACAGACCAAGATAAATGCCAGGCATGATTCCGGCAATAAATAAGCCGGTAATTGAAATTCCTCCAGTAACACCGATTAATACTAGTCCAATTGAGGGGGGAATCACTAATGCAATAATGCCTGAGGTAGCGACTAAGCCACCTGACTTGGATTTGCTATGCCCAGCCCTCATCATCATTGGCACCAAGAGAGCAGATAATGCAGCGGCATCTGCTGCCGCTGAGCCGGAGAGACTGGCAAGAATACAAGCGGCCAAGATAGTGACATAACCAAGTCCACCTTTGATATGACCTACTAATAGTATTGCTAAATTAACGATGCGCTGCGATAGACCACCAGCATTCATAATGGCGCCGGCAAGCATAAAGAAAGGCACTGCCATGAGAGGAAAGCTGTCAGCACCATTAATAAGGTTTTGTGCAATGACTTGTGTTTGGAAAAAGTCTAAGTGAAACATTAAGGCGACAGCAGTCAGTATCAAGGCATAAGCTACCGGTAGACCAATAGCAAGTCCTAGAAGTAGGACGGAAACAAATAATAATATGGTCATTTACTCAGCTCCTAAGCTTGCTTTTGTCATCACTGAGTCAATATCGGCACTTGGCGTTTTAATCAGACAATAGAGTTGGTACAAAAGTACAAAAAAAGTTGATACAGCAAAGATGATGCCAACACCGAACAACCAACTCTGAGAGATACCACTCGCAGGAGCTAAAGCGTCAAGATTAAGCATGGTTTGCTCAATGCTGCCATCCAGGATTAAAACAGTAAGAACCAGCATGATGAGCTTAGAGAGGATTAATAATGCTTTTTTTACAGGGCGAGAGACTTTTTGAAGAAAAATATCAACGCCGAGGTGTGCATTTTCATGTAAAACAAGGATGGCACCAAGAAAAATCAACCATACAAATGCCCATCTGGATAATTCTTCAGAAATTGCTAAGCCTGAGTTAAATACGTATCGCATGACTACGTTAGTAAAGACCATTATGACCATGACAACTAAACAGCTGACAATCGATACCTTTAGTAGTTTGAAATAGAGATTGGTTATTTTTTGCATGTAAGTATTTATTTAGTGAGATTTAGGACAATTTTTATTTTTAATTAGATGGCTAGAATCTCTAACGTGCTGCTTTATTTTTGAAGAAAAGAAAGCAGCACAAAAAAGATAGAGTTATTGATTACGAATTTTTTCAATTGTTGAATATGCTTTTTCAACAAGCTCTTTGCCGATTTCTTCTTTATACTTTTCAGTGACACTAGCAGTTGCTTCAATTAAACGTTGCTTTTCTGCGTCGTCAAAACGGTCGAGTTGTAAGCCAGCATCAACCAACTCTTGCTCAACTTTTTTACTCATGTCACGGCTAACTTCTCTATGAATGGCTTGTCCTTCTTGGCAAGCTTCATAGAAAACTTGTTTTTCTTCATCAGAGAAGCGATCCCATAAGCGCTTGTTGGTCATTACAATAGCAGGTAAGTAAACATGATTAGTTTCTGTGACGTATTTTTGAGCTTCATGGAAACCGCTTGTTTTAGTAACTACATATGAGCTTTCTTGACCATCAATTGCCTTGCTTTCTAGTGCAGTAAAGGTTTCTGGATAAGGTAACGGGAGTGGATTAGCACCTAAGGCTTTAAAAGTGTCAATATAAAGTCTGTTTTGTAAAGTGCGAATTTTTAAACCCTGAAAGTCTTCAAGTTTTTTGATTGGGTGTTTACTGTTCGTGACTTGTCTAAAACCGTAGTCCCAATAACATAAGCCGACGAGATTCTTGCTTTCTAGTTTTTGTAGTAGTTCTTTACCCACATCTCCGTCAACAAGCGCATCACCTTCTTCGATTGAGTTAAATAAGAAAGGTAGATCGAAGATACCGAACTCTTTTACGATACCGCCTATGCCGGCCGTAGAAACGACGGCAATATCGATTACACCACCTTGGGTTGAAGAAATGGACTGAATTTCATTACCTAATTGGGCATCAGAGTATTCTTTGATTTTAAACTTACCTTGCGTCTTTTCATTGGCAACTTCGATAAATTTGTTTGCGGCAGTACCGATGGGATCTGATTTGCTCATTGGGTGGCTTAATTTCATGCTTCTTTCTTTAAATTCAGCATGAGCGGCGCCACCTGTTAAAGATAGGCCAAGAATGACAAAAGCAGTGAGTTTTTTTAGCGTCATCATAAGTGTCTCCTGATTGTTTGGATGTGGGGGTTATTTATTACTTAAGTTCTTGCCCAGCTAATTTGCCGTCAAGGAATTTATTGGGTTTTAAGAAAAAACAGATGACAAGAGCGCCATTTGGCGAGTGCGCAATGTGTCGATTGCCGCTGGGACGCCAAACAAACTGTCCTTCTAAGGCTTCACCTTCATCATCAACAATGCTGCCACTGAGTACGTAGGTTTGTTCAATCTCGACATGTTCATGTAGTGGAAGAGTGGTACCAGGCTCCCATCGGAAGAGAGCTGTTAATAGCCCTGTTTCTGGTTGTTCCAAAAGAATTTTCATATCAATTCCTTTGGTAGGAGTTGGTTTCCACGGTAGGGCATCAACATCGATATATCTTGATAAGGTGTCACTTACGTTTGACGCATTCGTTTTGTTTTGTTGGTTTTGCATTTTGTTCTCCTAAGCTAAGGAATTAATTTGAAAGGAGGGTTTAGTCCACAATGGTATTTCGTAGCGTGCCAATACCCTCAATCGTGGCTTCAATGACGTCACCGACTTCTAAACAGGCAGGTGGTTTCATGGCGAAGCCTACGCCTTTTGGAGTTCCAGTGGCTATGATGTCACCCGGTTCTAGCGTCATGCCGACAGAAAGTTGTTCAATTACGTCTTGAATTTTGAAAATCATGCCACTGGTCGAATCTTCTTGCCTCAACTCATCGTTAACCTTGAGGGTAATGTTGAGATTGTTTGCATCAACAATGGCCGAACTATGTGTAATCACAGGACCCATTGGGCAAGTAGAATCTAAACCTTTGCCCTTGAACCATTGGCCATGTTTTTGTTGAAGATTACGAGCCGTGATGTCATTTATAATGGTGTAACCGAAAACATAATCTAAAGCTTCCTCAGCCGGAATATTTTTTCCTCGTTTGGCGATCACAATTGCTAATTCTGCTTCATAGTCTAAATTGTCAGTTAGAGAGGCGTAGCGTGGGATCTCAGCACCATGGGCTGTAATTGTGGTTGGTGGTTTTGTAAAAAACTCAATAGCTTTAGGAAAGGTTTCTGCTGGTACGCCGCGGGCGATGTTACCTTCGATAATGTGGTCACGATAATTTCTACCAACACAAAAGACGTTTTTGGTTAAGCTAAGAGGAGGAAGAATTTCAAGCGAACTCAACTCCAATAAAGGGTATTTATCTATATCATGAGCAACTTTGTTTTGGATAAAAGTCAGCGCCCTCTCGCCTAACTTGATTAATTCAGAAACATTTGTCGGTGTTTGTGTAAAACCATGCGTTTTATCTTCATCAAATAAACGACTTAAATTAATGACTTTATCAGAATCGCTTAGTAGTCCTAATTGTGTTTGATTGTTTAGTAAAAAACTTAGAAATTTCATATTATTCCTATTTGAGAATGTCTAATAAAGTGGATTGATTTTTAAGATTTTGGAGAGCAATTCGAATTTGTCTGACGTGTTGTCGAGCTAATTTTTCAGCAAGATCGGCATTTCGGTTGTCCATGGCCTCAATCATTTGCATATGCTCTTTCAAAGAGTCTTCTCTTCGATGAAGTTTTTTAATGGTTTTTCTTTTATGAGAGATGATTCGGTGGCCAAAAGAGTGCCAAATTTTTTCAAGTAACTGATTGCCAGCTAATGACATAATTTCTTTGTGAAAATCCACATTTGATTGAGCGTAAGCGGCATCGTCGAGATTTTTATTAGTCTCTTCATTTAAATAAGGTAAGAAGATATTGCGCAATCTCTCAATGTCACGTTGTGATGCATTTAAAGTAGCTTCATGAATAGCAAAACCTTCGAGAACTTCTCGTATTTGAAGCCATTCATAATACTCTTCGTCAGTAACGGGTATTAAGAGGGCACCTTTTCCTGGGCGCAAAGAAATCATGCCAGTACTTTCAAGTCTGATTAGTGCTTCTCTAACAGGCGTACGACTTACGCCAAGCTGCTCGGCTAGCTCTTCTTCTCTTACTCGTGTCGGCTCAGTAATTTCTTGCATCATGCTGTGCAAAAGCTCGTTGACGTTGTCAAATATGATTTGGTTAGATGTTTTTTTATTTGATACTTTCATTTTGTATACAATTCATTAAATATGTATATCAAATGATATCTTTGTATATTAAAATAAAAAATTAGGGAAACTACTAGTATTCGATTTAGTTGCTTTAACAGAGATTTATCACTTGCCTCGGTCTTTACTGGAGCATTAAGCTTTCGATAAATATGTTCATTGTTTTAAAAATAAAGATAAAAATAAAAACGCCGTTTAGTTTGAAGCTAACCGGCGTTTGTCAGTTTAGTTTGTCTTAATTTAAAATGATTGAGTATTTTGTTCATAAATTAAAACCGCTGCAGCGAGATCTTCGCCAGCGCTACCCACGGCTTTAAAAATGGTGATTTCTTTTTTGTCTTTACGACCGGGATGAAGCTGCTTGCAAAGCTCTGAAAGTTCTGCAAGCACGTCTTCTGTTTTAAATTTCTCATCGTTGATCGCTTCAAGCAGGTCGCCTGATTTCATGAGCGCTTCGTCGGTGTCGATAAAAACGGAAGTGTCTTCAAATAAATCGCTATCACTTTCTCGCATATTGGGCCTAAAGCTACCAATTAGATCGACGTGAGTGCCAGGTTGCACCCAACGGCGTAGGATTAAAGGTTGACTTGAAAGGGTAGCGCAGCTGACAATGTCGTTATTTTTAACGGCTTCTTCTAAATCAGTGACTGCACTAGCCTTAAAACCGTCGTCTATAAGCTGTTTTGCAAGTGCTTCAGCACGCGTATGGGTTGGGTTCCAAATTTGTACTTGTTTAATGTCTCTGATCGCAGCATAAGCATAGGCTAACTCTTTAGCGACGTTGCCGGCACCTACAATTAAAAGCTTAGTTGCATCTGGACGTGCTAGATAATCAGCAGCTAGCGCAGAGGCAGCGGCAGTACGACGGCAAGTAATGACATTACCATCCATAATAGCGAGCGGTTCGCCTGAGTCGTTATCGTATAAATTATAAGTTGAGTAAAGGCCTTGTTTTTGATGCCTTTTTGCATTGTTTGGATAAATCAGAACATGCTTAATGCCTAAGTAATCCTCTTGCCAGGCGGGCATAATTAAAAGACTCGCGTCTTTATCTCGACTATCCAGTGGATGAATGTGACGTAGAGGAATAGTGTATTGCGCGATAAACATATTTTTAATAGCGGCAATTAATTCTGGGTAGGGAAGACCGGCGATAGTGTCTTTTGTATTGAAAATTTTCATGTAAAACTCCTTGAGTAATTAATTTAAATCGGCGCGGTATAATGAGGTCATTCTTTAAATCTGAAATTGATAGTTTTTATGCGAACTGATTCCTTGTTAGACTCTCAGGATAATGACTCGATTAGTAATCGATTAGGGTTGCGCGTCAGATCGTTTAGAAAGAAACAGGGTTTGACCCTAGTCCAATTAAGCAAAAAAACAAATATTTCTGTTTCGACACTCTCTAAAATTGAAAATCATCTGTTGTCACCTACCTATGAGCGTTTAATAGATTTGGCTCAAGGTTTAGGTATTCATGTTTCTGAATTATTTGACGTATCCTCAGGTGAACAGCAAGTCTCAGGACGCCTGACGGTGACTCGCAAAGGCGAGGGGCGTATCCATGATACCGAGCAATATACCTACGAAATGCTCTGTACCCAGTTGGCCTCAAAGCGGATGTTTCCTATCTATGCAACCATTAAAGCGCATGACTCGGTTAAATTAACAGAATATCAATCTCATGAGGGTGAGGAGTTCCTCCATGTTCTTGACGGTAGCATCACCTTATACACAGAATTCTATGAGGCCATTGTATTAAATTCGGGGGATAGTTGCTATTTAGACAGTCAGATGGCTCACCTCATCGTGGCTAATGATGAGGATGCGCATATTATTTGGGTAGCTTCACATCCGACCATTGCATCAACCTAATTTCAGATGTAATTAAAGTGATGAAGGATCATCATCTTCATCCAATTGCTGTTTATTGGTAGCGCTCACACTGGCAATAGCAATGAGTGAGATAGCGCCCGTTAAAATAATATAAATTGCAATTGGTACATAGGAGCGACTAAACTCATTCAGTAATAATGTTGCTACTAAGGGGGCGGTTCCACCAGCTAAGGCTGCACCAATTTGGTAACCTAGGCTAATACCAGTGTATCTGACATTACTTTTAAAAATCTCAGAAAACATCGTGCCCAAGACAGCTGTAATCGGTGCCCAGATTACACCTAAGCCAATCACCGTGGCGAATATTAATGTTAATACCGACTTTTGTTCTAATAGCCAAAAATAAGGAAAGGCATAGAGCATCATTAAAACCGTTCCTGTGATGTACAAACGCTTTCTGCCTATGCGGTCAGATAAAATTCCCATCAAAGGAATTAGTAAAGTCGTTATGATGGTAGCGATGGTAACTGCGTTAAGGACGTTGGTTCGCGTAAATTGTAAGTCCTGAGTGGCGTAGTAAACAACGAATGTCGACATAATATAAAAAGGTGCCGTTTCAACAAACTTGGCACCAACGGCAATTAGCACTTCGCGTTTATGGTTTTTGAGAGTTTCAAATAAAGGCACTGCGACTACCTTGCCTTCAGCTTGATTCTTCTTAAATGAGGGGGTTTCATCGATGCCTTTGCGAATCCATAAGCCGATAAAAACCAAAATGGTGCTAGCAATAAAGGGTACGCGCCAACCCCATGACATAAATGCTTGATCGGGTAATTGGCTCATAAGCGTTAATGCTAGAGTAGCTAAAAGCATACCAATAGTGACGCCCATTTGTGGCACGCTTCCAAAAAGACCGCGGAGGTGTCTTGGTGCGTATTCCACGGCCAAGAGCATAGCACCTCCCCATTCCCCACCGATTCCTAGGCCTTGAATTAGTCTTAAGGTCACCATAATGATCGGAGCTGCGATACCAATCGCTTCATAAGTTGGTAAGATTCCCATTAATGCAGTAGCAATTCCCATCAAAGAAAGAGTTAAGACTAGGGTGCGTTTTCTGCCGAGTTTATCCCCGATGTGGCTAAAAATTATTCCTCCAAAAGGTCTAATAAAAAATGACAAACTAAATGATGCAAAAGCTAGCATCGTACTGACAGTGGGATCGTCTGTCGGGAAATAGAGTTGATTAAAAACGAGAGCAGCCACCGTTCCATATAAAAAATAGTCAAACCATTCGATAGAACTACCAATTAAACTGGCAAGCAAGACGCGAATGGAGACCTTGTTATTATTCATCATATCTGGGTTCCTAGACAATAAGAAGAAATTAGAAGTTTTCTAATTGAATAATAATTTTATTAAACGAAAATTATTACTGGGAATAACCCTAGGAACATGAATTGTGTCTTCAGTAAAAGATCAGATACTTCAAAAATTTAGAAGAACAAAAAATAAAGTTTATATTTATAATAATTTAATTTTTTCGACATAAAATAAGTAAAGTTATGATCAAAGTTTACTGCTTAGTTACCCTTTAGGTTTTAAGAATTTCTTAATGATCGCAATAGTGTTTGTAGTTTACGTCAATGGAATCTAACTTAAATTAAAATTAATAAAATGAAGAAAAATACGATAGTAATAATTTTCCTGTTTACTGTGATTCTGGTTACAACGGCCTTAGTTATATTTTTTTATATTTTTAACTTTGGCACAGAACCTTCTAACAACCATAGTGATTGGGGAGCATTTGGGGATTATTTCGGTGGTATATTAAATCCCTTTTTAGCATTTATAGCTTTTTTAGGAGTACTTTTGTCTTTAAATATTCAAAACAAACAGTTAGAGTTAATTGATGATGGTCAGTTAGCTAAGGAAGTTTTAATAATAATAAAGGATATAGATAAAAGAATAGATGAGCTGCTTAAAACTGATGTTAGTAAACAAAAAAATGGTAGTGTTTTGATACATCATATGGTTTCAGAAGCTGAGCGAGTTGCGGGTAATGGTAGTTCATTAGAAGAGAGTGACTCTTATTTTGAATTTAAAGAGTATGCTCAAAAGTCAGGAAAAGAAGTTGAAGCTTATACTAGACAATTGAGAAGATTGATTTTAAACTTATATGGATTTTTAAAAAAATTTTCTCAAGAAAAACTTGGTTCTTATAGCCCGTTAATCGAATATTATAAGTATAAAAATAGTTCTCTTGTTTTAATGCTTAATGATATAGATAAGTTTGATGATAAAGATGAAGTAATTGGTTTTTTTAGGATGAGCGATAGTTAATACTATTTAGTTTAATACTAATAAAACTGAAAATAAATTTGTAATGATGACCTTTAATTAAACTACTTTAATTTGGATATTCCTTATGAATCAGTATTTTATGCTTATCTTACACCACAAAAGTTTCATTAATTTATCACTCGATTTCTACCAACCGACAGACCGATAAAGATTTCAACGACACTTAATAAAAAGCATAGGATTAAAGCTAAGTTCCAACTGCCTGTGATATCGTTTAACACTCCCAAAAATAGCGGGCCCATGGTAGCGAGTAAGTAACCAATGGTTAAAACGATACCGGATAGGGTAGCAGCTTGGTTGGAGTTATTGGTTCTTAAACCAATAAATGCCATACCTAAGATAAAACCAGAACCCGTACCTGCGCCAAGTAAAATAGTCCAGATTAAAGGGTGTGAAGGAAATAAGGCTAGGCCTAAAAAAGCAATGGCTAGAAAAGTTGAAGAGGTTGCTGCCGCTGCGCGTTGATCTTTCATGCGGCCGACAATTAAACCGACAACAAGGCCAGGTAGTGCAACTGATAACTGAAGTACAGCATGGAGAAAACCGGCTTCTTTAGCAGAGATACCAGTATCAATCAGAATCGTTGGGAGCCAACCGAACGCGATATAGCTCATCATGCAATTAATGCCAAAAAAGGCCACAACTTGCCATGCTATGAGTGAATGGGTGATTTTAGATTTTGACTGCGTTACTTTGACCTTAGTTGTTTGTTCTATGGATGGTTCTCTGCTTCTTTTTAATTGTGGCAACCACACAATAATTGCCATGATTGGCAGTATTAAAAAACAGAGTAAAGCGATAGACTAACCCCAGAGATTATTAACGGGAACGACTAGGGCTGAACTTAGGGTGCCAGCAATACCCATCGCGAGGGCATAGGTCGATGTTAATTGGGTAATGTTATGGGGGAAATGGCGTTTAATAAAGGCAGGTAATAAAACATTACCTACGGCAATTCCAATACCAACAATGGCTGAGCCCGCAAAAACAGCCCATGAAAAGCCAAGCGAACGCACAATAATGCCGATAGCGATAACAGCTAAACCACAAAAAATTGCACGCTCCATCCCGATACGTCGACCGAGCGCTACACTCGGTGATGAAAGTAGGGTAAAAGCCAGTAAGGGTAAGGAAAGAATCACGCCCGCGAGAGTTGTACTTAATACTAAGTCATCGGCGATTCGATCGAGGATAGGTGGTAGGCCAGTAAAAGGGGCTCTTAAGCAGGTGGCAGTAAGTAAAATACCTAATAACAGGACGTTTTGTTTAGATAATAATCTTTTTTTCTGGCTACTTGCTCGCACATTATCTTCTCCCTATCATAGAAAATGGCAATGATAAAGAAGGTTATTGTATCTTTAATGACGTTGCTGTGATATCCGGGAGTTAACTAACACCATCTAAATTACGACAAAATCACCTTTTCGATTAGACAAAAATTAATTGCTGTGAATAAATATAAAAAGTTTTCAACATGTAAAACTAAGCAAGTAAGTTATTCACAATAATTGTGAATAAGTCGATTAATAACTTTGAAATAGTCTTTTAATTGATTGATTTGTAAGTGTTAGTTGTTGTTTGTTTAATGTTTGATCAGATTGGTGTTGGGGTAATTAATACGATTGATTTCTGAGGTGATTGTCTATGCTGTTAGTGCCTTACGTATAGAGTGGAAGAGCTAGAGATTATTTATCTATGAAAACTCAGTTTCATGAAGTAAAACATGCTTAATTCTGAATAGAATTAAGCATGTCAGCAACAATTTGTAGCTCAAAGATTAAGCAGCATTCTTTATTGTATTAAAAGCTTTTAATTTTCTCTTTTGTTTTATTGTTGACCAAACTCCCCATAGCATTAAAGCTAATGTAATTATTAAAATAACTAAACTAATCGGTCGTTCAATAAAGGTAGTAAAACTGCCATCTGATAGCAACATTGCGCGTCGAAAGTTTTGTTCAATTAGAGGACCTAACACAAATCCTAAGATTAATGGAGCCATCGGGTAGTAGAAAGCTCGTAGGATATATCCTCCAAGACCGAAACCGGCAACCAATAATATATCTACAATACTGTAATTAACGCTGTATGTGCCCAAGCAGATAAACATAAGTACAGCAGGAAATAGATAATGATATGGCACGGTTAAAATACGCACCCATAAACCAATTAGTGGAATATTTAAAAGGACTAATAATATATTTCCGATCCAAAAACTCATGATTAAGCCCCAGAATAATTCAGGCTGCTCTGTCATAAGTTGTGGGCCCGGTGCAATTCCGTGGATCATCAATGCCCCTAGCATAAGTGCCATGGTTGGACTGCCCGGTATTCCTAGTGTAAGCGTAGGGATAAAAGATGTTATATCAGCAGAGCTGTTGGAAGTCTCTGGTGCCATAATTCCTTCAATAGCGCCATGACCAAAACGCTCAGGGGTTTTAGATACTCGTTTTTCAATGGCGTAAGATACAAAAGCAGCTAAAGAAGGACCGGTGCCAGGCAGGGTGCCAAAAAAAGTGCCAATACCTGAACCTCTAGCCATTGGTCCCCACGATTTATTAACATCACTTTTAGTGGGTAACATGCTTTTTAGCGTTATTTTTTCGGTTTTTAATTTCTGTGTATTTACTTTGCCAATACTTGCAATTACCTCAGTTGCACCGAATACCCCCATTGCTAATGCAATTAGACTAACGCCATCACTTAAGTCTAGTATTCCAAAAACGAATCTGGGGCTACCGGTATAAATATCTGTACCGACAACACCTATGGCGATGCCTAACACGACCATAAGCAGACCCTTAAAAAAAGAACCATTAGAAATACTCGTAGCAGCTACTAATCCGAGAACCATCAAAGCAAAATATTCTGGTGCGGCAAATGAAATCGCATAATTCGCTATGATTGGAGAAAAGAACATGAGTATTAAAAGACCAAATAGGCAGCCGATTAAAGAGGCCATAGTAGTCATAAACAAAGCCACACCAGCTCGACCTTGTTTCGCCATTGGGTAACCATCTAAGCAGGTAACTGCATTACTAGGTGTGCCGGGTACATTTAGTAAGATGGATGTGGTGCTACCACCAAACGTTGTACCATACCAGATGCCTGCTAGCATAATTAGTGCGGTTGTAGGCTCCATGTGAAAAGTGATTGGAAACAGCATTGAAATGGCTGCTAACACACCAACACCTGGAATAACACCCAGAAAAGTTCCTATTAAAACCCCTAAGAAGCAATAGAGTAGGTTGTTGAATGAGAGGGCAACCCCTAGGCCTAATAAAGCATTGGACAGTAAATCCATTAAAGGACTCCTTTAATAAGACTAAAATTCATTCCTAGTGATACCTTAAAAACCAATAAAGCAATAATAAATAAGGCAATGAATAAGATGAGTTTTTTGCGCCAATTTAATTTGTTTTCAGTAGCAGTTGAAATAAAAACTAAAGCTGCAATAGCAATTAAAGCGCCAATAGTTTCAATCAAAAAGGCAAATGCTATTATGCTCAAAGTGATTAATGCCGCTGGCTTATAGTTCAAGTCTCTTGCTTTAACACTGGTTCCAATACCACTAATACTGATTAAACCCCCTAAAACTGCCATAATAATGCCCAAGGCACTAGGGAAGAAACCGGGGCCCATTTGACTTAGTTCACCTACCTCGTAATGGTTCCTAGCATAGAAAAACATTGCTAATCCGAGTATCAAAAAAAAGATACCTACTGTTATTTCCATTAAATCATTATGTTTCATGGAATAAACCTCATCCGTAACAACTGTCACCACTACTTTTTGTTGAGAAGTAGCGGTGAAAAGTATTTATTTAATTAAACCAGCGTTTTCTGAAACTTCTTTCCAACGAACATATTCATCTTCTAAAAGTTTACGAAACTCCTCTGAAGACCCTCCAACTGGGTCACTTCCTTCTCGTCTCATGGCTTCAATGAATTCTGGGTCGACTAATGCTTCATTGATGGCTTGGTTTAACGTATTGACTTCTGAATCTTTCATGCCTGCTGGGCCAATAACCGCTTTCCATTCGATCACATTGAAATCATCAAATCCTAATTCAGCCACGGTGGGAACATCAGGTAGGGCTTGATTGCGTTCTTTAGATGTCACGATTAATGGGCGCATCGTACCGGCACGGATGTGCGATAAAGCACTTGGTAGACTAGTCGCTGCAAAACTTAAGTGTCCTCCCATCGCCTCAGTAATTGCCGGGGTAGCGCCAGGGTAAGGAATGTGGCGTATTTTTATGTCTGCCAGTTGGGCTAGGTACTCAATACTGAGATGACTTACTGTTCCAATGCCCGGTGTACCCATAGTTAGAGTTTTTCCATTTTTTGCATCTGCCAGTATTTCTTCGAAGTTGGTGTATTGAGAATTATTAGCGACGACAACCACTGTCGGCTGTGAACCTACAATAGTTATCGGAGTAAAGTCTTCTAATGGGTTGTAAGTGATCGCTTTATTCAGATTTGGGTTAATTGTCAGGTTAGAAGTTTGACCCATTGCTATTTGATAACCATCAGGCTTTTGTCGTGCAATATAGGCGATCCCTACACTACCAGCTGCACCGGCTTTATTTTCTACAATAAAATTCCAGCTTTTTAATTTTGAGAGTTTATCAGTTAGTAATCTTGAAGAAATGTCTGTTCCGCCACCTGGTGGGTATGGGACCACAAAGTTAATCGCTTTGCTAGGATAGTCTGCAACAGCTGCCTGCAACGATATGCTCGTTAAGAAGCCGCCTAATAGAATTTTGATTTTGTTTGCTTTCATTGTTATCTCCTAAATGTATAAAAGCTAGAGTGGGCATTTTTTTTGTTTTAATAGGTTTAAAAAACGTTCAACATCGGGTGTGCCAGCCTGGTTTTGTTGACGAATTTTTTCTTCATGCTCGCTTTTTTGTAAGCAACGTGGTAGCAATGCTTCTGCCATTTCTGCTGCTACGCACACGACACCATCGGCATCAGCGACAATCAAGTCTCCTGGGTTTACATTCATGCCTGCGCATGCGATCGGCGTGTTTAGTTCTCCCGGTCCATCTTTACTTGGTCCGCGATGTGTATGTCCTTTTGCATAGACTGGCATTTCGCCTTGGGACCATTCGTCAAGATCTCGGATTGCTCCATCAATCACGAAGCCAGCAATTTTTTTCTTTATTGCCGTTGTGCGCATTAAGCCACCGATGACGGCAGTGGATACATCGCCGCCACCATCTACAACAATGACGTCACCTTCTTCTGCACTCAAAATGGCGGCATGCAACATGAGGTTGTCGCCAGGCCTAAGTCTTACTGTGACAGCATTGCCGCAGAGTCCACCATGAAGTAAGGCCTGATGATAATCCTTTAGGCCTATACTTCCGTGATGACGACCTAAGCAGTCACTTATAAGCGCAGTAGCGATAGATTGATACTGTTGGATGAGTTCTTTATTAATAACTGAGACTCTTGGCTTCATAATAAAACCTATAGGCCAGTCAGCATTTTGTGCATTAAGAAGATGATTATTCATGTGTTTGATGAACCTTAAAAAGTGGATTTACTAAACAGTCTGTATCGATATGATTCTTGGTTAAATAATCAATAATTTGTTTAGCCGCTGAGGTTGCCGTTTGTCTTAGAGAATTATCAGTGTTGCCTCCTATGTGAGGACTAAAAACAATATTTTGATGCTTCAACAGTGGATTGTTTTCTGCCGGTGGTTCACTTGAAAGAGTGTCTAAACCGACTGCTTTTATATGTCCGTTATTTAGTGATGCAGAAAGAGCTGATTCGTCAATTAAGCTACCTCTAGCAGTATTAATAAGAACGGCGCTTTTCTTCATCCAAGAAAATTCAGTCGAGCTTAATAAAGGAGTGCCGTCTTCTTTAGCAGGGCAATGTAAAGAAACGACGTCAGACTGCTCTAATAAGGACTCAAGTGTTGGACAAAGCTGAAAGTCTGTATTTTTGCAATAAGGATCGTAGGCAATGACTTCCATACCAAATCCTTTAGCAATATTTGCTACCTTTTGAGCGATACGACCGAATCCGACTAAGCCTAAGGTTTTGCCTTGCAGTTCAAGGCCTTGGTTTTGCCTATCCCAAATTAGCTGTTTGACCTCTTGAGTTGAATTAGCTAGATTTCTTGCACATGATAAAAGCAGTCCAAAAACAAGTTCAGCAACACTTTGGGCGTTTGTGCCAGGCGTATTGACGACGGGAATCCCTAAGCTTGTTGCCGTTTCTATGTCGACGTTATCAAAACCGACCCCGTGTCTTGCAATGATTTTTAAGTCGGGGTTTAACTTTAAAAGATCAGCTGATAAGGTGAGAGTTCTTGACAGAATTGCGTTTATTGGCTGAGTTTTAAGCAAGTTACGCATTTCCGCATGCTGGTCACTCGTGCTTAAAAAATGTAAGCTCATTCCCGCATTTTCTAGTAGAGAAATAGCCTCATTGTCAATTGTTCGGGCGGTAATTAGTACATTAAAGCTCACGATTAACTACCTCTTTTATTTCTGTGCTGTTGCTATCTTTACCTGTATAAGTCCATAGCCAACCTTTGGGTAAAGGGCCTTTATTGCGAGTAGGTTCTTGTTGTTGTTCCCAAGCATGGGCCAAAATACCGACAGAGCGAGATAAAATAAATAGACCTCGACATAGTTCCGCTGGAAATCCTAGTGCACCATAAATAGCGGCAGTTGCGCCGTCTATGTTGATTGGAATATGTTTGTTTTTAATCTTGGCGATCGTTAATTCAACCGTTTTTGCGATAGCCGAATAGTTGCCTGTAACCGTTTGATTATGTTCGGTTTTTTCTAATAACTGAAGAAGGGGGGCTGAGCGCGGATCAATGGGGTGGAAGCGGTGCCCATAGCCAGGAACATACTTGTTTCCGCTACTAAAATAAGACTCAAGAACTTCTTGTGTGGCTATTCGTAGTTCAATGCCTGCATCAATCTGCGTCTGAATAGTTTGAAATAACTGTAAACATTGCTCGCCTGCACCGCCGTGAACATCGCCTAGAACATTAATGGCTGATGCCATCGCGTTATTAATGCCGACACCACACGTTGAAGCCATACGGGCAATGGCTATACTCGGAGCTTGAGGGCCATGATCAACGCTAGACATTAGAGCAGCATTGAATAAGTCTTCTTGTCCTGAATTAGGTAAATCACCCCTAAGCATGAACCAAATCATTGAGGTGAAACTTACTTTACCAATCAATTTCTCAATAGGGGTACCGTGAAAATTTATGTGACCGGGTGACATTTGAATAATGTTTGTTGACCACCAGTCTGCAGCTTGTTGTTTATCACTGTTATTGTGTAATGACATATTTTTTCCTAAATGATTTGCGCTTGTTTGAAATAGGACAAATCATCACTGCTATAGCCAAGCTCAAGGAGCAGTTCTTCTGTATGTTGTCCTAGTTCCGGGGGGTAACTATTAAGCTTAGGGTCGCCTGAGCTGAGTTTGAATCCTGCTCTTACGACGTTTATCTCGTGTCCTTGCTCATTACTGATTTTTTGGATAAAGTCACGAGCTTCTACTTGTGGATGTGCTAGAACATCAGGAATGCTTTGCACTTCACCTGCAGGTACGTCATTTTGGTTTAATAAAGCAGCCCATTCCTTAGCAGTTTTTTTGCTTAATGCATTTTCTAATTCTTTATTTAATTCTTCGCGATTTACTTTACGTGCTTCTCTGTCGTTAAACTTTGGATCTGAAAGCCAAGTTTCACGGCCAACGATTTTAGAGAGGCGTTCAAACTGTTTTTGTTGATTCGCTGCAATATTTAACAGTCCGTCTTTTGTCTTAAAAGCACCTGAAGGAGCCGCGGTCATGTTTTGATTGCCCAATCGAGTCGGTGCAACACCGGCTATTAACCAGTTTGATACTACCCAGCCCATTGTGCTCAGCGTTGATTCAAGCATTGAAACGTCAATGTTTTCGCCTTGATTAGTTTGAGAACGTCTATAGAGTGCAGCGCTTATCGCAAATGATGCTGTCAAACCGCCTATGGTGTCGCAAAGTGGATATCCAACCCGTAAAGGACCTGTTTCTTCATCGCCAGTAACACTCATCACCCCAGATAATCCCTGGACTATTTGGTCGTAAGCTTGCAGTGGTGCCATAGGGCCATCCTGACCAAAACCAGAAATTGAGCAATAGATGAGTTTAGGATTAATCTCTTTTAAAGAGTCGTAATCTAACTCAAGCCGTTTCATCACACCGGCTCTAAAGTTTTCAACGACGACATCTGAATTTTTTACTAATTTTTTAAAAATTTCTTTACCGACCGGATCTTTTAAATTGAGAGTCATGGACATTTTTCCAGCATTTTGTGCCAAAAAAGATACTCCCATTTTCTTTTGATTCAATTCAGAATCTGCTCCTAACTGCCGCGCTAAGTCACCAGAGTCTGCTCTCTCTACTTTAATTACTTCTGCACCAAGCTGAGCGAGTAAATAACAAGAATAAGGACCAGCTAAAACATTGGTAAGGTCGAGAACCCGTATACCACTTAAAACGTTTGACACTTATTACCTCTTAAACCATTTATGATTAAATTCTGTTAGACAGAATGTGAGTTCTGTTGGGCATAACGAAAATATAGCTTATAATAAATGTAAGAGCAACGAATTCTTTCTAAGGAAAACCCTTAGTTAAGAGGCGTTTAGCATTTTAAGTGAGTGAATGATGACAAAAAATAATAATCTTGTGGAGTCTGTTCAGCGAGCGCTCTCAATATTGGAAACGTTCAAAGAAGGTGAGGTAGAGCTTAGTCTTGCAAGTATCGCGTCAAAAACTGGTTACTACAAGAGCACTATCTTGCGCCTAATTGGTACGCTAGAGCATTTTTCTTATATACAAAGGACCTCTTCAGGCAACTACCGCTTAGGGAAAAATGTTTTTCAGTTAGGCACGCTGTATCGAAACTCTCTAGACATAGAGCAATTGGTAAGACCCATATTGCAAGAATTAGTACGGACGACAAATGAAACAGCGGCTTACTACGTTCGTAGTGGCACGAAACGTCAGTGCTTGTACCGCGTTAACTCTCCACGTTCGGCGCGTCATCATTTGGAAGAGGGGGTTTTGCTACCTTTGGATGTAGGTGCAACGGGTCATGTATTATTGTCTTTTTTAGATAAGAAAGAATCTAATAAAAAGATAAAAGAGCAAGGTTTTTATATTTCATTAGGTGAGCGCGACCCCGATGTTGCCGCAGTAGCTGTTCCAGTGCTGGATTCCGATGATCAAATATTTGGCGCACTCTCAGTGTCGGGTTTAATCTCGCGTTTTGATGCAGCTAAGAGAGAGCTGGCACTTCAAGAGCTAATATCTAAATCAAAGGAGTTGGCTAAACTATTAGTTAATGAAGGTTTATCGCCAGATTTAAGTTTATAACTTACTTGGTTTGCTATTTGAAGTTGCTCATTTTGTTGTGAGAGGGGTTGCGCATTAGAATATGTGATGAGAATTACCTGATTTTTAAGATATTCTTTTGATATATCTGATATCGGCAATGATGGAAGGTCATTGCCGATATTTTATTAAGGATACGGAGCTTGCTGTCTTAGACCTTGTTTCAGAGCCTCATTTGTAGTTAGGGTGATGCACATTACATCCATTTTATTCTGTATAGGAAGTACTATAAAGTGCAACAGGGTATTCATGGACAGATAATCATAATTAAGAAATAGGGGGAGTGTATGCCTAACAAGGCTTTGGATAGACAATTAAGATATTTTTTGCGGATAGCAGAATGTGGTTCATTAACTAGTGCAGCCGATGAACTGGACCAGTCACAAGCAGGTTTAAGTAAACAATTGACATCATTAGAAAATAGTATAGGGCAACAGCTTTTTATTCGTACAGGTCGTGGTCTTGAACTCACGCAGGCAGGTAATTTGCTTTATAAAAAGTTACGCTCTGCTTTTTGGGAAATTGACCAAGCTATCAATGAGGTGCGTCAGTTAGGAGTCGATCGTGGTACGGTTCATTTAGCGACAGTACATACCTTAAGTTATTATTTCATGGGAGATGTTGTAGCTAATTTTATTAGTTCTTATCCGCAAGTTAATTTATCTATCTTAGGTCGCAGTTCACCGGAGGTTGTTGAGTTAGTTCATAGTGGTAAAGCAGATTTGGGGTTGGTTTATGACTCAGCCGTCGACGTGGGAAATTTAAATTCATGCAAATTGTTTGATGATGAGATGGCCTTGGTCGTTAGAAGCAGCAGCCCTCGTTCAGGACCACAAGACATTAGTGATGAAAGCTTGCGTTTAGTTGGTTTTCCTCCTCACTACGCTTTACGAAAAATGATTCATAGCGCTAGATTATCGCCACATGTGATTGCCGAAACAGAAACGATTGGTTCATTACTTAGACTGGTGTCATCAGGTGTAGGCGATTGCATATTACCGTCACGAATTCCTGATAGTTTGTTGGCAGGCTATGATTTGCGCAAATTACCGATTGCAGAGCCCGTTTTGTCTCGTAGCATTGTAGTAATCAGACATGCTGAAAAACCCTTAGCACCTTTAATGAAAGAGTTGCTAGCTTGTATTAATCGGGTGGCGGCTCAGTTGTAGAGCTCAAAGAATAACAGCTATAACTTTAGATCCATAGCTTCTCTTGATGTATATCAACAATAATGATTTTTGCAGATTGACTATTTCTGCGATATAGAAATCAGATTTACATCATTGGAGACAGAAGATGAATACTCAACTACGAGATAAAAGCTATTTTGATCAACGAGCAACTGAAGACATGCAAAAACACTTGCATGGAGCGCAGCGTACACTTCAAGAAACGATGGCTTACGCCTGTAGAATTTTAGCTATGACCGAGCAAGAAGCCGGTTTGGCTGGTCAAATTAGTGTTCGTTCCGAGCGCCCGAATGCGTATTGGACCTTACGTTTTGGTTTGGGTTTTGATGAAGCAACACCTGATGACTTTATTGAGGTTGACCGCGATTTAAATACATTATCAGGCGAAGGGATGGCTAATCCTGCTACTCGTTTTCATCTATGGGTATATGATGCTCGACCAGATGTTCATTCAATTGTCCATACCCATTCGCCTTGGGCCTCCGCTTTAGCCGCAGCGCGTCAACCTCTGGTTATCTCGCAGATGGATATGACCCCTTTACATAATGATTGTGCTTTTCTTGCTGATTGGCCCGGAGTGCCAATTGCCGATCAGGAAGGTGTATTGATTTCTGAGGCTTTAGGCGACAATCGTGCCATTATTTTAGCTCATCATGGTTATTTGACAGTGGGTGTTAATTGTGAAGAAGCGACTTACTTATCGGTTTATTTGGAACGTGCAGCGCGTATGCAGATTCGAGCACAAGCTTTTGGAACACTCACACCAGTGGATGATGAGTTAGCCGCTGAAGCACATGATTATTTATTAAAACCTTCAATAGTGAATGCAACCTTTGATTATTGGTGTCGTCAAACTCACGGCATTCCTCCTCTATCAATTAAGTAGTTTGTTGATTTGATTACTAATTTGAAAGGAATGACTATGACTGAGATTGTAAATAAAAAGGTGACACGTTCGCGCCGAGAGTATTGGACCGCCGGTGCAGCCAGCATGATGGGCACAACGATTGAGTGGTATGATTTTTTCTTATACGGTACGGCTGCTGCACTTATTTTTAATAAAATATTTTTCCCTGAGTTTGATCCGCTCACAGGAACTTTGGCTGCTTTTGCCACGTATTCAGTTGGTTTCTTTGCGCGGCCTTTAGGTGGAGTGATTTTTGGCCATTTTGGGGATAAGATTGGGCGCAAGTCAATGCTAATTATCACTCTGTTTTTGATGGGGATCCCCACTATCCTTATTGGACTCATCCCATCGTATGAAAGTATAGGTTACTGGGCTGCAGTATTGCTTGTTTTAATGCGTTTTTTACAGGGAGTAGCTGTAGGAGGTGAGTGGGGTGGTGCGGTATTGATGGCAGTTGAACATGCACCAGAAGGTAAAAAAGGTTTTTTTGGCAGCCTACCACAAACAGGTGTGGCGCCGGGACTTATTTTAGCTTCTTTAGCAATGGGAGCGGTTGCAACATTACCTGAAGAACAGATGCTGTCTTGGGGTTGGCGTATTCCTTTTATTGCTAGTGTTATCTTACTATTGGTAGGGTGGTTTATTCGCATTAAAGTTGCCGAGTCGCCTGACTTTGAGGTGATGAAAAAAAGAAGTGAAGAAGTTAAAGTGCCAGCAATAGAGGTATTACGACGTTATCCACGTGAAGTATTAACCGTTGTAGGAGGACGATTAGCTGAAGTGACCTGGTTCTATACCGTGGTTACTTTTGGTTTGGCTTACGCCACTAATACCTTAGGTGTACCACGTACAGTAATGCTTGATGCAACAGTGTGGGGGGCTGTCGTTGCGATGTTTACAATGCCAATTTTCGGTGTGCTAGGCGATCGGATTGGTTTTAAATGGGTGTTTACTCTTGGTGCAATAGGGATTTTATTCTATTCAGCAGTATTTTTCTCCCTCTTGGAAACCGGTGATCCAGCAACTATCATTAAAGCCATGATGGTGGCCGTTGGAGTAGTGTACGCTGCTTTATATGGGCCTCAAGGTGGTCTTTTCTCTGCTCAATTCCCTCCAGAGGTCCGCTATAGTGGGATTTCTATCTCTGTGCAAGTGTCGGGCGCTATTGGTGGTGGTATGGCTCCCTTAGTTGCAACTTGGTTGTTAGCCTATGGGGATGGCAGTCCTAAATATATCATATGGTATCTCACCGCACTTGGTTTGGTGGCAATTATAAGTGCGTTTTGTATGCATGGTACCTCTCGTTTTTCAATAGCAGATAAAGTTGTCGTTAATGAGGTTAAGTATGAATAGACACATTGATTATTATTTGTGGATGAATTCCGATTGGGCTTATCTTGGAGCAGATCGTTTAAAAGATTTGGTAGAAAAGCACAATTTAGAGTTGCGTTTTAAACCAGTGGATTTGCCAGAAGTTTACATTCGTACAGGTGGAATCCTGCTTAATGAAAGAGCCCCTGAGCGTCAAGCTTATCGCATCACAGAATTAAAGCGATGGTGTAAAAAACTCGGTATTCATGTAAACCCCACGCCTGCTTATATGTGTCCTAATGCTGACTTAGCCTCTTGTATTGTGATTGCGGCAAATTGTCAAGGTTTAGAGGTCCATGAACTTTATAAAGCGATTTTACGAGCAGAATGGTGCGAAGAGCGTGATATCTCTTGTACAGAAACATTATTAAAAATATTAAATGAGCAATGTTTGGATGGTGATGAACTGCTTGAGGCCGCTCAACAAGTTAAAGTGTTGGAATTGTATAAATCTTACACTGAAGAGGCGATTAAAGCAGGCGTATTCGGATCCCCATCTTATGTTTTTAATGGTGAACTATTCTGGGGTCAAGATCGTTTGGAAATGCTAGAAGAGGCTGTTATTGCAGTTAAAGAGTTTTCTTTACAAAATAGCAAAGAGGTACTAATAGAGAATTAATGAGCCTATGCTGAGATAACGTTCTTCATAAAAGCCCAGTTTGATTTAGTAAACTGGGCTTTTAAAAGTTGGTTTTTCAAACAGAATAAATAATGAATTACAAGACAGCTACTCTAAATAAATGGATATTTATTGTTTTGATATTTATTCATTTACCACAGTCAAACTCATTGTGTACTCAAAATGATCTGGGCTATAGAGAATTTCTTGATAGTTTACGACACTGCCTTCTTTATTAAAGAATATCCGCCTAAATTTCAAAAGAGGGCCTCCAACCAGTATCTGAAGGTCTTTTGCATCATTATCATCAGCTAAGGTGCAAGTAATAACTTGCTCAACGCGATTAGGTTCATTGCCTGTGGATTTAAGGAGATCGATAAGGGCATTATTCAGCAAATCTGATTTAGTAAAGCTTCGACCAATTTGCTCAGGAATATAGCTTGTTGATTTTGAAAAAGGAACCTTATTTATATGACGGATACGGGTAGCTTTTTGCACGATTGAACCCTGCTGGAGGTGTAGTTGTTTACTTACCCAGTCGTTAGCTTGGATGTAATCAAAGTAATTAATTTTAATCGTGGTGTTTTTCTTTATGTTATCTAAGTTTGTCATCAATCCCTGAATATTAGCTTGTACAGGTGTTTGTATTACTCGCTTAGAAAAATCATCTCTCACAATTGTCCCTTTACCACGAGAGCGTTGTACTAGACCTTCCAGTGCTAATTCGTCTAGAGCTCTTTTTGCCGTGATGCGGCTCACTCCATATTGCTGAGTCAGATCAGCTTCTGAGGGTAACGTTTTTCCCGGTGCAAATTTACCATTTTTAATTTGTTCTTTAAGAATGATATATAGCCTATGGTACAGCGGTAGCGGCGACTCAGTTTCGGTTAGTAAAGAATGATTTGACATATTTTTAGAGAAAAACACAAAATTAAGGGAAATTGCTAGTATTGTCATAATGACATATTGATATAACATTATAGTCGTACAGCTTGAAATTTAGGAGATTATAATGAAAACCTCAAACTTAACAGCCCGTCAATTATTCGAAGAGCTTAAAAAAAATCCTACTCGTCCTCGCTTTGGGTTTGGTAATAAACCTATTCTAATTAATATCGATTTACAAAATTCTTATACTCTTACTGATAAGTATGCCACAGCCTATCAAACTGATGAGAATCAACTAGATTACGTAAATAAGTTGACCCAATTGTTTCGAGAAAATAAGTTGCCCGTGGTTTGGACTTATGTGGCATACATGGAGTCCGGTGAAGATTGTGGAGTTTGGGGTACGCGCACGGATACTCCTGATTCATTGCAAAACATTAAGGTTGGGTCGGAACGTTCGAAACTTGATGCACGATTAGACGTTGATTATGTTAATGATATTGTGATTAATAAACGAATGGCTTCGGCGTTTTTTGAAACCCACTTACGTTCTCTTATGGTTTGGCATCAATGTGACTCTGTGATTCTCACTGGTGGCTCTACTTCGGGTTGTGTGAGAGCTACTGCAATTGATGCAATTTCAAATGGTTATAAGGTGTCTGTCGTTGAAGAATGTGTAGCAGATAAACATGAAAGCCCGCATTTTGCCAATCTTTATGACATGGCGATTAAGTATGCCGATATTGTTTCTTATCAAAAGGTTTATGACTATCTTGTGAAAAAGGGGCAAGCATAATGGACTTGAAGCGTGAAGATCCAGGGTTTTATAAATATGCTGCATATAAAGATCGGTCTAAGATTAATTGGCCAAATGAGGCACAGATAGCAGTTTGGATTGCTCCCAATATTGAGTTTTATGAATTAAACCCACCATCAAATCCTTACAGACAGCCATGGCCAAAACCGTATCCAGATGTTTTGTCATATTCACATCGGGATTATGGTAATCGTGCTGGTTGGCAGAGAATGATGGCTGCGATGGATGAGCATGGTTTCAGAGGTTCTGTTTCACTTAACGTTGCGCTATTGGATCATCATCCTGAAATTATTCGAGCATGTGCCGATCGTGATTGGGAGTTTTACTCACATGGAATATACAACACACGATATGCGTATGGCATGTCTCAGGAACAAGAGATAGAGATTATCCGTGACGCCAAACATTCTATAAAAAAACATACAGGCCAAGACTTAGCGGGTTGGTTAGCGCCAGCTTTATCCAATAATATTTGGACAATGGATGTGTTGGCTGAAGAAGGCCTTCTCTATACTTGTGATCTGTTTCATGATGATCAGCCTACCCCCTTAAATGTTAAAACAGGGCGCTTAATTAGCATGCCTTACTCTTTAGAGTTAAATGACACGATTGCTTATAACACCAATAAAGCAACCCCTAGATACTACGGTGAAATGATCAAAAAGCAATTCGATGTCTTATATAAAGAGGGGGAGTTAAGCGGCACCGTAATGTGTATTCCACTGCATCCCTATTTAGTCGGTCAACCTCATCGGATGAAAGCTTTTGATGAGGCGCTTGCCTATATAGCCGGACACGAAAAGGTTTGGCTAGCTACTGGTCGAGAAATTGCTCAATATTATTATCAAGAGCACTATCCAGCTTAAGAGTCGGAGGAACTATGACATTAAATTCGGAATACTTAACTTATCCAATGCGCCGTTATGGTATGGATCATGACCGTTATGAATGGTCAGACATGTTTGATAGAGAGTCGGTTGTTTTACCTAATAACGCGAAAATAGCTTTATGGGTAATGCCAATTTTGCAATGGTTTCCTTTAGTTCATGAAGAAGCGCCATTTAAAGCGCCTGGTGCGTTAACTATGCCTTACCCAGATCTGCGTCACTATACAGTTCGAGATTATGGAAATCGAATTGGTATATTCAGACTGTTAAATATGATGAAAGAACTAGGGATTAAAGGCTCTGTTGCAATGAATAGTCGAGTAGTAGAGCGCTATCCTGAATTAGCAGAGCACTTACTTCAATATGATGTCGAGTGGATAGCTCATGGCCGTGATATGGGGGCGGTGCACTATACCGGCATGATTGGTGAGAAGGAGTTAATTGAAAAAACACTTACAACTTTAAGAAAATTCTCTGGACAAGATGTAAAAGGATGGTTGTCACCAGGTCGTGCACAGTCTGAAGAGACTATGGATATTTTGGCCGCTAATAAAGTGCTTTATAACTGCGATTGGGCCAATGATGATTTACCTTATGTTATGAGAGTTAAGGAAGGACAGCATTACTCCATGCCTATGGCTTACGAAACGGACGATCGTGTGGTTCAGTTAGAGTTCTTTCATAGTGCTGATGAGTGGGCTGTACAAGTAAAGGATCGTTTTGATTTATTAATGGACGAGGCACAAAGTCATGGAGCTAGAATTCTTAGTATTCCGTTGCATGCTTGGGTAAGTGGTGTGCCATATCGTTCGTTAGCTGTTCGTGAGGTTTTAGAGTATATCGTAGAGCATTCAGGTGTATGGATTGCAAATGGTGTTGAGATTTTAGACGCTTTCATTAAGCCGAGGGTATCACGATGAGTATTTCAGCTCCTAAAACGATGTTCGATAAGATTTGGGAACGGCATGAAATTAGCAAACCTTATCCAGATGGTCCTTCTTTACTTTACATCGATCGAGACATTATTCACGAAGGTTCATTTCATGCTTTCAAAAATTTAAGAACTAGGAATCTAAAAGTTCGATGTCCTGAGCATGTATTAGGAATACCTGATCATTATGCGCCCACACATACTCGAATAGCTTCAGAGTCTGCTACTGCAGATATCGAAAAGATGATTGTGACTTTCGATAAAAATATGAGGTGGTCTAAAGCACAATACTTTCCTTTGCATGATGAGGCACAAGGAATAGTGCATGTTGTTGGTCTGTAACGACCCCCTAAATTAATACAGCTCTAAAGTAGAACTTTCCTTTAAAATTAATGTATTAAAAGGAGTTTTACAATGAGTAAACGCAAATCAGAAAGTCAGATTATTACGCTTTTAAAGAAAGCGGAAGCAGGTATACCGGTTGCCGAATTATGTCGCCAAGAAGGGATTGCAGCCTCTACGTTTTATAGTTGGCGCGCTAAGTATGGCGGGATGGACGTTTCTGAGGCTCAACGGCTAAAGGAGCTTGAAGACGAGA
>NZ_KB892292.1 GCF_000373745.1 Oligella ureolytica DSM 18253 | reverse complement strand
GGCGCGATCAATGTGTTAAGGGCGGGACACGCCCGGTTAGCTTGTGCAGAGACTTCGCCTGTAGGTAAGGGCGTCGGGCCAAGAACCCACCGAAGCGAGTCAGGCGATGGTCGCCTGAACGCCGTAGGAATCCCCGTTCTTTAGGGCGGGGAGGATGTCAAAAACTGCTATTTAACTATATATGGCTGATTTTATGGTTAAAATAGCGGGTTATTATTTATATTTTCTCATTAATTTTCAGGATTAATATGGCACTTCAATGTGGTATTGTCGGTTTACCGAACGTTGGCAAATCAACTTTATTTAATGCGCTTACCAAGGCTGGTATTGCCGCTGAAAACTATCCTTTCTGTACGATTGAACCTAATGTAGGTATTGTTGAGGTACCTGATCCGCGTTTGGATAGTTTGTCTGAGATTGTTAAACCACAGCGAGTATTACCGGCGACTGTTGAGTTCGTAGATATTGCCGGACTAGTAGCGGGTGCTTCAAAGGGTGAGGGACTGGGTAACCAGTTTTTAGCTAATATCCGCGAGACGGATGCCATTACCCATGTGGTGCGTTGCTTTGAAGATGATAATGTCGTGCACGTATCAGGTCGTGTCAATCCCATTGAAGATATCGAGGTGATCAATACCGAGTTAGCGTTAGCTGACTTAGCTTCTGCCGAGAGAGCGTTAGACCGTGCCCAGCGCACTGCACGTGCCGGTGACAAGGACGCACAAAAGCTAGCGGCTGTATTAGAGCGCATCGTGCCTGTACTTAATGAGGCTAAAAGCATTCGCAGCATGGGTTTAGACAAAGATGATATGGCATTAATTAAAACCTTTAGTTTTATTACTGCAAAACCTGTACTGTATGTTGCTAACGTACGAGAAGACGGCTTTACTGATAACCCGTATCTTAAAGCAGTGGAGGATTATGCTGCACAGGAAGATTCAGAGGTTGTCGCGGTTTGCGCTGCAGTTGAAGCTGAAATTGCTGACCTTGACGATGAGGACAAACTAGTCTTCTTAGAGGATATGGGTATGGAAGAACCGGGTCTTAATCGAGTTATTCGCGCTGCTTATAAGCTATTAGGCTTACAGACATACTTTACTGCCGGTGTAAAGGAAGTGAGAGCTTGGACTATTCGTGTCGGCGATACGGCACCACAAGCTGCGGGTGTGATTCACACGGACTTTGAGCGTGGTTTCATCCGAGCTCAAACCATTGCTTATGACGATTTTATTGCCCACAAAGGTGAGCAGGGAGCCAAGGAGGCAGGTAAGATGCGCGCTGAGGGCAAGGACTATGTAGTGCATGACGGCGACGTCATCAACTTCCTTTTCAATGTTTAACCGGTTTTAAAAATTTGCAAAATCAACGGCTTTTAAAATGAACAAATGGCTTAAACGCAGTGGTTTAGCGCTCGTTATCCTACTACTGGTAGCAGTTGTAGGCGGAGCGATTTTTGTACTTAATTTTGATCCAAAGGTATATCAGGACCGCTTGGTTAAGGAAATTAAACTGCGATATGAGCGTGATTTAAAAATTAACGGAGATCTTGATTTATCTCTTTTTCCACGTATTGGTTTAAGAGTGACTGATGTTACGTTATCAAATAAAAACTCCGAAGAGGAGTTTAGTTCAATGAAGGAAATCCGTTTTGCTGTTGCCTTGTGGCCTCTGTTGTTCGATCGGTTTTTGGTTGACCATGTCAATGTCAAAGGGTTTAAAACGCATGTTGTCCGCTATCCCGATGGTAGCTTGAATATCGACGACTTCTATGCTTTGCCTTTAGATTTTGATGCGGAGCATATCGCTCATCGCCGTCAACAGGCAGAGGTTGAAGCGGGTCAAGAGGCAGAAAATCGTTTAGCTGCCAATGAGTTTAAAATCGATATTGCCGGCTTAGTGTTAGAAGAAGGCACTGTCTTGATTGAGGATTTGGACAGCAAGCGTCAGCTAGGCCTTGAGAGCATGAGTCTTCGTACCGGGCGGATTACATTTGGTGAGCCTTTTTCTTTAGTACTAAACGCCAATGTTGATACACGCTACCCCGATGATAATGCGGCGCTAAATGTCCGTGGCATGATTCGTTTAGATCCTGACGCTTCTATTTATCAAGCAGAACGTCTCGAAGCTGTGTTGCAGGGGCAGGTTCAGGGATATAAGGTTGATCAGGGTCGCCTTAGTGGCAACTTCAGTCTTGATAATTTTGCCAGTCATGTAAGAAGTACGTCAGTACAGTTTCTGCTTGGCTTGACAGCGCTGAGTCAGGATACCCGCTTAGCAAAAATCAATTATCAAATGCAGGCAGGTGAGATCGGCTTAAATCGTGTTGACACTCAGTTATTGGCACAAAATCTGGAACTTAAGGGCGAGATTGCCGACCTTGAAAAGCGTTCAGTTGCATGGCAGCTAAATAGTCCTAATCTTAATCTTTCCGGGTTTGAAGCAGCAGGAGATCCTTTAACAGGTACTGTGCAGTTCCGCGGTGAAGAAAGCATGGATTTAAATGTATCTTTAGATGGTTTCAGTGGCGTCGCATCTAACCTGAAAGTACGTGAAAATAAAATCAGTGGCCAGTATTTAACGGTAGCTAATCGCACCGTCGACGTTGATTTTTCTTCTCCGCTAGTAGTCAACTTGTTAAATGGCGAGTTTAGCTACACGGCACTAAGCGGACGAGTCAGATTAAGTGATGGTGATATGGTGCAGGAAGCGCCGGTGATTGCTTCTATCAACGGTGATTTGAAAAATGCTCTGATCGATTTTAATGCTGATGCGGTGATGGATTCAGAGCGCATGAGTTTGAGCGGTACGCTTGAGGGATTATCTAAGCCACAAATTAATTTTGATTTGCAGGCTGAGTCGCTGGCGCTGGACCAAATTTTAGGGGTTGATACCAGCTTACCACTCACTTCATTGATGCTTGATGGTGAGAGTGATGTTGTAGGCGTTCAGGCTGAGCAAGCGGCGAGGGACGAAGATGACGGCGCATTAGCGGAAGAAGTGCTCTTGACAGACAATGCTGATGAGGCGTCTGTCGAAGTGGAAACGAAAACTGACGAAGTAAAAGCTACTGAAAAATCGCAGGTCAAATCACGTGATCTGAGTTTAAAGCAAGAGTTGTTATCTCGTTTAAGTGGTGTGGGTACGTTTAATATTGGCTCGATGAGTTATAGAGGAGTAGAGTTTAAGGATTTAGGTACGACACTTATCTTTAACTCGTCTAGTGATATTAAAATCCAATCGCTCCGTGCCGAGTTATTTGGAGGCCAAATTTATGCTAACAGCAACATGTCGCTGGATAGCGGTGCGGTTAATCTTGAGCTGAAATTAAGTGATGTAGACATGCAGGCGTTGATGGAAGCGCTTAAGGCACGTGTCCTATTAAGTGGACGGGCAGATATTGATCTGAACTTAGTTTCTCAGGGACTAAGCGAAAGAGAACTATTGCAAAACCTCAATGGCCAAGTAAGCTTCAATGCGGTCGATGGCCGTTTGCAGGGCTTTGCTGTTGATCGTGTGCTGGGTGATATTGATTACCTCCTTGATACCGGTGGGCAGCAGGTAGAGTTTAATGAGCAAGAATATAGTCCATTTAAACGCTTTGATTTTGCAGCCGAAATAGATGAGGGAATGATCTATTTTAATAGTCTCAGCCTAGAGGGCGAGGATTTTTCTTTCGTTAATAAAGAGCCGAAGAGTCGCTACAATACCTTAAATGGTGACTTTGATTTCAATCTTCAGTTATCTCTAAGAAGACCGATAGATGTGCTACGCCGAGGGGTGAGAGTGGTTGTTAATGGCTTTAGTTTGCCATTGCAGATATGGAATGAAAATGGCTCAATTCAGATTAAGACAGAAATTCAGAGCATGAACTAAAAGCAATGGCTTGATAAATCACCCTTTATCAAGCCATTGTCAACACTTAGGGTTTGACGTATCTTGAAGCTAGATTTAAACTGGTAGTTTGCTGTCACCTGTGAGTTGGCGGAATTTTTCCATGAGCTGCTCTTCTGATTCCTTCCACTCAGGATCCGGATAGATACAGTCAATAGGGCAGATGACTTGGCATTGAGGTTCATCATGGTGACCAATACATTCTGTGCATTTTGCAGGGTCAATCACATAGATCTCCGGGCCCATGAAGATCGCCTCATTAGGACATTGGGGTTCACACACATCACAGTTGATGCATTCGTGATCAATATAGAGAGCCATAATTTACCTTAAAATGATCATTAAAATTAAATGAATCGCTTAAACCATTTAATTTTTCTCTAGCGCTTTATTTAGAATAGCCACCTTTTCTTTGGCTTCTGCTAGAGAGGGTTTAAGTTCTTCGGCCTTTTCTTTGAGCCAACGCTCAACAGAAGGGAAAACCAATTTGCTAACATCACCACCCATAAGAGCTACCTCACGCACAAAGGTACCTGAGATAAACTGATACTGATCAGAAGGTGTCATAAACATAGTTTCTACATCTGGTAGCAGATAGCGGTTCATGCCGGCCATTTGGAATTCATACTCAAAATCCGATACAGCACGTAAACCGCGGATAATTACACGGCCGTTATTTTCGCGAACAAAGTCTTTAAGTAAACCGCTAAATCCTTTTACTGTCACGTTAGGATAGTGGTCAAGCACTTCATGAGCAATTTCCAAGCGCTCCTCTAAGGTAAAACAGGGGTTTTTACCTGCACTGCGAGCTACGCCAACAATGACGTGATCAAAAAGACCGGCGGCACGGCGAACAAGGTCTTCGTGTCCACGAGTCAATGGGTCGAAGGTCCCCGGATAAATGGCAATTTTCATTAGATTTGTCCCTGATTATTATGAACCTGACATTATAAGAGATTTAAACTCTGCTTTCAGAATTATAACAATACAAATAGAAGTGACTGGCGCCGGCTTTATCCTGCCTCAGTAATTCAAACTGCTCCGGCAGCTCGACAGCGGCTGCACTCTCAACATAAACTAATGTACCATGCTTGCAAATACTAGGAAGCGCCGCGCTCGTGGTGCTAAGTAATTGCTCGTCGGCAAACGGCGGATCAATCAGTATCAGATCAAATCGACTATGATCCATGCGCTTTAGGGCAAGTTTGGCATCATGGTCATTAATACGGACCTGGCTTAACTTGTGCTTATCACGAAATTGTCGTAATGCAGCCACAGCTTTTGGGTGCTTTTCAACCATCTGCACATGCTGTGCGCCACGTGAAGCGGCTTCAAATCCTAAGGCGCCACTGCCGGCAAACAAATCCAACACAGACTTATCTGAAAAGTCGCCATCCCAGAAATAAGTTAACCAGTTAAAAAGTGTCTCACGCACTCGGTCTGGCGTAGGACGTAAACCGTCTAAGTCTATAACCGGTAGTATGCTGCGCTTAAGAGAGCCACTAATAATGCGAATTTGCTGTGGTTTCGAGCGCGTTTTAGACAGTGATTTGCTCATTTATCGAATCGTATCCTAATTTCGACTCATAGCGGTCGAATTTATATTAATCTAGTTACTAAGTATAAACCAGTATAATATGAGCTTGAATAAGGTTATTGCAAAGTTCTTTCAATGCGTCCATGACCATTAAGTGAGATAGTATGTTTAGATTTTTTCGACGAAAAAAGTCAAAAGAAGAAAATAAAGTTAATCAGGAGCCTGAATCCACGCTAGTGCCGGAGCAGGTGGAAGAGAGCGAGTCGGAAGTAGCAGGTGTTGAGCCTGAGGAGGCTACACTGACACCTAGCGCGCCGGCAGCGCCTAGTGAACCAGAGACTGTTCCAGCTCCAGCATCAAGTCCTAGTCCAGTCACTGAGTCTGGGTCAGTGGAGCCTAAAGTAACTGATGAAGCAATTGAGTCTGAGCCGATGGTCGAGGCTCGCGTAGAAGAGGTCGGAGCAGTCAGTGAAACTGGCCCAGTGGCAACACCCGAAGCAGCTGAGGAAGCAAAATTAGTCGTTCCTGCTACTGAAGCGGTGCAAGAGCAGCCTGTACAAGAGGCTGAGCCAGCTCCCAAGGCGTCTTGGATGCAGCGCTTACGACAGGGATTGTCTCGAACCGGCTCAAATATTGGATCCTTATTTGTTGGTGTGAAGGTTGATGAGGAGCTTTTTGAGGAGCTAGAGACCGCCTTGTTGATGGCTGATGCCGGTATTGAGGCAACAGAGTCTTTGCTTACTAAGTTACGAGCCAAGGTTAAGCAGCAACGAATTGAAGAGGGTGAGCAGGTTAAAGAGGCGCTGAAAGAGTTGCTAACAGAGCATCTGAAGCCTTTAGAAAAGTCATTTATGTTGCCGTTAGACGGTACGTCTGTGGTCATGATTGCAGGGGTAAACGGCGCCGGTAAAACAACATCAATTGGTAAGTTAGCTCATCATTTTCAAGCGTCCGGTGCCAGCGTCTTATTGGCAGCGGGTGATACCTTCCGGGCCGCTGCACGCGAACAGCTTGTTGAATGGGGCAAGCGGAATAATGTCGCGGTTATTTCTCAAGATGGTGGAGATCCAGCAGCGGTTGCCTTTGATGCAGTAAATGCCGGCAAGGCGCGTCAGGCCAATGTTGTGATGATTGATACGGCTGGTCGCCTACCGACGCAGTTACACCTGATGGAAGAGCTTAAGAAAATTAAGCGAGTGATTAACAAAGCGGATAATGAAGCGCCTCACGAAGTATTACTGGTGGTCGATGGTAATACCGGTCAAAACGTGATTACACAGATTAAAACCTTTGATGCGGCACTTGGATTGACCGGTTTGGTCGTGACCAAGCTTGATGGCACCGCCAAAGGCGGTACCCTTGCCGCCGTTGCTGCCGGTAGTCAGGGAGTCAGGCCTGTGCCTGTCTATTGGATTGGCGTGGGTGAGTCGTTGCATGATCTGCAACCCTTCAGTGCTGCTGAGTTTGCCAGTGCATTGCTTGGTTGATTAATCAATTAATGCTAAGTCACCGCCTATTAATACGCTAGGCTTTGACAATGGTCCAAGTTAATATCTCTAATAAGCAAGCTTGGAAATCAATACTACCTGCTAATTCCTTGGCCTCAGTAGACGAAGCCTGCGAGAATTTGTCGTGGTAGTGTTGGAGTGCGGTTAGTAGAACATTGGACGGTTTGTCGCTCTCGGCGTATAGTTGCCGTAAGCTCTGCAGCGCAGAGCATAGCTGATTAATATGCTGAATGATCCCCAGGCTGAGATCACCTTTTATGTCAACGCGGTCAATGCCGGCAATGATGGCGGCATTTCTGGCAACTTGCTCTAGGTATAACTGCACCGCTTGCTTGATGCTGAGGGCTGAGAGCTCTGCATTATCCATGTCAATGTGCCATGGCTGCCATAGCTTAAAGTCTGTATCGATACGTTTCGAATCTATGGCTGCGGAGGCCAGAGCATCCCCGCGTTCGGCCTTGCTTCGAAAGTCCAGCATAAATTGATGCTGCCGCTGCCACGTATTAGCCATAGTGAAAATAGCGGCGGATGAGCCCTCTTTGAGCTCTAGTTCCAGTTCACACACAGGAATCTCTAGCTGGGCTGAGCGAATATAGCCATTGTCATACGCTAGCTCTATCACTCCATAAGGAGTTTCTTCCAGTCTTAGGGTGCGATAAATATCCGTTTCAAAGCGAGCGACCAGCTCATTTTTTAATTGGCTAAAAGCTTGCTTAGCAGGTGTGCTTTGGTAAACACTCAAGTCGAGCGTAGCATCTGGTCGAGGATGGTTATATTCGATCTTGCTCAGAGCATCATCACCGGGTAATTTGATGGTTTGTATCCAAATGCCATCTTCTTTGCGCAAGCGAAGTGCAATGCCTGCTTGTGCGAGTTCTCGAGTACAGGTGTCAAAGTAAAAGGCGCGTAGATGGATAGTCTTGGCAGTTGCCGTATCAATAATTTCTTTGACTGCTTGACGAGATGCTGCTTGCACATGAAGTTTTAGTTCTTGCTCGACGCTCATATTGGCTATTTGGTTTAACCTCTAATTTTCGTTGTTGGTGAGTAAGGTGGCAGAAACCGCTTGTTTACCCTCGTCAAGGCGTTGGTATAGCTGCTCTTTGGATTGCTTAGATAATTGATTTAGTAACTCTTCAACCCATTGGTTATAGGCCACCTCCATCTTGGCAAAGATCTTTTTGCCCTTGGCAGTCATTTTGATAAAGGTGCTGCGACGATCCTGACGGTTTGTTGCGCGACTGATCAATCCGGCTTTTTCCAGTTGTAAACTAATCGCGGTGATATTGCCATTACTAACCATTAAGCGATCAGAAAGTTCGCCCATTTTAAGTCCTTGGGTTTCAGTCGATAATTGAGCTAATAGTTCATAGCGGGGAGCGGTCATATCAAATTGAAGTCGTAAGCGATTGCGAAGTTCATTTTGAATTAAGTTGTTAAAAGCGGCCAGGCGAAGTACAAGTCGTAAGTCTTCGCTACTGGAATCATTAATCCTGGTCTCTAAGTCGATGTTCATAGGGATTCCTTTGTGGCTAACTTGGTCAAAAAATTAATTGTCCGAGAAATGTTTGTTTTGGGTCGTAATAATAAACTGACCCTTTAGTTGAATTTTTGCATAAAAATAATATTATTGCGATAGCTTAAATGTAAACTATTTTTACATTGCGTCGGAAATTTTTTGAAACTATAAAGCGTAGGAGATAGTTAATATTTGAATGATATATTTAGACTATTTAAAATTTTAAATGTTCCGGGTGATTAAAAATTTTTCTCGGCTTTTCCTTAATGCCTTAAAAATAAATCGCACTTTCACACCAGAGAGGGCGCTTAGGGGTACAATAACAGCATATTTTTTAATTGATGGATAAGTGATTGATTATGAGTTCTGAGCAAGGTCAGACCAGTGAGTTGGTCGAAACTGGCAGCATGGCGACAGCGATTTCTTCAGTGACTGAAATTGTTGAGGAGTTACGTCAAGGTCGCATGGTGATTTTGGTTGATGAAGAGGACCGCGAAAATGAAGGCGATCTTTTGATGGCAGCAGACTTTGTGACACCTGAAGCAATTAATTTTATGGTCACCCATGCTCGCGGATTGGTCTGCTTGACGATTACCGGAGATCGTGCAGAGCAGCTTGGTTTGGATTTAATGACCAGTAACAACCAGAGTGGTTTTGAGACAAACTTTACCATTTCAATTGAAGCCGCCGAGGGCGTAACCACCGGTATTTCTGCTGCAGATCGCGCGACTACAATTAAAGCCGCTGTGGCGGCTGATGCCAACCCTGAAGATATCGTTTCTCCGGGGCATATATTTCCGGTTCGCGCTGTACCGGGTGGGGTATTGATTCGTGCCGGACATACCGAGGCCGGCTGTGACTTAACAGCGATGGCAGGATTGACACCAGCAGCGGTTATTTGCGAAATTCTAAAGCCGGATGGCGAAATGGCGCGTTTACCTGATTTAATTGAGTTTTCGAAGCAGTTCGGCATAAAGATCGGTACGATCACTGACTTGATCCAGTATCGTAGTGAGCACGAATCGATGATTACTCGCTTGGGCAGCAAGCAAATGCTTACGCCGTGGGGCACGTTTGACGCTGTTTCATATCAGGATAAAACGTCTAACGCCACGCACATGGCGCTGGTCTATGGTGAAATGAGTCCAGGGCGTGAGGCTTTGGTCCGTGTGCATGAGCCAGTAACTATGTTGGATATATTAGATTGTGAGGATAAGTCTCACAGTTGGGGAGTGTCTGTGGCGTTAGAGGCTATTAGAGACTCAGGCTGTGGCGTGATGGTAATGCTTAATTGTGATGTCGAGTATAGCAAGGCCGAAGTGGCAAAGCAGATGGCTTCGTGGGGCGTAGAGCCCAAGGTAGATGCACCAAAAGGTCGCAAGCACGATGGCTATAACTTACGAACCTATGGTGTCGGGGCACAGATTTTGAAGGATTTAAATGTCTCTCAAATGCGTTTAATGGCTACACCGGTTAAAATACCGAGCATGGCAGGTTATGGTTTAACTGTCACTGGATTTTATCAAGATCAAAACGATGCTCATGATGCAAAATAGCGCATCGAGTTTAATTAAACTTTTACTCTAATCAAGAGGACTTTACTATGAAACCCTACACTTTAGCGCCCGATTTAAATGGTGAAGATCTGCACATTGGCATTGTTTGTGCTCGATTTACAGAAGAAATTACCTATATGGAGTTAGACGCGTGTTTAGCTCAATTGGGTGAGTTAGGAGTTGATGAAGAAAATATCATGGTAGTGACGGTACCCGGCGCTTTAGAGGCAGGTTTCGCATTGCATGAAATGGCTCAAACCGATGAGTTTGATGCACTCATTGCGTTAGGTGCAGTGATTCGCGGTGAGACTTATCACTTTGAAATTGTTAGTAATGAATCTGCCGCTGCGATTACTCGCGTAAGTTTAGAGACCGGAGTGCCGATTGCTAATGGTATTTTGACCACTGAAAATGAAGAGCAGGCCAAGGAACGAGCCGAAGAGAAAGGCATTGATTGTGCTATCGTGGCGGTTGAAATGGCCAATCTTGTGAGCTATCTGACACCGGAATATGAAATCGGTGATGATGATTTTGATGACGAAGACGACGTTGACGAAGATGATATCGACGAAGACGACGAGAAGTAGAAGGGAATAAGTTGAGTATTAAAAAAAGTGCACGTCGACGTGCCCGCGAATTGGCTTTGCAGGGCCTTTATGGTTGGTTTATTGCTCCGAGTGGTGCTGAGATCGGTTTGATTGAAGCAAATCTAAGAGAGCTTGAAGACTATGATCTAGCAGATCAGAGCCTATTACAAAAAATCTTACATGGCGTACTTCGCGAGCATGCTTCTTTACAAACTGAGATAGAGCCTTATCTTGATCGTCCGGTTAATGAGCTTTCACCGGTAGAGTATAGCGCGCTAATGATCGCTGCTTTTGAACTAAAAAACAGTTTAGATGTACCTTATCGCGTGGTGATTAATGAAGCGGTTGAGATGACCAAGGAGTTTGGCGCTACAGATGGCTTTAAGTTTGTCAATGGCGTGTTAGATAAGTTAGCAGCTGAGTTACGTGCAGTCGAGGTAAAGGGTGGTCGCTAAGTGGATGAGTTTGCCCTAATCCGCCAGTATTTTACAAGCAGTGTCGCCTCTATAACAGAGTCGGCCGGTTTTGTAGGGATTGGAGATGATTGTGCTGTTTTAAATGTGCGGCAGGGCGACTTAGTCATTTGTAAGGACGTACTTATTGAGGGGAGGCATTTTTTTTCGGATGCCGACCCTTTTTTATTGGGGCATAAGGCGCTCGCTGTCAACCTTTCTGATCTCGCTGCAATGGGAGCCAAGCCTGTTGCTTGTTTGCTTGGGGTCGGTTTACCCAAGGTTGATTCGCAGTGGTTAGCATCGTTTAGCAGGGGTTTCAAGGAGCTTGCCGAGCGCTATGATTGTGCTCTTGTAGGTGGTGATACGACACGTAGTGAGCAGGGGATATTTATTAGTGTGACCGCACTTGGTTTGGCGGATCAACCGCACGCCTTGCGCTCAAGTGCTTGTGTCGGTGATGATATTTGGGTGAGCGGCCAATTAGGTGCGCCTAAAATAGCATTGGATTTGTTAATCAAACAAAGGCTGGCTCCGCTAAGTAGTGATGAAGTAAATTTACTTCAAGCGACTCGCCCACGGTTAGAGCAGCCCGAACCTGAGGTTAAGCTGGGTTTATTACTCAAACCCTACGTACATGCCATGATTGACGTCTCTGATGGCTTATTACAAGACCTTTCACACATTCTTAAAGCGAGTGAGGTGGGGGCGGTGGTCCATAGCAATAAGGTGCCATTATATCCGGCACTTAGTGTGCTGACTGCTGAGCAATCTTGGGATGCGATGCTGGCAGGAGGTGATGAGTATGTACTCTGTTTTACTGCACCGGCAAAATACCGTAGCGAGATAGAGCAATGTGCAGTAAACTCAACGGCAAAGGTAAGTCGTATTGGTCAGATAACTGCTGATCGTGAGCTTGTGTTGCTTGACTCAAGGCAGCAAGTTGTAGAAAAATTGCCTCAAGGTTTTAATCATTTTGCCTAGATTAGGTTAGTCGCTGTCATGAAAGAAGATAGTCAAATCATAATAAATCCGCTTCAACTGAGTTTTTCATGGATTCTTAAGAGTCCACATCGTTTTTTAGCCTTTGGCTTCGGTTCAGGGTTGCTGCGTCCTGCTCCGGGCACTTGGGGTACTCTATTAGCCTTGTTGCTGTGGTTTCCTCTTAGCTTTTTATTGCCAAATGACTGGTTAATGGGCGGCTTTTTAATCATATGCTTTTTGTATGGCAGCTATTGTAGTCAAAAGGTGTGTAATGAGCTGGGGGTCAATGATCACGGTGGCATTGTTTGGGATGAGTGGATTGCCTTTTGGCTTGTCTTGTTCGTGACGACACCTGCAGCTTCGGGGCCTTTTTGGTACCTTACTTATTTTGTTTTATTTAGGATTTTTGATATTATTAAACCTTGGCCAATCAAGTATTTTGAAAAGCAATTTCAAAATGGTTTTGGGGTGATGTTTGATGATATTGTCGCTGCCCTTTATGTGCTGTTTACGGTCGCGGTTGCGATTCGATTGATAGAAGTGTTCTTAGTCTGATGAAAGATATTTTTGAAGAGTTTTCCGAGCAATCGGCTGCGTTGGGTAGGCGTTTAGAGCATCACGGTGTTTTGTTAAGTACCGCAGAGTCATGTACCGGTGGCTTAGTGAGTGGCATTATTACTGCGACTCCGGGTTCCAGCCAGTGGTTTGACCGAGGTTTTGTGACCTACAGCAACGATGCCAAGATGGCGATGCTGGATGTCAGTGCCACGACCCTGGAAAAGCACGGTGCGGTGAGCGAAGAGGTGGCCATTCAGATGGCGGAGGGCGTGTTGTTTAAGGTGTCTACCTCAGATATCGCTGTCAGTGTGACGGGTGTGGCAGGACCGGGTGGTGGTACTGAGGCTAAGCCGGTTGGTATGGTTTGTTTTGCTTTAGCCAAAAGAGCGCCTGAAGGTATCGTGACCTTGCCATTTACTCGGTACTTTGAAGGCGATCGTGCAGAGGTGCGCTTACAAAGTTGCTACTTTATTATCGATCAACTGATTCAAGTCCTAGGACCACTAAATGCGGAATAACACTTAGTGGCTTGAGCTTTTCAGTTGTATTTAATTGACCGAAGAGATGTTAGATTTCTTCGGTTTCTTTTTTGGTTGCTAGGAATTTCTCTCTGGCTTCGTTGATGCTGTCACGAGTTTTACGAGCTTCTGCAGCGGCCGCTTCTTGCCAATCTGTACCGGAACTAGCGTATAAAATAGCTCGTGCTGAATTAATCATCAGGCCTTGCCCCTTGCTGTTAGCACCAGCCATGACGGTGGCTTCGATGTCGCCGCCTTGTGCGCCGATACCGGGCACAAGTAGTGCCATGTCGTCGCCAACGCAAGCGCGAACCTTTGCCAGTTCCTCAGGAAATGTTGCGCCAACGACTAATGAGCATTGCTCAGAAAGATTCCATTTTTCAGCGACGGTTTTGGCAACTTCAAGATAAAGTGGAGTGCCATCAGCCGACTCAAAGAATTGAAAGTCTGAGCCACCTTGGTTTGATGTGCGGCATAAAATAATGACGCCTTTATTTTCCCAAGCCAGATAAGGCTCAATCGAATCAAAACCCATATAGGGGTTGACCGTGATGGCATCAGCGCAATAGCGTTCGAAGGCTTCTTTGGCGTAGTGGTCTGCAGTGGTGCCAATATCTCCACGCTTGGAGTCAAGTAAAATAGGCAACTCAGGGTAGGTGTTGCTAATGTAATGGCAGAGCTGTGTCAGTGCCATTTCGGCGCCCTGTGAAGCGAAATAAGCAATTTGGGGCTTAAATGCGCAAGCGTATTCGGCAGTGGCGTCAATGATTCCTTTGCAGAAATCAAAGATGGGTGTTTTGCTTTGTAATATAGACTCAGGCATGCGCTGCTGATCTGGGTCTAGGCCGACAACCAGTAAAGAGTTTTGTTTATCCCAAGCGTTTTGTAGTTTTTCAATAAATTTAGACATACGATTTATATCAGAGTAAAGCAGTGATGATTCAAATCAGCAGACTCTATTGTAGGTCTAACCGCAGCGCTTAATCCTGCTTAACCCATAAAATCAAAATAAAAGAGCAAAAAAAATGGTGCCTCACTATAAGGCACCATTTTGTGTTATAAGCAGCTTTTAACTGCTTATAGCGGTTGATGTGAGCTAGATTAGAAGCCCATGCCACCCATACCGCCCATGCCACCCATATCAGGCATTGCAGGAGCAGGGTTTTCTTCAGGGATGTCAGCAACAGCTGCTTCTGAAGTTAATAGTAAGCTAGCAACTGATGCAGCGTTTTGTAGTGCTGAACGAGTTACTTTAGTTGGGTCTAGTACACCTTGCTCAACTAAGTTACCGTACTCACCGGTTGAAGCATTGTAGCCGTAGTTACCTTCACCTTTAATTACTTCGTTAACAACAACGCTTTCTTCTTCGCCAGCGTTAGAAACGATTGTGCGTAGAGGTGCTTCGATAGCACGGAGAACTAAACGGATACCGGCGTCTTGGTCAGCGTTATCGCCTTTGAGTTCAGCTACAGCAGCTTTAGTGCGGATTAGAGCAACACCACCACCAGGAACAATGCCTTCTTCAACCGCAGCACGAGTAGCGTGTAGAGCATCTTCTACGCGCGCTTTTTTCTCTTTCATCTCTACTTCAGTTGCAGCACCAACACGGATTACAGCAACACCGCCTGCTAATTTAGCAACGCGCTCTTGTAGTTTTTCGCGGTCGTAATCAGAAGTAGACTCTTCGATTTGAGCACGGATTTGCTTAACGCGAGCTTCGATGTTTGCGCTTTCGCCAGCACCGTCAATAACGGTGGTGCTTTCTTTGGCTACTTCAATGCGCTTAGCTTGACCAAGCATTTCGATAGTAGCAGTTTCTAAAGACATACCGGTTTCTTCAGAAATAACGGTACCACCAGTTAGGATAGCGATGTCTTCAAGCATTGCTTTACGACGATCACCAAAACCAGGTGCTTTAACAGCTGTGGTTTTTAGGATGCCGCGGATGTTGTTAACTACTAATGTAGCTAATGCTTCGCCTTCAACGTCTTCAGCGATGATTAGTAGAGGACGGCTGGATTTAGCAACTTGCTCTAGGATAGGTAGTAAGTCACGGATGTTGCTGATTTTTTTGTCATAAATAAGAACAAAAGGATCTTCTAAGGCAGCAACTTGCTTTTCAGGTGCAGTGATGAAGTACGGAGAAAGGTAACCGCGGTCAAACTGCATACCCTCAACAACGTCTAATTCGTTTTCTAAAGACTTGCCGTCTTCAACAGTGATAACGCCTTCTTTACCTACTTTTTCCATTGCGTTAGCAATGATTTCACCGATAGAGCTATCGCTGTTAGCAGAGATAGAACCAACTTGAGCGATTTCTTTAGTGGTAGTGCAAGGCTTAGATAGTTTTCTTAATTCTTCAACAGCAACAACAACTGCTTTGTCGATACCGCGCTTAAGATCCATTGGGTTGATACCGGCAGCAACGTACTTAATACCCTCTTGAACGATTGCTTGGGCTAATACAGTTGCAGTGGTGGTACCGTCACCAGCGCTATCAGAAGTTTTAGAGGCTACTTCTTTAACTAATTGAGCACCGATGTTTTCGAAACGGTCTTTTAATTCGATTTCTTTAGCAACAGAAACACCGTCTTTAGTAACAGTAGGCGCACCGAAAGAGCGCTCTAGTACAACGTTACGGCCTTTAGGGCCTAAGGTAGTTTTAACAGCGTCAGCTAGGACGTTTACACCACGGATAATGCGAGTGCGGGCATCATCACCAAATAATACTTGCTTTGCAGCCATGTTTATTTTCCTTTGATTGATCAAACCTGAGTGAATCAGGATGGATTAAAAATTCTTTATACAAAAATAGTCGCGACGATTAAATGTAGCGAGTTGTCATCTATGGATGAGCGATTACTCAACAACCGCTAAGATGTCGTCTTCGTTGATGACCAATAACTCTTCACCATCAACTTTTACAGCTTGGCCAGCATATTTGCCGAATAGTACTTTATCGCCAACCTTAACTTCTAAAGCAATAAGCGTACCATTGTCAGTTTTTTTGCCCGGACCAACAGCAACTACTTCACCTTGATCTGGCTTCTCAGCAGCGCTTTCAGGGATAACAATACCTGAGGCAGTCGTGCGCTCATTGTCTAAACGCTTAATGATTACGCGGTCTTGTAAAGGACGCAATGCCATAGGAAACTCCTTAAAGAATAAGAAAAATTAAAAACAACTTAGTAAAAACGGGTGTGCTTTAGCACTCTACCCTTATGAGTGCTAATTATATGGGCGATTCTTCAGCTTTCAAGGGGTGGTTACATGTTTGTTACAATTTACTTTGAGCGTGTTTAGAGTGGAATAGGAAAGCCATAAAAGTGATCCCAGAGAGCCAGCACAAGGCTTAAGCTGATAAATGAGGACAATGTCATCACAATCAAGTTGCCTGATGTCGCTGTGCCTTCACCATATTGAATTCCGATTAAGGCATAGAGCGTTGCCGCCGGTGTTGAGGCCAGTAATACGCCTGACATAACGGTTATCGGATCGTCTACACCAAAGAGCGTGAAACCTAGAAACACTAAACTTGGAAAGAGAACGATTTTGCCGAGGGTGATTGGTATGGCGCTCTTAATACTTGAACGGAAATGAATGCCGTTGAGATTTGCACCGATCGCAAAAAGAGCGACGGGCGCTGCAGCAATACTCAGCATGGTGAGCGTTTTGTGAATCGGTTCAGCAACACCAAGGCCAAGGAGAGAGAAAATCAGACCGCTAATGATGGCAACAATTGGTGGGCTGGTAAAGATTTTTTGCAAGGCAGTAAGAAACAGTTTGAAAAGGTTTTTCTTTTTACCTGCAGATAATTCACACAATAAAATAGTGGGTAGTACACCAAGTAAATTCTCAAATAGTAAATTCATACTTAAAAAAATAGCTGCCTTTTCATAACCAATAACTTGCGCAAGTACCGGATAACCCAAAAATGCGGTGTTACAGAAAATAAGCCCAAGTCCGTTAAGTGCAGAGTGCACTGTTTTTTTTCTGAGGACTTTGAGGCTGATTAAAAAGCCGGCCCAATACAGCGCTACGGTGATACCACCATAGATCAACACATACTCATAGATAAACTCACTGCGCATGTCTAATCTGGAAATGGCATTAAACACCAAGGCAGGGAAGGCGAAGTTTAGGACAAAACTGCCAAGACCGCGATTGTGCTCTAAACTTAAAAAGCCTAACTTAGTGGCACTGTAGCCGACACCGATTAAGAGAAAGAGCGGTAAAGTGATGTTGAGAATGGCCAACATGAATTTAGATCCTAGTTATATAAAAAAGAAGTATGTTTTTTAAAGATGCAAATAGCTGTTAGTTATATCTAAAGTAGTAAATATTCGTTTAATGAATGAATTTCATTATGTTAGTATTTGAATATTGAGTCGACTTATTGCATAAGTGGCTAATGCCCTACGCATAGCAATGTACCATGTTGCAGGAAATAATTTTATTTTTTAATTAAAAGTTTAAGGAGAGCTTATGTCGTTACGTATTAATGATATCGCACCGGATTTTACCGCTAACACCACTGAGGGTGAAATTAGTTTCCATGATTGGATTGGTGATGACTACGCCATCATCTTTTCACATCCCAAAGACTTCACGCCGGTGTGTACTACAGAATTCGGCGCAGTAGCTCGCTTATCTCCGGAATTTGAAAAGCGCAACACGAAAGTGATTGGTGTTTCGGTTGATGGGGTTGATGACCACACTAAGTGGAAGGCTGATATCAGCAAGTTTGCAGAGACACCTGCTAATTTCCCGATTATTGATGATACGTCATTGACTGTGGCCAAGCTGTACGACATGTTCCCGGCAGAGGCTTACTTACCTGATGGTAGAACGCCAGCGGATAGCGCGACTGTACGTACTGTATTTATTATTGGTCCTGACAAGAAGATTCGCCTAACACTAACCTATCCAATGTCAGTTGGCCGTAATTTTGCTGAGATTCTACGTGCGCTGGACGCGATTCAATTAACAGATGGTGTTGCTCTGGCGACACCGGCGGATTGGCAGCCTGGCGAGGATGTTATCGTTGCATTGAGCTTAAATGATGAGCAGGCAACAGAGAAATACGGTGAATTGACCAAGGCACTACCTTATTTACGTTTTGCTAAGTGCCCGGAATAATTAATCCGTTCATATACTAGTTCAGTGACTAAAGGCTTAGATTGCATAGGATCTAAGCCTTTTTTATGCAAAAGGAAGAGCATAAAAGGGGGCCACATTCAAACAAGCTGTCTAAATATGTACAAGCAATCGACACATTTTGAAAATATGTCGATTTTTTTCGATTTTTTAAACAGATTGTTTAGTGTGATCAGTTAATCACATATACCGATTTAAAATATAAATAGGTGAATACAAGGCTCTGGATCGCAGAAAAGCGATACGATGAACTTCCTTTATTGGCACCATCACAAGAATTAGAAACTAAAAGTATATTAAAAGCGTGTATTACAGCGCGTGCCGCTTTGGCTGCACTAAACCAGGCGGGGAGGCTGCTGCCTAGTCAGGGATTGTTGATTAATCTACTGCTGGTATTGGAGGCTCAGAGTAGTTCTGAAATAGAAAATATAGTCACCACGACTGATAAATTATTCCAATACGCGCAAGAAGAAGACAATGCCGATCCAATGACTAAAGACGCGCTGAATTATCGTCGAGCGCTTTTTAATGGGTTTGAATCATTAAAGAAATTGCCATTATCGACTCGGACAGCAGTTGATTTAAGTCGTTTTATTGTGATGAATAAAAGTGATTATTATCGCTTGTTGCTAGCAGTAACAACGGAGGGAGATTGGGAATCTTGGATTTTATTTATGCTTAAGGCGATTGAAGAGACTTCTTTATGGACTAAAAATAAAATTGCAGCCATCACCGATCTGATTGAACAAACTACATCGTATGTTAAAGAGCATGAACCTAAAATTTATAGCCATGAGTTGATTGAGTTATTGTTTGAACAGCCATATTGTCGAATTTCAAATTTAGTAGACAAAGGGATTGCTAAGCGCCAATGATGCGTATGACGCGGATAAGGCGCTTGCGGCTTTGCTCTGCCTATGGGTTATGTACTAATCCAGTAAAAATGGTCGGCCCGTGACCGGTGTGCTGGGTGTGGCCATGTCCTGTTTAGGCATGATACCGGCTTCATAAGCTAGGCGGCCGGAGCGAATGGCTAATTTAAAGGCTTCGGCCATTTTGACTGAGTCATGTGCTTTGGCAACCGCAGAGTTTAATAAAACACCATCAAAGCCCATTTGCATTGCTAAGGCAGCATCGGCGGGTGAGCCGATGCCGGCATCTACAATCAGAGGCACATCAGGTAAGCGTGCGCGCAAAATGCGTAAGGCATGAGGGTTTGTAAGGCCTTGGCCTGAACCAATGGGTGCTCCCCATGGCATTAAGACGTTACAACCGACATCCAGTAAGCGTCGGCAAGTAACCAAGTCATCGGTGCAATAAGGGAAGACCTCAAAACCATCTTTTACTAATTGCTCAGCAGCTTCAATCAGATTAATAGGGTCGGGCTGTAGGGTATAGTCATCGCCGATAACCTCTAATTTAATCCAGTTTGTTTCAAAAATTTCACGCGCCATATAGGCAAGGGTGATGGCTTCTTTTGCCGTTTTGCAGCCGGCAGTATTGGGTAATAAATACTTACCACTTTGCTTTAAGATCTGAAAAAACGGATTGTCGACACCCTCTGTCGTGCTTTGAGTAAGAGGGTTAGCGCCGGCTGGTAATTGGCGCTTTAGCCCGACGGTAATGACCTCTGTCTCTGCTGCGTCAATCGCATCTGCCAGTACTTTTGGAGAGGAGTAGAGTGCAGTGCCTAAGAAAAAACGACTGTTGAGAGTGACACCGCCGACATTAAATTTATCTGACATATATGCTTAGCCTCCGGTAATAGGTGAAAAGGTAAAGACCTCATCGTTTTCTTTTAAAAAATACTCTGCGCGCTGTTGGCGAGGTATAAAAACCTCATTAACAGCGGTGGCTAAGAGTGCCGGGTCAGGCTCTTGGCCAGCTTCTTGCAGTAAGATGTCGATGAGCTGGGCTAATTGGGTACCTGTGGGAAGCTGTTTGTCTTCACCATTAACTTTGACAGTAATCATGTTAAATCTCGCTATGGGATTGAGCAAGCATAGGCGCTTTAAATGCTGTCTCAAGTGCTTCTTCGATCATGGCCGGAGCAATCATCCAACCGTGTCTAAAAAGACCGTTGATTCTGCTCAGGCCTTGTTCTGTTTCGATGCGCGGAAAATTATCGACTAAGGCCGGACGCAGATTGGTTTCAGTATGAACAATTCTGCCCTCAGACAGACCGGGTAAGACGCTATGAGCTGCCGCTAAAAGCTCGACAGTTGTGCGCACGCTAACGGGTGACCTGTCTTCACTTTCGATGGAGCTTGCGCCAATCACAAAGAGATTGTTTTGGCGCGGTACGATATAGACATGGTAGCGTGGGTGCAATAAGCGTAACGGTCTGTTTAGAGTAATCTCAGGTGCCTGTACCCAGAAAACCTCACCGCGTACACCACGTACATTTTGACATGAAAGCTCGGTCGGGTGAGGGTGTTTAAGACGACGTGCGCCAACTCCCCGCGTATCGAAAACCCAATCAAATTGACGCTTTTCGTCGCCAATGACTAGCTCGCCGGGAGTTAGCTCCTTAACTGACGTACCCCAGTGCCAAGTGACACCCTTTGCATCGGCGCATAAGGTTTGCATGGCTAAGGTCGTATCAACTTGCCCTTCAAATGGCAAGTACCAAGCATGAGAAGGACCTTGGACTGAGGGCTCTAATTCTTGCAGTTCCCGCATCGAGGTTACTCTGGGTTGGTCGTCGGGGTTGGGTGATTTACGCTGCAGCAGTGAAATCATCTGCTCGGCAGCACCTTCGTCGCCTTTGTGCGCAAGCATAAGACTACCCTTGAGTCTTAAGTCGATCTTGTTGTCGGTGAGCTTAGCGATATCAGCCCATAGCTGAAGTGAGCGTTGTCCAAGCTTATAGACGTAGTCATCGCCCGTGTCCATTTCGGCTAAAGGACATAACATACCGGCTGCGGTCCAGCCTGCTGCGATGCGGGCATGAGCGTCAGGGGCAGGATCAAAAACTTCTACTTGATGGCCGTGAGTAGATAGAGCATAGGCCAATAAACGTCCGGCTAAGCCGGCACCCGCGATTCCTATTTGCATATATAAGTCGATTCAAATTAACGTGTAACTAAACGCTTGATTATATCGTATGGGGTGGGCAATGGTACACTAATACCTTTTATCTTGATGTAGGTTAACGTGTTATCAGCAAAGGAAGTTCTGCGGCATGTTTTTGGCTATGAGGAGTTTCGTAGTGGCCAGGAAGCGATTGTCGAGCATCTGATTAGTGGCGAGGATGCTCTGATTTTGATGCCAACGGGTGCTGGTAAATCACTTTGTTACCAAATTCCCGGTCTGGTCAGATCGGGTGTTGCCGTCGTCGTCTCCCCCTTAGTTGCCCTGATGCATGATCAGGTCGATGCGTTGCGCGCGCTAGGTGTGAGTGCGGTCAGTTTGCACTCAGGCATGGTGTGGGATGAGATTAAAGCGGCTGAACATACTTTATTGCGTGGAGAGATCAAGTTCTTATATGTCTCGCCCGAACGTTTTGAAAATCCTCGCTTTCTACGGTTATTAGATAATCTTCAAATTGGCTTATTTGCGATTGATGAAGCGCATTGTGTTTCACAGTGGGGTCACGACTTCAGACCGGCCTATTTGGATTTGTCTATTTTGCCTGAGCGTTGGCCTGAGGTGCCACGTGTCGCCCTCACTGCGACTGCGACTGAGTTGACACGTGCAGAAATTGTTGAGCGTTTACACCTTGAAGAAGCTCAGCAATTTATCAGCAGCTTTGATCGACCTAATATTCGCTATGAGGTTGTTGAAAAAGACAAAGAAAGGCAGCAACTACTGAGTTTTATTAATAGGCAGCATGCGGGCGATTCCGGTATTGTGTATTGTTTGTCCCGACAAAAAACCGAAGGCGTAGCGGCTTTTTTACAAAAATCAGGTGTTCGTGCCTTGGCTTATCATGCCGGATTGAGTGCAGAAGAGCGCTATGACAATCAACGCATTTTCCAACAAGAAGATGGGGTGGTGATTGTTTCTACAATTGCCTTTGGGATGGGTATTAATAAACCGGATGTGCGTTTTGTTGCGCACATTGATATCCCCCGTTCCATTGAGGCATATTATCAAGAAACCGGTCGTGCCGGACGTGATGGTTTGCCGGCTACCGCTTGGCTGGCTTATGGTTTGCAGGATTTGATGCAGCAGCGTAAGTTGATCGAAGGCTCTAATGGTGATGATGCCTTTAAGGAGCGTTCGGCTGATGCGCTTAATGCCATGCTGGCTTTTTGTGAGGCGTCATCTTGCCGTCGCCAGCGTGTATTGAGGTATTTTGGTGAGCAAAGTGAGCCCTGCGGTAATTGTGATATTTGCGCAGATCCTCCGCGCTTGTGGGATGCCACAGTTGCTGCTCAAAAGCTTTTATCGACCATTTACCGACTCCGAAAGGAATATGGTGAGTTTAGCGGCGCAAAGCATTTAATTGATATTTTGCACGGCAAAAGGACTGAGCGCGTTATTCAGCAAAAGCATCATCAGCTGACGGTCTTTGGAATTGGGCGTGAGTTAGATGAGAGTCAATGGCGCGGTTTAATCCGCCAGCTTTTAGCAGCAGAGTATTTGGAAATGCAGTCAGAGGGGTTTAGAACGACTTATTATCTGGCTAAAAAAAGCCATGATATTTTATTGGGTAAGAAAAAACTCCGGCTAAGACAAATAGAGCCGCTCAGTAAGTTACGATCCAATAATCAAATGCCGTCGCAAAATAGAGCGGTTTTTGAGTTGTCGGCAGAAGACACCTTATTATTTGAAAAGCTGCGAGAATGGCGCCTTGAAGAAGCTAAAGCCAGCAGTGTGCCGGCTTATATTGTCTTTAGAGATATCACCCTATATCAGTTGGCACTCAAGAAGCCGCAAAGTCTCGAGGACTTAGCGCAGGTTGAGGGGATGGGCGATAAGAAAATCGCCACCTACGGTGAAGCTATTTTGAACTTGTTAAAATAAAGTTGGGGCGCTGCTGTCATCATCCGCACTCAACGTACTTGGAGCCCTAAGTCCTAGGTGTTGCCAAGCAATCGCAGTGGCAATGCGGCCACGAGCGGTGCGTTGTAAGTAGCCATTTTGAATCAGATAAGGTTCAATGACATCTTCAATGGTGTCGCGCTCTTCACCAATGGCGGCAGCCAGGTTATCGACTCCGACGGGTCCGCCATTAAACTTATGAATAATCGTTTCTAAAAGCTTTCTGTCCATCAGGTCCAGACCCTCAGGGTCGACTTCCAGCATGCTTAATGCGGCCTTAGCTGTCGCTGCGTCAATGAGGCCGTTATTACGTACATCGGCAAAGTCACGAACTCGTCGCAATAAACGGTTAGCTATTCGTGGTGTGCCGCGAGAACGTTTGGCAATCTCTAAGCTGCCACTTGAGGCAATCTCTACATTGAGTAAATTGGCACTGCGGTTGATGATTTGCTGCAATTCTTCGCTCGTATAAAACTCCAGGCGTTGGATAATCCCAAAACGATCGCGTAGTGGGTTGGTCAGCATGCCGGCGCGTGTGGTTGCACCTACTAGGGTAAATGGCTGTAGATCAATCTTGACACTGCGAGCAGCCGGACCTTCACCAATCAGAATATCAATCTGAAAGTCTTCTAGCGCCGGGTAGAGGATTTCTTCTACGACGGGTGATAAGCGATGAATTTCATCGATAAAAAGGACATCGTTTTTTTCCAGGTTGGTGAGTAAGGCAGCTAAGTCCCCGGCGCGTTCCAGCACGGGGCCGGAGGTTTGGTGCATGTGTGAACCCATTTCATTGGCAATAATATGGGCCAGGGTTGTTTTACCTAATCCCGGTGGGCCAAAAAGCAGCACGTGGTCCAAGGCTTCGCCGCGACGGGTTGTTGCTTCAATGAAAATTTCTAACTGCTCGCGGGCGCGGCTTTGGCCGGTATAGTTAACCAGGCGTTTGGGGCGTAAGGCGCGTTCTACCGATTCTTCAGCGTGAGACGCTGATTGAGCGGAGACGATACGTCCATCAGTCTCAGATTGGGTACTTAAGTTATCAGAGAAAATCGCCATAAAGCCTTCTGGTTTAGTTAATTATTTGGATAAGAGTTTTAATGCTTGTTTAATCCCTTCGGTCACATCGATTGCCGGATCTAATTCTTTGAGAACTCGTTGTAACTCTCGCTCAGAATAACCTAAAGCCATCAATGCGTTAGTAATGTCTTGACGTTGCATTGCAGGGCTTGGGGAGGCTGATGTGGCAGCAGGGACAATAGCACCTAATTTACCACGTAATTCTAAAATAATGCGCTCTGCCGTTTTTTTGCCAATACCCGGTATTTTGCACAGTAAATTCAAATCCTCTTCTTCAACTGCGCTAGCGAGCTGTTCGGCACTGATGCCGGAGAGGATTGCGAGACCGGTGCGCGGACCGATACCGGTGATTTTAATGAGTGTTCTAAAGGTTTGGCGTTCTGTATCATTTAAAAAGCCATAGAGCTGCTGAACATCCTCGCGCACCACAAAATGGGTATATAGCGTGACTTCCTCACCCAGTGCAGGCAAGTCATAAAGATCATTCATTGGTACGTGTACATCGTAGCCAATGCCATTGACGTCAACACAGATGAGAGGGGGGGATTTTTCAATGAGTTTGCCGCGAATACGACCAATCATGTATTGCTCCAAAAAAGAGTATTAACCAATTAGACGCCCACCACGAATACGGTGCTTGACTGTTAAGGTGCTTTTTTGGTGTGCTTGTAATCGTAGGGAAAGGGGAGCGGCATGGGCATGGCAAATGGCACATGCTAAAGCATCGGCCGGGTCCGGGGCGGGTTGGGCATTAAGCTTCAAAATATATTGAACCATCGCTTGTACCTGCTCTTTTTGAGCATGACCACGACCGACAACAGCCTTTTTGATTTGTAATGCAGTGTACTCGGAAACGGCCAGGCCCTTTTGTGCCAAGCTCAGCATGGCAGCGCCACGGGCGTGACCGAGTAACAAGGTAGATTGAGGATTTGTGTTGAGGAAAACTTTTTCGATGACTGCAACGTCCGGTTGGTACGTATCGATGACCTCATAGAGGTGGCTACTGATTTCCTTTAGCCGCAGATAGAGCTCTTGCTCCGGCGGCACCACAATGGTGCCACTAGCGACATAGCTTAGCTTGTTAGTATCCTGATCGATAATACCAAAACCGGTGTTACGAAGTCCGGGGTCGATACCCAAAATCCTCATTAATTCTCACTTATCCTCAGAGGTGCACTTAGTGACGGAAGTGGCGCATTTTAGTGAAGACCATGGCAATGTCATGCTCGTCAGCTGCTGCAATTACTTCATCATCACGGATACTGCCACCTGGCTGTATAACGCAGTTAGCACCGGCTTCTACAACCACATCTAATCCATCGCGGAAGGGGAAGAAGGCATCTGATGCAACGGCTGTGTCTTTTAAGCTTAAGCCATTTGCTTCGGCCTTGATAGAAGCAATGCGTGCCGAGTCTAAACGGCTCATTTGACCTGCACCAACGCCCATCGTCATGCCGTCGGCACAAAATACAATGGCGTTAGACTTCACATAGTGAGCAACTTGCCAAGCAAATAATAAGTCTTTCATTTGCTGCTCTGACGGTTGCTTCTTGGTGACGACTTCAATTTGGGTTGGATCAAGTGGCGTCAAGTCAGGATCCTGAATTAGCCAACCACCGCCAACGCGTTTAGCATCAAAGGCGTTACGACCATCGCCAGAAGGAATGCTTAGGACGCGTACGTTTTTCTTATTGGCTAAGAAGGCTAACGCGTCTTTGCTATAAGAAGGCGCTAATAATACTTCCAGAAACTGCTCACTCACCGCTTGAGCTGTCGCTAAATCTACCTCGCGGTTAAAGGCGATAATACCGCCAAACGCAGAGGTAGGGTCTGTTTTAAATGCTTTTTGATAGGCTTGTAATGGGCCTTCTGCCATAGCGACACCACATGGGTTGGCATGCTTAACAATCACACACGCAGGCACTTTAAATGAGCGAGCACACTCCCAAGCAGCATCTGCATCAGCGATGTTGTTATAAGAAAGTTCTTTGCCCTGTAGTTGCTTGTAGGTGCCTAATAAGCCGACGTCCTGCTTGCTATCCACGTAGAAAGCAGCTCGTTGGTGTGGGTTTTCACCATAGCGCATGGCCTGGTGCTGCTGCATTTGTATCGTGATAATACCCGGCCATTCTTTTTGAGAAGGGGTTTTGTTCTGTGCCGGTTCAGCGTCTTCCAAACTGCTTAGGTAAGAAGCAATGGCACCGTCATAGGCTGAAGTGTGAGCATAGACCTTGGTCGCTAAGCGTAAACGTAAGCCGTAGGAGGTCTGGCCTTTTTCATCCAGCTCTTTTAGGACTTCATCGTAGTCTTTGGGATCGATGATAACCGTGACGCCGCCTTTGTCTGTGCCGTGGTTTTTAGCAGCGGCGCGCAGCATAGCAGGACCGCCGATATCAATGTTTTCTATGGTATCAGCGAAAGAGCAGTCAGGCTTATCAATTGTCTGTTGAAAAGGATAAAGATTAACCACGAGCAAATCAATGGTATCGATGCCGTGTTCGGCAATCGTGCTTAAGTGATTTTCATCGTCGCGTCGAGCCAGCAAACCGCCATGTACTTTGGGGTGAAGGGTTTTAACGCGACCATCTAAAATCTCTGGTGAGCCGGTGTATTCGGCAACTTCGGTTACTTTGAGGCCCTCTTCTTTGAGAAGCTTGGCGGTACCACCAGTAGATAAGATTTTTACACCACGACTGACGAGTGCCTTGGCAAAATCTACAATGCCTGTTTTATCGGATACCGAGAGAAGTGCTGTGATTTGTTTCATAGTTTCTTCTTAGTTAATGATTTGATAGGAAATAAGTTTTTTGCGTAAGGTGTTGCGTGTAATGCCCAACATCTCCGCGGCTTTGGATTGGTTAAACTGGCTTTTTTCCATCACCTTTTCGAGGGTGGCTTTTTCGACGCATTGCATGACCATACTCCAGATCTGACTAGCATCAGCCTCGTCACCTAAAGTGTCGAAATACGCCTCCAAATGAGCTTGCACGCAATCGTGCAATGGTGGGGTCTGTGACTGCTTACTCATGATGAAAATCTTTAATTATCAGCTGATTAATTTGTTATAGGTTGTGTATTGATCGAGAACCTAAGCAAAGGCGCTTAACTCTAGTTCGATTTGTTGGTCAAACCACTCGGCTAAGGCTTGACTTTGCTGTTTGCAGGACTCGATTGTATTTAAGTGTCGACGCAAGGTGTCACTATGTTGGAAACGGCTAAGATACCAGCCAATATGCTTACGTGCCGTGCGTACTCCCGTATGAGTGCCGTAAAATTGATAATGCTCCTCCAAATGCTCTAAAAGTACTTCTTTCATTTCTGAAAGCGTAGGAGGTGCAATCAACTCACCGGTATTGAGGTAGTGATTAATCTCGTTAAAAATCCAAGGGTTACCTTGGGAAGCGCGACCAATCATAATAGCATCTGCACCTGTATAGTCTAGCACCTGCTTGGCTTTTTGAGGGCTATCAATATCGCCATTAGCAATTATAGGTATTTTGACAATTTTTTGCACAGTGGCAATGGTGTCATATTCAGCCTCGCCTTGATAAAAATCACATCGTGTACGTCCATGGATAGTCAGTGCACTGATGCCGGTATCTTCGGCAAGCTTAGCAATTTCTGGTGCATTAATGCTGTCTCTGTCCCAGCCGGTGCGGATTTTAAGTGTCACCGGAGCGTCATAGGGACGACATGCACTAACGACAGCATCTAAAATTCGTGCAACTAATTCTTTGTCACGCAAAAGAGCGGAGCCGGTGGCTACCTTGCAGACTTTTTTGGCTGGGCAGCCCATATTGATATCGATGATTTTGGCACCTTTTTCAATATTAAAAATCGCTGCTTGAGCCATGATGTCAGGGTCAGAACCGACAATCTGCACGGCAATCGGATCGACTTCGCCTTCATGGTTTAGGCGGCGAGCCGTTTTAACGCTATCCCAAAGCTGTGGATTGCTGGCAGCCATTTCCGATACGGCATAGCCTGCACCCAAGCGCTTACACAGACGCCTAAAGGGTCTGTCTGTCACACCGGCCATCGGGGCGACAAAGACATTATTGGGTAACTGCCAAGAGCCAATCTGCATAACTAGTTAATAATATTACGAAATTTTATAATCTGTTGTAAAATTGAGCGAGTATTATAACGCCCATTTGCCTTATAGGTAGTTTAGTAAAAGCTTTTTTCTTAATATGAACTTATCATTTGCCCAATGGTTACGGCCATGGGAGTTTTCTCCAACCCTGATTGTTTGTTTTTTATTGTCAGCCTTTTTGTTTGTTAGGGGGTGTCGCAATAAGCGTATCAATGTGTCCAGACAGCTGTTGTTCTGGTCGGGTTGGTTATTGCTGTATCTTTCCATGCATACGCATGTCGATTACTATGCCGAGCGGGTGTTTTTTATTCATCGTGCGCAGCATTTGGTGCTGCATCATTTGGCACCGTTATTGATTATGTTGTCGTATCCCGGTCAGGTCATGCGAGCGGGTATGACTCGCGGTATGCGCTTAGGGCTTCAGCGGTTTAATCAGACAGCATTTGGTCAGGCCTTGATTTATTGGCTTACGCATAAACTGTTTATTCCGTTTTTATTTGTTTTCCTAGTGATTGTTTGGCTTTTCCCTACGATTCAGTTTTATTCGATGTTAAATGTCAATATCTATCGTTTTATGAACTGGTCAGTCGTGGTGAGCGGTTTGCTTTATTGGAACCTGATTTTAGATAGGCGTCCATATCATCCACCACAGCTTACTGCTAAAACTAATTTGGGTCGTTGGTGGCAAAAGCGCACCCTGTCCGGTGGGGGGGCAGTGATGTCTCCTCTAGAAAGAGTGTTGTCGCCGGTCTTCACCATGGCACCGCAAATTGTTGCCGGCGCGATCATCGCTTTTTCTTCTACTGACTTATACCCGCTTTTTGAAATATGTGGGCGTGCATTGCCGATCACGGCAGCGCAGGATCAGGGTTGGGGCGGGTTAATTATGTGGGTGCCTGCCGGAGCGGTTGAAACCTTTGGTATCTTAGTCGCCGCTATGACGTGGTGGCGCCTTCAGGCACAGGGCAGGATCTACCACAAGCGTGATTTGCAACCTTATCAGTTAGCGCAAGCCAAACTCGTTTAGCTTGGTCTGTGCTGGATCAAAAAACGCCATCTCGATGATGGCGTTTGCGCTTAATTAGTCAATAGAATATTAAGCAGAAGCTTCAGATTCATTGGCTACTGTGGGGGCAGAACCTTCTGTGCCTTCAAGTTGGTAGTGAGCACCACAATAAGGACAGGCTGCTTCGCCGGTTTTGGTCACATCTAAGAAAACACGTGGGTGCATACTCCAGCGTGGTGCTTTGGGACCGGGGCAGTAAATGGGCAGGTCTTTGCTATCTACCTTGATAGTATCCACTTGATTTTTTGCAGGCATGATTTTCTCCATAATTTCTATGTGCAAATATTGTACTCTTAAGGTGGTAAATATGTGCATTTTTACTTTAAATGCAGTGTTTTATATAAATTAATTCAGCTTTTTGCTTATACAGAGCGGTCTGTGTTGCTTGTAGTAAAATAGTCGATTACATCAAAAAAATATAGAGAAATAGGTATTACATATCAATATGCAGAGTCATTTAAGCAATAACAATAATAATTCAACCATTTCCGATGCCGAGCAATCTACGGTCAGCCCGGAATTAACTTTTAATGAATTCGGCTTACACCCTGATCTATTAAAGGCCATTGCTCAGAGTGGCTACACGACACCAACGCCTATTCAGGCACAATCTATTCCTGCTGTATTAGCGGGCCGTGATGTGATGGGGGCGGCCCAAACCGGTACGGGCAAGACAGCAGCTTTTACCCTGCCTGTGTTACACCGTATCATGCCGTTTGCCAGTCACAGTACGTCGCCGGCCCGACATCCGGTGAGGGCGCTAATTCTCACGCCGACTCGCGAGTTGGCAGATCAGGTGGCAGAAAATGTCGAGCGTTATTGCAGTACCTCATCGTTACGCTCAACTGCTGTTTATGGCGGGATTGATATCCGCCCTCAAAAAGAGATGCTCCGTCAGGGTTGCGAGTTATTGATTGCCACACCCGGTCGCTTATTAGATCACTTAGAGCAAAAAAACGTCAATCTCAGTCAGGTAGGCGTGCTGGTGCTTGATGAAGCAGATCGCATGCTTGATATGGGCTTTATGCCGGATTTAGAGCGTATCGTAAATTATTTGCCAAAGCAGCGTCAAAACTTGCTCTTCTCGGCAACTTTCAGTCCGGAAATTCGTAAATTAGCGCGTACCATTTTGGTTAATCCGGTAGAAATTACGGTGGCCAGTAATAACCAAACGGCGGATACGGTCACCCAGTTGGTGTATCAGGTAGGCGAAAGAGATAAAAAAGCCGCCTTACTTTATCTTCTAATGACGCAGTACACCAAGCAGGTCATTGTGTTTGCTAATACGAAATTAGAAGTCAATCGCTTAAGTCGCTTTCTAACACAAGAGGGGGTGTCAGCGGAAGCAATTCACGGCGATCGTTCTCAGTATGAGCGTACGCGTACGCTTGAGGACTTTAAAGCGGGTAAGGTGCAGGTGCTGGTCGCCACCGATGTGGCAGCGCGCGGCCTGGATGTCGCCGGCTTACCTTGTGTCATTAACTATGACTTGCCATTTAACCCCGAGGATTATGTGCACCGTATTGGGCGGACCGGTCGTGCAGGGGCCAAGGGTAAGGCCATTGCCTTTTATAACAAAGAAGAGGATGAGCAGCTATTAGCTAATGTCCAGCAGCTCATTAACATCGACTTCAAAGTAGAGCGCCTAGACATTCCTGAGCTCTTTAAAAATAGAGCAGTAGAGCAGCCTCGACGCTCATATTATCAGCAAAGTAAGCGTGAGACGATCGATGCTTTTTTCTATAAACCTTATGAACCTGATGCGAGTGACTCGGTTGCTGAGTCAGTTCCTAAAACTCCGCAGAGAGTTCATGAGAGACAGGAAGAACCCATGTTAGCCGTGTTGCTCGGCGGTGGTCGTAAAACCAAAACGTCAGATAAATAGAAAAATAAACCGGCGATTGCTGTTAGAGATTGTCAGAGACTTTCAGAGGCTTGCTCTAATAATTCAGTGATAGGGCTAGGTCCCTCATCACTGCCGACCACGTGGCCATCTTGCGTGTTTAGTATCATGCGATCGAGGTGACCGATATAAGGCAGCATGGTACCGAAGAAAAGGTTTTTTCCTGCTTCCTGGATTAGGATAGTGGGGAAGTTTTCTACATCGAGGTCATCCAGTAAGTACTCTTCGTCCTCGATATCTACCCATAAAAATACCTGCTCAGGAAACTTTTCGCTCAAATCCTTAAAGGCGTCTAAGTAGCTGTCGCAGGTACGGCACCAAGCGGCACAATAGCAGACAACAGTGCGTTGATTGTTGGCTGCTAATGCCAATAGTATTTCTTTGCGGTGCTCAAAAGGTTTTATAAAAAAAGACATAGATAAACCCGTAGGATAGAGGCGATTTGATAAACTTCTATTAATATTTTGCCATTGAAGTTATACATCAATAAGCAGGTGCAGTCTATTATTAAGTACAAATAATAAGCGCCATTTTAATTGAAATCAAAAACTCATGAGGAAGCCTTTATGCTTAAGTCCAGAAAATTCGGTTTGATTATTGTAGGTGATGAGATTTTATCAGGTCGTCGGCAGGATAAGCATTTGAGCAAAGTCATTGAATTACTTAATGACCGAGGCATGGAGCTGTCGTGGGCCCGTCTGGTGGGTGACGACCTCGATGAGTTGGTGCGCATTTACAAAGAGAGTTTTGCCAGTGGCGATATCGTTTTCTCAACCGGTGGTATTGGTGCTACGCCGGATGACAAAACCAGAGAAGCCGCAGCGAAAGCCTTGGGCGTGCCGATGGTTTTACATCCTGAGGCCGAGGCGTTAATCCTCGAGTACGTAATTAATCGAGCGGCGATTGGCAAAATTGATCAAGATATCGGTGCACCGGAAAATCAACGTCGCTTAGCGATGGGGGTCTTTCCGGAAGGGGCAGAGATTGTGCCCAATGCCTTTAATCGTATTCCGGGCTTTTTTATTCGTGATCATACCTTTGTGCCGGGTTTCCCGGAGATGGCTTGGTCTATGTTTGAATGGGTGCTTGATAATAAGTATCTGGCGTTACAAAATAATCCAACCAAAACATTGGCGGTAAATGTCTATCATTTACCGGAGTCTCGTATTACGCCGTCACTAGAAGAAATTGAAAGTCGTTGGTCTGATGTCACCACCTTTAGCTTACCTAAGATGGCAACGGCTGATGCACCGGGATTTATTGATCTTGGTGTGCGCGGTAAAAACGAGGAATCTGTCAAGGCGGCCTATGATTTTCTGCGTGGGGAGGTTTTGCGCGTAGGTGGTCGTTTTAATTATTAATATAAATCGCTGAGCGGGTAGCTTCGCTGCGATGGTTAAATCTATGTCTGACGAATCTCCTAATTATTCAGTTCAAGTCCTCGAAAGAACCGTCTTATTGATGGATATACTGGCTCAGTCTTCCGGTCCCTTGAGTTTAAAGGACCTGACGGCGAGAAGTAAGTTAAATATTTCTACATGTCATCGGATTTTAAATGACCTAGTGATTGCACAATTCGTGGAGCATTTGCCCGGAGGTCGCTATCAATTAGGCTTACGCTTATTGGAATTAGGCAATTTAGTTAAAAATCGCCTAAATATCCAAGAATTAGCCTATCCGCAAATGCAAGAGCTGCACCGAAAAACGGGTGAAACCATTAACTTATCGATTAAGCAGGGCAATGACATTGTTTATATTGAACGATGTTGGAGCGGTCAGTCGGGGGTGCATGTTGTGCGTCCTATTGGCGGTCGCGCGCCTTTACACCTAACGGCTGTCGGCAAGTTGTTTTTAGCTGATTTAGACGCGGTTGAGCTATTAGAGTATGTGAATAAGACAGGTATCCCGGCCAGTACATCGAAAAGCGTGAGTGAATTTGAACGACTCAAAAATGAATTGGCTGCCATACATCAGCAAGGTTTTGCGATTGATAATGAGGAATTAGAAGAAGGGGTACGCTGTTTAGCCGCGGCAATCTTCAATGAGCAGGGTAGAGTGGTGGCAGGGATTTCTCTTTCTGCCCCTGCGCAACGCATTCAATATGCTTGGAGCCAGGACTTGAAGCGAGCGGCCAAAGACATCTCGCGTGAACTGGGTTGTTTCCTATAGATTAATCTAAATGACTGATATTTAAGACGTTTCTTTTGTGCAACTGGTTTTGTGCATCGCAACAAAAGTGTTGACATAGTGAAGAATATTTGGAATAATAACAATTGTTGCGTTGCAACATAACGTGTAAACGTTGTGCTGCAACAGCCATTGAAGATGTTAAATTCAAGTTTTATTATCTCTGTTACGTACACTTAAGGAAAATGTCATGAATACCCAAGTTCAACAGCAATTATTAGAGCGTCAAAAAGAAGCTATCGATACCTTTATCTCTGTTCAAGGTTCTTTATTCAGCGGTTTCGAAAAATTAGTTGATTTAAACCTAAAAGCGATCAAAAGCACAATCGCTGAAGCTGCAGATCAAACTCAACAAGTTGCTGAGTTAAAAGATCCACAAGAAGCAACTAGTTTTGTTGCTGCTATCGCTCAGCCTAATGCTGAAAAAGCTGTTGCTTACTCTCAAGACGTTTACGCTATCATGAATGACGTAAGCAAAGAGTTAATCAAATTAACTGAAGAGCAAGTTGCTGAGTCTCAAAAGAAAATGGAAGAAGCATTAGAGCAATTCGCTAAAAATGCACCTACCGGTTCTGAAAGTGCTATCGCATTATTAAAATCTAGCTTCGCTACTGCTAGCAACGCTTATGATTCTATTAACAAAGCTGCTAAGCAAGCTGCTGAAGTTGCCCAAAATAACTTAGCTGCTGCGACTAACGCTACGTTAAAAGCAACTGAAAATGCGACTAAAGTTGCTAAAACTGCTGCTAAAACTGCTACTACCGCTGCTGCTAAGTAATTAGTTGCTTCGTCTGACTTAAAGTGTGTCTTTAAGTCGTAGCTAAAAGATAAAATGCCGTTGGTATATTTGATGTTATCAACGGCATTTTTGCGTTTGCCAGTGTCGATAGAGCGATAGGTGTGAGCTTTGTTTAAAGGTTGTGTGCCTTGATCGCATTAACACAGTCTTTTACTAAGTGCGGTCCTTGATAAATCAGCCCGGTGTAAATTTGCACTAAGTCGGCTCCCGCTTTAATCTTCTCCACCGCATGGCGACCTTGGTTAATGCCGCCAACACCGATAATGGCGATGTCAGGTCCTAAATGGCGACGCAATGTTTTGATGATTTCCAACGACATCGCATGAACAGGAGGGCCGGATAAACCACCGGCTTCATCCGCATGCTCAAGCCCTCTGACATAGTCTCTGCTGAGAGTGGTATTAGTGGCAATGACGCCGTCTAGTTGATGTTCACGAATAATATTGGCGATTGCAACGCATTGCTCTTCACTGATATCCGGCGCAATTTTTAAGAGGATAGGTACCTTAGTAGGCTGTGCTTGTGCCAATATTTCGCGCTCTTGAACTAATGCGCTCAGTAGGCGATTAAGCTCGTCCTCACCTTGCAGAGAGCGCAGATTTTCAGTATTGGGCGAGGAGATATTGATCGTAATGTAATCAGCATGTGCATAGACACCACGTAAGCCAATCAGGTAGTCATCGACTGCATTTTCAATGGGGGTTGTTGCATTTTTACCGATGTTTAAGCCTAAGATACCACCACGTTCTCTGTAGCGATGCTTTTGTACATTGGCTAAAAAAGTGTCAAGGCCTTGATTATTGAAACCCATACGATTGATAATGCACTGTTTTTCGGGAATACGGAAAAGGCGTGGCTTGGGGTTGCCGTCTTGCGCTTTGGGTGTGACGGTGCCCACTTCAATAAAGCCAAAGCCAAACGAGCCTAAAGCGTCAATATACTCACCATTTTTATCTAATCCCGCTGCTAAGCCGACAGGATTTAAGAAGGTCAATCCCATGACTTTTTTAGGCGTTTGCGGTACATCCATGGCGATACAGTTTTTTAACAAACTGCTTTTGGACACTTTACTTAAACCGTCCAGTGTTTTGTGGTGGGCATCTTCTGCGTCTAAGCGAAATAGCAGGGGACGGACTAAGGGAAAAAGGTTGATTTTTGAAAGCATAAAAATGCACCCTAATAATGATTAAAATTTAATCTTGATGACAAGGAATCCATTGGTCGCGGTGGAAGACTTCAGCCGGTTGATAGTCCATTTTATAATTAAGTTTATGGCAGCCTTCAACCCAATAGCCCAGATATAACCATGGTTTGGAAAGTGCATGGCAGAGCTTGATTTGACATAAGATACCATAATGGCCCAAGCTATTTTTATTATCTGTGTCATAAAAGGTATAAACCGCAGAAATACCATCGTCACTGATATCGATTAAAGAGACCATCACGACCAGATTATTACTATCACGGTACTCAAGTAATCTGCTGTTAACATTAGAATTCAGCACAAATTCTTTATAGTCAGCGCGTGTATGGTCTTCATCTTGCTTTTCTTGATGGCGCTGTGCTTGGTAGCGCATATAGAGTTGAAAATGCTCTTCTTCCCAGCCTAATGGCAACTCTCGGCATGTCAGGTTTTTGTTTTTATTAAGGACACGCCGAAAGCGCTTAGATGGTACAAACTTAGCAACATCAACGCGCAGTGACATACAGGCTTGACAGTGCTGACAATGCGGCCGATAAACAAAAATACCACTGCGTCTAAAGCCCTGTCGTAGCATATCTGCATAATCAACTGCCGTAATATCCTCGGGTGGCACGACCACTTGTGAGCTTGAGCGATTGGATTCCAAGTAGCTGCACTGGTTGGACGCTGACAGGTGAAGATAAAAGGACTTTGTCATGGCTAAGGACGCTTAAATATAGTGGCCGTGATAGGCAATGCGCCCAGCGAGCCAAGGTGTGGCAGTGGTTGCTCTATCGCTTAACGTGTGTATGTAAAATTCATACTCACCCCGAGGAATCAGTGTCGCACCTAAGCTTCTCAAATAGTCCGAATCCTGCTGGCAGTCGATTAACATAATACCTTGGTTGGCTAAAAAATTAACCGCATGGCTAAAAGCAATCCGAGAGGCTTGTGATTGCTTACTGAACATTGACTCACCGCAAAAAATACGACCGATCCTGACTCCGTAAAGACCGCCTATGAGTTCGCCATCTTGCCATGCTTCAAAACTATGTGCCCGACCTTGTCGATGTAATGCGGTGTATGCTGCAATGACATCTTCTGAGATCCAGTTGCCATCAAATGCTTGATTGCGCTGCACGGTGGCGCAGGATCGAATGACTTCCTCAAAGCAATAATTGGTGGTGACTCGTAAGCGGGCATCGGGGTTACTTTCGTCAGCGATAATTCGCTTTAGAAGTTTTTTAAAGTTCTTTGAAATATGCAGGTTCTGTGGAAATAAGACCATGCGTTCTGAGGGTGCCCACCACAGAGTAAACTCTTCATCTACCGGGCTACAAGGGTAGTAGCCGTGATGATAAGCGCGCCAAACCAGATTGGCAGTCACCGTATTACTGACAGCGATTAAACCGTCGGGTTCCTCCAATGCGTGATGACTTGGGGGTAATGCGCTTTCATCGTCAATTAGATAAAGTGGTGTCATTATTACTCGATGATGTAATTAAATGGTCCAAAGTCGCCCGTTTTTAGGGCACGCACATAATGCTCCAATGTGGTGCTGATACTTCTAAAGGCTAGGTTGTCCCAAGGAATGTCCTCTATATCAAAATAGGCCGCTTCAAGACTCTCGATGCCGGGGTCGAGGTGATCGTCAGCTGCTTTGGCTAAATAATAAATATGCACTTGGTTAGTCTGCGGCAGATCAATTACGGTAAATAAATCACCAACTTCAACGATGGCTCCGGCCTCCTCAAGAGTTTCTCGTTTGGCGCCTTCGACAGTACTTTCTGATAGCTCCATAAAGCCCGAAGGGAAAGTCCAGGTATTGCTGCGAGGCTCAATCGCGCGTTTACAAAGCAGGATTTTATTCTCATAAACCGGAATAGTACCCACCACAATCAAGGGGTTGCGATAATGCACGGCACCACATGCTAAGCAGGTATCGCGCAGTTGGTTGTCTTCAGGTGGCACAATTTGGCTGAGCTCTGTGCCGCATTGGGTGCAAAACTTTTGTTGGGTGGGGGCAGGGAAGAAAAAGGGTAGGTCGTGTTTATTCATGGGTTTATCTTTATCGATTTTTTGTAAGTGATAGCCTAATCATACTTTCTGCAGCCATTTAGTTCAATTTTAAGGTCGTTGCTTCCTGGTTGAGGACTTGCGAGGCTTTGTACATTTGCTTGATAGGAAAGCGCATACTTACGTATTCCTGACCTGACTCAATGGGCGGCGGATTATCCTGGCCTTCAAAAGGCTTTAAAGTGAGCATGTTATAGACGTAGTCAATGTTTTTCTCTAAGCCCTCCGGAATGTCATCAAACTGAATCATTAAAGGCACCATTGAGTTAATTTGACTAGCCAGTGCATCAGCTTCCAGCAAAATACGGTTTAAGCGAATAATATCTAATTGCCGCTTATCCGGCTCGCTCATCATGCGGTTTAAGCTATCTGCAAAAAGGGCATAGGCATCTTGCATTTTCTTATGAGATAGCTGCATTTGTAATAGCGCGGGTTCTGTGTGAATGATTCTACGATCTTCTTTTGGCTGTTCTTGCAATACCCGTACATAGGCGATGGTGTCGTGCAGGTAATGATAGAGCGCGTCAATGGTGTTGCTAACATGCATCGGTAGTCGATCTTTTTCCCATTGGGGAAGTAAGAAACTAAACACAAAGGTAATTGCCGATGCAATTAAGGTGTCTAATGCACGCTCACCAACCAGCCAGTAGAAGCCGGGCGTTAGGAAGTGGAAACCGATTAAAATATAAACCGTAATAAAGATTGAACCGACGCGGAAGTTTTCTTTAATGTAGGTATTGCCCAAAATCATTGCAATAAACATTGCCGTCATAATGACAACGTTGTTTTTGGTGATGGCAAACAGAGCAATGGTGATGAGGCAGCCCACGAGGGTGCCAATGAGTCGCCAGCTGGTTCTTTGTTGGGTTAGCGTAAATCCGGGACGCATAATTAGGAGGACCGTCACTAAAATCCAGTTGGTGTGGTTGCTCAGGTTTTGATAGACATTGCTTTCAAGCGGTAATAAAAACAGTAACGCCGTCCCTAGCTGCACAAAGAGTACAGCCGCCGTTACGCGTGTGGCATAGCGTACGATCGCTGACTTCAGTCCGGCCCTTAATTGATTGATGAGCCTTGAGAGAGAGTAGTCATTACTCGAACGAAATTGCAGCAATGAGGGACTGATTTTGATCGCCTCATTGGCGCTGGCAGGCACTTCCTGTCCAATCTGTTTGGGATCGGGCGGACCTTGGAAGTTTTTGACGTAGCGAAGGTTATTGCTGATTTCTTCAACATTAAAGTACGTGTTTCTGAGGCGACGATAAATTTGAATAATTAAGCCGTAGATTTCCGGATCTTCTTGCGGCATGTTTTGCTGACGAAACTTTTCGATTTCAAACTCTAAAGCGCGTAGCTCTGCTTTGACGCTGCTGCGATAGGAAAGTGGCTCGTGACGAATAAGATCGGTGGCGGCGTGATTAAGTGTTGTACTTAAAATCACGAGGGTGTCACGCATAAAGAGAAGTACATCATGATTGCCCATTTTCTCTCGTAGGTACTGATAATCGGTGTGCGTGGCAACCATGTTGTCCATAATGGCAGCCATACGATTGAAAATATTCCATAGCCGAGAGCGCTGTTCGTAGGTTTTAGGATCATTGCTATCTGGCAAATGGCGCAGAATCATGTCGCGAGCCATTTGCTGTGTTTCGATCATTGTCGATGCTTGATTGATCAGCTGATAAAAGCTTTTGTCCAAATCCCTTTCTACGTCGTATAACCTTGCTCTTGCTAAAACGTAGTTGGACGTCGCATACAAAGCCGTGGCAATAATGAGGCGCTGCTCATACTTTCTGAAAAGATAGCTGATACTGACGCTAAAAAACCAATAGGACGCACACCCTAAAAAAGTGAGGGCACTATGTACCATGGCCTCGTCAAATGGTTTGATAAAGTTATAGTTCATCAAAATGGCGAGTAACGCCGAAAACCCGATAAGAGTCGCTGATTTGCCGTAAAAAGCTAGTAGCGTATAGAAAAACACTAAGATGGTGAGGACCAACCACGCAATCTGGGGGTAGGGACCGACGAGATTAATCAAAAAGGTACCTACGCTGCATAGAGCCAAAGTGGCGATAAGCTCATTGCTACGCACTCGTAAGCTATAGGCCGATGCCGGATCGACAATTGACATGCATAGCACACCGCTGACAAAGGCGACCCCGTATTCATAATTTCCTAAAAAGCCGAAGAACACTAAAATAGCGATAAATAAGCCTAAGGCCTTACGCACACCAAAATATAGCTCGGGACTATGGAAAAACTTATGGATGGAGTCGGTTCCAATTTGCACGTTATGAACACCTAAAAAGTAGCACTTTCAAAGAAGTTATTATTATAAACTTTTGTATGTTGCTCTATAGAGTTTGAGCATGTGACTTAGCTTGTTCCTTAGTTTCTCGTATTGATGTCTAATACAAATGCATTTTGTGGTGTTTTGTCTAATAAAAAAGTGATTTTGTCCTGCTGCATTGATTTTTTGTTTGCAATGGGCTAATGTCTTGTATTGTGTCTTTTTTATCGTAAAAGGCATTGATTCTATAGGCAGTAAGTAGTCAGTTATCCACTGGTGATTGATGGCAAGTTACACGCTATGCCATTGCGCTATATATAGGTCTAAGTTTAGAAAAGCTCTGTCGGATATCGCCACAAGCGGATTCGCAGACTCCGTTTCTGACTTTTATGCATGTTTTATGCGGTGTACAAGCCACTGGTGGCCTTGTTCAGTGCGGTTTAGTTGTTGTGGGTGGCAATCCTCTGTGAGGGTTAAAGCGCTACGATGGCTTAGCAGTACGATGAGTGCCAGTTAATCAGTTGTGTCCTGTACTAGTTATGAAAGGATTAAAAATGGAACAATTAACAGGCGCAGAGATTACTGTGCGCTGCCTAGCTGAGCAGGGTGTTGAGCATATTTTCGGCTACCCCGGCGGTGCAGTGTTATATATCTATGACGCTATTTACAAGCAAGAAAAATTCGAGCACATTCTAGTGCGTCACGAGCAGGCGGCGATTCATGCTGCTGATGCTTATTCCCGATCGTCTAACAAGGTAGGAGTTGCTTTAGTAACAAGTGGCCCCGGCCTAACTAATGCAGTCACCGGTCTTGCTACAGCCTATATGGATTCTATTCCGATGGTTGTGATTAGTGGGCAGGTCGGTACCTCAATGATTGGTGAGGATGCTTTCCAAGAGTGTGATGCCGTGGGTATTACACGACCTTGCGTTAAGCATAACTTCCTCGTACGTGATGTCAAGGATCTTGCCGACACGATGCGCAAGGCTTTCCACATCGCGACAACCGGTCGCCCCGGACCGGTCTTAATTGATATCCCCAAAGATATTACTGTTAGTACCGCACGCTACGCACCTGCGAAGGGCGAGGTTAAGATGCGTTCGTACAATCCGGTGCTTAAGGGACATCAGGGTCAAATTAAAAAAGCGGTGATGGCGCTACGATCAGCTTCCCGTCCAATGGTTTATGCCGGCGGGGGCGTGATTTTATCTGATGCTGCAGAGGAATTACGTGAGTTAGTTGATTTGCTGGGAGCACCATGTACTACCACGTTGATGGCCTTAGGCGGCCTCAATGCGAGTCATCCTAATTATGTAGGTATGCCGGGTATGCACGGGACGTACGAAGCGAATATGTCCATGCAAAACAGCGATGTGTTGATTTGTGTGGGTGCACGGTTTGATGACCGAGTGATCGCTAATCCTAAGCACTTTAGTCAGGTGCAGCGCAAAATCATTCACATTGATGTGGATCCCTCGTCTATTTCTAAGCGTGTCAGAGCGGATTTGCCTATTGTCGGCAATGTCAAAGACGTACTGCAGGAGATGAATGCTCAGTTACGAGAGCTCAAGGCCGACACACAAAAACCGGTTAAAAATATTGATGCATGGTGGGATCAAATCAATCAGTGGCGTGGGCGTAACTGCTTGGCTTATACGCAAAATGATGTGATCAAGCCTCAGTTCGTCGTAGAAAAGCTTTGGGAAGTGACTGAAGGCAAGGCATTTGTCAGTTCTGACGTCGGTCAGCACCAGATGTTTGCTGCGCAATACTATGGTTTTGAAGAGCCGCGTCGTTGGTTGAATTCCGGCGGTTTAGGGACGATGGGCGTAGGCTTGCCTTATGCTATGGGTGCCCAGATGGCCAATCCAGATCCGGATGCTATGTTTGCCTGTATTACGGGCGAGGGCTCTATCCAGATGAATATTCAGGAATTAGCCACCTGCAAGCAGTACGGATTTACTCCCAAAATTATTTGTTTAAATAACGGCTACCTCGGTATGGTCAGACAGTGGCAGGAGCTAGATTATGAGTCTCGTTACTCCGAGTCCTATATGAGCTCAATTCCTGACTTTGTGAAGTTGGCTGAGAGCTATGGTCATGTGGGTATCCAAGTCAGTAAAGTGGCTGATGTAGAGCCGGCGTTACGTGAGGCTTTCCTTGGTGAGCACAAGAAGCGCTTAGTCTTCCTTGATTTCCTAACAGACCGCGAAACCAATGTTTGGCCGATGGTTAAGGCGGGCAAGGGATTGACCGAGATGTTAATCGACGGCGCTGACGCATAGGGGGAGCAGATGAAACACGTTATTTCGATTCTATTAGAAAACGAACCGGGTGCTTTATCCCGTGTTGTCGGGTTGTTTTCTGCTCGAGGCTACAATATTGAAACTCTGACGGTAGCACCGACAGAGGATCCGAGCTTATCTCGTTTGACCATTATGACCAATGGTTCAGAAGAGGTCATTGAGCAAATTACCAAGCATTTAAACCGTCTGGTCGACGTGGTTAAGGTGGTTGATTTGACCGAAGCCCCTATGGTTGAGCGTGAGCTGATGCTGATCAAGGTGCGTGCAGTGGGTAAGGAGCGCGAAGAGGTGACTCGCCTCAATGATATTTTCCGTGGTCGTATTGTCGATGTCACTGACAAAACCTTTACCATCGAGCTAACTGGTGTTCAGGAAAAAATCGATGCCTTTATCGAGGCGATCGAGCCTGGCGCAATTTTAGAAACCGTCCGCAGTGGCGTGACCGGTATCGGTCGCGGTAATCGTATATTAAAAGTTTAGTTTTTTATTTTTTACATAGTAAGCAGTACTACGAATTTATTTTTCAGAGGAAGTTATGAAAGTTTTTTACGATAAAGATTGTGATTTAAGTTTAATCAAAGGCAAGCAAGTAGCGATTATCGGTTACGGTTCTCAAGGTCATGCCCACGCTTTAAACCTGCATGAGTCAGGTGTTAACGTAACTGTTGGTTTACGTAAGGATGGCGCTTCTTGGTCAAAAGCTGAAAATGCCGGTTTAAAAGTTGCTGAGGTAGCTGAAGCCGTTAAAAATGCAGATGTGGTCATGATTCTTTTACCGGACGAGAGCATCGCAGAAGTTTATAAAAACCAAGTTGAGCCTAATATCAAAGCGGGTGCTGCATTAGCTTTTGCACATGGTTTTAACGTTCACTACGGTCAAGTTGTGCCTCGTAAAGATGTTGACGTGATCATGGTGGCTCCTAAGGCACCGGGTCATACTGTTCGTGGTACCTATCAGCAAGGTGGCGGTGTGCCTCACCTAGTGGCTGTTTATCAAGACGTGTCAGGTGCTGCACGTGATGTTGCGCTTTCTTACGCAAGCGCCAATGGCGGCGGCCGTGCCGGTATTATTGAAACTAATTTCCGTGAAGAAACTGAGACCGACTTATTCGGTGAGCAGGCTGTTCTTTGCGGTGGTGCAGTTGAATTAATTAAAGCAGGTTTCGAGACCTTGGTTGAAGCTGGCTACGCGCCGGAAATGGCTTATTTCGAGTGCTTACATGAGTTAAAGCTAATCGTAGATCTAATCTACGAGGGCGGTATCGCTAACATGAACTACTCGATTTCTAACAACGCCGAGTACGGTGAGTACGTTACAGGTCCTCGCATCGTAACTGAAGAAACAAAACAGGCAATGCGCGAGTGCTTACACGATATTCAAACCGGTGAATACGCGAAGAGCTTCATTCTTGAGAACCAAGCCGGTGCGCCTACCTTGATTTCTCGTCGTCGTATCAATGCAGAGTCTCAAATTGAGCAAGTTGGTGCGCAATTACGTGCGATGATGCCTTGGATCGCTGCTAATAAATTAGTGGATCAAAGCAAAAACTAATTATCACGAGAGCGCTGTCAGTGCTCGACTTGTGAACGAGTACTGATACGTAATTGTGAATTAATTAAAGCAATTAAAACGTCCCACCAGAGCATTGCGCAAACTGGTGGGACGTCTATTTATTTGTCTTAACTGAGTCTTTGGTGCTGATATAGCAGTTTATGCACTAAACACACGATAGCGAGTTTCTTCGTCAAGGTAGTTTTTCTCGCTGGCAGGGCTTTCGATACTGCCAAAAGGCATTTGTGCACGTAGTACCCAATTGCTCGGAATATCCCAACGCGTAGCAACATCAGCATCAATGATTGGGTTGTAATGCTGTAAAGACGCACCGATATCTACTTCGGCAAGAGCCAACCAAACTGCGTATTGAGTTAGGCCGGTGGAGTGCTCAGACCAAATAGGGAAGTTGTCGGCGTAGAGTGGGAATTGCTTTTGTAAGCCGCTCACAACGTCTTTGTCTTCGTAAAACAATACGGTACCTTTTGCGGCTTTAAAGCTGTTGATTTTCTGGTCAGTGCCTTCAAAATTTTCTTCACCAACAATGGCGCGCAGCTTCTCGCGAGTAATTTCCCATAGTGCATCATGCTCTTCGCCAAGCAAGATAACAACGCGAGATGTTTGAGAGTGGAAAGAAGATGGCGTTTGATCAACGATGTCTTTGATTAACTTTACAAGTTTATCGTTTGAAAGCTCAATGTTTTTGCCTAAGTGATAAATAGAACGGCGCTTTTTTGCTAATTCATAAAAACTCATGGTATCTCCAAATAAAAAGGTGCTGATTGATGACAAGCAGTTTAGAATAAGTGTCTTGTGTCGCGCGCTTTTGCTGTGTCTTGTCAGCAGGTAGGCAGGGCTCGTCAATTCTCTCAATGTATGTATTTTAAGGTGTCGTTGTATCTTTTTAAAGTATCAAACAGTTAATACTATATTGCCAAATTGGAAATAATAAATATAAAAGATGTTATTTAATAAATAAATCCCGAACAATTGACGGTTAGCGAGTCATTGATTCGGGACGGTGTGTTGAGCTTTAGCTGTACGCTTGTCTGAATAGCGCACGAGCTCACGGAATTTTAAGTGCTCAGCATATTGTATAAGGTATGGTGATGGGTGCGTGCATGTTACCATTAAAGCTTCTATTTTTAATAAGAAATATATCAATTTAATAGGTACATTAAGTGAGTAATCAATTATCAAATAGTAATCAAAAGCGGCCTATCTTGGCAAAAGAGGGCTGGCCATTTATAGCGCTTGCCGTTGTTGTGGCATTGGTGACAGGTGCGATCAGCTTTTGGTTGGGCTTGGTTTTTTGGCTAGTGGCCATTTTTGTCATTCAGTTTTTCCGTGATCCGACTCGTCAAGCGCCACAAGGTGAAGCGCTGGTATTGTCCCCGGCGGATGGTCGCATCGTGGCAGTTGAGGAGGTTGACGATCCCTATGCCGGCAGACGAGCTCTCAAAATTAGTGTCTTTATGAATGTTTTTAATGTACATTCAAATCAAATGCCGGTTAGCGGTCGCATTACTAAGGTTGAGTATTTTAAGGGTAAGTTTGTCAATGCTGATTTAGACAAGGCATCAATAGAAAATGAGCGTAACGCCATTGTTATTGAGCGCGCTGACGGTCAGATAGTGACCTCTGTGCAAGTGGCGGGGTTAGTCGCTCGACGAATTTTATGCTATGCCAAGGTGGGTCAAGAGTTGGGTGCGGCGCAGCGCTATGGCTTTATTCGCTTTGGTTCACGTGTTGATGTTTATTTACCATTAAATGCAAAACCGCTGGTGGCGATTGGTGACAAGGTTTCTCATACACTGACCGTATTAGCGGAATTGGAGTAATTAAATGAGCCCAGATGAGCAAAAAGAAGTTGGCAACGAGGTAGAGCATCCTTCTGCCAATGAAAGTAAGGATGCACAAAGTCATGCTGTCGATAATATCCTTAAAGAGCCCGTCATGGTGCACACTTCTAATGTGCCCAAGCGTGGTATTTATCTTTTACCTAATGCGATTACGACAGCCAACTTATTTGCCGGTTTTTTTGCCATCATGCAGGCTATGAACCATCGTTTCGAATGGGCAGCGTTAGCGATTTTTGCAGCGATGGTCATGGATGGTATGGATGGTCGTATTGCGCGCCTGACAAATACTCAATCCTCCTTCGGTGAGCAGTATGACTCAATGGCTGATATGGTGTCTTTCGGTATTGCGCCGGCCTTGGTTATGTATACCTACACGCTCAATGACTTAGGTCGTTGGGGGTGGTTGGCGGCTTTTGTTTATGTGGCGGGTGCGGCACTCCGCCTCGCGCGATTTAACAGCAATATCAATATTGTAGATAGTCGCTTTTTTCAGGGCTTACCAAGTCCTGCAGCCGCTGCGTTAACGGCAGGTTTTGTCTGGCTATCAGTGGATAATCGTTTGCCTATTTCTGATCCGCACGCTTGGGTGGCGTTTACAATTACTGTGTATGCAGGCCTGACGATGATTTCAAATGCGCCATTTTTTAGCGGAAAATCGGGGTTTATTCAAGAAAAGAGATCGCCGGCTTTGATAATGACCGCCTTGGTTCTGCTCTTTGCGTTGCTAATGTTAAATGCGCCTTTAGTTATTACCTTGGTGTTTTTATCTTATACCGTCTCAGGTTGGGTAGTGATGTTTTTACGTTGGCGTAAGATCAAGCGTTTAAAAAACAAAAGGCAACAGCAGTCATTCTGATGTTACCTTTTTAGTGCGGCATATTTAAATATACCCGCAAGGCTTAGCAGGCCCAAAAGAAGCAGTTATCTTCATATAGAGGGTCAGGGCCCGTATGCCAGCGAGTGACTTGCTGGCCGTCTCTTCCCAAGTAAATATGTAGCAAGCGGTGCCAGTGGTTATTTTGTTTGAAGCGGTAACTCCAAGTCTCTTCGCGCTTCTCGCCGAGACCCAGGGTTTCTGTTTCGGCAGGCACGCCAAACTCACACAAGACATCTTGGCGACTCCAAACGCCGGTATCTAAGCGCTTAAAGTTTTGCTCGGTCATGGCCGAGTAAACTGAACCGATAAGGCGGCCATCTGCACCGACATCGGCACCGTAGATGTACTGTCCCATTGGTTGGTAGCTCCAGACTAAGTGCTTGCCTCCGTCGGCCCGGTCACAGCTGTAGTTTGGCTGCCCCATGATGCGGGTAGCTTCAGCAAGCGGTGCGTTAGGCGCTACGTCTCGGTATGTTGCGCAAGCAGTGAGGCTTGTAATTAGTCCGGCTAAAATAATGGCTCGAGAAAAGCCCTTGGACGAGTTGCTTGATTTGGAATTTGGCATTTTAATCACAGATTTCATTATTATCTCCTCAGAAGAGGAATAAAATAGGGCATAAGCAATAAAAACAGCGTATAATGATTGACTCATCTAGTTACTCACAAATAAAAGTAATGTGGGTTAGTGTGATTTAAGCACTACTTAAGCACTACTTAAGCACTGTGAGTTTTTTGCTGTTACTGTAGTGTAGCAGAACTTCCCCGGTTTTTATGTGGCTTTTTATCTAGTTTATTAGTGTCAAAGTGATGTAAAAGCTAGTGGCAAGCAGTGACTAGAGTTTAAGTTGTTATTGTAAAATTATTTTTAGTAAAAGTATTTTTACGTTTTCATGTTTATTTCACGTTGACGGCCTGTCCGTGTCAACGCTTGTATATAAGGATATTATTATGTCAACTATTGATAAAGCAAAAATTGTTTCTGAATTCGCTCGCCAAGAGGGTGATACCGGTTCTCCAGAAGTTCAGATCGCTTTACTTACTTCTCGTATTAACGAGTTAGGCGCTCACTTTAAAGAGCACGCTAAAGATCACCACTCACGTCGTGGTTTATTGCGTATGGTGAGCCGTCGTCGTAAGCTATTAGATTACTTAAAAAGAACTAACCCTAACACTTACCGTGATTTAATTGGTAAATTAGGCTTACGTAAGTAATTGACTAGGTCTTTAGAGAATTAGATTCAAAGCCGTGCACATGATATGAACTGTGCACGGCTTTTTATTGTTAGTCCGACAAGCGATATAGAACCGTGATATGGCTTGAGGTTTCGGATAATTTTGTAGATTAAGGAATCCACATGTTTAATAAATTTACACAATCCTTTCAGTATGGTGATCATACTGTCACCTTAGAAACGGGTGAAATTGCTCGTCAAGCGACAGGTGCAGTTGTTGCTTCCATGGGTGATACAGTTGTTTTAGCGACCGTTGTTGCTGCTAAAGAGGCTAAACCCGGTCAGGATTTCTTTCCACTGACTGTGGATTATATTGAAAAGGCATATGCCGCCGGTAAGATCCCGGGTGGCTTTTTTAAGCGCGAAGCTAAACCTTCCGAAAAAGAAACGCTGACTTCTCGTTTAATTGACCGTCCTTTACGTCCTTTATTCCCTGAGGGTTTCTACAACGAAGTACAAGTTGTTGTTCATGTTTTATCCGTCGATCCGGAAATCGATCCTGATATCGTTGCGATGATTGGTAGCTCTGCTGCGATGGCAATTTCAGGCGTGCCTTTTGATGGTCCTATCGGTGCTGCTCGCGTTGGTTATTTAAATGGTAACTACGTCTTAAACCCTAGCGCCAGTCAGTTAGTCGACTCTCAAATGGATTTAGTCGTTGCGGGTACTGAGAGCGCCGTTTTAATGGTTGAATCTGAAGCGAAGCAATTAACTGAAGATGTGATGTTGGGTGGTGTGGTTTTTGGTCACGAGCAAATGCAAGTAGCGATCAATGCCATTAACGAATTAGTTGAAAAAGCCGGTAAACCAGCTTGGCATTGGGAAGCTGCTCCTAAAAATGAAGAGTTGGTTGCTTTAGTCAAAGAAAATGCGATTGAGGGTTTACAAGCCGCATATAAAATTCGTGAAAAACAAGCTCGTAGTAGCCAAATCAAGCAGGTGTATGCTGCAGTACAAGAGAAATTAGAAGCTATCGCTGAAGGAAAAGAGCAAGCCATCAACTCTGTTGAAGTAGAAGATATTTTATTTTCTTTAGAGTCTGATATTGTTCGCAGCCAGATTTTAAATGGCGAGCCACGTATTGACGGTCGTGATACCCGTACGGTGCGCCCCATTGCTATTCGTTTAGGTGTTTTACCACGCACACACGGTAGCGTGTTATTTACTCGCGGTGAAACTCAAGCGATTGTGGTGGCTACCTTAGGCACTAAGCAAGACGAGCAAATTATTGATTCTGTGATGGGTGATGCACGTGATCACTTCATGTTGCACTATAACTTCCCGCCATTTTCTACCGGTGAAACAGGTCGTGTAGGTAGCCCTAAGCGTCGTGAAATCGGTCACGGTCGTTTAGCAAAGCGTGCGCTAGTTGCAACCTTACCTAATCACGATGATTTCCAGTACACCATTCGCTTAGTGTCTGAAATTACCGAGTCTAATGGTTCATCTTCAATGGCTTCTGTGTGTGGTGGCAGCTTGGCCTTGATGGACGCCGGTGTGCCGGTTCAGGATCACGTTGCCGGTGTGGCGATGGGTCTTATCAAGGATGGTAATAAGTTTGCCGTACTCACTGACATTCTTGGGGATGAGGATCACTTAGGTGATATGGACTTTAAAGTGGCCGGTACCAAAGATGGTATTACCGCTTTACAGATGGATATTAAAATCCAAGGGATTACCAAAGAAATTATGCAGGCTGCTTTGGCTCAAGCTAAAGAGGGTCGTTTGCATATTCTTGGCAAGATGGAAGAGGCAATCACAGGTTCTCGTCAGGAACTATCAAGCTTTGCCCCTCGTATGCTGACAGTTAAAATCAATCCTGAGAAAATCCGTGATGTAATTGGTAAGGGCGGTGCGACTATCCGTGCGCTTACTGAGGAAACCGGTAGCCAGATTGATATTAGCGACGAAGGTCTAGTCACGATCTCAAGTGCTGACTTAGACAAGGCCAAAGAGGCTGAGCGTCGTATCCTTGAAATCACGGCAGAAGTAGAAGTTAATCAAGTCTATGAGGGTACTGTTCAGCGCATGTTAGATTTTGGTGCGATTGTTCAGATTTTACCCGGCAAAGATGGCTTATTGCATATTTCTGAGATTGCTAATTACCGCATTAATGACATCAATGATGTCTTGTCTGTTGGCCAGAAGCTACGCGTTAAAGTCATCGAAGCTGATGACCGCGGTCGTATTCGCTTATCAGTTAAGGCCTTAGGCGGAATCGAAAATGAAGAAAATCTTTTGAGTCCTGCAAATACGCCAAATACAGATTCAGCAGAATAAGCATCTAAGCTAATTGTGAGTGTGATTAAAACCCCACACTTTTCATAGAAATGTGGGGTTTTGTGCAAAAAGAGATATTTGACTAGTAATCTGCTTGCATTAATTCATAACTTCTGTATAATTAATAGCTTAACAAGTCGGGGCATAGCGCAGCCTGGTAGCGCATCTGGTTTGGGACCAGAGGGTCGTAGGTTCGAATCCTACTGTCCCGACCACTATCTCTTATTGAGTTAGTGATACAAATTTAGCCGTAATCATTTTTTGATTAGCGGCTATTTTTTTGCCTATATTTTTTGTCTTTTACCGCCTGTCAATCTTGGGTAGGATCAAAATGAGCTTTAAGCAAGCATTACGCCTTTTACCAAAATGCGCGGAAAGCCTCGTTGTTTAGGGCGAGGATGAATAGCGCGGACGGCAACGCCGTCCTTTGAGTCTATGGTGGCGTTTGCTGTTGCTCGATATACTGTCGAATGATTTCAATCGGCGCGCCGCCACAGCTTCCAGCAAAATAACTTGGCGACCATAAAGCCCCTTTCCACAGTTTCTTTTTAATGTTGGGGTAGTTCTTTTTTCGGATAAGAAGACT
>NZ_KB892291.1 GCF_000373745.1 Oligella ureolytica DSM 18253 | reverse complement strand
ATTGTGCTTCTTCCTAATTGCTAAACCAAGCAATACAAGCTTCGCTTGACGACCATAGCAAGGTGGACCCACTCCTTCCCATCCCGAACAGGACAGTGAAACGCCTTCGCGCCGATGATAGTTGGATTCGCTCCCGTGAAAGTAGGTCATCGTCAGGCAAATTACATCAACCCCCTGAAAGCATACGCTCTCAGGGGGTTTTATTATGCCCGATCCATCCATTGACTGACTAACCAACTCGCCGAACGATGTGCTTGTGTAGTAGTTGATGCGTCGCACACTACTAAGCGCTTCTAATAACTGCTACACTTTATTGTCTACTCATTTAAACGAATTGAGCACAATGATTATAGGCCCATTTCTTTTGCCTCCACCTGTTTTTTCTTTTTTAGTAGGACTTATTGTTCTAATGATTCTTGGTGGGTTGTTAAAGAAACTCATTCACCCCCGTTTTGACTCGTGGACAGGATTACTAACAATTGCTGCCTTTATAGCGGCACGTCTAGGCTTTGTTTTTAGGCATTGGGAGTCTTATCGCCATAACCCATTGCGCATCTTATATATATGGCAGGGTGGCTTTGACGTGAGCTGGGCCATCATTGCCGCTGTACTAACTGTATTTTTCCTAAACACTTGGCGACACCGAGCCATTGCGGTAGGAGTGCTTGTTATAACTTCTGCTGCGATCGTATTAACAATGCATATGACCGTGAAAGCTGGCGCACAAGATTTGCCAGATATCCAGTTAAAAGCCCTGACGAATGATTTCGTTAATTTATCAACTCATTCTGATGAATTAGTGGTCATTAATTTATGGGCGACTTGGTGCGGCCCTTGTAGACGGGAGATGCCGGCCCTAGAAAGGGCAATGACTGACTATCCGGATATTAAGTTCTATTTTATTAATCAAGGTGAATCTGAAAGGTTGGTATTAGAGTTTTTAAGCGATGAAAAGCTATCACTCGCCGATGAGATCCTAATGGATCCTTATTTTCAAATTTCGGAATATTATCAAACACTGGGCACACCGGTAACATTATTTTTTAATAATAATCGTTTAAAAGCTTTGCATGTAGGAGAAATAAGTACAGAGCTTTTAACGGATCGCTTAAAGCAGTTTAGGCTTTAGTGTAATGATAATTGCTTGTCGGATTTGTCATAGGTGTTATAAATATCTATCGCTGTATATTCTAAGTCACTTAGTTCGAAGAGATTAGGTGGCTTGGTGTCCTTGTTGTTGCTATTTTGTTGATCGTTGCTTAGGGCTAGTATCACCTTGTTGCCGGGAAGTAGCTTATAGCTTAACTCTTCACCCGGTTTAACTTTTAAATGTCTCAACATCTCTTTTTTTAGCGTGATTTTACCGTCGCAGCCGATCATGATACTTTTCTTAGACATTTAGTCCTCTTTGTTTATAAGATAGCTTTGATTTTGCTTTGTTATTTCGTTTCTTTCAATACCCACAAGTACTTACTATTAGTTTATATTGATTTATTTTATATTTTAAGTAATAATCATAAGTCGATGATATGGCTTNTATCATATTTTTCTATTCATTACTCACCTAGGAGCTATCGATGACTACCTGTTTGTTTTAACTATTTATTTGTATCTAATCTAATTAGGTACCATGAGGTAAGAGATAATGAGCAGAAAAGATCATATTGATAAGCGACTTGTTTTAGTGCATCGTTTGGGTCATAGGTATTATCCTTTCAAAAAGCTTTTTAGGCGTAGTGGTCAATTTGGCTTCCCAGTCAGTCCCAAAGGTCGACGTGAGCGTAACGGCGATGCTCTCTATTTGCAAAGACTTGAAGATGTGATTCCTCTGTTTTGCTTCGAGGGCTATAGCTTAAACACTACGACAGACACGCAGCCGACGAGTGCTGGCGAAAAGGTCGCAGAGTATTCGTTGAGTGGTACAGCAATTATTGGCTATGAGATTTCAAAAGACTTGGCTGATTTAGTTGAACATGCCGATGTTCAGCCACTTAAGATTTTCTAGCATCATTTGCTGTTATTAATAATATTTAAATTTTACCGAATGACATGATAGTTGTGATACATCATGTTCATAGAAATATTATTAGTGCCTTCAATGCTGCGAAGTTTTTCAATCTGGTTTAAAATCGATCCCTTAATTGATATTTATAATTACAGATTGTTAAAAATAGCAGCTTTTATTTTTGGAGGCCAAAAGCATGCCAACGTCAACCGAGTTACTCGCAACCATCTTATTTGGTCTTGCGATTGTTCACACCTTCTCAGTCCCTGTGTTTGCCAAGATTGCAGACAGGCCGGGTCCACACCAGGGACTTTGGCATTTACTATCTGAAGTAGAGGGTGTGTTCGGTCTATGGGCAACCATATTTTTAGTTTTTATGGCAGCAAGCGGTGGTCTAAATGCCGCAGTTGAGTACATAGACAGCCGTAATTTTACGGAGCCGCTATTCGTTTTTGCCATTATGGTGATCGCGGCCAGTCGTCCAATTTTAGATTTGGTACAACGTATTGTCAGTTACTTAGCAAGGGTATTGCCTTTGCAGACAGAAGTTGCACAGTTTTTTATTACATTAAGCTTAGTGCCACTCGTCGGTTCATTAATTACCGAGCCAGCGGCAATGACTTTGGCTGCTTTGATGTTGCGCGAGGGCTATTTTAGTCGAGCACAAAGCACTAAGTACAAGTATATGGCGTTGGGTGTGCTGTTTGTTAATATTTCTATTGGTGGTGTGTTAACTGCTTTTGCTGCGCCGCCGGTTCTAATCGTAGCTAATACCTTCGGCTGGGATTCCTTCTTTATGTTAACTACCTTTGGCTGGAAAGCGGCCATTGCTGTCATTATCAATGCGGTATTAATAACGTTTGTATGTCGTCGTGAGATTGTTCGTACAGCTAGGGTACCTATCCGCAAAGAAACCCGTATTGAGCGTGGCGGCGTTGCCGAGCGAGCAGAAAGTGTGCCGGCTGGTGTCATCATAATTCATTGCCTATTTTTATTAGGCGTGGTGTATTTCTCGCATCATCCACATATTTTTATGGGTATGTTGATGTTGTTTATCGGTTACTGTACTGCTTATAACCGTTACCAAAATCCTCTATTAATCAAAGAGGGCCTAATGGTTGGTTTTTTCTTGGCAGGTTTGTTGATTTTAGGTGGTATGCAGCAGTGGTGGCTCCAGAGTCTATTGGGCAGTTTAGAACCGATGGTTTTATTTGTAGGCTCAACGTCGCTAACAGCTATTACTGATAATGCTGCGCTAACCTACTTGGGTTCTTTAGTAGAGGGTACTAGCTCAGAATGGCGCTATATGTTGGTTGCCGGTGCTGTCACTGGTGGTGGTTTAACCGTTATCGCTAATGCGCCGAACCCTGCGGGTTTTTCGCTCTTAAGACGATCATTCCCGAATCATGCGATTGCAGCACAGTATTTGCTTTTAGCTGCTTTAGGTCCGACCTTAATTGCTGCTGCGGCGTTTATCTTATTATAAATCTAGCTCTTAAAGAGCAACGTTTAGGGGTAAAAAGGGCTAAAATATAGCCCTTTATATCCCTTTTTGTTCCTAGTTTATGGACGATTACTGTTAGAGAGTGTGTTGTGCCTATTTATGTATATCGTTGTGAGAATTGTGGCTCAGAAAAAGAGCTTTTACAAAAAATGTCTGATGCGCCATTGACCCATTGTGATTCCTGTGACCAGGATACGATGGTTAAGCAAGTGACTGCGGCTGGGTTTGAGCTTAAAGGTACCGGTTGGTATGTGACTGACTTCCGTGATGGTGGTAAGCCCTCATCAGGCGGTGGTGCTGCCGAGGGTTAAGCAGTTACAGAGTCCATTCAACAAGTTTTAAAATTTAGTATATAAACTAATAAAAGCGCTATTGAGCGTGTTCGGAGTAAATATGAAGCGCACCTGCTATACAGGTCAGGTTTGTCTAGATCACTTAGATCAAACAGTTACTTTATTCGGTTGGGTTCATCGTCGTCGCGACCACGGTGGTGTGATTTTTATTGACTTGCGCGACCGAGAGGGTCTGGCGCAGGTGGTTTGTAACCCTGAAAATGAAACCGCATTTAAGATTGCTGAAGGCATCCGCAGTGAATTCTGCTTAAAAGTAACAGGCGTTGTACGTCATCGACCGGAAGGTACGGTTAATCCGGATCTTAAGTCTGGTGAGATCGAAATTGTATGTGATGAAATTGAGGTATTAAATTCATCCGTCACTCCTCCATTTCAGTTAGATGACGATAATTTATCGGAGACCATTCGCCTAACACATCGCGTCATTGATTTGCGCCGTGATGTGATGCAAAAAAACCTCATGTTGCGCTATCGTGTTGCCATGGAGTCTCGTAAGTTTTTAGACTCGCTTGGCTTTATTGATATCGAGACACCCATGCTAACCAAGAGTACACCAGAGGGTGCTCGTGACTATTTAGTTCCTTCTCGTGTTAATCCCGGTGAGTTCTTTGCTTTACCTCAGTCTCCGCAGTTGTTCAAGCAGTTGTTGATGGTTTCCGGTTTTGACCGCTATTATCAAATCACCAAGTGCTTCCGTGACGAGGATTTACGTGCGGATCGTCAGCCTGAGTTTACTCAAATCGACTGCGAACTTTCTTTCTTAAATGAGGAAGAAATTCGTGAGATCTTTGAAGAAATGATGCGTCATATTTTCAAAGAGGTTAAAGCGGTCGAGTTGCCAAGTCAATTCCCAACCATGCCTTGGTCAGAGGCAATGGCGCGCTTTGGTTCCGATAAGCCTGACTTACGTGTCAAGTTGGAGTTTACCGAGTTGACCGAGGTGATGAAAGACGTTGATTTCAAGGTGTTCAGTGGTCCGGCCAATATGGACAATGGTCGTGTCATTGCGCTAAGAGTGCCGGGCGGTGCGGCTCTTTCTCGTAAAGAGATTGATGATTACACGCAGTACGTTGCTATTTATGGCGCCAAGGGTCTTGCGTGGATTAAGGTTAATGAAGTTGCCAATGGTCGTGATGGTTTACAGTCGCCCATTGTTAAAAATATTCACGATGCCGCACTCGAAGAAATCTTAAAGCGTACAGGAGCACAGGATGGCGATATTCTCTTCTTTGGTGCTGATAAGGCTAAGGTGGTTAATGATGCGATGGGTGCATTGCGCGTTAAGTTAGGTCGTAGTGAGTTTGCTAAAGAAAATGGTCTCTTCGAAGAGGGTTGGCAACCATTGTGGGTCGTCGACTTCCCAATGTTCGAATACGACGAAGAAGAGCAACGTCATGTTGCTGCGCATCATCCGTTTACCAGTCCTAAAGATGGTCATGAGGATTTCTTAGAAAGTGATCCTTCAAAAGCGCTTGCCAAAGCATATGACCTGGTCTTAAATGGTTGGGAGATTGGTGGCGGTTCAATTCGTATTCATCGCTCTGAGCTCCAGAAGAAAGTATTCAAGGCTCTTAAATTAGGTGAAGAGGAAATTCAAACTAAGTTTGGTTTCTTGGTAGATGCATTACGCTACGGTGCACCTCCACACGGTGGATTAGCATTTGGCTTAGACCGTCTAGTAACGATCATGGCGGGTGCTTCGTCCATACGCGATGTGATTGCTTTCCCTAAAACTCAGCGTGCTCAGTGCTTATTAACACAAGCACCTTCTGAGGTTGATGAGAAGCAGTTGCGCGAGCTGCATATTCGCCTTCGTAAAAAGGCAGAAGAGCAGTAATTAAGCTGTCTACTTGATACTAAAAACCGCTAATTCAAATACAATGGATTAGCGGTTTTTTGATGGTTCAGATTAGTCTTTTGCTTTTCTTGTCACTTTCAAAGCAGAAAATGACTGCGCGACTGGCATCACTTCCAGTGAGTTGATGTTGACATGTTCAGGCTGCGTAGCAAGCCATGAAATGATGTTGGCAATATCTTCTGGTCTGACAAAGTCGACATTTTCATAGATGGCTTTAACTTTTGATTCATCGCCATCAAAGCGTACATTTGAAAACTCAGTGTCACCACAAAGGCCCGGTTCGATATTGCTTACGCGAACGTTAGTGCCGGCTAAATCTGCCCGTAAATTTAGGCTGAATTGGCGCACAAAGGCCTTGGTAGCACCGTAGACGTTGCCGCCCGGGTAGGGCCAATTGCCGGCAATCGAACCGATATTAATGATCATGCCGCGGTTGCGTTGGACCATGCCCGGTAAGATATGGCGCGTCACATGGACAAGGCCAGTGATGTTTGTGCTGATCATTTGATCCCAGTCACTAAGATCGGCCTCCTGTGCGTTGGACAGTCCTTTTGCAAGACCGGCGTTATTAACCAGTGCGTCAATTTCTTTTAGCTCGGCGGGTAAGCTATTGATCGCATCGGCGATGGCTTCTTTTGACTGAATATCAAAAGCTAAGGGGTGAAAACGATCACCGAGTTCGTTGCGCATGGCTTCAAGACGTTCGGCGCGACGACCACAACCGATAACAACATGCCCTTCGCTAATGAGTTTTTCGCTGGTCGCTTTACCAAAGCCGGCCGTGGCTCCAGTGACAAAGAATATTTTTTTCATAGTAGTCATCAAATTTATTAAAAAAAAGCAAATGAGATAGTGAGTTGCTTTATTATGTAATATAAACGTTTGATAATACACTGGGAACAGTACTAAGATAGTGCTACTGTTATTTTTGATAGATTAATTACATAGGTAAAGGGACATAGGATGACACAGGCAAGTTACTCGTTAGATGGTCAAGTTGCATTGATTACCGGTTCAGGTAGTGGTTTGGGCCGTGATATGGCGCTAAGATTTGCAGCAGCCGGTGCGGCGATCGGTGTAGCTGATTTGAATTTAGAGGGTGCTGAAAAGGTCGTAGCTGAGATCGAGGCTGCCGGTGGCCGTGCCATGGCGATCGAAATGGATGTGACCAATGAAGAGCAGGTCAATCAGGGCGTAGATGCTTTAGTAGCTTACTTTGGTGCTGTTGATGTTTTGATTTCAAATGCCGGTATTCAAATTATTGAGTCTATTGATAAGTTCGAGTATGCCCAGTGGAAGAAGATGTTGGCTATCCATTTGGATGGTGCTTTTTTGACTACCAAAGCGGTATTAAAGCATATGTACAAGGATAATCGTGGCGGTTCGGTGATATATATGGGCTCAGCACACTCTCATGAAGCGTCTGTGCTCAAGGCTCCTTATGTCACAGCAAAGCACGGTTTGTTAGGGTTAAATCGAGTGTTGGCCAAAGAAGGCGCAGCACACAATGTGCGTTCTAATGTAATTTGCCCGGGATTTGTCTTAACCCCTCTTGTAGAAAAGCAAATTCCGGAGCAAGCTCAGGAGCTAGGTATCAGCGAAGAGGCAGTCGTCAAAGATGTCATGCTCAAAAATACGGTAAATAATGAGTTTACGACCCTTGAAGACGTTAGTTCTGCGGCGCTATTTTTGGCAACCTTCCCTAGTAACTCGTTGACCGGGCAATCCATTGTGGTATCTAATGGCTGGCACATGCACTAGCAAGTAATATAGGGCCTTTACAGAGAGATTAGTTTAAATGAAGCTTGGTGGCAGAAGACAAAGTAGAAACGTCGAGGATCGTCGTGGACAAAGGGGTTCTTCCGGACGTGGAGGCATTCCGATCTTTAGTGGCGGTAAAATTAGCATTGGTACCATCGTCATTGCATTGGTTGCTTGGTTGGCTTTTGGAGTTAACCCCTTGCAGTTTCTAGGTGGTTTAGATTCCACGAGTTATGATCAGAGTACAGTCTCACAGCGTGGTACGACAGGTGAGTTGACTGATGCCGAGGGTGTTTTTGTCGCACAGGTATTGGGTACGACTGAGGATATTTGGAGTGAGCAGTTTAGGCTTCATCAGATAGGAACGTACCGAGAACCACGCTTAGTCTTATATGACCACGCAACTCGCACAGCGTGTGGTTTAGGGCAGGGTGCTATGGGCCCTTTTTATTGTCCAGGCGATCAAACGATTTATTTAGATTTAGAGTTTTTCCGTGAAACCGGTAAGCGTATGGGGGTACGTGGTGACTTTGCGCAGGGTTATGTCATTGCTCATGAGGTAGGGCATCACGTGCAGCGTGTGTTAGGCGTTTTAGAGCAAACCCAAGCAGCCCAACAACGTGCCAGTCAGCGTCAAGCGAATCAGATTTCAGTGCTAACTGAGTTGCAAGCAGATTGCTTTGCCGGTATTTGGGCTCATGAGTTACAAAAACAGGGCGATACTATCAACGAGAGCGATATCAGAGATGCGATGAATGCCGCTGCGGCTGTAGGTGATGACCGTATTCAGCAAAATGCTCAGGGCTATGCCGTGCCGGATTCATTTACTCATGGCTCGTCTGCACAACGTGTACAATGGTTTACGATAGGTTTGCAGCAAGGTAGTTTGCAGGCTTGTAATACCTTCTCAGGCTAGCTTTTGCTTAAATAAGTTTTATATGGACATTGAAACAACCATTAGACTGATCACAGTCTATGCTATTCCCGTGATATTTGCGATTACCTTGCACGAAGCTGCTCATGGTTATGTGGCCAAGAGATTTGGTGACAATACCGCTTTTGTGTTGGGTAGGGTCAGCCTAAATCCGGTCCGTCATATTGATCCATTTGGTACGATAATTTTCCCGACCTTAACTCTCTTTTTGGGTGGGATGTTGTTTGGTTGGGCAAAGCCGGTGCCGGTCAATCAAGGTGAGCTGAGAGAGCCTCGTAAGCATATGATTTGGGTGGTGTTGGCAGGGCCGGCAGCCAATTTTGTGATGGCCTTTATGTGGGCTGTTTTATTGCGCATCTTAGTCATGTTGGGCCAAGTAGATGGCTTTCTGTGGGAGGTGTCTCTAGCCGGTATTTCAATTAATCTGGTATTGATGGTATTAAATTTACTGCCAATACCGCCTCTTGATGGTGGTCGTGTTCTGATGAACATTGTGCCATTTGAGGTGGAGCAGAAGCTAGCACGCATCGAGCCTTATGGTATCTGGATTTTATTGCTTTTGTTAATGCTCGGAGTTGTACAGCCTGTCATTGGAACTGGGGTTAATTTCTTCTATCAATTGATTCTCCAAATAGTGTTTTTTGGGTATCAGTTCTAAATGCCTTAATCTTAATTTGAGCGGGTGTAGATTCCATTGTTATGACTAAATTAAAAGTTCTAACATACAATATTCACAAAGGTAAGGCGCCTTTAGGGATACGTACTTCGTTGACTAGCTTAAAAGAAGCGTTGCAACGTGAAAATGCAGATTTAATTTTTTTACAAGAGGTACAAGGGCGTAATGACTTAGAAAGTACGCTTCATAACCAGCCGGAACGTTTAGCGGAAGCACTTGATATGCACGTCGTTTATGGACGCAATGCCATTCGACGCAGCACCGATCATGGTAATGCCTTACTAAGCCGTTACCCGATTGTGTATCAGGAGAATCAGGATATTTCGGATCATCGTTTGGAGCAGCGTGGTGTTCTACATGCCCAAGTGTGTGTCAATAAGAAAAACATTCACTGCTTCGTTGTGCATTTAGGTCTTTTTAAGCAGAGCCGCAAGCGTCAGGCAGAAGCTATTTCGTCACGTATTAATCGCTTGGTAAAAGCGGAAGAACCAATTATTGTTGCCGGTGATTTTAATGATTGGACCGAACGCTTAAGTAGTGAGTTAATGTCTGTGTTGCATTTAGAAGAGGTCTTTGAGGATGAGGCAAAGCGTATCGATGCGGAGCTTCCGGCTGTTAAGCTTAACTTCCAAAAAGGTTTTAATGAGATGAACTTGATGTGGCAAAATCCGGAATTGAAAAACCGCTTGGAGCGTTTAGCAAATTATATGCGGTCTGATAATTTTAAGCGCTTGACAGAGGCTTTTTTTATTGAGCGGCGCTACTATAATCCACGGACTTATCCGGCTTCTTTTCCTTGGTTACGTTTGGACCGTATGTATCAGCGAGGCTTTGAGATTGATACCACCGAGGTTCTCAAGGGTAGGCCGTGGAATAAAATTTCCGATCACTTGCCGTTAAGTGCTAAGCTTAAATTGTTAGAGTAGAAAGGGTATATGTCTAAAAAAATACTAATTGTGCGTTCTTCCTCTTTAGGTGACTTGGTTTTTTTGCTACCGGCGATTTCTGATATTGCTAAGCATTACCCAGATGCCATAATTGACTGGGTAGTTGAAGAAGCCTTCGCAGAGATTCCATCGTGGCATCCTGCGGTTAATCGAGTCATTACTATCTCACATCGTCGTTGGCGCAAACAGTGGTTAGGTCGCGCAGCTCGACGCGAACGAGCAGAATTTAAAAAAACAATACGCCAAACAAAATACGATATTGTGTTAGATATGCAAGCACTAATGAAGTCGGTCTGGGTGGTCCGACAAACCATTGGTGAGCGTCACGGTCTTGATTGGAGATCTGCCCGAGAGCGTTTTGCTTCGCTATTTTATAAAAAGCGTCATCGTGTTGAGTTTTGGCAGCCGGCGGTTATTCGTCAGCGGGAATTAGCTGCATTAGCCTTAGGTTATACCTATGAAGGGCCTCCTGATTTTGGATTGCAGGCTTTTACTGATGGGGTGGAAATCCAGAATTATGCGGTCGTGATGCCATCTGCAAGTCGTGATGATAAGCTTTGGCCTGAAGAGGATTGGCATGCAGTGTTGGATTTTTTGCTTGAGCAAGGTCTAGCGTTGCGCGTATTGGCAGGCAATGCCAAGGAAGCCGAACGAGCCGCTGAGTTAGTAAAAAAATACCCTAATGTAGAACTTCTGATATGTTTACCATTAAAAGAAGTGGCTGAGCACTTGGCGGCAGCCCGCTTGATGATCGGTTTAGATAGCGGCTTAACCCATTTGTCCGCCGCATTAGGGCGTCCGACGATTGGTATTTACTGCGCTTCGACGCCTGTGCGTGCACCAGTAACAGGTTCCGGCATGACTGCGAGTTTGGGTGATAGGGGAGTGCCACCAAGTCGTGATGCTGTTATTTTAAAATTAAATCAAGCGTTGGGGCTCGAGCGATCGGAGCAGTGATGAATCGCTTCATCTATACGACGTTATTGCGTTTGGCATCGCCGATTATTTTCAAGTTGTTGGAGCGTAAAGCTCAGCGTGCCGGTGGTGTATGGGAAATTCCCTCTCCCGAACGTTTCGGTGATTATGCTGCAAACATATCTGCTGACCACATGGACGTTTTTCAACGTCCGGTCTGGGTGCATGCGGTGAGTTTAGGTGAGACGCGCGCTGCTCAACCATTAATTCAAGCTTTGTTGGATCAGGGGTTGCCGGTACTACTAACGCATATGACAGCGACCGGTCGAGAGATGGGGGCCTCTTTTTTTAAGCAATATATAGTATCAGGCCAGCTGCGACAAGCATGGGTTCCTTATGACTTGCCAAAGGCGGTCACCGGCTTTTTAAATCATTGGCAGCCGCGCTGTGGCATCTTGATCGAAAGGGAGCTTTGGCCCAATCTATTAGCGGAAGCAAAAACTCAAGAGATTCCAATGCTCATGGTAAGCGCTCGCTTTTCTGAGTCGACCTTAAAGCAAAGTCGTTGGATGGGGCGTGTACTGAGAGATGCTTTTGATTCCTTAACCCTGATCTTAGCCCAAACAACGGAAGATGAGGTGCGTTTAAGGTCATATGGTCTTAGTCAGGTGAAATTAGCAGGTAATCTAAAGTTTGATGTTACCGTTGTCGAGTCTTTGATGGAAAAAGCGATACATCTTAAAGAGCAGTTGCAACGTCCAGTAGTGGTAATTGCCAGCACGCGTGATGGTGAAGAGGCCATGTTTATCAATGCTATTAGTCAAATGGGACAACAAGCGGCCTTATATGTTGTGGTGCCACGTCACCCACAACGTTTTGGCGAAGTCAGTACGCTATTAGACAAATCAACTCTGGCTTATTTGCAACGTTCGCAGCAACCCTCGATTGAGGCTCTCAGGCAGTGTCAAGTGCTTTTAGGCGATAGTGTGGGTGAGATGTTTTTTTATTATGGCTTAGCAGATGTCGCAATTATTGGCGGTAGTTTTGCTGATTTTGGCGGACAAAATAATATTGAAGCAAGTGCGGCCGGCGTGCCGGTTATGGTTGGGCCACACACAGCTAATTTTAAGCAGGCAGTAGACGATGCGATAGCGGCCGGTGCGACGATACGAGTCAATGATGCGACAGAGGCAGTGAAACAGGCTGAGCAGTTGCTCAATCATGCTCAGGAGCGTGAAGCCATGAGATTGGCTGCAAAACAATGGATGTCACAGCACCGTGGAGCAACGGAGAGGACAATGTGTTATTTACAACCTTTTTTACAGTAGACTTTAAGTCGTTTAGATTTGAACTATGCCTTTAATCACGTTACCGGCTGCAGAGCAATTAGCAGTCAATATTAAGCAAGAATTACCCGGTTTTGCTGGAGTGCAGTGGGTTGACAGTATTGATTCAACCAATGCCCAGCTAATGACCGGTGCCCGTCAGATTGAACCGGTGCAGCAGCGTCCAACATTGCTGGGGGCGCATCATCAAACACAAGGTAAGGGACGGGGCGGTCGTCATTGGAAGGATTTAGATAAGACCACATTGATGTTTTCATGTGCCTTTGATGTGGACTTGCCTGCTAGTCAATTGCCCATGCTGGCGCCAATTTGTGGCATTGTGGCTTGTGAGCAGTTACGCCAATTGGTGGGTACAAGGCATCAGTATCGCTTAACTATGAAGTGGCCTAATGACATTTTATTTGATGGCGCTAAGTTATCAGGGTTGTTGGTCGAGGCGGTTAAACCAACGGTGGCTCGTTTTTCGGCGCACCACCATGTGGTCGTTGTCGGTATGGGTTTAAACCTTACTCATGCAAAGGTGTTAAGTGAGTCATTACAACGACCAGTGGCCGATTGGACTTCTGTTCTTTCGACATTAAAGGAACGTGAAAATAAAGCAGCAGAAAACGTCAGTGCGATGGTAGCTCTAATTGCCAACGCTTGGTATCAAGCCATTTTGCAATACCAAGATGAGGGGTTTGAGCCATTTATAGCGCGGCATGCAGCAGTGGATGCCTTGGTCGGTCAAACTGTTGATGTGTTAAACGGTGCAGAGGTGATGTACAGTGGCGTCGCCCAAGGGGTTGATAATAATGCTTGCTTGCAGGTGATGACTGAGGATGGGCTTAAGCAAGTCATTTATGGCGATGTATCTGTGCGTGCCACTGAAGCTCAATCCGTGGAAGAGGTTCGGGATGTATGATGCGTCCAAAGCCGTGCTATTAATTGATGCCGGTAATACACGAATTAAGTTTGTTTATTATGAGTCGCTGTCATGTCGTACACCCGAAGGGCTCCCTAAATCAAATAAATTTATTTTGACTCACGATGAAATAGAGCGATTGTCAGAGCGTTTAGGGCAATTTAATAAAAAACCAACCTTAGTGATCGGTGTGAATGTGGCCGGTTCTATAATCGCAGCCAAGATTAGTAAGCAACTCCGCCTTCATCATGGTGCCGGGACCTATGAGCAATATTGGCTGAGTTCGCAACCACAGCTTTTGCACTTAAAAAATGCCTATATTGACGCCAGCCAATTAGGATCGGATCGTTGGCTGGCTATGTTGGGACTTAGTGTGCATGAAAAGGCGCAGCATCGTCCAGTCATGTTAGTCAGCTTCGGTACGGCGACGACTGTGGATACTGTGTATCAGAGCGAGTTTTTGGGTGGTTTGATCTTCCCGGGGCTGCAGATGATGGCTGATAGCTTGGCTCAGGGGACAGCTCAGCTACCGGCGATTAAGTGGGGAAAATCAAGCTTGCCGATGACCTTCCCTCTGTCGACTGCCGATGCCTTAGAAAGTGGCATGATTGCTGCTCAGGCGGCTGCGGTCTTGCGCCAATGGACTTGTGTCGTTGAGCAGTATGGATTAAATCCGGTGGTGTTTTATGCCGGTGGTGCGGCGGATTATGTTGTGCCTGAATTGCATCGTCTGCTTGCAGAACAAATTAGGTTACACGGATTTGATACAATGGAGCTTGTCCCATTTGACGATCCCGTATTGGCGGGGTTGTTGGTTTATGCGCAATATTGTTTGCAAGATTCGGTCGCGCATTGATCTGATGTGTCACGATAAATTCCATTTTGCCCAAATAGTCTGTAGAGCAGAATAACACGATGCGCAACCTATTTATTTTACTGTTGTTAGTTAATGTACTTATCTACGGCTTAGGAGCGGGTTGGCTTGGTTTTAAACCAAGTGAGCTGAAAATGAGCTCCGGTTCACCGCGAATCGTGGAGTATAAGCCTCGAGATATACATATTGAAGCCCTGCCATAGGGTGATTAATACTTTATATTTAAAAGGATTGGATGATTATATGTCCCAAGCGACTAAGTTATATCAGGGTGGTGTCGGTATTGTAGATGTCATGATCGACTACCCAAAAGATGCCCCTGAGGGTTGGGCGATAGTTTTACATCCTCACCCTTTATTTGAAGGAACCCGTAATAATAAAGTAGTAACCACCATTTCACGTTTGTTAGTCAATCATGGTTATGCTGTATTGCGTCCAGACTTTAGAGGGGTCGGTCAATCAGCAGGTGAGTTTGATGAGGCCAGAGGGGAGACTCACGATATGGTTCAGGTGGTGCAGCAGTTTTTAGCTGAGCATCCTCAATTGGCAGGACTGCCTTGGTTGATTGGTGGTTTCTCCTTTGGCTCAGCAGTCGCAGCTCAGCTTCACCAAGAAATTGCTGAGCTGATTGCCGAAGCGCCATCACAATCCCTATTGACGATGCCCTCTGCGTTGTTGCTCGCTGGTGTGGGTGTGTGGCGTTTTAGTTATAGAGAGGTTGATTTGCCGGACAATACCTTTGTTATCCATGGTGAGCAGGATGAGGTGATTCCTCTGAGTGACGCCTTTGAGTGGTTGACAAGCAAACAGCAGGCGGTCACAGTATTGCCTGGTGTGGGGCATTACTTTCATGGGGCCTTGATTGAACTTCGGAAGCAGTTAGAGCTCTATCTCAAGGGTATTGACCTGATTTAGTTTTACAATAGCCAATCCATTATTTATAGCGATTTAGAGTAACGACGATGTTTAAAAGAATAGTAATTTTACTGATATTAATTTTGGTGGGTGTTGGTGCCTATACGTTTTTATCAGGTAAAAAAGCAGCAGACAGCACGACGAGCGGACAAATTATTCTGCAGCCTGTGACGCCAACCGAAACAGAAGCAACTAATATTTCTTCGATCGTCCCAACGACGCCGGATACGCCAACCGTTGTTGGTTTCTCTAATTTTGTGGTGCCGGATATTGAGACTCGTAGTTGGATACTCATGGATGTCGATACTGGGCAGATCTTGGCAGAAAAAGATCCGGATATGCGTGTTGAGCCTGCGTCTCTGACTAAGTTGATGACAGCGAGCTTGGTGTTTGATGCGCTGGATAAAGGTCGTATCTCGCTAGAGCAAGAGGTGATGGTGACCCCGCAAGCTCGTGCTGCTGAGGGATCCCGTATGTTTATTGAGATCAATACACCGGTGAAAATCGGTGAGTTGATACAAGGTATGATTGTGCAGTCGGGTAATGACGCCAGTATTTTATTGGCTCAAACCGTGGGTGGCTCACTCAATGTGTTTGTCGATCAGATGAATAAGCGCGCTGCAGCGTTTGGTATGCCTAATACTAGCTTTGGTGATCCAACCGGTTTACCTTCAGAGCGTACCTATACCACGGCCCGTGATATGTCGGTATTAGCGCAGCACATCATTTTAGATCATCCGCAGTACTATCACTATTTCAGTCAGTTAGAATACCGCTACAATAATATCAATCAGCATAATCGTAATGGTTTATTGCGTCGTAATTTAGGTGTTGACGGCTTAAAAACCGGTCATACGTCATCGGCAGGCTATAGTTTAATTACAACGGCACAACGTGACGGTCGTCGTTTATTGTCGGTGGTGATTGGCACGGAAAGTATCGCTGCACGCGAACGCGCTAATCAGGCGTTATTAGATTGGGGCTATGCTAATTTTGTTGCCAGAGAGGTAGCTGATGCGGGTGATGAAATAGTTAGCTTGCGCGTTTGGGAGGGCAAGACCAAGGAAGCCAGATTAGGCTCAAAGAATAAGGTTGCTATTACTGTTCCTCGTGGACGCGAAGATGAGGTACAGGCCATTACACAGATTAATCAGAAGCTTGTTGCGCCATTACAGCGTGGTCAGCAGGTTGGCTTAGTGCAGTTTGTATTAGATGGCCACATCATGAAAGAGGATCCCTTAGTGGTGATTGAAGCAGTTGAGCAGGCCGGTCTATTTGGCCGTTTATGGGATAAGTTAATGGGCTCTTTCTAAGAGTTTGTTCGAAGCGAGTTATTGATGATTGAAGAGTTAATTCCGGGCGTTACAGAAGATGTTGACGTTTATTTAAACGGTGACATTTTGCCTTTGAGCCAAGCAACGATCTCTGTGTTAGATCGAGGCTTTATTTTCGGTGACGGTATTTATGAGGTTGTGCCGGTTTATAATCGTAAACCGTTTCGATTAGAGCAGCATGTGGCTCGCTTGATGCGCAGCTTGGACAAGATTTCCCTACAAACAGGCAATACGGCAGAAGAGTGGCAACAGCTGATGACAATGATGGCTCAGCGTGCGCCATGGGATAATAGCTTAGTCTACTTACAAGTGACCCGTGGTGTGGCTAAGCGCGACCATGCTTTTCCGAATCCACCGATTAAGCCGACTATCTTCTTGATGGCAGCTCCTCGCGTAGCACCCAGTGTAAAAGAAATTGAGCAGGGATTACGTACGGTCAGTATGCTGGATATGCGCTGGTTGCACTGCGATATTAAATCGGTTTCTTTACTTGGTAATGTCCTCGCTAAGCAATACGCCGTTGAGCGCGGTGTGGATGATGTTATTCAGTTTCGTGATGGTTATTTATCGGAAGCTTCTTCGGCGAATATTTGGGTGGTTAAAGATGGTGCAGTGATCGCCCCACCCAAGGATAATTTGGTCTTAGAGGGAATCCGCTATGGCTTGATTGAGGAGTTGTGCCAAGCCGAGGGTATTCCTTTGCATCTGCGACCGGTGTCGAAGGAAGAGGTTGAGCAAGCGGATGAGTTGTTTTTATCTTCTGCCACTAAAGAAATTTTGCCGATCACAGAGCTCGATGCAAAGCCTATTGCAAACGGTGAGGTCGGACCCATATACAAGGCTCTAAAACAAGCTTATGGAAAGGTGCTGGCAGCACTTTGATTGATATGAAAGACATACCAAAAGAAGAATCTTTGATTGAGTATCCATGTGATTTTCCCATCAAAGTGATGAGTGTAAATCATCCGGAAATCGTGCAGCTTTTGACGCCCATCATTTTAGAGCACGATCCCAGCTTTAATCATGAAACAATTATCTTCCGAGAAAGTAGTAAGGGTAATTATGTTGGTTTGACCGTGACTGTTTATGTTGAGTCACGTGAGCAATTAGATAATATTTACCGTGCTCTACATGGGCATGAACTTGTAAAAGCGGTGCTCTAACCTACGCTTAGCTATTAGGTGCAAAATCACTAAGTAGCTAAGCCATCACTATCTATGATCAAAATTAAGAAATTTGAGGGTTTATCAGATTACGAACCGTTCTGGCATGCCATGAAGGAGTTTACTGAGGCTCGTAGTGACGACACAGCAGACGAGATTTGGCAGGTAGAGCATAAGGCTGTTTACACCCTCGGTCAGGCAGGAAAGCCGGAACACATTTTAAATCCCAAGCAAATACCCATTGTGCACTGTAATCGTGGTGGGCAGGTCACTTATCATGGCCCCGGACAGGTCGTTGTGTATCCTTTGTTGCAGCTTAATCGCTACAAGATGTTCGTGAAAGAGTATGTGGAAGGTCTTGAAGATGCAATAATCAGGACATTAGCTTATTTTGGTATCCCTAATGCCTGTCGCAAAGAAAAGGCGCCGGGTGTTTATGTGCCAATGCCAGACGTTCCCGGCGATGGTTTGGCTAAGATCGCGGCCCTTGGTGTTAAAATTACTAACGGCTGTACTTATCATGGCTTGGCAATTAATGTGGCGATGGACTTAGAGCCTTTTTTGGGCATAAATCCTTGTGGTTACGAGGGCTTACGTACAATAGATATGCAAAGCTTGGGGATAAAAGCGACGGTGGAAGAAGTTTCTGATAAAGTGGTTGAAGAACTTCAGAGCATATTTAGCGCTAAATTAGCGTTGGCTTAGTAGGTCATCGCCTAGACAACACTATCACTCTAATTTAGAGGACAAAAGCAGTGAGTACAAATTTACCAATTTTAGAGAAAGACGAAAGCTATGTTGCGACCAAAAAGCAAAAAGCTTTTGACAAGGTTTCTCGTATTCCAGTCAAAGTAGTACAAAGAGAGCCGATTAAAAAGCCGTCGTGGATTCGCGTAAAAGCCGCACCGGCAAATTCACAGTTCAACCATATTAAGAGTATCTTAAGAGAAAATAAAATGGTGACGGTCTGTGAAGAGGCTTCTTGTCCAAACATCGGTGAGTGTTTTGGTAAGGGGACAGCGACATTCATGATTATGGGTGATAAGTGTACCCGTCGTTGTCCATTCTGTGATGTCGGTCATGGTCGCCCCGATCCTTTAGATGAAAAAGAGCCTGCTAACTTAGCTGAGTCGATCGCACTAATGCGTCTTAATTACGTAGTGATTACCTCGGTAGACCGTGATGACTTGCGCGATGGTGGGGCGCAGCACTTCGTAGATTGTATTAATGAGGTCCGTACGCGTTCACCAAAAACTCAGGTTGAGGTCTTAGTCCCTGATTTTCGTGGTCGCTTAGAAAGAGCCTTAGATATTTTTGCTGCCGGTTTGCCTGATGTGATGAATCACAACTTAGAAACAATTCCTCGTTTATATAAGCAAGCACGACCGGGGGCGGACTATAAGCACTCACTTAAGTTGCTTCAGGATTTCAAGCGTATGTACCCGGGTATCCCGACTAAGTCCGGCATTATGGTCGGTTTAGGCGAAAATAATGACGAAATTCTTGAGGTCATGCGTGATATGCGTGAGCACGACATTGATATGATTACTATCGGTCAGTATTTGGCACCCTCCGGTTATCATTTACCTGTTGAGCGTTATATGCACCCTGATGAATTTGCTTGGCTCGAAGAGGAAGCCTACAAAATGGGCTTTAGCCATGCGGCGGTGGGAGCGATGGTCCGCTCTTCTTATCATGCCGATGAGCAAGCGAGCGGTATTGTGTAAATTAACAATTTACTGACAATTCATTTAAAAGCGCCTTCTACATATACAAGGCGCTTTTTTAATTTATTGCTTTAGAGCTAGGGCAATTATTCAATGGCCGAGACTAAGTAAGCAATTACCGCCTCTATGTCATCTGCATCCATTGCGTCAAAAGAGGGCATAGCGCTCATGCTTTCGAACATGGTTTGGCGAATGCGTTCAGCGTCATATATTTGGCACCATCATTCATGCCATTGACGTGTTCTAGTAGGGTTTTAACAGGAACACCACTAAAGACGACACAGCCTGCTGCGCCGACGGTCCATTGAGTACCACTTGGCCTTGATGGGAAGTAGGCACGACCGTTGCCGCTACACTGTAGGACCATGGCTACAGTAGTCATACCTAACTTTTTAAGATCCGCAACGGTCAGAGTTTATGGGTCTTTTACCCCCGCGATCTCTATCTCCCAAGCGTCCGGAACTTTTATAATATCCTCACTTGGGGGCGAGATATTATTACGTACAAATAAACGTTCTAGTGGTGTAATGATTCCACTACCGAAAGCACTACGCTTAGTTTCCATCGTGTTTGCACTATGGATAATTAAGCTATCGGGATCTTTCCAAGAGGCATAATCCGGTAAGGAGGGACCGCTTCCTGCGTCAGTTTGGGTTGCTGCTAGTACTTTGGCTGCCGGGGTTAAGCCACTAATCGCACTAATAGAGGCTAAGCCTAAGACGCTACCGCTCGTTGTCAGCACTCGGCGACGGGCTTTATTGATTTGTGTCATAAAAAAGCCCCAAGATTCTTCGTTCTTCTCTAATATTGACAAGGTTTTTAATGCTTAAATCAATATGTTTATATTTCTTTTGGTAATATAAATATGTAAATTTATTGTTTTTAATTATAAGAAAAAAGAGTTATATTCTTTCTTATGTCTTTTTGAGGCGTTCAATAGACAAAAATATTATTTAGGAATACTTATGAAATTCGGTAAAAGTTTTTTATCATCAGCGCTGAAGCCTGCGTTAGTCTTGTCTATCGCGGCTTCTGCTGCATTTTCTGTCAGTGCCCAAGCACAAGACGGTAAAGATGCTTTTTTAAATGTATCTTATGATGTGATGCGTGACTTCTATAAGGAATTTAATCCTTTGTTTTTAGAGGATTATGCTGCCAAGCATAACGGTGAGACCTTAACTATTCAGCAGTCACATGCAGGTTCTTCTAAGCAAGCGATGAGTGTGGCCAACGGTTTATTAGCGGATGTCGTGACAATGAACCAAAGCTCAGATATTCAATTGTTGGTTGACAAGGGTCTGATTGATGCAGAGTGGGAGCAGGAGTTTCCTGACAATGCGGTACCTTTTACCAGCTTAACCGTGATTTTAGTGCGCAAAGACAATCCTAAAAACATCCAAGACTGGGAAGATTTGACAAAAGACGGCGTGCAAATCGTGATTGCTAACCCGAAAATCACCGGTAATGGCCGCTATAGTTTCCTAGCACTTTATGGTGCCGCTTTAAAAGAGCATAATGGCGATCATGAAAAAGCCAAAGAATTAGCGCGTGGTATTTTGAAAAATACGCCAATCTTAGAAAATGGTGGCCGTGCTGCGACGACGACTTTCGTACAGCGAGGTATTGGTGATGTGCTCCTAACCTTTGAAAATGAAGCACATATGGCAGCCAATGAGTTTGGTAAAGACCAATTTGAAGTGATTTACCCAACTTACTCCATTAAAGCTGAAAACCCTGTCGCTATTGTCGATACAGTAGTTGAGCGTAAGGGCTCAGAAGCGACTGCCAAAGAGTACTTAGATTTCCTGTGGAGTGAGCCTGCGCAAGAGTTAGCAGCTTCTTTATACCTACGTCCTAGTAGCCAAGAGGTATTAGAGAAAAACGCTGATCGCTTCCCTCCGGTAGAGACTTTCCGTGCGACAGAAGTGTTTGGTGATTGGCCGGAAATTATGCAAACCTACTTTGCTGATGGCGGTATTTTTGACGAAGTCAACAAGCGCTAAATAATAAAAAAGTTTTAAAATTCAGCTTCAATGCGCTTAGAACTCATTTTATGAGGCTAAGCGCATTTGCTGTTAAAAAGCGGTATTAAATAATGCAATTTTTACTCAAACAAAAAACGATACTACCGGGCTTTGGTCTAAGTTTAGGGGTAAGTGTGTTTTGCTTATCCATTTTGGTGCTTTTACCTTTTGCTATGCTGTTCTGGGTCACTTCTGGTATGGGATGGGATGTGTTTATCAGCACAATCACCGAAGAGCGCGTGATGGCAGCCATTTTTTTAACCCTTCGTTTATCACTGTATGCGACCTTTACTAATCTGTTTTTTGGTACCTTAGTGGCTTGGGTATTGGTGCGTTATCAGTTTCCCGGTAAGTCTCTGATGAATGCGTTGGTTGATTTGCCTTTTGCCTTGCCAACAGCGGTTACAGGGATTACCTTAGCAACACTTTATTCGCCAAACGGCTGGTTGGGTCAATTCTTTGAACAGCGGATTGCTTTTACTCCAACCGGTATTTACCTCGCCTTGGTCGTTGTCAGTATGCCGTTTATTGTGCGTGCGGTGCAACCGGTACTGGAAGAGCTGCAACCTGAGTTAGAAGAGGCTTCCGCGACCTTAGGGGCAAATCGCTGGACTACGTTTCGACGCGTCATTTTACCCGAGTTAACACCGGCTTTATTGATGGGTACGGGCATGATGTTTGCCCGAGCGACCGGTGAGTATGGTTCCGTGATTTTTATTGCCGGTAATATCCCGCTGGTGTCTGAAATTTTACCGGTCATTATTACAGCAAAACTAGAGATGTTTGATGTGCAGGGAGCGTCCGCTGTGGCCTTATTTATGTTGCTCATTGCTTTTACGATTCTCTTTATCATCAATGCCGCACAATGGCGTATTAGTCGCCGTCTTGAAGGTAGAGCATAAGGATTAAACATGAAAAGAACAAATCAAAATTCTGTCGATGAGCCTCGTTGGTTGAAGTTTTTATTAATAGCAATTGCTACTGCTTTTCTGGGCGTTATGCTGGTTATTCCATTGTTCTCTATTTTTGTGGAAGCCTTCCGTCAAGGCTGGGGTTTATATATCGCTTCATTAACTGAGCCGGACGCGGTCTCAGCGATTAAGCTGACCTTGTTAACCGCAGCGATCGTGTTGCCGATTAATGTAATTTTCGGGATCGCCGTGGCTTGGTTGCTCACACGCTTTGATTTCCGAGGTAAGCAGTGGATGACCACCTTATTGGATCTGCCATTTTCGGTATCACCGGTTGTGGCGGGTTTGATGTTTATCTTACTATTCGGAAGCTATAGTTTTCTTGGTAGCTGGCTGGAGTCGATTGGTGTTCAAGTGATTTTCGCGGTGCCGGGCATTGTCATTGCGACGTTGTTTGTCACGTTCCCATTTATTGCGCGTGAATTAATTCCCTTGATGCAAAGTCAGGGTTCAAGCGAAGAGCAGGCAGCCTTAGTGTTAGGCGCATCGTCTTGGCAAATGTTTTGGCGCGTGACATTGCCAAATATCCGTTGGGCGTTGTTGTACGGAATTATTTTAAGTAATGCGCGTGCGATGGGTGAGTTTGGCGCTGTTTCGGTGGTTTCAGGGCATATTCGCGGATTGACTAATACGTTACCACTACACATTGATGTGCTTTATAACGACTACAACCCGGTAGGGGCTTTTGCTGCTGCCAGCTTATTAGCATTTTTAGCGATCCTCACCTTGCTCTTACAGCATGCGCTGAGTTGGTGGGAAAAGCGTAAGTACAAGCAAGCATTAGCTTCTCACGCAGGGAAAAAGGATTTTTTAAAGACTATGGACAAAAAGCAAGATAAGGTGGCGGCATGAGCATCGAAATTAAAAATATTAACAAGCATTTTGGTGGTTTTCAGGCATTAAAAAACATCAACTTGCATGTGGAAACAGGCCAGTTGGTTTCTTTATTAGGTCCATCAGGCTGCGGCAAAACAACTCTTTTACGTATTATTGCGGGTTTGGAGTTTGCCGATAATGGGCAGGTCATTTTAGATGGCCAGGACATGACCAACAGGTCGGTGCAGGAGCGTAACATTGGTTTTATGTTTCAGCACTATGCTTTATTTCGCCATATGACCGTATTTGATAATGTGGCCTTTGGTTTAACTGTCTTGCCGCGTAGTCAGCGACCGTCGAAAAAAGAGATTAAAGAACGCGTAACGCATTTATTGGAATTAGTCCAGCTGCCTCATTTGGCTAACTCTTTTCCGGCACAGCTTTCCGGAGGCCAACGCCAGCGCATTGCCTTAGCCCGCTCTTTGGCGGTGCGTCCTAAGCTGTTATTGCTGGATGAGCCCTTTGGTGCATTGGATGCTAAGGTTCGTAAAGAGTTGCGTCAGTGGTTGAGACGTGTTCATCATGAGTTAGGTGTGACGAGTATTTTGGTTACTCATGATCAAGAAGAAGCCTTAGAAATTTCTGATAATATCGTTTTAATGAATCATGGTCGGATCGAGCAAGAGGGAAGCGGATCATACCTCTATCACCAGCCGCAAACCCCCTTTGTTACGGAGTTCTTAGGTGAGGCCACCGCGTTTGAAGGCGTTGTCGAGGATTCAAGGTGGCATTTCAATGAGTTTTCTGTGGCGCTTACAGACGACCAGAGCGGACAGGAAGTCCGTGATGGTGCTGCCAGAGCCTATGTTCGTCCTCATCAATGGCGCTTGAGTCGCCCGACAGAGCATAATGGCTTTATGCTTCACGGCTACTTACAAGATGTCCAAGACTTAGGTCCATTTGTCAGATTGCATGTGATCGATGAAGACCAGGGACAAGAAGTCGATGTTTTTTTACCGCAACAAATACAGCAGGAAGCAGACTACAAAAAAGGCGAACGTATCGCCTTGAGTCCGGAGTCAGTGACAGTGTTTAACCGCTAGTGTGGATAGGTGCACACGCGTTTAAAAGTGAGTGAGCTTTTTGATTTGAGCACTCACTTTTTTATTCTTATCGCTCGCGAAAGACGGCCGCGAGATATATGCGTAAAATAGAAACAATATTGTTTAATTTTAGCGTTACCCAAAGGACTTAAGCCACTATGTATCAGGAACTTCAAGCTAATTGGACCCCATTTAATGCCGAGCGCTCTTCGATTTTTGAGTGGTTTTCGAGTGTTTTTGCTGATGTGATAAGCAAGGACTTGTTTGCATTTTATTGTTCGGATGAGATGGATCAGTTGCTGGATTTCTTTGTAGGTCTTGGCTTTAACAAAGAGGTCGAGCGTGTGTCTAACGCCCTCAAGGCGATGGATGGTAGCGATGAGGCACGTGTTGCTTTAGCAGAGGATTTTAAAATCCTCTTTTTAACTAAAAAAACAGAGACCGTGCCACCCTTAGCATCACTCTATTTAGACCAGGAAGATATTGATTTTTTACAGAATAACTTACCGTTATCCGTCTTTTTAGAGCATAACGAACTACCATTAAATCCCGAGTTTGGCGGGGCAGTCGATCATATCTCTGTCTATCTTGCGGCTATTTCTGCGTGGTGCTTAGCGGTCGTTGATGAACAGGATCCGAAGATCATGGAGTCTGTTGCACAAGTCCAAGGTATGTACTTGGAAGTTTCTCTGCTTTCATGGACAGAAGAATGGCAAGACGGCATACAGCAAATAGAGGGCACTAATTTTGATTTTTACCAATCCATTGCCGCTTTGTTATATGCGTTTGTCAAACTTGATGCCCATGTCCTAACTTACGAGTCTGAGACTGACTATGAGGATATAGAGTTAGTCGAGGGCGATACAGACAGCGACAGGACACTGCACTAATTCATCATTCTAATCCATTGTTTCATCAGGGATAAATATATCCTACTACCAACATATGACAAAGAGCTTAAGCTAAGATTTTCCTATGGAGGAAATTCAGATGTTTCAGCTCTTTTTCTTTTTGACCTTCCTAGGGTTCATACTCTATTTCTTTTTACCATCCTATTTGCTGAGCATTTACAGGCAATATCGCGGTGATTGTTACTGGCGAGACGTGCGTCCTTATAAGAAGCGTTATCCTCCTTGGTTGGTTGTGTTGGCGTTTTTGGTTCTAGGTCTCGAGTTGCCTCGACTTGATATAGCGGGGGCGTTCTATTTGGTATTTATTGCCCTTTTATTGAGCTTGTCGTGGTTTGATCTTAAGTTAAGAATATTGCCCGATAGGCTACTTTTGGCGCTTGCCATCGGTGGCTTAAGCTACCATTATTTTGTATTAAATAGTATTGTTTGGATACAATTGGCAATAGTTATGCTCTGGGCCATCTATGCTAAGATCCTTCAGGTATTGATGGAGAAGTGGAGTAATGGCAGGTTTCAGCCGGGGTTCGGTGCCGGTGATACAAAATTTGTTTTAGCTTTGCTCTGTTGGTTTGATGCGCAATCAGTACTGTATTTGTTATTCATTGCGTGCTGCTTGGCTATTGTCGTTGTGATGAGTTGTCGTTTGTTCTCAAAAAAGACTGTAAGTAGTATTGCTTTTGGTCCCTTTTTATCTGTAGCAGCATATATTATTTGGTGGTATGGATAAATAGCCGCATGGTTTAGGGGAGCAAATGAAGCAGTTCAAGATCGGTCTAACAGGTGGGATTGGTTCCGGCAAATCGACCGTAACCAAATTACTGGAAAAGCTGGGCATTGTGATTATTGATGCCGATAAGATTTCACGGGCAAGTACAGCTAGTGGCGGTGAAGCAATAGAAGCAATTAGAGTGGCTTTTGGTGATGCTATGATTGATGATACCGGGGCTTTGGATCGAGCGAAGATGCGCGAATTAGTATTTCAAGAGGCTGACGCTCGTCAACGTTTAGAAGCCATCGTTCATCCTATCATCCAGGCACACATGCGCATTCAAGCAGAGCAAGCGACTAGCGCCTACGTGGTTTACGATATTCCTCTTTTAATTGAGTCAGTCGAGCGTTATCGGCCACAATTTAAACGCATCTGTGTCGTAGATTGTGATGAAGAGACGCAAATATCGCGTGTACAATCTAGAAGTCAGCTCACCGTCGATGAAATTCGACGCATTATTGCCAGTCAGGCAAGCCGAGCGGATCGTTTAGTACATGCAGACGATGTGATTCACAACGGTGTGGGCGTTGATTTGGCTGAGCTGCAGCGACAAGTGCATCAAATGCATGAGTGTTGGCTGGAGTTAAGCGAAAAAGGCTAATTTACAAGGGATTATCGTGATTTTGTATGAGTACCCATTTAGTGAGAAAATTCGCTCTTTTTTACGTTTAGAGTACCTTTTTAAGCGTTTATTCTTTTTTCAGCAGCACTTATCTGCCAGTCCGGAAAGTGATGAGTGTTTACTTGGTGCGCTGTTTGATGTGATGGATGTGTGTGAGCGAGGTGATGCCCGCAATACCTTGTTGCAGGAATTGGATAAGCAAAAAATTACACTTCAAGAGTATAGGAATTACCCCGGTGTTGATTCATCAGCTATTGAATCCGCACTCATCGATTTAAATCAAGTCAGTCGTGAATTGCACGATGCGGGTAAAATCGGCCGCGCAGCAAGAGAAAGTGAGTGGTTGGCGAAAATTAAGAGTCGATATGTGGTACCGGGCGGATTGTCTTCTACGGAGTTTCCCGCTTATCAAGGGTGGTTGACGAGTAGCCCTGAACAAAGACAAAAAGTGGTTGATGAGTGGGTGGCGTCATTTAGGCCCCTTGCTGAGGGAGTAAATAGCTTATTGCATTTTATTCGAGCCTCGCGTGATCCTGAGTATGCCACGACATCGGCAAATGGAGTTTATGAGCGTGCTTTAGGTGGGCAGCCTTTTCAGCTCATACGCGTTTGGGTGCCAAAGACGAGTGAGGTTTATCCGGAAATTAGCGCAAATAAATACGTGACTTTTGTGCGCTTATATCAATTAAGCCGGCAGTTAGAGGCGCATTTAGTTACCAGGCCTACCGGTTTTAAAATTGCTTTTTGCAATTTTTAATTAATAATGATGAGTTTTTATACATAGTAATTTATAGGATGTTTGAGTGAGTAACCCACCTGAGTCATCTAAGACAACTAAGTCAGAGCAGGCTCCCGAGTCAGTAGAGAAAAGAGCAAGGGCAGAGCGCTATGATTTATCTTCCAAAACAACGTCGCCCGGACAGCGATTCTTAAAATTGATTGTCATGCTGCTATTGCTGGCAGTCGTCGTCTTTGCTATTTACTATTACTTTATGGGGGGCAAGGAAGCCCTTAAGACGTCATCGGCAGATGAACCGGCAGCCGCAGGTGCGGGGGCTGGCAGAATGGGCGGACCACGACAAGGCCCGGGCGGTATGATGGGCATGGTGACCAAGGTTAGCGTGGTGACTGCAGAAGAGCGCTCCATGAATTTTATTGTTCGAGGTTTAGGTACCGCGGTTCCCTCTGAAACGGTACTGGTTAATAGTCAGGTGAGCGGTTTGTTGACCAAGATTCTCTTCGAAGAAGGCGCTTTTGTAGAGGAAGGCGAGCCTTTGTTTGAAATTGATCAACGTCCTTTCAAAGCTAGGCTGCAGCAGGCGCGTGCGCAGTATGAACAAAATGAAGCGCAGTTACTTAATGCGGAAGCAGATGCGCGTCGCTACCGGACTTTATTTAAGCAAAACTCCATCGCCAGGCAGCAAGTCGATACTCAAGAAGCCTTAGTTAATCAATTAAAAGCGAACCGTGCCAGCTTACAAGCGCAAATAGATGAAGCGGAAATTGAACTTGAGTACACAACAATTACTGCGCCAATCAGCGGTCGTTTAGGTCTGCGCCAAGTTGATATTGGTAATTTGGTACAGGCTAATTCGGCCGATGGTTTGGTTACGATTACACAGAATCAGCCTATGGATGTGGAGTTTGCAGTTTCTGAGCAGTTTGTACCGCAAATAGCCTCTAAGTTCTATCAGAATATTCCAATTCAAGTGCAGTTATTTGATCGTAACTCGTCCCAATTTATTGAAGAAGGCTTTGTATTATCAATGGATAATCAAATCGATTCAACAACCGGTACAGTCAAAATAAAAGCACGCTTCAATAATAGCGAGCACAATTTATTCCCTAATCAATTCGTGAATGCATGGCTTTTTGCTGAGCGCTACGATCACAGTTTAAGTGTACTAACCGATGCGATTCAGCACGGTCGCGAAGGCGCCTTTGTATTTTTAGTTGATGAGGGCAATACGGTTAATCAGCGCGAGGTTATTACCGGCATTGTGGATACCGGCTATACCCAAGTGACTGATGGTTTAGTTGAGGGCGATCGAGTGGTTGTAGAAGGTATTGATCGCTTGCGTGCAGGCTCTAAAGTAGAGATAGTCGATTGAATATTTCAGCTCCTTTTATTCGTCGGCCTATTGCAACAACACTGCTGATGATTGCCGTGCTGTTGACAGGGCTGTTTTCTTATCGACAGCTTTCAGTTTCAGCCCTACCTGATGTCGATTATCCGACTATCCAAGTTACGACGATGTATCCGGGTGCCAGTCCGGCCACGATGGAGGCTTTGGTTACCTCGCCATTGGAGCGGGAGCTCGGACAAATGTCCGGTTTAGAGCAAATGAGCTCCTCCAGTGCGGCCGGTGCGTCGGTGATAAATTTACGATTTAACTTAAATTTATCAATCAGTGTGGCTGAGCAGGAAGTGCAAGCTGCCATTAATGCGGCTTCTAATCTGCTGCCGTCTGATTTACCGATGCCGCCCATCTATAACAAGGTGAATCCCGCGGATACGCCGGTCATCACCTTGGCCATCACCTCTGATACGCTACCGCTTTACGAGGTGCGTGATTTGGTTGAAACGCGCATTTTGCAAGATATTTCCCAAGTATCCGGTGTGGGTATGGTGAGTATTGCCGGCGGTCAAAAACCTGCGTTTCGTGTTCAGGCTAATCCTGTTGCCTTGGCGGCACATGGTTTAACCCTTAATGATGTGCGGGCGGCTATTTCTTCCGCTAATATCAATCAGCCTTCAGGTAATTTAAATGGACCTCGGCGCTCCACGACCATTCATACAAACAGTCAGCTTTTTACGCCTGAAGAATATGAGGATATCATTGTCACCTATGTCAATGATGCTCCTCTGCGCTTAAAGCAAGTGGCTAGCGTCGTTCAGGATGCAGAAGATATCCGACAAGCGGCGTGGCTTAATGATAAGCAGGCCATTCTATTACATATTCAGCGACAACCTAATGCGAACGTGATCAATGTGGTTGATGATATTTTGGCACAATTGCCAAAACTCAGAGCATCGTTGCCGCAGTCGGTACAAGTAGAGGCGGTGGCAGACCGTACTGAGTCTATTCGTCAATCGATCAGCCATGTTCAGACTGAGCTGGTGATGGCTGTGTTGCTGGTGGTTTTAGTTACTTTTGTGTTTTTACGCACATTAACAGCGACCTTTATTCCTTCAGTTGTGGTGCCTTTATCTATTATTGGTACATTTATTGTCATGCTTTTCTTGGGATATAGCCTGAATAACCTGACATTAATGGCACTCACTATCGCAACGGGTTTTGTGGTTGATGATGCAATTGTCATGATTGAGAATATCGCTCGCCATATTGAGCAGGGTGAAACCCCAATGAATGCGGCCTTAAAGGGCGCCAAAGAAATCGGCTTTACACTCATTTCCCTTACCTTTTCATTAATTGCCGTATTGATTCCATTGCTCTTTATGGGGGATGTCATCGGCCGCTTATTTAGAGAGTTCGCTATGACTCTGGCGGTGGCGATTTTGATTTCTCTGGTCATCTCATTAACTCTTACGCCGATGATGTGCGCGCGTATGCTTAAAGCGGCGCCAAGAAATGCAGAGGGCGAGCTAAGCGGTGATGAGCCTAAGGGTAATTTTATTGTTAATTGGTTAGGCAAACAGATTGATCGCTTAATCGCCGGCTATGCTCGTTTGCTTGATAAAGTCTTAGCCCATCAATTCCTTACGCTGGTTGTCTTTATGATTACCTTAGTCATCACGGCGGCTTTGTATTGGTGGATCCCCAAAGGCTTTTTCCCGAAGCAAGATACCGGCCTAATGGTTGTGATGACTGAAGCCGATCAAGGCGTTTCTTTTGATCGAATGGCCGCGCTACAGACAGACATTGCGCATGCTTTTTCTGAGGATAAGGATATCGCATCAGTCACTTCCTTTATTGGGGTTGATGGAAATAACGTGAGTCTGAATACCGGTCGTATGCAGATAGAATTAAAGTCGCATGGTGCCCGAGATAGTGCGCAGACGATCATGACACGTCTTGAAGAAATCGCTGCCGACTATAAGGGTATTGAGGTGTATTTACAGCTGAATCAGGATTTGTCTATTGATACGCAGCTTGCTCGCAGCCAGTATCAGTTAAGTTTATCTTCTCTTGATAGTGAGTTGCTAAGAGTGTGGGTGCCTTATTTTGTTGACGGGCTTAGAGAGATTGCGGGGCTTACGGATGTTGTTGAAAACTATCAAATGAATGGTTTAGAAGCCAAAGTCAATGTTGATAGAGATGCTGCCGCGCGCTTTGGGATTCGTATGGCCGACATTGATGAGGCTTTGTATATTGCCTTTGGTCAGCGCTTGATTTCGACGGTATTTACCCAGTCAGCACAATATCGAGTGGTATTAGAGGTCGATCCTGCTTTCTCTCAAGATCCTACTGTTTTATCAGATGTGTTTATTGAGGGGGCGGATGGTCTGGTCAGGTTAACTGATGTCGCGACGATTGAGCTGGGTTATACGCCATTGGAAGTGCAGCGAATTGATCAATTCCTATCAAGCTTGATTTCTTTTAATTTAGCACCCCGTTATTCATTATCTGATGTGCTGCCACAGATTGAAGCTCTACCGGAACAAATCGGGATGCCCGATGTCGTCGATATGCGACTCCAAGGAACGACATCAGCGTATGTCAGTGCTCAAAGCAGTAATGCGTTGCTTTTACTAGCGGCTATCTTTACTATGTACATCGTGTTGGGTGTGCTCTATGAGAGCTATATTCATCCTATTACTATTTTATCGACGTTACCTTCAGCGACGATAGGAGCATTTATTGCGTTGAGCCTTGCCGGTATGGATTTGGATATGGTCGGTATCATCGGCATTATTCTACTCATCGGTCTCGTTAAAAAGAACGGCATTATGGTGGTGGATTTTGCCTTAGCAGCAGAGCGTGAGCAGGGATTGTCGCCCTATGATGCCGTACGTCAGGCTGCTTTACTACGTTTTCGACCTATTTTGATGACCACCTTGGCAGCTTTGTTCGCAGCCATTCCATTGATGCTTTCCAGCGGTGTAGGTTCAGAATTGCGACAGCCGCTAGGTTTAGCGATGGTCGGCGGGTTGTTATTAAGTCAAGTATTGACTTTATTTACGACGCCGGTTATTTATCTGTATTTTGACCGCTTGGTGAGTGGCAAAGGTCATAAAGAGCAGCAATCAGCGACTAATGCGGTAGAAGAGGGTTGATGATGAGCATCTCAGCGCCTTTTATTCAACGTCCTGTCGCCACCTTCTTACTTGCCTTAACTCTAGCCGTATGCGGCATTGTGAGCTACTTAGCGATGCCGGTGGCACCGTTACCGCAAATGGCGGTGCCATTCATTTCAGTGACCGCTCGTTTACCCGGCGCCAGCGCGGAAACAATGGCGAGTAGTGTGTCGACGCCCCTGCAGCGGTCTATCGGCAGTATTTCCGGTATTGACTCGATCAGTGCGAGCAGTCAAGAAGGCAACACGCGCATTAGCATCATGTTTGATATGAATAAGAATGTGGATGATGCGGCACGTGAGGTTCAGGCTGCTATTAATAAGGCGATACCGCTGCTGCCAAGTAGCATGCGCAATCCACCCACTTATCGTAAATTGAATCCGGCATCCAGCCCTATTATGGTGTTGAGCTTAGTCTCAGAATCCCATAACTTGGGTGAGTTGTACGATATGGCCAGCACCATCATTGCGCAAAAAATTGCTCAAGTGGAAGGAGTCGGTGAGGTCACGATTGGTGGTAGTTCAATGCCTGCTGTGCGCGTTGATTTAAATCCAATGCAGCTAACCAGTTACGGTATCAGTTTAGATGAGGTGAGTCGGGCGATTAGTAATTCTAATCAAAACAAACCGCGGGGTTTTATTGAGAATCAGAATTTACGCTGGATTATTAATACCAACGGTATTTTATATAAGGCTGATGACTACAAGGATTTAATCATTCGCTGGCAAGATGGCAATGCAGTGCGCTTAAGTGATGTTGCCCATGTCTATGACTCGGTTGAAAATGAGTATAACTTCGGCTTTCTGAATGAAAAGCAATCCATTAACCTGATGGTCCGCCGTCAGGAATCTGCCAATATTATTGAAACGGTGGAGGGAGTCAAAGAGCAACTTCCCACTCTAAGCGCATTGCTGCCGGGACAAGTTGATTTGATCTTAGCTCAAGACCGTTCGCCGAGTATTCGCGCGACCTTGAAAGAGGCTGAAAAGACACTGGTCATCGCTGTGATTTTGGTGGCTATCGTGGTGTTAGCCTTTCTGAGAAATCTTCGGGTGACTTTTATTCCGGTCGTTTCGGTGCCTATCTCTTTATTCGGCACCTTTATTGTGATGTATTTTATGGGTTTTTCCTTAAATACAATCTCTTTGATGGCATTAATTGTTGCCACCGGTTTTGTGGTCGATGACTCAATTGTCGTAGTAGAAAATATCTCGCGCTATATTGAGAAAGGGCTTTCACCCAAAGAAGCTGCTTTTGTGGGTTCTAAAGAAGTAGGTTTTACGGTTGTGACGATGAGCTTATCTCTCGTTATCGTGTTTTTACCGCTGTTACTTATGGGTGATTTAGTCGGGAATCTATTTTTTGAATTTGCGATGACATTAACTATTGCTGTGTTAGTGTCGTTAGTGGTGTCCTTAACGCTGGTGCCAATGCTGTGTGCGCTATGGTTATCTTCCGAAAAAATACGTGAAACAACAAACGACAAGGGCGCCGTCAAGCAATCCAATATTTTCGTGCGCCTGTTTGAAAAAGGCTATGAGGCTATTTTTAAGTTCTACGAAATGACTTTGGCGTGGAGTTTTAGGTGGCGTTTTGTCACTTTTTTCTCGTTAATATTGGTTGTTATTTTAAATGTCCATCTGTTTTTGACGGTGCCAAAGGGTTTTTTTCCACAGCAAGACACAGGCTTGATGCGCGGTATGTTTAGAGTGGATGAGGGTACTTCTTTTGAGGCAATGAAGCCTAAACTGGAAGAGTATCGGCGTATTATTTTAGCGGATCCAAATGTAGAATCAGTCAGCGGTTCTGCCGGTGGTCGCGGCGGCAGTACGAGTAGCTTTATGACGATTCAATTAGTACCATTTGAAGAGCGCGAAGCAAGTTCTCAAGAAGTAATTAATGAATTGCGCCGCAAACTGGGGCACATTCCCGGCTCCTCAATTTTTCTGTTTGCCATGCAGGATATCTTTACCGGTGGTTTAGGTGGGGAAGCGGGCGGTGATTATGAGTTTCTACTAAAAGCCGGTGATTTGGGGGTGCTGCGTGAGTGGACTGAAAAGGTTCGTCGTGCTTTTCAGGCACTACCGGAATTAGTGGATGTTTCCGAAGGTTCAGATGATAAAGGGCGTCGTTTAGAATTGGAAATTGACAGAGAAAAAGCACAACGCTTAGGCGTCGATATGAGTCTTGTCACCAATACGCTAAATAATCTTTATGCTTCTCGACAGGTCTCGGTCATTTATGAAGAGCTTAATCAATACAATGTCGTCATGGGAGCAGCGTCACGTTATGCGCGTGATGCGTCGGTCCTTGATGATTTAATGGTGTTGACCTCAGACGGTAGGGCAATTCCCATTAGCTCCTTTACGACGTTACGAGTCGGTAATGCCCCTCTAAGGGTGAGTCAGCAGGACGGCATGTTGGCGGATGCGATTACATTCGCTCTTGCAGAGGGTGTCACCCTAGATCAGGCGCGTAATGCAATTGCTCAGGCACTGGTGGATATTAATTTACCGACCCGTTTGGTGCAGGCGGGGTTTGACGGTTCTGCCGCCGACTTTGAAGAAATGGAAAAACAGCAGCCTTTGATGATTTTGGCTGTGTTGGTCTTGCTATATTTGGTGTTAGGTATTTTATATGAAAGCTACACTCACCCCATCACCATTTTATCAACGTTGCCATCAGCAGGTTTTGGTGCTTTATTAGCGTTAAATATGGTGAATATGGAATTTACAATTATTGCGCTAATCGGGGTCTTTTTATTAATTGGGATTGTTAAGAAAAATGCCATCATCATGATTGACTTTGCTCTACAGCGGCAGCGGGCGGGCAATATCAGCCCCGAAGAGGCGATTTATGAGGCATGTTTAGTGCGGTTTAGACCGATTATGATGACAACGTTTGCAGCGATTTTTGGTGCATTACCATTAATCCTCGCCACGGGTGCCGGCGTGGAAATGCGTCAACCCTTAGGTATTACGATTGTTGGCGGGCTGGTAATGAGTCAAATTCTGACACTGTATAGCACACCGGTGGTGTATTTATATTTGGATAAATTATCTACTTGGTTTAAACGTAGGCGTTCCAAAAATACGAGAATTGTTGAGAATAAAGTATGAGTATTAAGCGATTAATTCTGACAGCTTCCATGTCAAGCGTGTTAGCTGCTTGTGCGGTAGGTCCCGATTATCACGTGCCGGACTCTGCCGTGGCTGCTGCTTTTAAAGGGGTGCCGGTCAACAGTGAGCAGTGGATTGAGGTTAAACCCAGCCAAGCGTGGATTCGCGGCGATTGGTGGACTGATTTTAATGATGCAGAATTAAATCAATTAATATTTATCCTGAATCAGGAGAACCAAACCGTAGCGCAGGCCTTAGCTCGTTATCAAGCAGCTATTGCACAAACAAGAGGTTCTCGCGCCGGTTTATTTCCAAGCTTAGATAGTACGACGTCAGCGAATCGATCCGGAGGTTCAGAGTCTGATGTCTTAAGTCGTTATTCTTTGGGCGCTGATGTATCTTGGGAGGCTGACTTATGGGGCAGAATACGTCGGCAGGTAGAAGCGAGTTCGGCCTCAGAGGAAGCGGCTGCAATTAATTTGGCTGATGCGCGTTTAAGCATGCAAGCGGAGCTATTGCAAAATTATTTCAGTTTACGTAGTACAGATCTGGAGCGTCAACTTTTAAGGCAAATTATTAGTGCTTATGAGCAATCGCTGCAAATCACTCGCAATCGTTATGAGCAAGGCGTCGCAGCTTATGCAGATGTGGTGGCTGCTGAAGCGCAACTGGAAAATGCGCGAGTCGATGCCATTTCGATTGAAACAACACGAAGCACTCATGAAAACGCCATCGCAGTATTGATTGGGCAGACACCTTCCACCTTCAGTTTGGCTGAAAAGCCGAATTATTTACCCGAACCAATTAGCGTACCGGTCGGTTTACCTTCCGAGTTATTGCGTGCGCGTCCTGATATTGCAGCGGCAGAGCGTAATGTGGCTGCTGCCAATGCGAATATCGGTGTGGCTCAGTCAGCCTGGTTCCCACGCCTTAATTTATCCGCCAGTGGCAGTTTTCAAGAGTCAAACTTTTCTGATTGGATTAATTCACCCATCAATGTGTGGTCTTTAGGTCCTCAGTTGGTATTGAGTATTCTTGATGGCGGTGCGCGTAGGGCCGGAGTGGCTTCTGCTAAGGCCGACTATCAAGCGGAAGTTGCCGGCTATCGACAAACGGTTTTAGAGGCAATGCGCGAAGTGGAGAATGCATTGACCACCGGGGCTAATTTGGTCCGTGAGCAGGAGGCGCAGCAACGTGCTTTAAATGCGTCACGCCAATCGCTCGCAATTACCCTCAATCAATATCAGGCAGGTTTGGTGGATTTTTTAAGTGTCACTCAGGTGCAAAATACCACTTATAATGCTGAAATACGCCAATTGAATTTGCGCGCCAACCGTTTACAGAATCAAGTTAACTTAATCCGCGCCTTGGGTGGAGGTTGGGAAAACCCACGTCTACTACAAGCAAGTAACTAATGGACTTGCTGTTTAAAGCATAATGGTAAAATCAGTCAATTAGTAGATTCTTTGAAGGATAGTTTATGCCGTTTTTTAAATGTGATTCTATGAATGATTTTCCTCATGATTTTGCCATTGATGATGTTGTCAGTGGCCTCAAAGAAAAGCGTCAAGAATGGCGTACTGAGCAAAATCGTTTAGATGAAAAGGGGGGGCGACATTTGCCCTCGCCGGAGATAATTGCTGATGCGATGCATTCACTCTCCGGAGCTTTATTCCCTATGCGTTTGGGACCTGAGGATTTAGTCCAGGAAAATGAAGACTTTTATGTTGGTTATACGCTTGGTAAAGCCTTAAATTTGCTGCTTACTCAGGTTCGTTTAGAGTTATTGCAAAAAATCCAAGGTAATGGTGATGCACTTAATAGGATTCGTGTGCAAGCCGTTGAAGTCGTGCGTCAATTTGCTGCCACCTTGCCGAAGGTTAGGGGCCTATTAGATCAAGACGTACGTGCAGCGTATCGAGGTGATCCGGCGGCAACCAGCGTTGATGAAGTGTTGTTATGCTATCCGGGTGTTCACGCCATGGTATCGCATCGTATTGCTCACGAGCTATACAAACTCGGTGCGCCGATTATCGCTCGTGTTATTGCTGAGCTTGCTCATAGTCATACCGGAATTGATATTCACCCGGGAGCTACCATCGGTCCGGGCTGTTTTATTGATCACGGTACCGGTGTGGTGATTGGTGAAACGGCTATTCTTGGTAAGAATGTCCGTATCTATCAGGCAGTTACTTTGGGTGCTAAAAGTTTCCCAAGCGATGAGCACGGTAATTTACACAAGGGTAATGACCGCCATCCTATCGTAGAGGATGATGTGGTTATCTATGCAGGTGCAACCATTCTCGGTCGAGTAGTGATTGGTAAGGGCTCAGTGATTGGCGGTAATGTTTGGTTGACTCGGTCTGTACCCGGAGGCAGCATGATTAGCCAGGCAGATCCTTGCGGTAATGGTAGTTTAAAGTTATAGTCCGTCAACATGTAAAAAAGCCTTGAGATTTAGCTCAAGGCTTTTGTCGTTTGGCTCAGTGGGCGAACACGCTATTTACTAATAAATAGCCGGCACTAGCATTTCATTAGGTGTTGGTAAGCGCTTATAGTTGGGGTTATGAATACGCTCTGGCAGCTCTAAATCAAGATGTTCTGTTTCATCATACGGAATCTGTGACAACAAGTGGGAGATACAGTTTAAACGTGCGCGCTTTTTGTCGTCACCCTCAACCACCCACCATGGCGCTTCAGGGATATGCGAGCGTTGCATCATGATTTCTTTGACTTTTGTGTAGTCTTCCCAACGACGACGAGATTCCAAATCCATTGGCGATAGTTTCCATTGCTTTAATGGATCGTGTTTGCGCATTAAGAAACGACGGTGTTGCTCGTCATCAGAAATAGAGAACCAGTATTTAATCAAAATGATACCGCTGCGAGCAAGCATTTTTTCAAACTCGGTGACATCACGGAAAAATGCTTCGTATTCTTCGTCGGTACAGAAGCCCATCACACGCTCGACACCGGCACGGTTATACCAGCTACGGTCAAATAATACGATTTCGCCACCTGCGGGCAGGTGTGAAACATAACGTTGGAAATACCATTGGGTGCGTTCACGATCGCTGGGCACAGGAAGGGCAGCAACACGGCAAACACGAGGGTTTAAACGCTGAGTAATACGCTTAATGGCGCCACCCTTACCGGCGGCATCACGACCTTCAAAAATCACCACAACTTTGAGTTTTTTGTTAACGACCCAGTCTTGTAACTTGACGAGCTCACACTGCAAACGAAGCAGCTCACGGAAATAATAACGGCGGTCCATGCTGTCGGATTGATGCTCAAAGCCTGCCTCTTGCAGGATGGCGTCATAGCGCTCATCATCAATTTCCATCTCCAGCTCTTCATCCAGGCTGTCCATGATTTCAGCGTAAAGACGACGGGCGTGCTCAGATAACTCTTGGCTCATACTACGTACCTTTAAAATTTTATTTATTAGATAATTAATACTATCATTTAATAATTAAAATTAGATGACGATAATCAACCATTTTTTTATTATAAAGGATGGGGGCGGTGCAGCATAATTGTATTTTTTTTGTATCGCCTCTTGCAGGCTTGCTTGGATTGTGTTAGACTAATCTATTGCTTAGCGCACAATAAAGAAAATATATAGTCCTAAAATATATAGTCCTAAAAGAGGTCGATATACAAATATATGGTCTATATGGTCATTAAAAATGATGCTAAGTTAGGATGCTAGATTAATAATTAATTTAAAAATTAGGCATCATTGAAATCAAATCAATGCGCTAAAAGCAGCAAAATCAAAAAAGCTTTAATCGATACCTAAGTACTACCTAAGCAGGTGCTTTTTAGTAAGTCCTCTATCTTCAAGCTGGCTTTACATTCTAGGGAAAACACTGGTTTTGACGTTTTTACTTGGGCACCAATGGACTTTATTGATAGTCTAATACTAATGACTTATAAATCACTACAATAAATCATGCTAATTATATGACTAATATGTAGTATTTTTTTCATGCTACTGTCATATATACTCGTTATGATGTCGTTGTAAAAAAGATATTTTTATTAGAAATTCATTGATATTGTATTGGTAATCGTAAGTTAGGGTCTTTGCGAGGGGTGTGTCGCAAGACCAAACAATCATAAATAATTATTAGAAAGGAGAAAATTATGAAATTATTGACTCGTCTCCGTGAGGAATTTACAGCTGTTTCTTATCAGCCTAATGGCAAAGAAGTAGAACAGCAAGTAGAGTATGTATCTGAGCATGCGCCAGATGCATTGGTTCTTATGAATATGATCGAGCAACGTAAAAATCACAATGACGTTGCTTAATGCTTAGTTTTTAAGCATAGTTAATTTGTAATTTATATCAGACTCTGTATTGAGTTAGTTTAAAACGCTGCTGGTCATTGGCTCGCAGCGTTTTTTAATGCATTGGCAATTGAACATATCGAAAAACCGCTATAGATATTTCTATAGCGGTTTGTGGTTATAAGTTGCGATGCGCTGTGGCTCAGTGTTGAGTGCCTTCAAGGAAGTCTTGAGCAAAGCGCTGTAGTACGCCACCCGCTTCGTAAATACTGACTTCTTCAGCGGTATCTAAGCGACAGATGACCGGTACGTCCACCGTCTCACCGTTACGGCGTTTGATTCTCAAGGTCAACTCGCAATGAGGCGCTGGCGTACCAAGCACATCATAAGTTTCCGTGCCATCAATCGCTAAGGTCAAGCGATTAACACCTTCCTTAAATTGAAGTGGTAATACACCCATACCAATTAAGTTGGTCCTGTGAATACGCTCAAAGCCTTCTGCCACAATCGATTGAACACCGGCTAAACGTACCCCCTTGGCGGCCCAGTCACGTGATGAGCCCTGACCGTAGTCAGCACCGGCAATGATGATTAGTGGCTGCTCACGTTCCATGTAGGTTTCAATGGCTTCCCACATGCGTGTGACTTTGCCCTCTGGTTCAATGCGAGCGAGTGAACCCTGCTTTACGGTACCGTCGTCATTGCGAACCATTTCGTTAAACAACTTAGGGTTTGCAAAGGTAGCACGCTGCGCTGTCAGGTGATCACCTCGGTGCGTAGCATAAGAGTTAAAATCTTCTTCCGGTAAGCCCATTTTGTGTAAGTACTCGCCGGCAGCACTATCGCGCATAATCGCATTAGAAGGGGATAAGTGGTCGGTAGTGATGTTGTCGCCTAGGACAGCCAGAGGAATCATATCTTTAAGCGTACGCTCACCTGCCAATGCACCCTCCCAGTAAGGTGGGCGGCGAATGTACGTGGACATCGGACGCCAGTCATACAGCGGGCTACTGGCTTTTTCAGTGGTATCATCCTTTGCAAACATGGGGATATATACCTTGCGATATTGCTCAGGCTTCACCGCTTGGCTTTGGACTGCTTCAATTTCCTCATCGCTTGGCCAAATATCCTGCAGTGTGATCGGGTTACCGTCAGGATCAAAACCAAGGGGATCCTTTTCAATATCAAAACGGATACTGCCTGCAATCGCATAGGCGACCACGAGCGGCGGTGAGGCTAAGAATGCTTGCTTAGCGTGTGGATGAATACGGCCATCAAAGTTGCGATTACCGGAAAGAACAGCGACAGAATACAGATCACGATCGATGATTTCTTGTTGAATCTCAGGATCTAAAGCGCCTGACATGCCATTACAGGTGGTGCACGCAAAAGCAACCACACCGAAACCAAGTTTTTCCAGCTCAGGTAAAAGACCTGCTTCTTCTAAATATAGGGCAACCGCCTTTGAGCCAGGAGCAAAGGAACTCTTAACCCATGGTTGGCGAACTAAGCCTAAGCGATTAGCATTGCGTGCTAAGAGAGCGGCGGCAATGACGTTTCGCGGATTGTTGGTGTTGGTACAGCTGGTGATTGCAGCAATAATGACCGCACCGTCGGGCATTTCACCGTCTTTGCTATCATAATTGCCTAATATGCCACGTTCTTCTAATTCGCTTAATGGTAATAAATTATGTGGATTAGAAGGACCTGCTAATGAGCGTTTGACCGTTGATAAGTCAAATTCTAAAATACGCTCATATTGGGCTTCTTGCAATGTATCTGCCCACAGACCGGTTGTTTTTGCATAATCCTCTACTAATTGGACTTGCTCAGGCTCGCGTCCGGTTAGTTTTAAGTAATCAATGGTCTTGTCATCAATATAGAACATCGCAGCAGTAGCGCCATATTCCGGCGCCATATTGGCAATGGTTGCCCGGTCTCCTAAGCTTAAGTTGGCCGTACCTTCACCGAAAAACTCAAGATAAGCAGAAACGACTTTGGATTCACGTAAGAACTTAGTCAGCACTAAGACAAGGTCAGTCGCAGTTATGCCGGGACCGAGTTTGCCGGTTAATTTTACGCCGACAATTTCCGGTAAACGCATCCAGGAAGCACGACCCAACATAACAGTTTCAGCTTCAAGACCGCCTACACCGACGGCAATAACGCCTAATGCGTCAACCATGGGCGTGTGACTATCTGTACCGACAAGCGTATCCGGAAAGGCAATGCCTTCTCGTACCTCAATTACGGGTGACATATGCTCTAGGTTGATTTGGTGCAAAATACCATTGCCCGGCGGAATGACATCCACATTTTCAAAGGCTGTTTTGGTCCATTTAATAAAATGGAAGCGGTCATCATTACGGCGATCTTCAATCGCTCGATTTTTTTCAAAGGCATCGGGATCATCGCCCGCATGCTCGACAGCTAGGGAGTGGTCAACAATTAGCTGAGTTGGGACGACAGGATTGATTTTTGAAGGATCGCCGCCTTTGTCGGCAATAGCATCGCGCAGACCGGCCAAATCGACCAGCGCCGTTTGTCCCAAAATATCATGACAAACAACACGCGCGGGGAACCATGGGAAGTCGACGTCTCGCTTTCTATCGGTGAGTTGGGTCAACCATGTATTTAATGTGTCTTGATCGGTTTGACCATCGGCTTTACGGATCAAATTCTCGGCTAAAACGCGAGAAGAATAGGGTAGTTTGTCGTAAGCGCCGGGGCGGATGGCATCGACAGCTGCTCTTGCATCATAGTAATGAAGAGAGTGGCCTTCTAAAGGTTTTTTAAACGCTGATTGAGTCATTTGGTCTCCTCAGAGAGTTTCTATTGGTATTTCTCAATGATTTTACAAAAGGCGTGTTTTGCCTAGCTCATCATAATGTTATGATGAAAATCTTGAGCGTGTCTTTGGTTAATATAGTTATTATTACTGCTTGGGTCTTATATAAGATATAAGAGCTATTCTTTTTATTCATTTTACATCTTAACAGAGTTGTTTTAAAAGGTTTTATATGAAGAAGATATATTTATCTGTTTTTGCTGGATTGCTTAGTTTAGGTTTGGTATCCTGCACGACTTCTTCAGATTACGCAGCCGATGATAGGGCTGATGCTGACTTTGATATGCATGCCCCATTACAGGTGCCGGCATTGTCAAGTTTTAGACAGACTGATCCTCGCTCGTTGCGAGGGCAGTACCGACCGGTGCAATGGGAAAATCTGCCGGGCTGGCAGGATGACAATACAGAGAATCTCTGGATTACGTTGATCAATAACTGCCGGGGGTTGATGCGTCCGGTATCAGGCTCTTTAACAATTCCAGCTCGTGCAACCCCACAGGATTGGCAGCCATTTTGTGCCGATGTAGCAGAGTTTACTCAGCATAATGGCGAAGAGCCCGATCCCAGTATGGTCAAGTTTTTTTTAGAGCAGCACTTACAGCCTTGGGAGCTGGTTGGACGAGGGATGGCGACCGGTTATTATGAGCCGGTTGTGCAGGGCTCAACCTCTCAAGGCGGTGACTATCAATGGCCAATGTATGCTAAGCCTAAGGATTTATTAACCATTGATTTGGGGGCTGTTTATCCGGAGTTAGCCGGTAAGCGTGTTCGTGGTAAGGTCGAGGGCAATAAGGTCGTGCCTTATGATACGCGAGCCCAAATAGGCAGCAATAGTGACAAGCCTCCGGTGATAGCTTGGCTAAATGATCCGGTTGAAGCTTTCTTTTTGCAGGTCCAGGGGTCGGGTCGCGTACAATTAGACAATGGCCGTTCTATACGCTTGGCTTATGCAGATCATAATGGTCGCCCCTATACGTCGATTGGTCGTTGGTTAGCAGATCAGGGGGAATTGCCTTTGGCACAAACCTCAATGCAAAACATTAAGGCATGGGCTCAGCAAAACCCACACCGTGTCGATGAGATGCTCAATGTCAACGAGGCGATGGTGTTTTTTAGAGAAGAGCGTATTACTGATAGTATCGCCGGACCTAAGGGTGCTTATGGCATTCCATTAGTGGCACAAAGGACGGTCGCTGTGGACCCTGATTATGTGCCTTTGGGGAGTCCTCTTTATCTGGCGACGACTTATCCATCCACTAATCGCCCTCTAGAAAAAGTGGTGGTTGCCCAAGATACAGGAGGCGCCATTAAAGGTGCTGCTCGTATTGACTTTTTTTGGGGCAGTGGTGAAGAAGCGGGTGAAATGGCCGGTCGTATGAAGCAAGATACAAGGGTTTGGGTTTTATGGCCTGTTGGTATGGGAGAGCCTAACGCGCGATGAGTAAGATGAAAAATATTTCCTATGATGTAGTCGTTTGTGGTGCCGGTATTGTAGGCATGGCAGCAGCTTTACAGCTGGCAAAAAATCAATTTAACGTCGCTATATTAGCGCCAAAAATACACCCTAAGCATAGTCTGGGTGAGCAATATCATCCGCGTATTTATGCGATATCTTTGGCGAGCCAGCAGTTTTTAGAGCACCTAGGCATCTGGTCTATGATGCCTAATGAGCGCCGTAATCCGGTGCGTCAGATGGAGGTTCATGGCGATCTTGACGGCATGATTGTGCTAGATGCTAAGCAATCACAGATGCTGGAACTGGCCTATATCGTTGAGTCCGGTGAAATTGAAAACGCGCTGTTTAATGCGCTCAAGGTGTACGGCGTACCTTGGATCGAGGATACATTTAAATCGTATGATCAATGGCATGGAAACATTGAATGCGGCTCCGGTCAGATCATAAAGACTCAGCTGCTAATAGGGGCTGATGGAGCAAATTCTACGGTGCGCCAAGCCTGCGGTATCCGTCATGAGCGTAAGGCCTATGGTGATAGTGGATTAGTGGCTCAGTTGACCGTTGATAAACCTCATTTAGATGCGGCAATTCAGTGGTTTGGCGATTTTGGCGTATTGGCCTTTTTACCGCTGCCGGACACCGCAGATGGCCATCAAGTTTCGATGGTTTGGTCGGCACCGCAGTACATTGCTGATAAGTATCAAGCCATGGACTCAGATGAATTAGCGAAGCGTTTGCCCAATGCCTTACAGGCGACTGCTCAGGGTAGATTGGGCAATGTGACATTGCGTAGTCCAATGTATGGTTTCCCATTAACCTTAGAAAGCTCCGGGATGATTGGGCCGGGCGTTGCTTTAGTCGGTGATGCAGCGCATCGGGTGCACCCTCTAGCCGGACAAGGTCTTAACCTTGGCTTAGGCGATGTAGAAACCTTGTGTAAGGTACTAACTGATCGTGAGTCTGTGCGAGCATTAAATGATATACGCTTATTGCAACGCTATAAGCATCAACGTGCCGAGGCTATTTTTAATATGCGAGTGGCAACTGATGGGCTATACAGATTGTTTTCAATTAATCTTCCCCCGGTGGCTATGCTTCGCAATGCCGGGCTCAAGCTCATTAATAAGATGCCGCTACTCAAACATTATTTTGTGCGCTCAGCGGCGAGGAACTAAACGCATTTTTAGCGTGTTAATGTCGCATAAATAGCTATAGTACAGTACGTCATTGAAGAGGAGTGACCGTGTCAAATCAAGTTGTTGTTAGTATGTTTAAGAAAATTACATGCCTTACTCTGAGTGCCTTAAGTTTGTGTGTGGCTCAAGTGGCTGCAGCAGAAACCATCGAAGAGAAAATCAAAGAGAATCTAAGCGATCGAATTAATTTGCCTATTGCGGCGGTAAATAAAACCCCTTTTGACAATCTTTATGAGGTTCGAGTGCAGGGTAGTATTGTTTATACCGATGCGGATAGTGAGTTTGTTATTTTTAGTGGCCAGCTTTATGACTTGGCTAATAAAGCTAATCTCACTGAGCTCAGTATGGAAGAAATGAATCGCATTGATATTGATTCATTACCTTTAGATATGGCGCTCAAGGCAACTTACGGTACAGGTGAGCAGCGCCTGGTTACTTTTGAAGATCCTAACTGCCCTTGGTGCAAAAGGCTACAGGCGGAGTTTAAAAAGATGGATGTGACCGTTTATACCTTTGTGACGCCTATTTTAAGTCCGGATTCTTTCGCAAAATCGCGTAATATTCTGTGTTCGGATGATCCGGTGACTACTTGGCAAGACTGGATGGATAATAATATCAAGCCAGCGCAACAAGAAGATTGTGACCCGCCATTTAATGAAGTTCTGGCTTTGATGCATGCGTCTAATGTCTCAGGCACGCCGGCAATTATGTTTGATAACGGTAAGCGTATTAATGGCTTTGCGACAGCTGCAGCGATGAAAGAAAAGATGGCTGAGTAGGTAGGTGTTACTCTTGGGCAAAGGGGTGTCTTAGTAGCTCAGAGAGAGAGCGCACTCTTAAGTCTACATAAGCAGGACGAATCACTTGTTGAGGTCCAAAAGGCGTGCCGGGATGGTAGATATACACTGTTTGCCATCCCTCTTTTTTTGCGGTTTTAAGATTGCTTAGAGTGTCCTCTACCAAGACACATTGTTGAGGCTCTAAGCCTAGACTGGCTTGTAATTGACGTAGAAGAGCGGGCGCCGGTTTTGGCTTGTACTTGCCAAATACGATCATATGATTGACTGCGCAAATACCGGCAAAATACTGACTGATATTTAATCCTTCTACTACTTGTACCGCATAGTGCTCAGGCGCATTGGTCAAAATATATTTAGTACCGGGAACGGCATCTAATAACGCGGGTAGGTGGTGCTCAAACTTCATGTGTTTGCTGACATCAAAGTTATGTGAGTCCAGCAAAAACTGCTCGGGATCGAGTTGGTGATGTTTGTGCATACCAATCATGGTTGCACCATAGCGCTTCCAATAAAGCTCACAGAGCTCTTTAGCCGCTACGCTGTCTAATTGCATATGCTGCATGACAGCATTAACCATGCCAATACTGATTTGCTCAAAGAAAGAGTGAGAGGCGTCGTGGATGGTATTATCTAAATCAAAAAACCAGACACGCGAAGAAGGTGATGTCTTCGCGCGGTAAGAGTGACTTTTTGCTTGTAATGGCTTGATAAATCGACTGCGGTTCATTAGTAAGTAAGCTACCTTTATACGGTAATCATACTGCCTACGCCGTCATTAGTCAAAATCTCAAGTAATAAGCTGTGCGGTACGCGTCCGTCAATAATATGCACAGAGTTAACCCCGGCGTTGGCTGCTTCCAATGCACCGGTCAGCTTAGGCAACATGCCGCCGCTAATCGTGCCATCTTCGATTAACTCATTAATGCTCTTGGTGTTTAGGCGTTTGATTAGCTGCTTTTCTTTATCCAACACACCGCGTATATCGGTCAATAAAACAAGCTTTTCAGCCATCATGACCTGAGCGATACGGCCGGCAACGATATCGGCATTGATGTTATAAACAGCATCATCCTCTTCGTTATAAGCAATAGGACTAATGACAGGGATAAACTGATCGTTTTGAAGCACCTTAATAACCGAGGGGTCGATTGATTGCACATCACCCACAAAACCAATGTCTAAAGGATTGTCCGGATCCTGTAGGTTATCCATCAGTTTTTTCTTTGCTTTAATGAGTCCACCGTCCTTGCCTGTTAGGCCCACCGCTTTGCCGCCAGCTTGGTTGATCATCATGACAATATCTTGCTGTACCTGACCGCCTAAGACCCATTCGACCACTTCCATGGTGTCAGCGTCAGTGACACGCATGCCTTGTAAGAATGTGCCTTCTTTTCCTAAACGCTTAAGGGCTTTATCGATTTGTGGGCCACCACCATGAACAACGATGGGATTTAAACCGATTAGCTTAAGAAGAGCAACGTCGTGAGCGAAGCTTTTTTGCAATTGCTCGTCAATCATGGCATTACCACCGAATTTGATGACAATCGTTTTGCCATGAAAACGACGAATGTAGGGCATTGATTCAGAGATGATCTCAGCCTTTATGGCAGGGGTGATACTGGTTTCAGTCATTGTTGTCTCTAAAAGTGGTAATTATAAATAAGGATGCAGCAGCTCAAAGGCCATTAGCTTTGGGCTAGGGTTCTTTCTAAATCTTCGATGAATAAATTGGTGTCGTAATCACCAATGTAGCTTCGAACAAGTTGGCCCTTACGGTCAAATAAAAAAGCGACGGGAGTAAAGCGTACCTCTCCGAACGCTTTGGCTATGGCGCCATCGACATCGTGCACAATGGTAAATTGGTAACCACGTTCATCAATTAAGCGTTGAATCGCGTCGATGCTGTCGTGCTTCATGGCGACAGCAACCGTCTCAAAGCCTTGAGCCTTATATTTTTCATGGTGGGCAACGGTATCGGGCATTTGCTTCATGCAAGTGACGCAGTCAGTAGCCCAAAACTTGACCATCGTGACACGACCTTTTAAATCATCCGTTTTGAAGGTCTTGCCATCAATGCTGTTAAAGGTAACTTGTGGTGCCGATTTGCTTGCAAATACCGTGTTGTAAGTAAAGAAAGCTAAAACAGCAATCACTGCTACAGCGATAATTGAGATAAAACTTTTTTTCATGGTTAGAGCGTTAGCGAATTTTTATGTTAGTTTGCCAAAGGAAAAGTTTGTGTTGCGTTAGTAGAGGCTGAGCTATTTACGTTGCTACCTGCGTTTGGAGCACTTGTGCTGGACGTGTTGCCAGCCGAAGTCGAGATCTTATTTGTGGTGCTTGCCAAATCAAATACTTTAACAACTTTTTTGACCCCAGAGACACCGGCTGCTGCGTTAGCTGCTGCTTCAGACTCTTGCGCAGTAACTTGACCCATAAGATAAACCACACCTTGTGAGGTAGTTGTTAAAATGGTGCCGCTCGGGACGCCGGAAGTAGCTAAGAAGTCTGTTTTGACTTTGGTGCTAATCCATGTGTCATTGCTGCGAGTAGAGAAATCGGCGACCGGACCAACAATTAATTGGTTGACAACGTCAGTGACATCGTCAATTTCACGCACTTCTTGCTCTACGATGCGTTTGTCTTCTTCTGATGCTACCTCACCAGTCAATAAAACACGGTGGTTAAATGTCATCACATTGACTCGTGATGTCGCTGATGGAACAACTGCACCTGTTTTGTTTTCGGCGTATATGCTGATTTTTTTGTCATTGGCCTGCATACTGGCAGGGCGGCGATCACTGACCACCGTAGCAACGCTAACAGCTGCCCCACCAACGACAAGGGGTACACAAGCAGTCAATGCAAGTGATGAAGCAAGTGTGCCGGCAATTAATAATTGACGAAGCTTAGTTTTTTTCGATAAGTTTACTGACTTAGGGCCTAAATGGGTGTTAGATAACATCCTTTAATCTCCGAGTATGGCTACATCCAGACCATCACATAAAATATGTAAAAGCAAGATATGGATTTCTTGAATCCTCATGGTGCGGTCGTGGGGTACACAAAGGTGAATGTCGTTAGATGTCAAAAGCTCCCCAATAGTTCCACCACCGCGACCTGTGAGGGCAATAATAGGAATATCATACTCTTTTGCTGCTTCGATAGCGCGAATAACATTCGTTGAGTTACCACTTGTAGAAATTGCCACTAATAAGTCTGCAGGTTGAGCCAAAGCACGTACCTGACGCTCGAAAACTTGGTCATAGCCATAGTCGTTGCCAACAGCCGTTAAAATAGAGGTGTCTGTATTAAGCGCAATGCCGGCCAGGGGAAAGCGGTCGCGTTCAAAACGCCCGACCAGCTCTGCAATAAAATGCTGTGCGTCTGCAGCGGAGCCGCCATTGCCGCAAGCTAACACCTTGCCATTATTACTAATCGTCTGAAACATCAGATCGATCCCCTGTGCTAAAGGCTCAGCTAAGACCTTTAAGCTCTGTTCAACAAGGGCTGCGTTGTCAAGGAAGTGCTGTTCGATGCGATTTAAGGTGCTCATCTTTTAAAAGTATCGTGATTGGTTTAAGAGAGTAGACTAATATCATAGCCGAAAGTTTAGTCGGGTGATTGTTGAACCGAGTAACCTGAAGCAATTTAATAAAATGCATTAATAAACCACCGATGGCTTTGCTCTTCGCCATCATAAGTGACTACATCAAAGCGGCAATAGGGTGGTTCATTGAGTCCTAGGTGTTGGTGCAACTTGGGTAAAAAGTAATTAGCCGCCAGTTTAATCTTACGTTGTTTTTCTTTGGTGATGCTGGCTGCTGCATTGCTAATATGCCGATGACTACGCTGACGCACTTCTACAAAGACTAGGGTGCTTTTATCTAGCATTACACAGTCAATTTCTCCTGCCTTGCAGCGTAGGTTTTTGGCGATTAAGCGCAGACCTTTTGTTTGCAAAAAACTAATCGCTCGTTGCTCAAAAGATTGTCCCTGAGCTTGAGAGGATGAGAGGCTAGGAGAAGGTGCCGACTTAGTTGAGTGAATACTCGCTCTTCTTTTGTTGCGCCTTTTACCATAGCGACCGTATGGGCGTCGCAAGTCTGGTGTTGAAGCTAAATTAAAAACGACTTCCTGCTCGCAGGGAACCTGTTGCATGGCAACTTTAAGCGTTGTGTTATTAATATTAATTTGAGTCTTGTCATTTTTCATAATAAGCTCACCTTGCTGTAGGCTAGGGGTTAAAATCTTATCTTAGTCATGGGAAGGTGAAAAATGAGTCAAGAGGGATCAAATTGTCTACCTAGCTTAGCAGCAGCTGATGCTGAGCATGAATTAATTAATATGACGGTGCAGGAGCGCTTGTCGCGTCAGCAATGGCCGTCTCACTGCCTTTATGTGGTGGCTACGCCTATTGGTAATTTGGCCGATATTTCGCAGCGTGCTTTGTATGCATTGCAAATGGTTGATGTGATCGCCTGCGAAGATACGCGCTCTACGCAAGTATTGTTAAACGCTTACTCAATTCATAAGCCGTTAATTGCAGCGCACCAGCATAATGAGTCGTTAGCTGCGGAGAAAGTGATTGAGCTGTTAGCGGCGGGCAAACGAGTCGCCTTAGTCTCTGATGCAGGTGCGCCTGCGGTCAGTGACCCGGGCTCTAAGTTGGTTGCTAAGGTGCATGCGGCAGGCTTCAATGTGTCTCCTATTCCCGGGCCATCTGCAGTTATTACGGCCTTGATGGCTAGTGGGTTTACGACAGATGAGCAGCCAAGTTTCGCCTTTGCGGGGTTTGTCCCAGCCAAAAAGAATGCGCGTCAGGCGTGGTTGCAGTATTGGTTGGCACAACCTATGACGGTAGTTATGTATGAGACGCCCCATCGCTTAAAAGAGTGTTTTAAGGTGCTGACTGAGTTGTGTGCTACACAGCCTGCTCGCAAGATCATGGTGGGGCGTGAGTTGACTAAGCGCTTTGAGCAAATTCAGTGTCTGCCGATTGTAGAGCTGTCTGATTGGCTCGCTGTGGATAAGCAAAGAGAAAAGGGTGAGTTTGTTTTAGTGTTTGAACCACCCAGCAAGAGTCAAGTCAATCATGACTATCTGCCTTTGTTAAAGGAGTTGCTGGCGCATGGCGTATCGGTACGAGACAGCGCAAAAATCCTTCACAAAGTGATGGGCGTGTCTAGGGATGAGGCTTATCAAGCGGCGTTGGAGTTGAAAGATAGCTAAGCGGATCAAAAAGCGCCTACTTAAATGAATAAGTTAGGCGCTTGTACTCGTAGCAAGCTCTAGGCTAACAGCTTAAAGACTTGGTTTGCCTTTGGGTAAAAGCTCAATTTTGACATTGGCTTTACCTTGTTGGAGCATACCAATCGCTTTGGCAGCAGCATACGACATGTCAATGACGCGATCACCATGAAATGGACCGCGGTCATTAATGCGCACTACCACACTTTTGCCTGTGATCTCGTGGGTTACACGCACGACGCTGTTAAGAGGCAGCTCTTTATGGGCAGCGGTTAGCTCATTTTGATTGTAGCGCTCGCCGGCAGCCGTTTTTCGACCATGGAAACCGGGACCATACCAAGAAGCTTCGCCTATTTCGGTAAATTCAGAGATGGAAGCAAAAGGGGTGTATCGTATGCCTTTTACGACATAGGACTTACCACGCTTAGCACGGACATGTTGACCGGTTAAACCCTGCTGGCTCTCAGCACGTAAGGTAGGTTGAGTTTTTAAGTCATGCGTAAGCTCAATGGCGGCTTGCGGGTTTAAGGCGGCTTGCAACTCTTCCGCACTGTGAGTGGGAGCGTTTTCTAGCGAACCGTTAAATAGACTTTCATATTCGCTTTCCGGAAAAATACCGTGTACGGTAATGCGGAAAGATTCGGTTGTAGGTGTGTTTGTGCTTTCACTCTCCCCAATTAATTGCTGGATTGAGGAGTCTTGCTGTAGGGCAGCGGAGGCTATACTTGAAAAAAATAAACCGCCAACACATACAGCAGAGAGCAATGATTTTTTTATACTCATCATGATTATAGGTTGGGCGTCTGGGCTCTGTGCCTGACGCGTAGCGACTTATGATTGGAGAATATCTTGGCTAATTGCTCAACAACATAAACAGAACGATGCTGTCCGCCGGTACATCCAATGGCTATAGTAAGATAACTGCGTGTGTCTTGCTGATAACAGGGAAGCCATTTTTCAATGTAACTGGCGATATCTTGGATTAGCTCATTCACAATATCGAATTGTGATAACCATAAAGCTACGGGCTCATCACGACCGGTCAAAGGACGCAGCTCACGGTCGTAATAAGGATTTGGTAAACATCTTACATCAAAAACTAAATCTGCGCTAGAAGGAACACCGACTTTAAAGGCAAAAGATTCGAAAGTCAAAAGGATACTTCGAGTATCAACACCCACGAGGTCCTTTATCCACGCGCGAAGTTGGGCAGGTTTGATATTTGATGTGTCTATGTTGTGTTCCTGCAACTTTAGACGGGCTAAATGCTTTCGTTCGTAGCGTACGCATTCCTCTAAAGAGGGTGTTTCTCCCTCCGTATTATTTACACGGTCTGTTAGGGGGTGGCGCCGGCGGGATTCAGAATAGCGCTGGAGAATAATGTGATCATCAGCCTCTAAGAAAATAGTCAGGACTGGCGTGCCTCTGGCTCGTAACGCAGTGATAATGTCGGGTAAACTGCCAATGTCACCCGGCGTGCGGATATCAATTGCCACTGCTACTTTTTTGATCGCGGCATCACGCGTGGTGGCGACAAAGTCATGTAGTAATTGAATGGGTAAATTGTCTACGCAGTAATAACCCAAGTCCTCTAATTGGTTTAGAGCAACACTTTTTCCTGAGCCGGAAATACCGGTAATTAGGACTAAGGGGCTAATCTCTTGGTTCATCTTTTGAGCTTTCCATGATGGCTTGTGATTGACGTTCCATAAACTCAGCCAAGGTGTCAATGCCGCGTAATTTTAAGATGGTGTTGCGTACCGCGGCTTCTACTAAAACGGCTAAGTTGCGTCCAGCGATAACTGCTAGTTTAACACGAGGAATAGGCAGACCTAAAACCTCTTCACTTTGTTCATTGAGAGGTAAGCGCTCAAAGTCTTCGCCGTGTGATTTCACTAGGTGCACGATCAGTTTAAGATTCATTTTGCGGCGAACTGAGGTTTCACCAAAGATGGTTTTAATATCTAAAAGGCCGATACCTCTTACCTCTAGGAGGTTTTGTAGGAGGGTATCACATCGCCCCTCAATGACACCAATCGCCGGCCGACTCAGCTCAACCACATCGTCAGCGACTAAGCCGTGTCCTCTTGAAATAAGTTCGAGTGCTAACTCGCTTTTGCCGAGACCGGACTCGCCGGTAATAAGGACGCCTAGCCCAAGGACATCCATAAATACTCCGTGGACTAAGGTCTTTGGTGCGTAGCGACGACTTAGATAAATCCTGATGGCATCAATTAAATAGGCCGCATCAACGATACTGCTCAAAAGAGGAATGCCTTGCTGTAGACAAAACTTATATAGCGTGTTTGGTGTCTTTTGGCCTTCGGCAATAATAATACAAGGGGCATTATGATCCCCCAGTTCTTTAAGTAAGCGCTTTTGCGTTGCTTTTGGTAGGCCATTAAAGAAACCCACTTCCTCAGTACCAAATACTTGAATGCGATCGGGGTGGACCATATTTAAATGGCCTATCAAATCAGCTGAAGACAGGTCAGTTTCAGGTAGTGCTTTGTCGCCAAATTCTTTATTGGCTATCCAAGATAAATGCAGGCTTTCTCTATGTTCTTTTGCCAATTCTTGGATTGTTACCATGGGGATACCTTAGGGCTTATGATTGAGCAAAGAGATGATAGATTGCCTCTTCATCGTCTAGTGATTGTAGCTGAGCTCTAATTTCTTCATTGGATAATGTTTTTGCTAGAGAAGCTAAAATTTCCAAGTGCTCTTGAGTGGCATTTTCAGGGACCAGTAGTATCACCAAGATATTGACATTTTCATTGTCCGGGGCGTCAAAAGGGATAGGATTGGCCAAACGCATAAAAGCCGCAGCCGGCTGAGTTAAGTTTGGAATGCGGCCGTGAGGTACAGCTACCCCATGTCCTAAAGCCGTAGAGCCAAGCCTCTCTCTGGAAAAAAGGCTATCAAAGACAGTTGAGCGAGAAACTCCTTGATGGTTTTCAAAGAGGAGAGCTGCCTGTTCAAAAGCACGCTTTTTGCTTGTGACATTTATATCGAGAAGGATATTCTCAACGCTCAAAATATTCGCAAATTGGTTCATATATGAATGATTTACCTCGTGATGAGGATTTAATTTCACTAAAAATTAGGATAAGTTCAGCGGATTGCTGGATTTATTGCAGTGCAATAGAACGACTATAAGAGTAGTTATAGATCAATACTGCCTAAATAATCAATACATGATTATTTAGGCAATGCGTAAATGTGGTTTTTAAGACCTAAACTGCGCGTCGGGCAGCGTCAGATTTTTTAGTTTTGTGCTTAAGAACCATACGATCTGCTTTGTCAGCTAGCATGTCAATCGCCGCATATAGATCATCTTCAGTAGCCTCACAAAATAGCTCTTTGCCGGGAACGCGGACAGTAATATCTGCACGATGCTTAAGTGGCTCAACTGATAGGTTGATAATGGCTGCTGTTGCATTATCCGTGTGCTTAAGAACACGTTCGATTTTCTTCATGACGTATTCACGGATAGCCGGTGTAACCTCTAGGTGGTGACCGTTAATAGATAAGTTGGTAGAACTCATAAGCACCTCTCTTGGTTTGTTATTAAAACGCCTCAATAATTCCTACTCTAGCACAAATATGACATTAAGCAAGATTGAAAAATACTAATGGATATTTAATGTTTTTATTTTGTTATTTAATTGGTTTTATAAAAAAGAGGACTTTATTTTTAGTAAAACAAGATTTTTTTATAAAACTCAAGAAATAATTTTCAATTTTTCAAAGAATAGTTGTTTTTTTGCAAAGCAAATGGGTGTGTTTTTTTAGGGTAATTGCCTACAAATCTAAAAAAACTACTTATAAATAACATGAGGTAACAATTTGCTTGTTTCGATGGGGGCCAAATTACTATTTAATTGAAACATCTTGCTTCGGGTGGGAGATTAGAAGCAGGAATTGCTTCTTTATTTTCATGATAAAGAAATCATATCAATTAAAAGTAAGGAGTTTTTAATTCATGAAAAACATTGTTTATGAGAAAAACAGTAAGTCGCCGGCTGCGGCAGTTATTGGTTTGACTAAGCGGGAGGAAAGTATTTGCAAGCTGGTGGTTCAGGGGTGCAGCAATAAGGAGATTAGTAGCCGCTTACTCATCTCTGAGCGTACGGTAGAAACACATAGAGCAAATATTTTTAGAAAACTCAGTGTACATAATGCAGCTGAATTACAGCATGACTATGGTCGTTTTTTTTATAAAAACTTGGGTAATCAATAATTTTATGGTGCATTATGAAAACAAACTCTTTCAACAAGAAACAAGCAACAGAAAAGCACGTTAAAGCTAATAAAGCAGATGAAGAAAATAAACTAACGAATAAAAATAGACCTTTTACGATGGACCTGATGACCAATAGAGAAAGAGAGATTTTTCTTTTAATTAAAAAGGGACTAACCAGTAAAGAGTGTGCTATTGCTTTGGATCTTTCAGTTCGAACAGTCGAGGTTCATCGCACCAATCTAATTCAAAAATATAATGTTAAAAATATTGTTGAATTGGTCTTTCGTATTAACCAGGAAGAGCGCATTAAAAATAAGCATCCGTAGTATTTATTATAACTACTAGTTAGCTTATTAAGGCTGCTGTCTTTTGAGCCAACCGGCGCTTTTGCCATAATATTGCCAATTGAAGTATGGACCGGGGTCTTGTTTGCGTCCAGGTGCAATATGCTCGTGACCTCTGACAGCAGTCAAACCATAGCGTCGTTTTAACGCGAGGGTTAATAAAGCTAGACGCTCATACTGAATCTCTTCAAATGCGGTGGTGCTATTACCTTCAAGCTCAATGCCGATAGAGTAGGGGTTACACGGTCCACGTCCGATAAAATCTGACTTACCGGCATGGAAAGCCATCTTTTCTGTGCTGACAAACTGGATGATTTGTCCATTGCGACGAATTAAAAAGTGTGCTGAAACGCGTAAATCCTTTATTTCTTCAAAAAAAGGATGCTGTGTCGGATTTAGGTGATTGGTAAAGAGCTGTTCGATGTAGGGGCCGCCAAACTGATCCGGTGGTAGGCTTATGTAGTGAATCACTAATAAGCTAGGCTTGATGCCTTTGGGCCGACCAGAGTAATTAGGTGACATGACGTGCTTCAGAAGCACCGGTTTGCTTTGATTAGGAGATCGAGTCCGAGTTTGTCTTGCAGGCACTGCGGTCGGGAGATTGAAACCCGAACTGATATAGCCGGTATATTGTCTTAACCAGCCATGGCGATCGATTTTGAGTGTAGGTGTTTTTTTCTTGGTGTCACTCGAGAGTTTCATCTCCGGCTCCTAAACTGTCTCTAGTTTTTAAAGCTTATTGTTTGTCAGCCTCTTTTGCGTGTTCTAGGCTGCACCATGTCTGATCATGGTAGTGTACCGCTTCGTTTTCAGGCAGGTGTACGCCACAATGAGCGCATTTGACAATAGATACAGCCTTGATGTTATTAGCACGTTGCTGGTTTTTATCTCGTTGTATTGCTTGACGAGCATTGCCCAAGGCGCGATTAATTAATAAGAGCGCGATAAAGATGATGGCGGCTAAAATTATAAATCTCATTTAAACCTTAAAGTGCTTGATCCTACTGTCTGAGAATCATTTCAAAAACAAATCTAGAACCAGTATACGCTAACATCAATAGGAAGAAACCTAGTAGATTCCATCGAAGAGCAATACGACCACGCCAACCCCATAGCGCGCGTCCCGCTAATAAAAAGGCAAAAACTATCCAAGCAAGTAGGGTAAATAAAGTCTTATGATCATAGGGTAGTAATTGGTCATAATAACGTATGGAAACCCAGCTGCCGGTGATGACAGAAAGTGTCAGTAAGCCAAACCCTATCCAAATTAATCTGAATAATATGCGTTCTTGCAGTAGTAGAGGAGGCTGTGCCTCAATTAAGCGGTTGAAGAGTTTTTGCTTAGAATCAAAATCATGTGGTGTATGCAGGTGCCGATCCAAAACGGCAGTTAATAGGGCTTGAATGGTCGCGAGTGCAATGAAGCTATAGGCAAAGAGAGAAATAATCAAGTGGATACGGAAGATCTCACTGTTAACATTAATGATCAGACCAGTATCGGTGATGGGAAAGAATACGGTCAATAAGCAGCCCAGAGCACTGGTGATGCCTAGTGGGAGTAGTAGTGCCTTTAGTGACACGAAATTACTCTCAATCCAGAAAATGAACATCCCAATCCAAACGGTTAAAGATATGCTGAGCGCCCAATTTAAGCGTATATGGTCGCTGTAGAGCATTGCCGTGTGGACGGCGCAGCCATGCAAGAGTAAAATAAGCAACAACGTCCAGTGGCGGAGCTTATTGTGCTTTTCCAGCGTTTGGTTTTTCCACAAAGGATACCAAATTGAAGCTGCAAGCAACAGATATGCCAAAGCTGATAGATAGTGCAATACAATGTCTAGTGACATAAAGTAGAAAGGCTTCTTTTAATTAATTAAAACAATAAGAATAAAGATCATTATATACCTTTCTGCCTAACCATAGAGTGATGAATAATGCTTGATAATTTAACTGATCGTTTATCTAGAGTAGTAAAAACTATGCGTGGACAGGCTCGTCTTACCGAAGCCAACACGCAAGAAATGCTGAGAGAAGTCCGCATGGCCTTATTAGAGGCGGACGTTGCTTTGCCCGTTGTTAGGGAGTTTGTTCAGCAAGTCAAAGAAAAGGCCATGGGTCAAGAGGTCGTGGGCAGTTTAAATCCCGGCCAGGCTTTGGTAGGTGTTGTTAGCGATGAGCTTACCCGCATCATGGGTGGTGACTTATCACTGGCCGATACCGAATTATCTTTAGCTGCACAACCGCCGGCAGTCATTCTTATGGCCGGTCTACAGGGTGCCGGTAAAACGACGACGACCGCTAAATTAGCGCGTCTCCTGATTGAGGGTGAGCTGACTCAAAACGGCAAAAAAATTGATAAGAAAAAGGTCATGGTGGTGAGTGCTGACGTTTATCGTCCGGCCGCTATTGATCAGTTAAAGACAGTTGCAGGGCAGGTTGGTGCTGAGTTTTTCCCTTCTGATAGCTCACAACAACCTTTAGCGATTGCCGCTGCTGCTTTGGATCACGCCAAGCGTCATTTCTACGATGTTTTGATTGTGGATACGGCAGGTCGATTGGGCGTTGATCAAGACATGATGGACGAGATTAGTGCACTCCATAAGTTTTTAAAGCCTGTTGAGACCTTATTTGTAGTTGACGCGATGCAGGGTCAAGATGCTGTCAATGTGGCCAAGGCTTTCTCAGACGTATTACCATTAACCGGTGTGGTGATGACTAAGCTGGATGGTGACTCTCGTGGGGGTGCTGCGCTGTCGGTACGTCACGTCACCGGTAAGCCATTGAAGTTTGTCGGTGTGTCCGAGAAGCTAGATGGTTTAGAGGTGTTTCATGCGGATCGTATGGCGCAGCGTGTGCTTGGTATGGGAGATATTCTCTCTCTTGTCGAGCAGACTAAGCGTAATATCGATATCGCTGAAGCCGAAAAAATGGCCGCTAAGATCAAGAAAGGCGACAAGTTTGATTTAAATGATTTTTTAGAGCAATTACAGCAAGTCAAAAAAATGGGTGATATGGGCTCAATGCTCGAAAAGTTGCCGGCTCAGTTTTCCGGTATGGCAGGGCAGATGCAGGGCCCGGAGGCTGAAAAGCAGCTTCGCCGCACTGAGGGTATTATCAATTCCATGACCATCGAAGAGCGCACGAAACCCGAGCTTCTTAAGGCGTCGCGTAAGCAGAGAATTGCTAAAGGTGCCGGTGTGCAGGTGCAGGAAGTTAACCGTTTGCTTAAGCAGTTTGAGCAGATGCAAGGGATGATGAAGCAGTTCCAACGAGGCGGTATGCAAAAGATGATGCGTGCCCTAGGTGGCTTAGGCGGCGGCCTTGGCGGTTTGATGGGGGGCGGTCTTCCTGGGATGGGTGGTGGTATGCCCGGCATGCCCGGTATGGGCGGTGGCCGCGGTCGTGGTGGTAGCAAGAAGAAGCGCCGTCGTTAATAACGCTGTGTGTACAATGACAAAAATGACAAAACCCTAAGCGATAAGCTTAGGGTTTTGTCTTCACTGATACTGATACGATATATAACCGTTGAATTATTTAGGGATACGTAATACTTGGCCCGGGTAGATCTTGTCAGGATGCGACAGCATTGGCTTGTTGGCCTCAAAAATTTTCATGTAGTCGTTGGCATTGCCATATTGCTCTTTGGCGATTTTAGATAGTGTATCGCCCGATACGACCGTGTAGAAGTTTGATTCGTCTTCGGCGTTGTCGGCTTCTAACTGATTGTCGACTTCTGCTACACCAATGGTGTTACCCAGGGCGATCGCAATTTTTTCAGCGGTTGCGGAATCATTTGTTTTGCCTTTGACTACCACTTTGTCGCCGTCAACAGCGATATCTAAGCCTTCGGCATTTAGACCGTGTTTATCTAGTTCTTTTTTAAGCTCGTCAGCGGTTGCTGCTTGCGCTTCGTTGCCGCCAAAAATCTTTTCACCTACGTTTTTTACAAAGCTGATTAAACCCATTGTTTGCTCCTTAAGTGCAATTTAGTAAAAATGATACTAGCTAAAACTACCCATTCATCTTAACAAACTGTTTATTCAAGTATATTAATTTTGTGTAATAATTTGCAGCTTGCTTGCTCATGGTGGGCTTAAAGCGTTGCGAATTTGTCGGTTGCGGCTAATAGCGCACTTAAAATCCCCGGCTCATTAAAAGCATGACCGGCATCAGGAATGAGATGGAGCTCTGCGTGTGGCATTACTTTGTGTAAATCCCAAGCGGTTTGGCTTGGTGTGCACATATCGTAACGACCTTGGATAATCACGGTAGGAATATTAGCCAATCGATCTGCGTTATGAATTAATTGCCCTTCTTCCATAAAGCCGGCATTGACGAAGTAGTGATTTTCAATACGGGCAAAACTAAGAACGGCATTTTTGTCGCCAAAGCTGAGTGCTTTATTATCAGTTTCTAAAAGTGAAATGGTAGCGCCTTCCCAATTGGCCCAAGCATAGGCACAGCGTAGCATTTCTTCTTCATCTTCACCCGTTAGGCGGCGATGGTAAGCGCTAACTAAATCATCGCGTTCATCTTCGGGGATAGGGGCTAGGTAATTTTCCCATTTGTCTGGGAAGACAAAGCTTGCACCCTCTTGGTAGAACCAATTAATTTCCTTTTTGCGTAAGGTAAAGATGCCGCGTAAAATTAAACCGGTGACTTGTTGAGGGTGGGTTTGAGCATAGGCTAAGGCTAAGGTCGAACCCCAAGAACCACCAAATACGAGCCATTTGTCCGTGTCTAAAATCTCTTTGCGAAGACGCTCCATATCAGCAATTAAATGCTGTGTGGTATTGTTTTCGAGTGAGGCGGTAGGTTTTGAGCGACCACATCCGCGCTGGTCGAACAATAAAATATTGTATCGCTCAGGGTTAAATAATTGGCGGTGATGAGGGCTGCAGCCAGCGCCTGGGCCACCGTGCAAAAAGACTACAGGCTTGCCTTGCGGGTTGCCGCAAAGCTCCCAATAGATTTGGTGACCATCACCGCTATCTAAATAACCATGTTTATAGGGTTCGATGCTTGGATACATAGGCTTATTTCTTTTCAAAAATTAAATCCCACACCCCATAGCCTAGCTTGATGCCACGGTTTTCAAATTTAGTCAACGGGCGATAGTCCGGTCTGGGTGCAAACTCTTCAAAGCGGTTTTGTAGCGCATCTTCGTTGCTGAGGACTTCAAGCATTTGCATGGCGTAGTCTTCCCAGTCAGTAGCACAATGAATATAGCCCCCCGGTTTTAGGCGACTAACTACTTGCTTAATAAAAGGCGACTGTATTAGGCGACGCTTGTGATGGCGCTTCTTGGGCCATGGATCCGGGAAGTAAATATGTATACCGTCTAACGAAGTGGGTGGCAGCATATGGTTGACCACATCAACGACATCGTGCTGTATGATGCGAATATTGGAAATGACCTCTTCATCAATGCGATTGAGTAGGGCGCCGACACCACCTGAGAAAACCTCTACGCCGAGAAAGTTTTTGTCGCTTGATGTCTGAGCGATTTTGGCCGTAGTCTCGCCCATGCCAAAGCCAATTTCTAAAATTGTTGGTGCTTCACGCTTAAAAACTTCCGTATAATCAATCATCTCAGGTTGATAAGGTAGGCACCAAGTTTTAAACAGGTCGCCCTCAAGTGCCTTTCTTTGTTTGGGTGTCATGTGTACGCTACGGTGTACGAAGCTTTTAATATGGCCCCAGTCTTTTTTTTCCTCGGCGGTCTCTTCGCTGAAGTTTGTTTGATGATCAGTATTTGTCGTGTTCATGTTTTTTCTCACATACTAACTAGTCGGCTATTAAAGAATGCGCATGCCGGGTTTAGCGCCGTTAAAAGGCTCTAGTATGTAAATGCCGGGATTGTTCTTGGTGTCCGCATGAGAAGCTGCTAGCACCATGCCTTCAGAAATACCGAACTTCATTTTTCGAGGGGCCAAGTTAGCAACCACGACAGTTAGCTTGCCAACCAGTTGCTCTGGTTTGTACATCGACTTTATGCCGGAGAATACCTGACGGGTTTTGCCTTCGCCGACGTCTAAGGTTAAACGTAATAGTTTATCAGCGCCCTCGACGGACTCACAGTTCACAATTTTGGCGATACGGAGATCGACCTTTGCGAAGTCATCAAAGTTGATGGTTGGCGCAATGGCTTCGCCACCGGGTTTTACAGTCTCTTCGGCTGGGCTGTCTTCTGTCGTATTTGCTGAGGTCGCTTCTAATAGCTGGTCTAAATGTTTTTCTTCGACACGTTGCATGAGGTGCTTAAATGGGGTGATGGTGGTGGGTAGCTCAGCGGCGTCATCCCAAACAAAGTCACGACCTAAGTCAAACAGCTCATTTGCCACACGAGAGGCTAATGCCGGTAATACAGGGGCTAACAATACAGAAAGCGCTTTGAAACCGGCTAAGGCGCGAGAGCAAATGTCTTGTAGACTTGCTTTGGTTTCTTCAGAAGCGTCACTAATACCTTTGGCCATAACCCAGGGTTGGGCTTGGTCGAAGGCTTGGTTGATTTTATCGGCCTGCGCCATGATGGTGCGAATAGCACGAGCATATTCTCGCGCTTCAAAGTCAGTGGAGACTTGCTCGCTGAGCGCTTTATACTCAGACTCAATAGCTGATTTATCGCCGAGATAAGCGAGCTTACCATCAAAATGGCGGCTGATAAAGTTGGCCGCACGGCTGGCAATGTTAATGTATTTGCCGATTAGATCGGAGTTGACACGAGCTATAAAGTCATCGGCGTTAAAGTCTGTATCCTCGACGCGGCTATTTAATTTGGCTGCTAAGTAATAACGCATCCACTCCGGGTCCATGCCAATATCTAAGTAACGTAATGGCGAGATACCAGTGCCGCGACTCTTAGACATTTTTTCGCCGCTCACTGTGATGAATCCGTGCGCATGTAAACCATCAGGGGTTTTGCGACCGGAGAACTTCAACATGGCAGGCCAAAATAGCGCATGGAAATAAATAATGTCTTTGCCGATAAAGTGATACTGCTCTGTATCAGAGTCAGGATCTTGCAAGGCATCAAAATCGATACCTTCTTTGTTGCAATACGCTTTTAGTGAAGCTAGGTAACCAACCGGTGCGTCTAGCCAAACATAGAAATATTTATTTGGAGCGTCAGGAATTTCGATGCCAAAATACGGGGCATCACGAGAAATATCCCAGTCATCTAATTTGCTTTCTTCGATGCTGTTACCAAGCCATTCGCGCGTCTTTGCCAATACTTCAGATTGAAGATGAGGTTTGCCTTGGGCGTTTTTACCTTGGGTCCACTCTAATAAAAAGGCGACGCAACGCGGGTCAGACAGATTAAAGAAAAAGTGCTCAGACGATTTCAAAATCGGTGCCGAACCGGTCAGTGTAGAGTAAGGTTCAATTAATTCTGTAGGAGAATAGGCTGTACTGCAATGCTCACATGCATCACCATATTGATCCTTGGCGTGACAGCTTGGACATTCCCCCTTGATATAACGATCGGGTAAGAACATCCCTTTGACCGGATCGTAAAATTGCTCAATACTGCGCTGACTAATAAAGCCGGCCTCTTTGAGGGCGTAATAAATGTCGTGAGAAAGCTCAGTATTTTCAGGACTGTGTGTGTTATGCCAATGATCGAATTTGATATTAAAACCGTTTAGATATTTAGGTCTTTCGGCAGCGATTCTGGCGATCAACTCTTCGGGACTAATGCCCTCGCTCTCAGCTTTGAGCATGATCGGCGCGCCGTGTGCGTCATCAGCACAAACAAAATGGACCGTGTGGCCTGCCATGCGCAATGCTCTGACCCAGATATCAGCTTGGATATACTCCATGATATGACCGATATGAAAAGAACCATTGGCATAGGGTAAAGCAGTAGTAACGAAGATAGTGCGAGACATAAGTGACGATGATTTAAAAAATAAAGGATTAATAGCTATTAATCCTTTATTCTAATCTATTGGGAACAATTTAATGAATCGATGAGCATTTATTAGATAAGAGAGTGATTATTTGAGCTCTCTGAATTCTACATCCGTCACCTCAGATTCCGGTGGTCGTGTAAAATTATCTGTTTGGCCCCGATACTTATTTTGGTAATGTGTTTTAAAGTGCCGGGCTTTGCTACGGGCGCGTGTGCTGTGCTCTTGCCAAAATTGTTTGGCAGAGAATGAGTTGCCGCGAAAGCGATTGACAATATAGAAAATAGCTACGCCGATTAGCAGGATGAAAATAAATGTAAAGGCCAATATCAAACTAATAACAGAGATAGCAATAAAGGCTATAGTGGCAAAAACACGTTGAAAAATATCTTTCATGTTACGAAATACTCCATGCGTTGGTCTGGTTTTCGTAGTCTAAATAGCAATACAGAATTAATATGACTTATTACTTATTTAATTCTACTTTATAAAATTGGAAAATTATCGGAATGAACGCAGAACTTGCAACCTTATACAGTCGCTTACAAAAAGAACTGGTCGATCCCAGTTTAGGAATTAATATTGGTCACAAAATCAAAGAACGTGACTTGAGTATGAAAAAAGGTGTGATGTCTTTACTTAAGGGCTCAACGCTACATATCAAGTTTGAGCCCGGATATTTTTTGGGTACAGACAAAGAAAAAGTGATTGTTCATATTCGTCAGATCGCAGAGGAATGCGGTTTTCATGAGATCGAGATTGAGTGGTCTGATTTAATTCGTAGTCATATTGTTCAAGGTAGCCTTAAGCCGCTAAAGTCAGTTAAAAATATTATTGCTGTTTCGTCAGGTAAAGGCGGCGTGGGTAAGAGTACGACCTCAAGCAACATCGCTTTAGCATTAGCACAAACAGGTGCTCGAGTGGGCATTTTAGATGCCGACGTATACGGTCCGAGTCAGCCGTTAATTTTAAATATTGAAGACGCAAAAGTTGAGAGCACAAGTGAGGGTGAAAGCGGCCGTATGAAAGCCCAAGAAGCTTACGGTTTAGCCGTTAACTCTATCGGTTTTATGCTGGAACCTGATGCGCCCGCCATCTTGCGTGGCCCGATGGTGGCGCAAGCGGTTGAGCAATTATTAATGCAAACTGCATGGCCGGATCTAGATTATTTAATTATTGACATGCCGCCGGGTACCGGTGATATTGCTCTCACGCTGTCGCAAAAAGCGCCAATGACAGGAGCAATTGTGGTCACAACTCCACAGGACGTGGCCTTGTTAGATGCTCGTAAGGGCCTGCGCATGTTCCAAAAGGTTAATATACCGATTCTAGGTGTCGTGGAAAATATGAGTGTTCATGTCTGTACTAATTGCGGTCATGCAGAGCATATTTTTGGCGAAGAAGGTGGTAAGAAAATGTCTGAGGAGCTTGAAGTGCCTTGGTTAGGGGCTTTGCCATTAAGTAAGAAGGTGCGTGAGCAAACTGACGCGGGTCAACCAACCGTTATTTCTGACCCGGAATCAGAAGCCGCTAAGCGTTATGCCTTGATTGCTCGCCGTTTAGCCTTTAATATATCAGAGTTACCTGTGGATCGTTCCGGCGCTTTCCCTAAAGTGGTAGTAGAAAATATATGATCTTAATGTGTTTTCATTAAGATACTCAGACTAATAACTTATTTAATAGCTGATGGATTCGACGAGTAAATTTCTTCGTAAGTCCCCTTGTGTATTATTAATAGGCCTCTTAGGCTCAATTTTCGCTGATTCAGCGATGAGCCAGTCTGAGTCGTTAAGTGGGCCTATTTATGAGCGTGAACGCCAACAAGCGGTGCAAAAAGAAGCCCAAGCATTGGCCGAGGCAGAGGCTAGAGCTATCGCAGAGGCTGAGGCTGAGGAAGAAGCCGCGGCGCTAAGAGTACCTGAAGTTATTATTATGCCGGGAGGCTTGGATCCGGAGGATTTAGAGGTTGTTCATACGGCTATCTCTTCGGTGGTGCGTCAGGCTGACGATCAGGATAGTCGAGAGGCTGATCGAATTCGTCGGCGTGGCAGGGATGCGGTACTTTCTTCCCTTGCGACCAGAGGCTATTTTGATCCTGAAGTAGTTCTTGAGGTGGGTGAGGACTTCGAGGGTGATACGTGGGATATTAGTATCGTCCCGGGTGAAAAGACCGTCGTAAACTCAGTCACCAATGACTTTACCGGTACCATTGCAAATTCGCTGAGCTATCAGCAGCGCATTGAGGATCTGCGTCAGGATTGGGGGCTTCCTGAGGGTAGGGTCTTTATTAATAAAGAGTGGAGCAAAGCGAAGAGCTCGTTATTAGAGGCAGTAGCGGCAGAGGACTTTTATCTCGCTCGTATGCCTCATTCTCAAGCGCTGATTGACCCGGATGAATCGAGCGCTGACTTGCATACGGTGGTAGATAGTGGACCGGTTGTTCGTTTAGGTCATACTGAGGTGCACGGTTTACGCCGGGTGCCTCTCAGTTTAATCCGGCGGTATGTGCGCTATGAACCGGGAGAGCATTTTTCCCAACAAAAACTCGATGAATGGCAACAAACACTGCAATCGACTAATTTTTTCCGTGGTGCTTTTGTGACAGTCAAAAAGCCCGAAGACCCGACCGTCTATGCTGAAGAGGAAGTTAGTTTGCCGGTGTTGGTGCGCGTCACCGAAGGGCCGGCACGTATTCTCACCGGTGCGGTTGGTATTGACGATGTAAACATCTTTAGAGTCGAGGGGGTTTATCGTCAAAATGTGGTTTGGAATAAGCCGTTCACCATCGAAGCGGGGGCTACCTTAGGTGTTAAGGAACAGCGCGCCTATCTCGATCTTTACCGTCCGCCAAATTATGATGGTACCGTGGACAGTTTCGGTATCGTGGCCCGTCATTCTGATTTTTCAGATGAGGAAGTATCACGCTTTGCCTTAGGTTGGCGTCGTACCAATGAGTTTAAGTTAGATCCAAAAAGTCGAGTAGAGTTTGAAAGTCGTTGGTCAGCGTCATTGGCTTACGATTCGGTGCGTCGCTCCGGGCAAGAAAAATTTGAACTGCCCAGCGCAGTCGCTACCTATGACTTGTTACGACGAGATGTGGATAACAAGTTCGATCCTCGTTCGGGTAATTTAATTGCCATCGGTCTCGGTGTGGGCGCAGATTTAGAGTATGGCGATCCCTTTGCCCGAACATCTGCGCGAGCGCAACAATGGTGGCCGGTAGGGCGTCGTGACAATATTACCGTGCGCGCTGAGGTGGGTTATGTGCATGCAAAGGATAGTACCCGTATCCCAGACGACTTCGGCTATCGAACCGGTGGTGCCGGAACCATTCGCGGTTACCGTTATTTCGGTATTGGTCAGCATGTCCATAAAAGCGTGATCGGTACGCGTGCTTTGGCTGTAGCCAGTGTTGAGTACACTCATTATTTAAATAACACCCTTGGGGTAGCTTATTTCATTGATGCCGGTGATGCTGCGCCAAGTTTTAAAGACATGAGGATGCATGTGGGTTATGGTGTGGGTGCACGTATCAAAACACCGGCAGGTCCTTTGTTCTTAGATGTAGCATATGGGCAGAGGGACCGAAAGTTGCGTTGGCACTTCTCTTTAGGCATGGCTTTTTAATAGCACAAAATTATGAAACTGTTCAGATTTAGTTGGTTAAAACTGCTCGCGTTTATTCTAATATTGCTTTTCTCTGTATTGGCATTTTTAGTGGGGACGCAATCAGGAAGTCGTTGGCTATTAAATACCGTCATGTCACAGATCAACGGTCGAATGGTTCAGATTGAAGGCACGATTTGGAGTGGTATCCGTAGTAAAGAGCTTGAGGTGACGACACCTGCGCTCAAGATTGTTGCCAATGATAATGCGCTCGCAGTGAATTGGTTGAGTCTGCTCCGCGCTCGTTTGCAAGTTGAGCATCTCACGACAGCGGATCTGAACATAGAGTTTTTTCCTACCGAACCTAAACTAGAAGAAGAGTCCGACTCAGAGTTAAGCCTACCTATTTCTATACAGGTTGATAAGGTATCGGTCGGCAAGTTTACTCTGACCGACGCTAAAGGTAAAAACTTACCCGTTGGTTTAAGTAATTTTGATTTAGAAAATTTAGTTTTAAATAGCACAGGTGATACGACCGCTGAGTTGCAGAGCTTAACTGTGACGCATCCTGATGTGACGAGCGAGTTAAATGGCACAGTTACACTGGATAAACTAGCGTATCCATGGCCGATGCATTTGAAGCTAACGACGGTAAATACAGGTTTGCATACGCAATCTCCTTTGTGTGTCGACTATTTATTGGGTAAAAGTCGCGGCCTAAGAATTCAGGCGATTTGTCAGATTGATGCGCAAGCAGAGATTAATGGTGGCTTGGAAGATCTCAATATTAAGTTAACCGCTGATGGTGTTGATCAGGGCCTTGATCTGGATGTCGAAGCAGGGCTTAACCTCGCGTCTTCTATTCCTTTAACAAAAGCAATCATTGATTTACAGGTAGCGAAAGATATGCGCCTCCATACGGAAATTCATTCCGAATCGCGAGAGGTGGCGTCGGCGGTAGAGGGTGAGACCCAAAGTGTAGTCAGCCGTTTAAGCGGTCAAGTCAGTACCGATAGATTTAATCTGGGTATGGTGAAAGCAGACTCCCGTTTAGATTCAGACCTTAACTTTGTCGTTGATTTTAATGAACAGGCTCAGTTGCAGTCTTTGGCGCTTAAAGGGGGCGTTTTTCGAGGAAGTCGTTGGGGCGGCGAAGCATTAAATGCGGGCATTAATATCAATGCGGATTTAAGCGATGTGTTTGTCAAAGAGGGTGTGACGGCATGGGAGTCGTTGCGCTTAGCAAACTCCGATGTATTAATTAATCTCGGTGACAATACAATAGAAACAAAAGGTCAATTTTTAGCTACCGAACAACCGCTTGACGGGCTACAGCTGCATGCCGATTTGCAGGATTTGTCTCAGTTGGCCGCAGGAATGGTCGGCACGGCAGAAGTCAAGTTGAATATGCTGGGCAATATCAGAGACCATGATATTAAGGCGTCAATTAACTATGCCCCTGACGTGGTTGATGTGGAGTCCTTGACTGTATCTGAATTAGCTAAAGCGCGACATGGTTTAGGAAAAGAACCGCTGGATCTGCACTTTGATTTAATCGGTGAGTTAAGCAGTACAGAGGGGCGCTATCACTGGCAAGCAAACTTGGACAGCTTATCACTTCAGCATGCCGGTTTTGTAGTCGAGCAAAAAGACACATTAGCGCTTCGCTTTGAGCAAGCAGTTAATGATTTTTTATTAGAAATAGGTCAGACTGATTTGGCACTTACCCTCCCCGGTGAGCATGAGGGTTTTTTGCAACATAAAAAAACAGAACTTAGGTCGGGTGGTTGGCTGACGCAAGGTGGTTTTAATGAGCTGGCGCTTGAAAATCGCTTACTGCAGTTGCTTGGCATCGAAGAAAATCTTGCCGCGACGCTAGCTGCACTGCAAGCTAAAGAAATTGACAATCTATCAGCAGCAGAGCGTCAGGCTCATCTGCAAGCGATTGCCGATGTGAAGAATCTCATTGCCGTAAAAAAACAAATTACGCCGATTGTTTATGATGGTGATTGGGCTTTAAACGCCCAGCCTGATTTAGCGGGCACAATTAATTTGCAGCGCCATGCAGGTAGTACTATTTTGCCATTAACGCATCCCCTACCTTTAGATTTAGCGGATATTCAGGTTGAGCTAGGAACAACTGTTGATGAAGAAATACAGCAATCACTTGTCTCCGTGCAGGGTACCGGGGAGCAATCGAAGCTACACGCGGACCTAAGTATTGAAAGCGGTTTTGCGATGGTCATCAAAAAAGCGACTATCGCTTTGACCAGTATCGATGGCGGTTCGCTAAAAGCAGAGATTAATACATCAAGAGACCAAGAGCGGGATCAGGTGCAGCTGTGGACTGCCGATTTAGATGCTCAGAACTTTAGCTTAAGTGATTTTAGTTTAGGCCATTTGCCTGAGCAGTCTTCTTTAAGCTTGCAAGGTGCGCTCAATGCAACAATTATGCAGCGCAACCAGATTTTGAACTTACAGCCGGATATTGTTATCAAACCCGGTAGTTCTTGGAATGAGCATGCATTACATGGTCAAATTAAGGCGCTAGTCGATTTAACCGGTGTCTTTGCCTTAGCTCAACAGATTGAATTAGATCAGAGCTTAGCCGCACCTAAATGGTATCAATTAAGATTGGAAGATGTCGATACGCTTATTTCTTTAGGTGGGTCATCGATTAAATTAGCGGGCGAGCTTGGTGCTGAGGGTGATGAGCTAAAGCTCGATGCAGACATGCCGACCTTAGCTTATTGGTGGCCCGACTTGCCGGGGCAGATACAAGCTGATTTATTACTGAGCGGCAATCCCGAGCACCATAGTTTAACTCTTAATTTTTTGTACGATAGCTTTTTAGCAAGTGATGCTGAAGAGCAGCCTCTGTTATTTAATCTTGATTTAGATGGTGAGGTGCTGTTTGAAAATACCACCCCATATAGTTGGCGGTTTGCTGTTGGCGACTTAGGTGCTTCGTATGCTAGTGTCGCGTTAGCTAATCAAAAACCCTTGGTTGTTAATTTGAATTTGCTCACTGATAAACAGCAGTTTAGCTGGGAAGTGGGGGAAGCGGATTTAAATCTGAGCTATCCTGACGGTCGTCAAAGTGTCATTCACCATCAGTATAGTCAGGGGCAGTCGCAGCATTGGGAAACTCAAGGCTCATTGACTGACATGATTGCCAGCATGCCACTCTATGAGTATTTGTTAGCCATGGCAGATGCCTTAACTGATAAAAAGTTACTGACTACTGAGAAAGTCGCGCAAGTAAGTTCAGATGACGAGCTGGTGTTTGATGGGGCGTGGGACTTTAAGCAAGAGGCTCAGTTAAGTGGTCGTTTCGATTTAGTACGTAAATACACCTCGGGGCGATGGCCATTTCCAACGCCGGTGCCCTTAGACTTTGATAAGCTTAGCGTTCAAGTGGGTGACGGTACAGAGACTGAGCAGGCTGCAGGTTATATTGCTCATGCCGGCGGCATGCATATTCAGGCCAGTGGTGAAGGGCCTAACTCAAATCTCGATGCCAATGTGTTTTTACATCCTGCCAGCCCTTTTATGCTCGAGCAGGCTCAAGTGAATTTATCCTTACCCGATGCATCGACCTTAAATGCTCATGTGTTTACAGGGACAGATGGTGAGTATCTGGAAAATGTTCGTTTTTATGGACTAGTCCAGACGAGTGGTATCCCCTTGGATAAGGTCAGTTATGGCGCTGTGCCTCCCGGTATGATTAATGGGGATGTACATTTTAATGTCATTTTGTCAGAGGATAATCAACCACGTCAGGCCTTTATTACCGGAGAGTTTGCTGATGATAGCCGTTGGAATAATCAAGCCTTACAAGGCAATATAGACCTCGGCTTGTACTATCAGGACCCGCATAATTTTAGAGTCAATAAGGCGGATATTGATTTGCGTTTGGGGCAGAGTCATATTAATTCAAAGGGCGCATTTGGCGAGTTGGATGATAGTCTTGTGTTGGCTGTTAAGGCGCCGCGTCTTAATGATTTGTGGCCCGGTTTGCCGGGGTCTGTGAATCTGGACTTGAAGCTGGATGGTACCATTGCTGACAATGTACTGGTTACTAAGGGACGTTTTAGCCAGGGGGATTTCAAAGCGGTTGGTAAGGCACCGATTGACTTTGAGTTGCGTGCTGCCGGGGGTTGGCAGGCTTTGACCGAAGAAGGTTATGAGGGCTGGGCAGGCACTGTTGATTATCTTGATGTGCAGCATGCAGGCTTTGAAGTTACTCAAGCCGAACCGGTAAAGCTAAGTATCATTCCCCAAGGTGTTGACGCTAAACCGCAGTGGGATGTGGGAGCCTCCAACGTCCGTGTGGTCTTGCCCGGTAACCACAAAATAACACTCGAACAGGATGGTTCTCAAGGTAAAGCGGGTCAGTTTGATACGCGTGGAGCCATTCGAGGTTTTACTTTAACCCCTCAGTTGATTAGTGATTTACAGGAGGCTTTTGGTATTGAGTTAGCTAGTCGCGGCGAGTCGCTCAACCATGGCATTGTAGTGCGCGGTCGTAAGGCGACGGAGGTTAACCCACCTGTATTTGATTTGGTGTGGGATTTTGATTTTGATGGTGCATTAAGTGGCACCGCTAATCTTGTCAAACTAAAGGGTGATTTTTTAATCCCTAGTGATCCACCGGTTGCTCTTGGTTTAGAGAAAATGGAGCTCAGTCTTAATAGCCAGCCTCAAGGCGATAATCTGAGTCGTTTAACTGCTAATTTAGATCTGGTAACGAAAAGCAAGGGTAGTGTTCAAGGAACAGCGCGTTTAAATTTAAATGGTTTTAATCCTGTTTTTGATAACAATACCCAGGCCAATATTGTCGGTCATATGGATGACATTTCATGGTTAACAGGCTTAACGGGTGACTTGCTCGAGTTAGGCGGTCGCGTCGATCTTGATGTCAACGCTAATTATCATGGTGGGAATTGGGTCACATCGGGTGGTGTCAAGGTTGAGGAGTTGCGTATTGTTGAGGTGGAAAATGGAATACGCCTGCTTAACGGCACCTTGGATTTAGGGCTTAATGGCAATGATGTCGTCATTAACCGACTACATTTTCCGAGCGTGATCCGTATCATGCCAAATGAATGGCGTACTCGCCAATGGATTGAAGAAAATCCCCCGGCTCAAAATGGCAGTTTAGATATTAGCGGTCGTTGGAATCTGCAAAGCTCACGCGGTCAGGTACAGGTGCTTTTCGATCATTATCCCGTGTTGCAGCGAACGGACCGTTTTGCCATGATCAGTGGTGAGGTCAATGTTGACGCTGCGTTGCCGAGAATTGTTGTTGGCGGTAAAGTGACGGCTGATGCGGGTTGGGTGAGTGTGGATATTAAAGGGACAGCGCCCACCCTAGACTCTGATGTCGTCATTGTTCGTAAGGGAGAAGAGGTTCCTGAGGCAAAGCCGTCAGAATTGGATTTAGACCTGAATTTTACAGTTGACTTAGGGCCTCGTTTCTATGTGGTCGGTTTTGGCCTGGACGCCGGTTTGGTTGGCGCCATTACCATTAAGCAGGCAAATAATATGCTGAGTGCCGAGGGGCAGTTTAATACCCGAGGTGGTGCCATCGAAGCGTATGGACAACGTCTGCAAATTCGCCGCGGTCGCATTGCCTTTCAGGGGGATATTGCTAACCCTGTGTTAGATATTGAAGCCCTACGAAGAAACCTAGAAGTAGAGGCGGGACTGCGTGTCGTGGGCAATGCGCGTAACCCTAAAATCAGTTTAATTTCCTATCCTGAAGTCAGTGAGGTTGAAAAGCTTTCTTGGCTTATTATGGGGCGTGGTCCCGATAGCGGCGGTGGTGATTTGGCTATGCTGTTAACCGTAGGTACGTCGCTCTTAAGCGGTGATGCCACGAGCGAACCGCTTCATCGACAAATAGGTCTTGATGATGTTGCTATCCGCAAGGGAGATGTCGGGGAGTCGGGCTCGATACTTCCTCGCCGAACAGTAGGGGATAGTACGTCCTATTTAGGGCAAAATGATATATCAGAGCAGTTTATACAACTGACGAAGCAGTTAAGACAAGGTGTCAGTGTCAGTATTGAGCAAGCACTTTCAGGCAGTGGCACCGTGGCTAGAGTGAGTTATAACCTAATTCGTAACCTCACCATTGACGCAAAAGTAGGTACGGTAAGTGGTATTGAAATGGTTTATCGACGATTCTTCCGTGACTAGACCTTGGTTAAGGCGGGGGCGTAGTAAACTAACACTTTATAAAATTTAATCGCATTGAGTTGAGTAGGAAGTCATGAGTATTAAAAATGATCGTTGGATCCGTGAAGCAGCCGCACAGGGGATGATTGAGCCCTATGAGCCGGGACAGGTGCGCCATGCCAATGGTGAGAGAATTGTCAGTTACGGTACGAGTAGTTATGGCTATGATGTGCGCTGCGCTCGCGAGTTTAAGATTTTTACTAATATTAACTCCAGCGTCGTTGATCCTAAGGCCTTTGATGAAGGTTCTTTTGTGGATTTCGAGGGTGATGTATGCATTATCCCGCCTAACTCCTTTGCATTAGCGCGTACTGTAGAGTATTTTCGTATTCCTCGTAGCGTCTTGACGATCTGTTTAGGCAAAAGTACTTATGCACGCTGCGGCATCATCGTCAACGTCACGCCTTTGGAGCCGGAGTGGGAAGGTCATGTGACATTGGAGTTCTCTAATACGACGCCTTTACCTGCTAAAATTTATGCCGGCGAGGGGTGTGCGCAAATGCTGTTTTTTGAAAGTGATGAAGTTTGCGAAGTCTCTTATAAAGATCGCCAAGGTAAGTATCAGGGTCAAACCGGGGTTACACTGCCTAAAACTTAGTTTTTCTACTTAATCAACGATTCTTATACTAATCGACGGCATTGGCTTTTAAATTCATGCCGTATGTTTCTTTTGGAATTAAGCTATACACCATAGGGGTTGCTAATGAAATTCCGTTTTCCTATCGTCATTATTGACGAAGATTTTCGTTCTGAAAGTGCTTCAGGTTTTGGTATCCGCGCCTTAGCTGCTGCGATAGAAAATGAAGGCATGGAGGTGTTACCTGTCACGAGCTACAACGATCTGACGTCGTTTGTACAGCAGCAGAGTCGGGCCAGTGCTTTTATTTTGTCGATCGATGATGAGGAGTTTGACTCAGATTTGCCTGAAGAGGTAGCGAGTGCGATCCGGCAACTCCGTGCCTTTATTGGTGAGTTGCGTTTTCGTAACGAGGAAATTCCTATTTATTTGCATGGCGAAACTCGTACGACTGAGCATATTCCCAATGATATTTTGCGTGAATTACATGGCTTTATCCATATGTTTGAGGATACGCCGGAGTTTGTGGCCCGTCATATTATTCATGAGGCAAAAAAATATCTTGATACCTTAGCGCCACCGTTTTTCCGAGAACTGGTTAATTATGCTCAAGATGGTTCTTATTCTTGGCACTGCCCGGGGCATTCAGGCGGTGTGGCCTTCTTAAAGAGCCCTGTGGGTCAAATGTTCCACCAGTTTTTTGGTGAGAATATGCTGCGCGCCGATGTGTGTAATGCGGTGGAAGAGCTGGGACAATTGCTGGACCATACGGGTCCCGTCGCAGAGTCAGAGCGTAATGCAGCGCGTATTTTTAAAGCAGATCACTGCTATTTTGTGACTAACGGCACCTCAACCTCTAACAAAATTGTTTGGCATGGCAATGTTGCGGATGGCGATATTGTGGTGGTTGACCGTAACTGTCATAAATCGATTTTGCATGCGATTACGATGACTGGAGCCATTCCGGTTTTCTTGCGTCCTACACGTAATCACCTTGGGATTATTGGTCCTATTCCTTTGTCTGAATTTGAGCCTGAACGGATTGCAGAAAAAATTGAAGCCAATCCTTTTGCCCGTGAAGCTTTGCGTAAAAAGCCACGAATCTTGACACTAACTCAAGGTACCTATGATGGTATTTTGTATAACGTGGAGATGATTAAAGAAAAGCTTGGCAATACGATTGATAATCTGCATTTTGATGAGGCTTGGCTGCCGCATGCGTCATTTCATGAGTTTTATCAAAATATGCATGCCATTGGCGAAAATCGTCCACGACCTCAAGAGCCGTTGATTTTTGCTACTCATTCTACTCATAAGCTGTTGGCGGGTCTTTCACAAGCCTCACAGATCGTGGTTCAGGAATCCGAAACACGCAAACTGGATCGCAATATTTTCAACGAAGCCTTTCTAATGCATACATCCACTTCTCCACAATATGCCATTATCGCTTCGTGTGATGTGGCTGCGCAGATGATGGAGCCTCCGGGTGGAACGGCGTTAGTAGAGGAAAGTATTAAAGAGTCTATGGACTTTCGTCGCGCCATGCGTAAGGTGGCTTCTGATTATGGTAAAGATGAGTGGTGGTTTAAAGTCTGGGGGCCTCCACGCTTAGTGCATGATGACATTGGTGAGCAAGACGATTGGTTATTAGAGCCTGATGCGGACTGGCATGGTTTTTCTAATATCAGCGATGGGTTTACCATGCTTGATCCAATTAAAGCGACTATCGTGACTCCGGGGCTAACCATTGATGGTGAGTTTGGTGAACAGGGTATCCCTGCCGGTTTAGTCAGTAAGTACTTGGCTGAGCATGGCATTGTGGTTGAGAAAACCGGTTTGTACAGCTTTTTTATTATGTTTACCATTGGTATCACCAAGGGGCGTTGGAATACCTTAGTCACTGCATTGCAGCAGTTTAAAGATGACTATGACCGTAACCATCCTTTATGGCGTTGCATGCCGGACTTTGTAAAGCAATACCCACGCTACGAGAAGATGGGCTTAAGAGATTTATGTCAGCTAGCACACGAAGCCTATCGCCGTCATGACTTAGCTCGTATTACGACTGAAGTCTACCTCAGCGAAATGGAAGCTGCTATGCGTCCTTCTGATGCCTTTAATAAAATGACGCGTCGCGAGATTGAGCGAGTAGATATTAAAGATTTAGAGGGTCGGATTACTGCTGTATTGCTGACACCGTATCCTCCGGGCATTCCATTGCTGATTCCGGGTGAGCGCTTTAACCGTACCATTGTTGAATATTTACAGTTTGCCTGTGAGTTTAACGCCTCTTTCCCGGGATTTGAGACCATCGTGCATGGCTTAAGTGTTGAGGAGCTGGAGGATGGCAGTTTGCGTTATTACGTTGACTGCTTGGCGAACGATGACGTTCTTTAATCAATGACACGGTTCAAAGCAAACCCAGCGACTCATAGTGATGTTATTGTGATCGGTGCAGGGGCGGCAGGGATGATGTGTGCCGCTCATGCCGCAGCTGCAGGCTTATCTGTGCAGTTGATCGATCATGCTGAGAAGTTGGGTGAAAAAATCCGCATTTCGGGTGGTGGTCGCTGTAACTTCACTAATATCGGCGCGACTTGGGAGAACTATGTCTCACAAAATCCACGCTTCGCGCGTTACGCTTTAACTCGTTATACACCGAGAGATTTCATCGATTTAGTCGAACGCTATCAAATACCTTGGCATGAAAAGCATAAAGGACAGCTTTTTTGTGACGATTCGGCTCAAGATATTATCGATCTGCTAAGAAATGAATGTGACAGCGCTGGGGTGCGTTGGCGCATGCCGTGCTCGGTGACGGAGGTTGAGCGGATAGCTGCTGTAGAGGATAGTCAAGCAGTGCGCTATCGCTTGGACACGTCGCTGGGTGTTCTGACCGCTAATAAATTGGTGGTTGCAACAGGCGGTATGGCGATCCCTGTTTTGGGAGCGACTGATTTTGGTTTACACCTTGCGCGACAGTTTGGCCTAAAGATTATTGAGCCGAGACCGGCGTTAGTGCCTTTGGTCTTTTCGACAGAGCAGTGGCAGAAGTATTCGCAGCTGTCGGGGGTGTCATTAGAGGTGAGTATTGCTAACGGGCCCGGTAAAAAAGCGCAACGCTTTATTGAGGATGTGCTGTTTACACACCGAGGCTTGTCCGGTCCCGGTATTTTACAAATTTCATCGTATTGGGATGGCAAATCACCTATTTATTTAAACCTCAATTATAAAGCGAATAGCGAGGCTTGGCTGCTTGAAGAAAAACGCACATCTAAGCAGCAATTAGTGACCATTTTAAGCAGCATTTGGCCTAAACGCTTTGCTCAGTTATGGCTCGAACAAGAGGGTTTAAAAAACGACATTAAAATAGCAGAAGTAGCTGATAAAAGCTTAAGGGAATTAGCCAATACTATTACAAATTGGTCCGTTACACCAAGCGGTACTGCCGGATACAAAAAGGCGGAAGCTATGAAGGGTGGGGTAGATACCAAGGGCTTAGAACAGAAAACAATGGAGGCTAAAGAAGTGCCGGGCCTTTATTTTATCGGTGAGGCCGTGGATATGACCGGTTGGCTTGGCGGTTATAATTTCCAGTGGGCTTGGTCAAGCGCGGTTGTTTGTGCTGAAGCGATGTCTGCATCCTGATCCTTAATACCTAAAGGCACTTCAGATTGAAGTGCCTTTAACTACGTAATTTAACTACTTGAAATTAATCACTAAAATCAATGGCAGACAGGCGCTTGCCAATCACTATCATCTCACGACCACTAGGACTGTAGCCAGTCACACGGAAGCCGTTGTCAGTCACTTGACCACTCAGGGATAACTCAAAATCCCGTTCGGTAAAATCAACAAAGCTATGATTGTCACTTGCAGTATAAGAGCGGAAACGTAAGTTAGCGACAACATCATCACCTGTTAATTCAATAGTACCTGAGTATAAGAATTCCGCATCGCCTCCACGGATACGATTATCTTCAATGACTGTAATACCGGTTTGGGCGACATTGCCTTCAACTAGGGTAGCGTAAAAACCATTATCCATCTTGATAGAACTCCTATAGTTACTATAAAAACCAATTAATCTCTTTTATTGAAAAGATTAAAGAAACTTAGTTAAGTGCCATTAAAAGGCTTTGAAAGACATAAATATATAGTTATAAACCCTTAAATCCCTCTTTTTTGAATTGAGAAGATGTCTCCTAAGCCTTAAGAATAGGCTATCTTAAAGATTGAGTCATAAAAACCCAAGCTGTTGTCAGAAAAAGCGAGTATCCTTGAAATAGCGATGTTTTTAATTTGGACTACTTAGAAAAATAAGAATTTAATTTTAAAAAAGGTGAAAAATGACAGATCAGCTAAAACAAACCCCTTTGTATCAGGCGCACCTTAAAGCCGGTGCAAAAATGGTCGATTTTAACGGTTGGTCTATGCCGATTAGCTACGGTTCTCAAATTGAAGAGCATCATACGGTACGACAGCATGCGGGTATGTTTGATGTCTCGCATATGCTCAATGTCGAGATTAAGGGAGCAGAGTCCTTAGCATTTTTACGCTATTTATTAGCCAATGATGTGAGCAAGATCAATGGTCGTCAGGGCAGGGCGCTTTATACTTGTATGCTCAACGAAGCAGGAGGAGTAATTGATGATTTAATTGTCTATTACTTGGGTAAAGATGCGTGGCGTCTTGTGGTCAATGCTGCTTGTGCTGAAACAGACGTACAGTGGATCCAAAAGCAGATACAGCAAACCAAGTTTGATGTGCAGTTGGATCCGCGTGCTGAGTTGGCGGTGTTGGCAGTGCAGGGCCCTGATGCACGAGAATTGCTTTGGCAGGCACGTCCGCAATGGCGCGAAGCCGCTGGTTTTACGCCATTTAATTCAGGTTTTGTCGAGCCTGAGGTGATGATCGCTCGTACCGGCTATACCGGCGAGGATGGTGTAGAGATTACTCTGCCAGCGAGCGAGGCTTTAGGCTTATGGCAGGACTTAGTTGCGGTAGGTGTTAAGCCTTGCGGACTTGGGGCGCGTGATACGCTTCGTTTAGAGGCAGGATTAAATTTATACGGTGCTGATATGGACGGTGGCACACAGCCTTCTCAGGCCGGTTTGGCATGGACTGTCAGCCTAAAAGATGAAGCTCGTGACTTCATTGGCCGTCTCGCAATGACGGACGCGCCACGCCATGATGCCTTTGTAGGCCTTAAATTAAATGGCCGAGGTGTGATGCGTGCAGCCATGCCGGTTCGTACGGCTGAAGGCGAGGGGGTGATAACCAGCGGCACCATGTCACCCTCATTGGGTGTTTCTATTGCCTTAGCTCGTTTGCCGACGGGCGTAGAGGTAGGAAGTACAGTGGAAGTAGAGATTCGAGGTAAGTGGTTGGCAGCGACAGTGGTTGATTTGCCTTTTCTTTCTTCATCTAAGTGATTGATTCATTTTACACAAAAGGGCTTTTAAAACTAAGTTCCTTTTGTTAAGAGATTTGATCTAAAATTGGCATGTCGTTTTCTATGAGCTTTTTAAAAAAGCCGGAAATACTCTAATTTTTGAAGGAGAGTTATATGTCTTTACCAAATGATAGAAAATACACGTCATCGCATGAGTGGATTAAAGCTGATGGCGATACGTATGTTGTGGGAATTACGGATAATGCCCAAGATCAATTAGGTGATTTAGTGTTTGTCGGTGAGGTTGAGGTTGGCAATAAAGTCGCTGCCGGCGACCAAGTGGCCGTTGTTGAGTCTGTCAAGGCTGCGTCTGATATCTATGCACCGGTCTCAGGTGAAATTATCGAGTTTAATGAGGCTTTGGATGCAGAGCCTAATTTGATCAATGACGATGCTCATACGCATTGGATTTTTAAAATGACGGTTGATAACCCGGAAGATATTGATGCGCTTTTAGACGCTGCTGATTATTTAGCAGAACAGGAATAAATAGACACATATACGTCTTATTGCGTCACGCTAAGCTTAGAAAGTACCGAAGTTCAAGTTGTTAACAATCAAACGATGACTGAGTTTTAAATCTTTCTAAGCTTTATATTTTTAAGCTCAGTTTCTGTGCAGAGTATCTAGCTTTTTTTATTTACTTCATTTGTTGTAGTGGTGGCTTTTATGTTACATAAGTTTCAAGATCTTTCACAGACATTCGTTCATCGGCATATTGGCCCAAGTGAAACAGAAGTAGCAAGGATGCTGGAAGTGATAGGGGTAGATAGTCTGGATGCCTTGGTAGCAGAGGTCGTCCCTGAGGATATTTTGCTTAAAGAGCCTCTGGCACTAGCTAAGTCACGATCTGAAGCTGATATGTTGGCAGAGCTTAAAGAAATTGCAGGACAAAATCAGGTATTTCGCAGCTATATCGGACAGGGCTATTATGGCACGGTGATGCCAAATGTCATTCTCCGTAATATCTTAGAAAACCCGGCTTGGTATACCGCCTACACACCGTATCAACCGGAAATTTCGCAGGGTCGTCTGGAAGCATTATTAAATTTCCAAACCATGGTTGCCGAGCTGACAGCTCTTGATGTTGCTAATGCCTCACTCTTAGATGAGGGTACAGCAGCAGCTGAGGCAATGACGTTGGCAAGACGCTGCTCCAAGTCCAAGAGCAATACGTTTTTTATGTCGATGTATTGCCATCCTCAGACTCAGGAAGTCGTATTGACCCGGGCTGAAGCATTAGGTTATGAGGTTGTCATTGCTGATGAGTTTGAGGGGATTCCTGATTGTTTTGGCGTTTTGCTCCAATATCCTCGCAGTGAAGGCGAGGTTGTTGACTACACTAAGGTGGCAGCCGAGGCGCATACGCATCAGGCCTTAGTGATTGCGGCGACGGATTTACTGTCGCTGGCACTGCTAAAGGCGCCGGGCGAATGGGGTGCCGATATCGCTGTAGGTAACAGTCAGCGCTTTGGTGTGCCGTTGTCTTATGGCGGACCTCACGCCGCTTTTATGGCGTGTAAAGAAGCGTATCGCCGTAATTTACCCGGCCGTTTAGTTGGCGTTTCTATTGATGCGAATGGCGATTATGCCTTACGCCTAGCGATGCAAACACGCGAACAGCATATCCGTCGTGAAAAAGCCACGTCTAATATTTGTACGGCACAAGCGTTACTTGCTATTTTGGCCAGTATGTATGCCGTCTACCATGGTCCTAGAGGTATCCGTGAAATAGCGGGCAGGGTATATGCCTTGACGGCTGTCTTACGAGAGGCGTTAGAGCAGATGGGCCTACATGTTAATAATAAAAGCTTTTTTGACACCCTAACCATTAAAAGCGAGCAGACCGAAAACATTCTAGCTGCTGTCTACGATCGAGGCATTAATTTCCGTGATGTGTCGGATGATGAGTTCGGCATTTCCTTAGATGAGACAGTCACTCTTGAGGATTTGCAGGATCTTATTGATATTATCGCTGAGGCCTTAAAGGTCAAGGGGCTAAGCATTAATCATCTCTTACAAACGGCCGATGTTCATGTGCCTGCTGCTTTTGCCAGGCAAAGCGCCTACCTGACTCATCCGGTTTTTTCCAGCATTCATTCCGAAACAGATATGTTGCGCTATATGCGCCGTTTGGCAGACAAAGATTTGGCCCTGGACCGTACGATGATTCCGCTCGGGTCTTGCACAATGAAGCTTAATGCGACCACTGAAATGATACCGATTACTTGGCCTGAGTTTGCCAATATTCATCCTTTTGCTCCTTTTGAGCAGGTGCAAGGTTATCAGGAAATTTTTGAGCGCCTGACAGAGCAATTGTGTGAGATTTCAGGCTATGATGCCGTCAGTCTGCAGCCTAACTCGGGCGCTCAGGGTGAATATGCCGGTTTATTGGCCATTCGCGCTTATCATCGAGCCCAAGGTCAAGAACAACGGGATGTCTGCTTAATACCTGCCTCAGCCCATGGCACGAACCCGGCGTCTGCAGTCCTTGCGGGGATGAAGGTAAAAATTGTTGCCGTTGACTACAATGGTAACGTTGACGTCATGGATTTGAAACAAAAAATTGCTGAAGTGGGCGATAATCTCTCTGCACTGATGATTACTTACCCTTCAACGCATGGCGTTTTTGAAGAGGCGGTCGTAGAGATATGTGATCTGGTGCATGAAGCCGGTGGTCAGGTGTATCTTGATGGGGCCAATATGAATGCCATGGTCGGTTTGGCAAAACCGGGGCATTTTGGTTCGGATGTTTCACACTTTAACCTGCATAAGACCTTTAGTATCCCTCATGGGGGTGGTGGTCCCGGTGTTGGACCCATTGGTGTGCGTTCACATTTGGCACCCTATTTGCCCGGCGTAGTCAGTGAGCGTGGTTTTATGATGGCTGAAGATGGAGAGGTCGGACCGGTTTCATCTGCGCCATTTGGTTCAGCGGGTATTTTGCCTATTTCTTTTATGTATATCAGCATGATGGGTGCTTATGGATTAACACGTGCAAGTAAGTTGGCGTTATTAAACGCTAATTACATAGCAAAGCGTCTCGCCTCTCACTATCCTCTGCTGTTTACCGGGCGCAATGGGCGTGTAGCTCACGAATGTATTATTGATATTCGTCCTCTCAAGGAGCGGTGCGGTATCGATGTTGAGGACGTCGCTAAGCGTTTAATTGATTTTGGTTTTCACCCGCCTACCATGAGTTTTCCGGTGCCGGGTACGCTGATGATTGAACCGACAGAGTCCGAGAGTTTAGGTGAATTAGATCGATTCATTGATGCGTTGATTCAAATTCGTAAAGAAATTACTGCGATAGAAGAGGGGCGTGCAGATCCTAAAGACAATGTTTTAACAAATGCGCCACATACCGCGGAGATGCTGGTAGCTGATGAGTGGTCTCATTCATATAAGCGTCAAGAAGCGGCTTATCCGAATTCGGTTAAGCCCGAAAATAAATATTGGTCACCCGTTGCTCGTGTTGACAATGCCTATGGTGACCGGAACTTAATTTGTACATGCTTGCCTATAGAGGCTTACGAAGAGAGAAATTAGGAGTAATTTAATGCGTGTTTTAGTGCTTGGTGGTGGAGTGATCGGAACGACCACTGCTTATTATTTAGCTCGTGAAGGGTTTGAGGTAACCGTGATTGAGCGCTTATCAGAGGTAGCTCATGAGGCCAGCTTTGCTAATGCCGGGCAAATCTCTCCGGGGTACTCAACCCCTTGGGCTGCACCGGGAGTGCCTTTAAAAGCGATTAAGTGGCTTTTATCGAAGCATGCCCCTTTAGCGATCGCACCCACCTTGGATATGAGTCAGTACCGCTTTATGTGGCAAATGCTGATGCACTGTAATAGCAGAGACTACGCGATCAATAAGGAGCGCTTAGTACGTATTTCAGAGTACAGCCGCGATGTATTAAATCGACTACGTGAAGAAATTGATATTAAGTTTGAGGATCGCCAAAAAGGCACCCTGCAGCTTTTCCGCACACAAAAGCAGTTGGATGCGGCCTCTAAAGACATTGATGTTTTAAAAGAAATGGGCGTACCTTATGAGCTATTAGATGCCAAGGGTGTTGCCGGTGCGGAGCCTGCATTAGCCAGGGTTTCCGGCAAAATTACCGGTGGTTTAAGATTGCCGGGCGATCAAACTGGAGATTGCCTGCTCTTTACTCAAAAATTAGCTGAAAAAGCAAAAGAGTTAGGTGTTGAGTTCCGCTTTAATCAGACGCTTGAGCGTTTTGAATATGAAGGTAATGATATCAAGGGTGTGATTATTGACGGTAAAAAAGAAACCGCCGATCAATATGTTGTTTGTCTGGGTGCCTTTACGCCTAAGTTCATTAAGCCATTAGGCTTAAATGCACCAATTTACCCGATGAAGGGCTTCTCTATTACCGTACCTATTACCAATCATGAGATGGCGCCGGTTTCAACCATATTGGATGAGACCTATAAGGTAGCGATTACACGTTTTGACGACCGTATTCGTCTGGGAGGGATGGCTGAGTTGCGTGGCTTTGACTATACTTTAAATCCAAAGCGTGAAGAAACCTTGCGTATGATTTGTGCGGATCTATTCCCTGAGGGTGGGGACTTAAGTGGTGATGTGTCTTTCTGGACGGGCCTAAGACCCAAAACGCCTGATTGCACGCCTGTTATCGGTAAAACGAAATATCCAAAGCTATTTATCAATGCAGGTCATGGTACGCTCGGTTGGACGATGGCATGCGGTGCCGCCCAGTTATCTGCGGATTTGATTGCTAATAAAACGCCTGAAATTAGCATTGATGGGTTAGATATCACTAGGTACTAGTAATTTAGTATATGATTTTGCCTTGGGTTTTTGCTTATAGCAAAAACCCAAGGCGTTTATTATTATAAATAAGTCACTTAATGTGGAAGGAAAAAATATGAGACAGAGTTTGTTAATTGCCATGGCGTATATGTCAGTGGTAGTTGGTGGGGGATTTGCATCAGGTAGAGAGGTTGTTGAGTTCTTTACCGGTTATGGTGTGTGGGGTATTGGCGGTTCGATCGTGTCAGCCTTTTTGTTCGCTTTTGTAGGGATGCAAATCGCTCAAATCAGTGCGAGGATGCAAGCTAAATCTCATAACCAAGTGCTATCGCGTTTATTTGGAACCACCGGTGGAGCCGTCATTGACGTTATTTTGAACTTCTTCCTTTACGGTGTCGGTGTGATTATGTTGGCCGGTGCCGGAGCCGCTTTCGGGCAGCAGTTTGGTTGGGCGCCAATCACAGGTTCAATTTTGATGACAGTGTTGGTTATCCTCACACTATGCTTAAATCTGAAAAGCATTATTTATTTAATTAGTGCTGTGATTCCATTCCTGCTGCTTATCATCATATCGATTATGGTGTATGCCGTCTTTAACGGTAATTTTGATGTTGCAAATCAAAATATGCATGCAGAGCAGTTCTCAGTGATTAACCTCTTGGGCTGGACCGTGCCTAGTTGGTTTATGAGTGGCGTACTTTATGCGTGTTTCAATGTTGGTGTAGGATTCCCTATGCTCGCGGTTCTTGGTGGTTTAAGCAAATCCGGCAAAGAAGCCGGCTTTGGTGGCGTGTTAGGCGGTTTAGGTTTAGGTGCCTTAATTATTTTCTTAAATATTGCCTTATACCTTAATATTGATAAATTACACGGTATTGATATTCCAACACTTTTATTAGCAAGTGAAATTCATCCTGCGTTGGCTTACCTAACGGTAGCGGCTGTTCTGGCTATGATTTATAGTACGGGGGTAGGTATGTTCTTTGCATTTGCATCACGTTGGGCTGAACCTAATACGAATAAATTCAGAGTAATCGCTGTTGTTACTACTATCATCGGTATTTGGTTGAGTGAGTACGGTTTCGGCAAGTTAGTGGGCTCTGTCTATCCGTTGATGGGTGTGCTTGGCGTAGTGATTGTCATTGCGATTTTTTGGTATTGGTTAAAAACACGTAAAGCTGCGTAGTGTCGTTTTAAACGTGGCTGATTAAAAATAAAGCGGTTGGTATGTGATTTCCAACCGCTTTATTTATTGGTGAGTATTGCTTGTGCTTACTCCGCAAAAAGCGCCTTTAACTCTGCTTTATTTTCTGTCATATCAGCGAGCGTGTATTTATCTAAAACACTTAAGAAGTGTTGTGTCGCCTCATAGAAAACATGCTTTAGCTTGCATACAGGACTGATTTTACAGAGCTCCATTTGTTTTTTTATCGAAAGTTTTTCTTCAGGGGTTTTTCCACTTGTTGGTAAAGCGATAATTCCCTCCTCGGTAATCGGAGTAAAGCAGTCCACAATGGAAAAATCAGCCTCAGTCTGGCGAATTACTATCCCGATATTGATTGTTTCCGGCTCTTTAGCCAAGCGAATACCACCGTTTCTACCACGCACACTTTCGATATAACCAAGGGTCGCAAGTTGATGAACGATTTTTGTTAAATGGTTTTTAGAAATATCGTAAACATCAGCGATGTCTTGGATATTCATCAGTTTTTCTTTATCCTCTTGTGTTGCCAGAAAAATTAAACAACGCAGAGCATAGTCACTATAAGTTGTTAGACGCATAATTATTATTCCTCTAAATGCTTTTTCTAGCCGAAAGCACCGTCTGCTCTTTCTCTAGATAAGATTGGCAGGTAACTGATGCAGAATAATACAAAACATAGTATCCATGAGGTCTGCGAGATCATTAACCACATGATGTAAGAGCTCATATCAAAGATTGGTAAAATTACTCTGGCAATAAAAGCAATAATAAGAAGGATATACATCCACACAACGGTTTTTGGCGGCTGATGAATGCTGCGGCCCGTATGACCTAAAGACACTCGGGTCATCATGGCGATTGTCATCATCGCAATACCGGATAGGGCTAAAGCGTGCACAGCAAGACTATGTGTGCCAATGCCCCAAGCTTGGAGAGCGTAGATAACAAAGCCGATACACATACCGAAGAATCCTAGGAAAAGAGACCAGAGTAGGGGCTTTTTCCAGATGGCATGATGGTACCAGCCGACTAATCGAATGAGATTAACGATTGCCGTGGCAAGGGCAGCCACGCTTAATAAAATAGGATTTGGTATAAATACATCAGAAATAAAGAAGATGACAAAGAAGCCTAAGCTCATGGCATCTAAGGCCTTTGAGTTTTTAACCGTTACTTCAGTCGTTTGACCCACGCTCAAGCCCTTTTGAGTAAAGAACGGTGTGACGCGGCGGCCGACGGTGAGTACCAGGGCGATGATTAAGTAAAAGCCCAGATAAATACCGATGCGATTTAAATTCATGTTTTGGCTCAAAATGCCGATATAGCAGAGGGCATTGGCTAGTGCGAGCAACAATATCTTGGAAACGATACCGATTTGGCGCTTTTGTTTGGCTTTTAATACGGCTCTCGTAATAATAGTGGCCATCCAAACCATAAAAATCATATCAGCGATAAAAGCGATAATGACTAAGGTTATTGTGACGCCTTGGCTTGGATTGAAGGCTGTTAGAGCCCAAATCAAACGCGCAATCCCCCAAAACGAAAAAATTGCTAACAAATGCTTACCATAAGGCATGGGAACACCGGTCCAAGTCTGTACAGCAGTTAGTAGAAAACCGGCAATAATGGCCATCGTATAGCCATAAAGCATTTCATGAGCATGCCAATAGAAGGGCTGGAAAACAACACCGCCCAGGCTGAGCTTGCCCATAAAAACGAAGATCCATAACGCCATGGTAATGATTGCAAAGATCGCTGCGCTTGCAAAAAATACTCTAAAACCTAAGTTCAAAATGGGATGTGGCGAATAGGGCTTCTTGCCAGGAGATTGAATCTGCAGCATATGTGATTACTCCGCGTATGTATTAAAGGTGTATATTAAATATACCTTTAAACGGTAAAACGGTCAAGTAATTCGCTAGGATAAGCGTAATTAAATTATAGCTTTTTTTGCCTGCAGAGACAGCGTACCATCGGCTAAAAGTTGCTTATCCCCGCAACGCCATGCGCATGGTGTTCACGTGCCACCTTCAGATCTGATGGCTTAAGTCCACCAATCGCATAGACAGGCCGTCCTGCTTCTTTTGCAAGCGCTTCAAAAGCCTCCCAGCCGAGGGCTTTTTCGCCCGGATGGCTGGCCGTATCATTGACATGTCCCAAGACAATAAAATCTGCGCTTAGTACCTGCGCATATAAGATATCTGCTAAATGGTGGGTCGAGACAGCTAGCAGCTTGTCTTCCGGAATTGGGCGTGTGTCCAGTTGTATTGCATCGGTCGAGCGTAAGTGTACGCCATCAGCTAATGACCACCATTGGCGAGGGTGTATGCTGTTAATTAACAGGCTAACGCCGCGCTGACGGCATAGGCTCAATAGCTCTTCAAAAAGATGTTTTAGCTCCTTAGAGGCAGGGCCTTTGGGCCAGTTTGGTTGGCGAAACTGCAGGAGCGTCGAACCGTTGGTAATCACACGGTCTACGTATGTGCTTAAAGCTGCGGCATCTGTGTCTGCGTTAAATTCAGGAGTAATTGCATAGCGTGGCGAGAGGCTTAACCACTTGAGCGGAGGGAGAGAGGCGGGTAATAGTTCACCCAATTCGCTCGCTTTTTCGGGATGGGTCCACGCTAAGTTTTGTTGCTCCATGCCTTTGGGTGTGCCTTCCCAGGCATTAACCAGGAAAAAAGCCAAACGCACCTTGGTCTTTGGGTACTCATAATCAAAAGTGACCCAGGGTGTTGCGGTAGTCACCAGAATATCAAGCTCTTCTTTGAGTTCTCGAAGTAAGGCTTCTTTTGCCGTTTCACCACTTTCAATTTTACCGCCGGGGAACTCCCACCAACCAGACCAAGACTTATCCACAGGTCTTTGAGCTAGAAGTATTTCACCTTCGGCATTGATAATTACACCGACGGCGACGTCTAAAAAGGGCTTTTGAATGGTCATAGAAGTTCCTGATGTCCTGGCTTTATTTATATTGTTAATATTAATTCTAACCTCAACTAACTTTTGAGGTGCCGGGCCGTCCAGTCGCGAGCAAAATGACGTGCGACACGACCTGAGCGAGAGCCTCTCTCAAGGGTCCATTGTAAGGCTTCAGTGCGACTTTCTGCGATATGCTCTTCAGGGCAGCCTAGATCTCTTAGCCAATAATCCACAATGGCTAAATACTGATCCTGACTAAATGGATAAAAAGACAGCCAAATACCAAAGCGTTCAGATAGTGAGATTTTTTCTTCTACTGCTTCGCCCGGATGAATTTCACCCTGAGGGCCTGTCGTGTGCTCAAGGTTCTCGGTATTGAATTCTGGCATGAGATGGCGACGATTGGAGGTGGCATAGATTAATAAGTTATCGCCACTGTCCGCAATAGAGCCGTCCAGGATGGATTTTAAGGCTTTGTAGCCCGACTCTCCATGCTCAAAGGAAAGATCATCACAGAAAACTACAAAGCGTTCCTCACGATCGCGCACTAATTCGACAATTTCGTGGAGATCGCCCAGATCAGACTTGTCTACTTCAATGAGTCGCAGACCATCGCCGGCAAACTGACCCAGCATGGCACGTACTAAAGAGCTCTTGCCGGTGCCACGGGTGCCTGTCATCAATACATTATTAGCCGGTTTGCCTTGGACAAACATACGCGTATTACGTTCTAAAATTTCTTTTTGCCGCTCAATATGCAGTAGATCGACAGGCTCAATTGCATCAGTTTTATGGATTGCTTCTAGCCAGGCAGTGTTGTCTTTGCGACGCCAACGATAGGCGATAGCACGCCAGTCAGTTGTCGGCGGCACTGGCGGTAACCAAGCTTGTAGTTGAAGCAGAACCTGATGTGCTGTTTGCATCACATCATCTAAGAAGGGAATGTTTTGTGGTTTATGGTCAATTTTTTTATGGATAGTCATAAATTTACAAAGCTCAGGGTTATAAACGTCTAAATCAAATAAATGACTACAAGATTAGCATTGATAAATTTTAAATTGGTTTTTTTACCCTATAATAGAATGATTTTAGATTGTTTTGAAAGAGTAGTGTTTGTCTTGCAAGTCTGGACTGATGACAGAAATCGTTTTTCTTTCAAAGCAATTTTTAACTGTTTAACTTTTAATTATCAGGAAGAGTCTTGAGCGCTACGCAGATTTTAAGCCCTATCACAAAAGATATGGAGGCCGTTGACTTCGTTATTCGATCATATTTAAATTCAGAAGTCGTTATGATTCGCACAGTCGGTGAGTACATTATTAGTTCCGGCGGTAAGCGCTTACGTCCGGCTTTAGTCGTGATGATGGCTAACGCACTTGGCTACCAGCAAGTTGAGCGTGAGTTTCAGGATCATCATGTACTGGCAGCGACTATTGAGTTTATTCATACCTCAACCTTACTGCACGATGACGTTGTTGATGAGTCTGATTTGCGTCGTGGCCGCGAAACTGCCAATGCTGTTTTTGGCAATGCTGCCAGTGTCTTAGTCGGTGATTATTTGTATTCTCGATCTTTTGAGATGATGGTGTCGGTTAATCGTATGGAGATCTTGCAGGTCTTGTCTCAAGCGACGACCGTAATTGCTGAGGGTGAGGTTCTGCAGTTGCTCAATGTCCATGATCCGGATGTATCTGTAGAACGCTATATGCAGGTGGTGCGTTACAAGACAGCCAAGCTGTTTGAGGCTTCTGCCGAAGTCGGTGCTATCATCTGTGATGTCACTCCCGAGCTAAGAGAGGCTGCAGCTGCCTATGGTCGTCACATGGGTACTGCCTTCCAATTGATTGATGATGTGTTAGATTATTCAGGTGATGCCGAAGCTTTGGGTAAAAATGTTGGTGATGACCTTCGTGAGGGTAAACCAACCTTACCTCTAATTCGTGTGATGAACCAGGGTACAGCGGAACAAGCTGAGTTAATCCGCAATGCGATCGAGACCGGTGATGCAGATTTTAAAGCGGTAGCTGAGGCAATTAAGTCGACTGATGCTTTACAGTACACCCGTCAAATCGCAGAAAAGGAATCCGAACTTGCTATCGATGCCTTAGAGGCTTTCCCTGACTCTATTTATAAACAGTCATTACTTCAATTAGCGCGTTTTGCTATTGAGCGTGATAACTAATTTTTAATAAGGATTTAAGCATGCCTGCTTATCGTTCTAAAACTTCTACGCATGGGCGTAATATGGCTGGAGCACGAGCCTTATGGCGTGCTACCGGTATTCAGGATAAAGATTTCGGCAAGCCGATTATTGCAGTTGTCAACTCATTCGTGGAGTTTGTGCCGGGGCACGTTCATTTAAAAGATTTGGGTCAAATGGTGGCTCGTGAGATTGAAGCTGCTGGCGGTATCGCCAAGGAGTTCAATACGATTGCCGTTGATGATGGTATCGCTATGGGTCATGACGGTATGTTGTATTCGTTGCCGTCACGCGAACTCATTGCCGATTCTGTGGAGTACATGATTAATGCACACTGTGTCGATGCGATGGTTTGTATTTCCAACTGTGACAAAATCACACCGGGTATGTTGATGGCCTCTTTGCGTCTCAACATCCCAACCGTGTTTGTTTCCGGTGGTCCAATGGAAGCCGGTGTGATGCCTTCTGAGACTAATAGCGGCGAAAAGGTTATTAAGCTTGACCTGGTAGACGCGATGATCAAGGCGGGTGATCCAACTGTTTCCGATGAGGAAACGGAGTTAATTGAGCAAAATGCCTGTCCTACCTGTGGTTCGTGTTCCGGTATGTTTACCGCTAACTCAATGAACTGTTTAAATGAGGCCTTGGGTCTTGCCCTGCCCGGCAACGGTACCATTGTGGCGACTCATGCTCAGCGCAAGGAGTTATTCCTCGAAGCGGGTCGCAAGGTGATGGAACTAACCAAGCGTTATTATGAAGGAGACGATGAGTCCGCTTTGCCTCGCGCCATTGCTACTAAAGCAGCCTTTGAAAATGCAATGACTTTAGATGTGGCCATGGGTGGTTCAACCAATACTGTATTGCATATTTTAGCGGCAGCCCAAGAAGCCGGGGTTGATTTCACCATGCAGGATATTGACCGAATTTCACGTCATACCCCATGTCTTTGTAAGGTAGCGCCGGCTACTGCCGAATACCACATCCAAGATGTGCACCGAGCAGGAGGCGTAGTTGGTATTTTGGCTGAATTAAATCGTGCCGGCTTATTAGACACTTCAGTTAATCATATCGCCGGTAAAGATTTGGCTGATGTATTAAATCGCTGGGATGTGATGTCTGATGGGCAAGCTGAAGGTACTGAGAAGTTTTATCGCTCTGCTATTGGCGGTGTGCGTACGACCAAGGCTTTTAGTCAGGATAAATACTACAAAGAATTAGATACTGATCGTGTCGATGGCTGTATCCGTGATAAGGAGCACGCCTATTCGCAAGATGGTGGTTTAGCAGTTCTATATGGTAATTTAGCACCTAATGGTTGTATCGTTAAAACGGCCGGTGTCGATGAGAGTATTTTAACCTTTACGGGTAAAGCTGTAATTTATGAAAGCCAAGATGCGGCCACTGAGGGTATCTTGGGTGATCAGGTCAAAGAAGGCGATGTTGTTATTATTCGCTATGAGGGGCCTAAGGGTGGTCCTGGTATGCAGGAGATGCTCTACCCGACTTCTTATCTTAAGTCGAAGGGCTTAGGTGCTAAAGCAGCGCTATTGACTGATGGTCGTTTCTCTGGCGGCTCCTCAGGTCTAGTCATTGGTCATGCTTCACCTGAAGCTGCTGAGGGCGGTAATATTGCCTTAGTTGAAGAGGGTGATAAGATTGAAATCGACATTCCAAATCGTCGTATCAATTTAGCGATTAGCGATGAGGAGTTGGCACAACGTCGTCAGCGTATGGAAGAGCGCGGTGCCGATGCCTGGAAGCCACTGAATCGAGATCGTTTTGTTTCACAGGCTTTACGTGCTTATGCTGCTTTGGCTACTTCAGCTGACCGCGGTGCAGTACGTGACGTGTCTCAGGTAGAGCGTAGAAAGTAATTTCTGACGTATGATCAATTCGTTGATCATGACTACTTAAAGAGCGATCACTAGTTTTAGTGTGTCGCTCTTTTTTATGTCAAAATAACAAAATCTATAAATATAAACAGGAGTGATAGGGTGCTTGCACAAAATGAAAGTCAGCGGCTAGAGGAGTCTAAGCAGTCCAGTGAGGTTCTATACCAAGAGCTACAGGATGATATTCGTTTTTTAGGACGACTATTAGGTTTTAGTATTAAGGAGTCTGAGGGTGAGTCCTTATTTGGTCAAATTGAACATTTACGTCGTACGGCAGTAACCATTCGTCGAGCAGCTGTCAATCAGGGTGAGGGCGCGGTTGATGTTGAGGAGGCGATGAGGTTGCTGATCGCTGAAATCGATCAAAAAAGTGATCAAGAGTTAAAGCTGTTAAGTCGTGCATTTAGTTATTTTATGCACCTAGCTAATATTGCTGAGGACAGATTACAGCGCCGTCTGGACCATTTGGATCATCAGTTTGAAACACCTAATATGCATGGCTTGAGCGGCACGATTGAGCGCCTCAACAAGGCCGGTGTGAGCAGTCAAACGATTTATGATTATTTGGATGAAGTAAATATTGTACCGGTGTTAACAGCACACCCGACTGAGGTGCAGCGTAAAAGTATTTTAGATAGACACCAAGTCATTTCTGATTCATTGCGTGAGTATCATTTAGTTAATGATCATCGTCAAAAAGCCGCGATTGCTGAGCGTATATTGGGACAGGTTCAGTTGCTTTGGTATACCCGGATGCTCCGCTTTGATACCTTGTCTGTTGAAGATGAAATTGATAATGCGCTGAATTTTTACGAATCAACTTTTTTACAAGTTATTCCTCAGCTCTACGCCAAGATGTACAAGTATTTATCCAAAGATACTGTGGTTGACAGCAATAAAATAGCCGGGTTTTTAACCATGGGTTCCTGGATTGGCGGCGATCGTGACGGTAACCCCTTTGTTAATGCTAGCACCTTAAAAACTGCTATTTATAGACAGGCAGCGACCATTTTTAATCATTATTTGCGCGAAGTTCATGCCCTTGGCACAGAGCTATCCTTAAGTGATGCTTTTGCCCCGGCATCACAGGAGTTGCGTAAACTTGCCGATCTCAGCCATGACCGCTCACGGCATCGTGAAGATGAGCCCTACCGTCGTGCAATGATTGGCATCTATGCTCGCTTGGCAGCAACGGCCAAGAGCTTGACTGGTGGTCAAGTTGATTTGCCACAGGCCGAATTTGGTCGTGTCTATGATGATGTGGATGCTTTCTTGGTTGACCTCAACGTGGTGGCAGCTTCTCTGAATACCTATCATGCAGCAAGAGTGATTGATTTACGTCTGCAAAATCTGATTTATGCAGTGAATATCTTTGGTTTTCATTTGGCTACAATCGATTTGCGTCAGAGCTCGGATGTACACGAACGTGTTTTAGAAGAGGTCTTTTTACGTGCAGGTGTGCAGTTTAAGGGTCAAAAGCTCATTTACAGTCAATTGAGTGAAGAAGACAAGGTTGAGTTATTGCTTAAAGAGTTAGCTGAAATACGACCTTTAGTAACGCCTTGGCAGGAGTATAGTGAAGAGGCTACACGCGAATTAGAAATTCTAACAACTGCTGCCGCTATCCGTCAGCAATACGGACATCGAGCGATTACGCAAAGTATTGTTTCTCATACTGAAACCCTCAGTGATATGTTGGAGCTCTTGCTCTTGCAACAAGAGACTGGTTTGATTGCTATTGAATGTGATGAAACGGGCGAGATAAAGCCCTTTAAGGCGAATGATGGTCTCATCGTAGTGCCTTTATTTGAGACTATTCCTGACTTGGAGGCCGGTGCTCAAATTATGGACCAGTGGCTATCGATTCCATGGGTCAAACAGAGGATCATGGAATCTCAAGGCGGTTTGCAAGAGGTCATGCTCGGTTATTCCGATAGTAATAAAGACGGTGGTTATCTGACCTCTAATTGGTCTTTATATGAAACTGAGTTGGCTCTGGTCGAGGTCTTTAAAAAACATGGCGTGGCGATGCGCTTATTCCATGGCCGAGGTGGTTCGGTGGGTCGCGGTGGTGGCCCAACTTATGATGCGATTTTGGCTCAACCGGCAGGTACAGTCCAAGGCAAGATCCGTTTGACGGAGCAAGGCGAGGTGATTCAGTTTAAGTACAAAACACCGCAGACAGGTTTGTGGAATTTGGAGCAGATCGTAACCGCTACCTTAGAGGCGAGCTTATTGGAGCAAAGTTCCGCACAAACAGGCGAGGAGACCTGCGCTTTAGATGCTAAAGCGTGCGGTGAGCTTGGTTATCATGCCGTGATGCAGTCGATGTCTGCACGCTCGGAGCAGGCTTATCGTGAGTTAGTTTATGGCACTGAGGGTTTTGCGAACTACTTTGTAGAAAGTACCACCGTGCGCCATATCGCTGAACTAAATATCGGTTCACGACCAGCTTCTCGTAAGGCAGGGCAGCGAATCGAAGATCTCAGAGCGATTCCTTGGACTTTTTCTTGGGCTCAATGCCGTTTGATGATTCCGGGTTGGTATGGCATGGGTACAGCACTTCAAGATTTTATTGAAGAGGGTGCAGTGAGTGCCGAAGGTCGTGACTTCAGCACCTTGAATCGCGAGGAGCGTTTAGGTGTGCTTCGGACGATGGCTGAGGAGTGGCCTTTCTTTAATACGCTTTTGTCTAATATGGAAATGGTTTTGGCCAAGACCGATATGGGTATTGGTCGACATTACAGCACCTTAGTGCAGGACGAAGCATTACGCGATACAGTATTTACCAAGATTGAAAATGAGTTTGCTTTGACGTTGAGGTATTTTAAAGAGATCGTTCAGCATGATTTATTGGCTGACAATACTAACCTTAAAAATGCTTTGCAAGAACGATTTTTGTATGTCGATCCGCTGAACTACTTGCAGGTTAAATTACTGCATCGTTTGCGGGAGGTTGAGGGCGATGCCATGGATCGTAGTAGCGAACGAGGTAGTGTGGCACGATCGATTCTGATGACGATTAATGGTATTGCGACGGGTTTAAGAAATACCGGTTGATTTGTTGCTTGTAGCTTAGGATGAAGATAGAGTCGGAGAGTTGTAGATTTTCCGACTCTATTTTTATTCAAGGGTAATTCCTAGTAGTAATAATTAGCTATTAGTTCTTGCTAAAGTAAACGATCTCTAATGTATATATATTATAATTAATTTAAATTAAAACAAAATTATAAGTATTGTTAGGGAAACCCTTTTTTATGGCTCATTTATCCTTTCATCTTCTAGGGGCTGGGGCGCTTATTGCGTCGACTTTTTTTGTGCCGCTTAGCTACGCTCAAAGCAACTCATCCATTCCAAATACGGCGCAGTTTGAAGAGCAACGTCAACAACAACGAGACACTTTTCAGCAATCACAGCGTCAAACACAGGAAGATGTGCGTTTAGAGAGCGGTCTTCAAAGTGCCAACATAGGGGCTTTGTCTTCTCTAGGACAAGAATCACCCTGTTTTCCTATTGAGCATGTTGAGCTGCGAGGAGAGAAGTCGGCGCGCTTTCAATTTGCCTTAGGCGAAGCGATAGGGCGTGCTGAGTTTAGAGTGGGTCAATGTATTGGCGTGCAGGGGCTAGAGCTTTTAAGTGTTCATGCACAAAATGCCTTGATTGAGCGTGGTTTTACCACTAGCCGGATTGTCTTGGAAGCACAGGATCTGAGTCAGGGCACTGTGTATTTGACTGTTATCCCCGGTTATATTGGCTCGATTAGGATTAATCATAGCGATAACAACGATAGTATCTATGGAGGCCGTGTTGCTTGGTTACAGAATGAGCTTCCGGCGAGTAGCGGTGATGTTTTTAATCTACGAGATATAGAGCAGGGTTTAGAGAATTACCGTCGTGTGCCTACCGCGCAAGCTCAAGTCCGTATTGAGGCGGGTGAGGCGATTAATAGCAGTGATGTGTATATTGATTGGCGGCAACGCATTGTGCCGTTTCGTTTTAGTCTTGGTCTGGATAATTCAGGTAGCCAGCAGACCGGTCGCTATATAGGCACGGCCACACTCTCCGGGGATAATCTTTTGGGGCTCAGTGACCTGTTTTATATCTCCTATAACCGTAGTTTAGGCGATAAGATCAGTTTGCGTGATGAGGCGGGGAACCGGACTAATAGTCACACCGATAGTTATTCCTTGCACTATTCGATTCCTTGGGGGCATTGGCAGCTCTTTTATAATCAAAACTATCATCGTTACCACCAAGCGATTGCAGGTGCCTATGAGAATTATGACTATAACGGGCGTAGCTTAAACCGTGAAATAGGCCTGAGTCGAGTGCTTTATCGGGACAGTCGACGCAAAACTCAGCTCAGTGCGAAGTTATGGCAGCGGCGCTCTCACAATTATATTGCTGATGCGGAGATTGAGGTACAGCGTAAGAAGATGGGTGGTTGGCAAGCCACTCTCTCTCATAAGGAGTTTATTAGGCAAAGTACCTTAGGTTTCGATGTGTCCTATCGTCGTGGTACCGGTATATTTGGCAGTGAGCAGCCGGCAGAGTATCTCTTTGGTGAAGGCACGTCGCGTATGCGAATTATTACCGCGGATATGCATTGGCATATTCCGTTTACTGCTGCGCGCGAGAATTTTTCTTGGGACAGTCGTGTTCATGCGCAATGGAATAAAAGCCCACTGGTCACACAAGATCAATTAGCCATTGGCGGTCGTTATACAGTGCGTGGCTTTGATGGGGAATATTATCTAATGGCTGAACGTGGTTGGTATTGGCGTAATGATATCGCCTGGCAATACCAACCTAGCCATCAACTTTATGTGGGACTGGATGTTGGCCGTGTGAGTGGCCCCTCAGCTGATTTGCTTGTAGGTCAAACATTAGCAGGTGGAGCTGTCGGTCTGCGTGGCCAGCTCGATATGGGCGGACGATGGGGACAATGGTATTACGATCTCTTTGTCGGTACACCGTTAAAAAAACCGACCGCATTTAAAACTAAAAACACCGTGATTGGCTTTACGGTAAATTATTCTTTCTAATAAGCGTGTTATGAATAACTCTTTTTATAAAATAATCTTTAATAAGAATCGTGGCCAATTGATGGTAGTCAGTGAGATCGCACAGGGTCAAGGTAAAAATACAGCGACACGCTGCGCGGTAAACGTATCCTCCAGTCCATTATATGTACCGCTAAAAGCAATGATCTTAAGTTTGTTGGTCGCTACCGGTGTGCTGCTTGATAATGAAGCAGAGGCACAAATTCGTGCTGATAAGGCGGCGCCGAGACATCAGCAAGCCACCGTTTTACAAACAGCCAACGGCTTAGATCAAGTAAATATTCAGACGCCGACCGCAGCAGGGGTCTCAGTCAACCAGTTTAGCCAATTTGATGTACAACAGCAAGGCGCTATTTTAAATAATAGCCGTCAGTCAGCACAGACGCAGCTTGCCGGTTGGGTGCAAGGCAACCCGCATTTAGCGCGTGGTGAAGCGAATGTGATTGTGAACCAAGTCAACAGTCGGGCGCCGAGTCGATTACACGGTTTTACAGAGGTGGCAGGTCGCCGGGCGGAAGTGGTGATTGCCAACCCTGCCGGTATCGCAGTAGATGGTGGAGGTTTTATTAATGCTCAAGGTGTTACCCTAGCAACCGGTCAAATGCAGCTCAATGCTCAAGGTCAGTTGACAGGAGTAGCGGTTAATCAAGGGACAGTTCAGGTGTTAGGGGGCGGTTTAAATACCAAAGACGCTAACTACACGCAAATTCTTAGCCACGCTGCCACAATCGAAGGGGGCATCTGGGCCAATGATTTGAGTGTCTCAACGGGTGAACAAGATATTGTCTTTGACGCCAAGGACCTTAATCAGTCAGCCAAGTTAATGAACCAGGCAGATACTCAGCATCGAGCCGCTACCGCTGAGCGTGACGCTAAGCAGTCAGCCGCTATCGCTATTGACGTGGCGCAGTTGGGTGGTATGTATGCCAACTCCATTGTCTTGATCAGCAATGATAAAGGGGTGGGTGTTAATAACTCAGGTCAACTCTATGCGGGCGCCGGTCGCTTACAACTGAGTGCGGATGGACAGTTAAGTAACTCGGGCGAAATGGTAGCATCAGCTGCTAATACAGCAGAGCCTGTTGCCAAGGTGCAAATTACCAGTACATCACTGCAGAACCAAGGCACTATCGCAGCGCCTGAGGTCTCAATTAAGGCAGCACAAATTCACAACACGAAAGGGTTTGTTACAGCAAGTAAAACGCTTCAAATAGAATCAACTGAGTTGGCAAATACCGAACAAGCTCAGTTAAAAGCAGGGCGCCTGGATATTCAAACCGAGCGGCTTGAGAATATCCAGTCAGGAATTGTGCAAACAGGGACTCAAGCGTTGAATATTAATTCAGCGGCACTGACCAATAGTGGTCAACTCGGTACAGCCGTTATTTCGGATCCAGTTAGTTCAGACATCGATCCGGAAAACCCCTCTAGCGGTGATGCGCCTTCACCGACCGAGCCGGGTCAACAGACGCCGAGTAGTAGTACTGCTTTAGGCAAGACCACTACTGAGACTGTCGTATCGCCTGCTTTAGCTGCCGGACGTATCCAAGTAGAGAGGAATATAACAAATGACGAAGGGCAAATTTCTGCCAATGGGGATGTCCACTTAAGCTTAAGTCAGGCTCTGCATAATCAAGGGGATATTCAGGTTAAGAACCTGCAGAGTAAGGGTGAGCAGTTGCGTAATGCCGGCTATATCAATGCAGAGCGCTTAGATCTTGAGCACCGTCATCTCGATAATCGTCAAGGTCATCTTTACTCATCGAATGCTATCTCCTTGGCAACGGAGACCCTGGATAACCGAGCAGGTCAGATTAGTACACGGGATTCTTTGCTGATTGATAATCAGGGACGATTGGATAATAGCCAAGGACAGTTATTGGCGGCACAGGCCATTACGCTTAACACGCAGGAGATGCAAAATACCCAAGGTCAGCTAGTCACCGGAAAAAGTTTATCGGTCTCTGTAGAGGAAGTTTTGCACGATCAGCAAGGTCAATGGCAAGCGCTTGAGGCCCTACGGATTCATGCCGGTGAGCTGCAGAGTGAGCAAAGCCGCTTTAGTACAGACGATGAACTCCATTTGGCGAGTCAAGGTCAGCTCGTCCTGACAGAAGCACAGTTGAGTGCGCAGCATAGTCTACAGCTTCAGGGTGATGGCGTACAGATGAAGGATACCGAGGCCTTTGCAGAGCAACTCCAAGTGCTTAGTTCTGGTGAGCTGCAAAGTCAAGGTGCACAATGGCAAGCACAGCAGGTGCAGGTTGAGGCCGTGGATTGGCAAAATTTGCAAGGAGAGATCGTTGCTGAGAAAGACTTAATAATTCGTAGCAACTCACTGGATAATCAGCAAGGACGATTAGTCAGCGGTGAGGTGATGAGTGTACATCTTGATCAGGATCTCATTAATCAGCAGGGATTATTGCAGGCTGGTCAAGCGCTTGACATACGGGCTAGGAATTTGCATTCTGAGGAAGGCACTTTAGCCGCACAAGGTCCTGCACAGCTAGCGATTGCTGAGATTTTTGATCAAAGCGGCGGACTGACAACCATTGGTGGCAAGCTCATGTTAAGCAGTCGCCGTTTAATCAATCGAGGTGGTCATTTAGAGAGTGCCCAAAGTCTGGCGCTGCATGTAGATGAAGCGATTGATAACACCGAAGGCAGGTTACAAACGTTAGGTGACATGGAGGTGATGACGGCGGGTCAGGTAGTTAATACCCAAGGGCAGTTGATGGCAGGAGAAGCCCTGACTCTTCACGCAGAGCGATTAGATACACAAGCTGGGCAGATTGCCTCAACTGGTGCTTTGACGCTGACTGTGGATGACGAGCTAAACGCTAATCAAGCGCAATTAGTAAGTAATAAAAGCCTAAAGCTGCAAGCAGCTTCACTTGATGCCTCAGCGGCGAGTTTTGTCACAGAAGAGCAGATGCAGCTAAATGTGCGTGATAAGCTCCTAGCACAAGATAGTCAATGGCAGGCAGGTAAAGGCATTGCATTAAATGCTGATTCAATCGATCTGACCAGCAGCAAAATGGCTGCAGCAGCGATTCAAGCCTCAGCGCATAGCGATGTCATCGTGTCGTCAGGACTTTTGCAGGCGGATGAGTCTATGCTCCTACAAGCTAAGGCTGTTAAAGCAGATCATGGCTATCTGTCAGCAGGTGAGCGTGTACAGGTCAACGCCTCTCAACTGTTCGATCATCAGCAAGGTACTTTATTGTCTGGTGGTGACGTACAGCTAGATGTGGGTCAATTTCTTAATGAGCAAGGTAGCTTGTATGCTGCTTCGACTATACAGATTGACGCCACGCAAGATATTAAGAGCGTACAAAGTGATATTCAATCAGGTGGTGAGCTGTTAGTTCGTGCAGCAGGTAGTATTCATCAAGGCGGGCGGTTACTAGCAGCAGAGCAACTCACGCTTCAGGCCCAACAACTACAGCATGAAGAAGCTCAGCTACAAGGTCATGTCGTCACCTTGCAGAGTGCCGATGGTCTGCACTTACGAGATAGCACTTTGTTGTCTGCTACTCAGGTGCAGCTGCATTCGGGTGGTGATAGTTATCTAGACGAAACGACGGTACAAGCTGAGGACGATGTTGAGTTCAGAGCACAAGCGCGTGCGGATCTTAAACAAAGTCAATTACACAGTCGCCAGGGAAGCGTGTTACTTGACGCTCAAGAAAGTCACCAACAAGATAGTCAACTTGTTGCTAAAGAAATTAATTTAAGCTTAAGCAATGAGCTTAAGGCAGAAGACGGCTATTGGTTAGCTGAAGAAGGGTTAACCATACAGACACCGACATTGCAGATGACGTCGATGAACACGCAGGCTGATACGTTGACTATTCAGAGTGTTGGTGATGTGCTGCACGATCAGAGCGTGACAGTGGTTGATGGTGAGCTTCGTATTGATGCAAAAAATCTCAGTAATCACGCAGGTCAATTGGTTTCAGCTAAGCGGCTTGAGGTTACTGCATCGGGTACTGTGGATAATAGCGCCGGACTGATGATCTCTGATGGGCAGATGGTGCTGAATCAAGAAAGTCTGATAAATACGAAGGGTAAACTGCATGCGGCAGAGAACTTGACGATTCAGGCGAGTCAAGGAATCGACAGTCTAGACAGTGAAATCGTCTCGGCTGAGTCCATTCAAATACAAGCTGCTACGAAGGTGCAATTAGGTGGCGTACTTTTTGCAGAAGAGAGTCTTGACGTTGAAGGCTTTGAGCAGCGTTATGATGCAGCGCATTTGCAAGCTAAAGAGATTAGCTTGAGTGCGCAAGGCGATCTTGCATTAACTAAGAGCACCTTATTAGCGGAAGAAGCGGCATCGTTGGTGTCAGGAGCTAATTTATCGCTCAATGAGGTACAAGGTCAAGCGCAAGGTGTCTTTACCATAGACGTAGAGGAACAAGCGACACTTGAGCAGTCCGATCTACAGAGTGTGGGCGGACCTTTGTCGATTCGTGCGGCAACGCAACAACATCATCAGAGTACGTTGCTTGCAGAAGATATTAAACTGACCGCAGGTCAGACCTTGGGTGCTGAAACGAGTCAGTGGGTTGCACATAACAACTTGGATTTGGCGGTGGGTAGCCTTGATTTGACTCAGCATCAAAGCCAAGCAGAGGCTATTCAACTGAACAGCCAAGGCCGCATTGAGCAGCAAGATAGTCTAATGCAGGCAGATAAGACGCTGGAGATTAAGGCACAAGCATTGACGAATAGGGGTAGTGATATCACCGCAGGTACGGATCTAGTGATCAAAACGTCCGGACACGTAGATAACCATGAGGGGTTACTACTGGCTGATGGATCGCTTAAGATCCAGGCAGCAGAGCTTCGTAATGAGCAAGGTCGCGTAGCGAGTCAAGGCTCGACTGAGCTGGGCATTGACGGGTTACTCAATAATCAGCAAGGGTTGATTGCTACTTCTGATGAACTAATTCTTCATGTCGGTAGCTTGCATAATCAAGCAGGACAGGTGTCCACAAAACAGGCTATGAAGGTTGTTGTTGGTGAAGAGTTTAATAATCAAGCGGGCTTAGTGGTCTCTGATGCTTCATTCGATCTTAATGTTGGTCATCTGTTTAACCAAGCAGGTCAGTTGCAAGCAAAAACTGACTTTCACCTAACAGCGAAGCAGGCGATTGATAATCTGCAGGGAGAGATTGTTGCAGGGGGCTCTGCGAATCTTCATTCACAGGGTGCACTTGTCAATAGTGGTGTGATAGCGGCAGGGGATACACTGGCTATTCAAGCCGAGCAGATCACACAAGAAGGTGGTCATCTTCAAGCTGAGCAATTAGCACTTAAGGCTAAGCAAGCGATAGCGATGAGTGACGAGAGTACGGTGTTGGCAACTGATTCAGCTGAATTGAGTGCCGGTACGAATCTATCCTTAGCGGATACACAAATACAAACACTCAATAAGCTGCAGCTACAGGCTGGGCAAAAGATTGCAATGCAAGACACGGACTTACAGAGTCAACAAGGCGATGTCAGCCTTGATGCTAAGTCCATTGTGCAGGCAAATACCACCCTGGGGGGCAAGAACTTGGCGCTTAGCGCTAGTGATAACATTCAGGCAGAAGACAGCCAATGGCTAGCGGATAGCACCTTACAGGCAACGAGCGACGTGCTGAATTTACATCGACTCAGCAGTGCAGCTGAGCAGATTAAGCTGCAAGCGAATCAGGGCTTGAAGCATCACGACAGCGTGATGGTGGCAGAGCAGTCAGTCCATTTGCAGGCGGCCGCTATGACTAATCAGGGTGGCCAAATTGCAGCAGGTGAAAACCTTCAGATCAACGCCGGACAGTTACTTGATAACCAAGAGGGTGCTTTAGTTGCGCAACAAGATCTACAGATTACCGCCTCTATTGTGACTAATCAGCAGGGCAAACTATCTGCCCAGCAGGATCTTCAAGTGACGGCATCGCAGAGCGTGAATAATCAGTCGGGTCTAATGGTGGCTGATGGTGCATTACTGCTCAGTAGTCCCATCGTTATTAACAAGGGTGGACAGATTTCAGCCGCTAACTTACTGGCAATAAATAACAATACAAGCTTTGATAATCAATCGGGATTGTTGGTGTCGGATGGTGATATTCGCTTAGAAACTTCATCACTGGAAAATAGCCGCGGTCAAATTCATGCCAAAGGTAATACAACGATTCAGGCGTCACAGCGTATAACGAATCATGGTGGAGAAATTTTGGCTGCCAAGACGGTCAGTCTGCTCGATTCCGCTCAGCAACGCAATCAACGTCGTCTGCAGATTGAGCAAGATGCCAATGGTGTGATTCAAGGCAATGAAGGCACTGTGCTTATTGCTCAAGAGCTTCGTAGTCAAGCGCGCATAGAAACCCCCGGACACCTACAGTTGGATGTGACTGAAGGGTTCAATAATCTGGGAGGACTGCAGGCAGGAGGTTCTTTAAGCCTGATTACGGATAAGCACTTACATAACACACAGACAATCTATAGTCCGGACGCGTTGACGGTACAGGCGAGTGATATTCATAATGACAGCACGGGTGAGTTATTAGGCGAGACCGCCGTCACGGTGGTTGCAAAGACAGGCGATATTGTGAATCGCGGTTTAATCAATAGCAATGGCGTGACCACAGTAGAGGCAGCCGGTACCATCGATAATATTGGCTCGGGGCGAATTTACGGTGATCATGTTGCGATACAGTCAAAAACGCTTTTAAATCGTGAGGAGGTGCAAGCGACTGGTGAAAGGAAAGCGGCGGTGATTGCGGCACGAGAGCGTTTAGATATTGGTGTTCATTCCTTGCGTAACCAAGAAGAAGGTTTACTCTTTAGTGGGGGTGATTTAGCTATTGGGGCTAGGCTGGATGTAAATAAACAGGCACAGGGACAAGCGTCGAATCTGATTAACAGCGCTGCAACCATAGAGTCTTTGGGGGATATGTATCTTAATGTGCACAGTATAAGGAATTTAAATCCTGATTTTGAATTAACAAGAGTTCAAGTGTCTACGCCTGAAAGATTTGATTTTATTGTGCATGACGGGCAGGGCTATGAAACACGTGTTGATAAAAAAGACTTAAAAGAACGTCGGTGGAGTCGTCGCGCTTGGGAGTTTGTTAGCAAGGAGCCAGGGGATTATGCCAACTTAGTTCCTGGAGAAACGCCGCTTTGGTCGCTAGCGCAACCGGCATGTTATAGTTTTTCCGGTAATGATTGCTTTACCTCAACGCAGTTAACTAACTATGAAAAATATTCGCCGGATAACCCGGCGTGGGCCTATTTTGGGATTACCCCGGGGATCGCTACGGAGCCTTTAGCACCACGTGCGCCAACTGAACCCACGGTTTCTGAGCCGAGTAAGAGTTGTACGTTTATCAGTGATAGTGACGATAGAAGGGCATGTAGCTCAGCCACACAGGCTTGGCGTGATTATCGTCAAAACTTGGCTTCTTATCAGGAGCAGTATGCGCAGTATCAAGTAGCTTACGATACCTGGATGCAAGTGGATGGTCAGCGTTGGCATGCCTTAGATCAGGCCATCACAGCTTACAATAAAGACTATCAGCATCAATTTAAACATCGCTACACGGAGTATTGGATTACGCGTACGGAGTACGAAGATCAAGTCGCTCATTCGCGACCCGGTGATATTATTGCTGGCGGTAACTTGACCATCAATGCAGATACGCTCACCAATGATAAAAGTCGTATTGTGGCCGGTAAGGCATTGAAAGTCGACGCTCGCCATATTGACAATATTGATGCCAAAGGCTTAAGAATCATCGAAGATGAGGGTACGAGTCGTTATGCCTGGGAGAGGTGGCGTGGCGGTTTGAGGCGATATCACCAGAGAGAGCATGGTCCAGTCACTCCTTTTCTGATGACCGAGCAAAGCACCATCGATCTTCCTGTGTCCGTGTATCAGGCCTATAGTCAGGTAAGCTCAACAGGTGTCAGCCCTAATCAGTTAGCTGAGCAGGCTGAGGTGGCGGCTAAAAAGCAATTAGCGAGTGGCCAAGCATCCGACATGGAGCAAGCAGCATTTGAATCAGACGTGTCGGTGGCACGTCAAGAGAGCGAACATAGCATCGGTCAGGATGTTTCCCAACTGGATCGAGAGGCCTTCAATGGTTCGCAAACAGAGTCACTGGTAGAGAGTGATGTGGCGCAACAACTGGCGCAGGGAAAGGATGCTGTAGCGCCGTTGGATGATACAACGACCATGGATTTATTGATGGATCGAGAGCGACCGTTAGGCAGCACAAACGGAGACAAGGGCAATGCGACAATCGATGTGCTGATGCAGTCGCTTGCCCAAGAGGAAATCTCGACTTTATCACCTACGCAGGTGGATACGCCGACTATTACTACGCCGCAAGCGCCATCGTATTTAGTACCAACAAGTAGCTTATACAGTGTGGATCCGACTCGCACACGCTACCTGGTTGAAACGGATCCTGCCTTTGCCAATCAGCGTCAATGGTTAAGCAGTGATTATATGCTGCAAGCGCTCAATCAGGATCCGGCGCGTATGCAAAAACGCTTAGGTGATGGTTACTATGAGCAGCGCTTACTGCGTGAGCAGATATTACAGCTGACAGGTCAACGCTTTTTAGATGGTTATGACAACGATGAGGAACAGTTTAAAGCCTTGATGGAGCAGGGCGTGAGCTTTGCGATGACGCAGGGCTTAACGCCGGGCATAGAATTAACGGCAGCGCAAGTAGCGCGTTTAACCAGTGATATTGTCTGGCTGGAAAGTCAGACCGTGACCTTGGCGAATGGTACTACTCAAGAGGTGTTGGTGCCTCGCGTGTATGTGAAACCTCGTCAAGGTGACTTAGCACAATCAGGGGCGTTACTTGCCGGTAATACAGTGGAGTTGCAAGTCAAAGACGGCTTTATTAATAGTGGCACAGTGGCCGGTCGTGAAATTGTCAGTATTAAAGCCGATACCATTGATCAGGAGTTTGCACGCATTCAGGCTAAACGCGTCGAGTTGGTAGCTGATAGAGATATTACGCTCGCGGGCAGCACGGTCAGTGCAGAAGAGCTGGCAAGCATCCGTGCGGGCAATCAGTTGGATATTAAGAGTACCACCTACCATACGCAGGCGGATGTAGCGGGTACTAATGGCAGCCATTTCAGTGGTGAGCGTCAGGGTATTGACCGTTTAGCGAGTATTCATGTGAGTGGTGATGAGGCGCAGTTACTGCTCTCTGCTGCTAAGGACATGATCTTGACCGGAGCACTTGTCAGTCATAGCGGTCGCGATGGCCTTACTTACCTGGGTGCCGGCGATGACTTGCAGTTAGATACCGTTACTGTGGGTTATCGTCAAGATAGCGTGGGCAGTGCCAGTCATTATATTAAAGAGCAGCGCTGGCAAGATGTCGGTACGGAAATACAAGCGGTGGGCGATATCATCTTAGACGCAGGTAATGACGCTCGTTTAACTGCTGCACGGATTACCAGTGATGACGGTCTTGTCCAGTTGCGGGCGCAACAGGATATTGAGATTGGTGCCGGGACCTTAAGCAGCCAATTGGATGAGCGGCATCTCACGAAGAGCCGCAGTCTTTTGGGTAGTAAGTCCAAAGACAGGCATTGGATTCAAGACAGTGAGCAGGCGCTAGGCAGTGAGGTGACGGGTCGTGAGGTGTTGCTGCAAAGTGGTCAGGACCTCCGTGTCATCGGCAGTGATGTGATTTCGGATGAGGGGACGTATCTGCAAGCGGGTCGTGATATTAGCTTGGCTGGTGCTGAGGAGTATGCTTTTTCCGATTATCATGAAAAAACCAAGCGCTCAGGGGTCTTTGGGACGGGCGGGATAGGTGTGACCATTGGCAGCCAATCGACGGAGATTGATCATGAGCGTAGCGATGGCAGTTTACGCGGCACGCTGGTGGGTAGTTTGGCGGGCGATACGGTGATTGAAGCGGGTCGTCAATATAGTCAAGAAGCGAGCACGGTGTCATCGCCTGAGGGACATGTACTGATCACGGGGCAAGTGCTTGAGATTGCGGCCGGCAAAGAAGGTTATAGCGAACATTATCGTCGAGTTGATAAGCAAAGCGGGCTCACGGTGGCGGTGAACGTGCCGGTGGTGGAAGCCCTGCGTAAGGTTGCTCATGCCGTTGAATCCATCGGTGAAAGCAGTAACCGTCGGACCCAGGCGATGGCTGCAGCGAATACGGCGTGGAGTGCCTACGAAGGACTTGGGCAGTTGATGGATGCGCCGGTAGGCGTGGGTGAGGCGACCAATCAAAACGTCAGTGTGTCAATTACTTACGGCTCACAAAAAAGTCAGACCGAGGACAATCAGGCAGGGCATACGGTTGCGCCAAGTCAGGTCTTGGCAGGTAAGACGGTTACTTTAATAGCGGCAGGGGCCGGTGAGGACTCGAACATCCTTATCCGTGGGGCCGATGTGGTGGGCAACGTTGGCACGCATCTTGCCGCTGATAATCAACTGCTTATCACGTCAGCTGAGGCCATCGATCAAAGCCGCAGCAAAAACAGTTCCTCCGGCTGGAACGCAGGGCTGGCGATCGAGTTTGGTCAAGGTGGCACCTCCATGGGGGTGACTGCGGGTGCGAATCTAGGTAAAGGCCATGCCAATGCCGATAGCCTTTCTCATCGTCATAGCCATATTGGTAGCTTAGGTAGTCTCACGAGCTTAAGCGCCGGGGGTTCAACGACCCTTGCCGGGGCGCAGGTCTTTGGTGAGGAGGTGCACGTTAAGACCCCGAACCTTATCATTCAGAGCGTACAAGACACTGCAACCTATGAGGGTAAGCAACAGGAGATGGGTGGACAGATCACCGTAGGCTATGGGGTCTCGGGTAGTGCGAACTTTAGTCGCTCGTCGATCAATGCCGACTATGCGAGTGTGACCGAGCAATCGGGTATCTATGCAGGCGATGGTGGTTATCAGATTGAGGTGGCTGAGCACACGGAGTTAATTGGTGGGCTAATCACCTCCACGGCCGCAGCGGAAGCCGCTGGCAATAACCGCTTTAGTACGGGTACGCTAAGTGCAAGCGATCTCGCCAACCATGCGGAGTTTGAGGGCAGTAGTATCGGCATTGGTGCTAGCGGCGGTTTTAATAGCAGTGGATCGGGTGACGGTATCTTGAACCAACGCCAAAGCACGTCGGATAAAAGCGGCCTTGCCTCCATGGAAGCCAGTGGCAGTATAGGCTTTGGGCAGGAGAGTGATAGCCAAGGTAGTACGACCTACAGTGGCATTAACACGAAGAATATCCTCATTACGGACGCTGCCAAGCAGACGCTTCTCACCGGGCTTAGTGCCGAGGCGATGGCAGAACGTGTCTTGACCGCGACGACCACCGAGAATGCCGAGGCTTTAAGCGGTGCCTTAGCAAATCGCTTTGATGCGGCCGCCCTACAAAAGGAACTCGATACCCAACGTGAGGTGTCACAAGCCTTTAGCCAAAACGTGCAAAGCGCCAAGGCGGAATTAAACCGAGCGGCCGATCGTCTNANNNCCGACTACGANGCNGGNCGTATCAGCCAAGCGGAGTATGAGGCCAAACGCCAACAACTGGATAACGGAGCGCTACTCCTCAGTACCATTGCTGCGGGTTTAAGTGCACCGACCAATAGCACGCTAGGGATCGCGACCGCGACCCTCAGCCCCAGCGTTGCTAAAGAGATAGGGCAGTACTTTAAATCAAGCGACAGGGAAGGTAGTACCGAGCATTTAATCGCGCATGGCCTACTCGCCGCCGCGGTGGCAGCGACGGGGGGTAACAATGCCCTCAGTGCCGCAGGTGCCGCGATGAGTGCGGAAGCCGCGGCCCCAGCATTAGCCCATTACCTCTACGGTAAAGAAGCCACTGAGCTTAACGCCGATGAAAAAGCCACCATCTCCAGCATCACGGGCTTAGTGGGTGTCGGTGTGGGTGCAAGTTCAGGTTCGGACTCGAGTATTGCACAAGGCGCACAGTCGGCGGGGACGGCGGTGGATAATAACTACCTTACCCAAACTAGCGTTCAACGTCTCAAAGATTGTTTAACGGGTCAGACATGTCGCAATGAGAGTGAAAAAGCGGCCTTAGTTGAAGAGTCTAAACAGTTGAGTAAGTTTTTAGATGAGGAGTTAGCAGCATTGTGTGCCGCTGCGCCGACAGGGGATGCTTGTCGTACGGGAGTACACAATGCCATTCAATACATTGCAATACGTGATGCGTGGGAGTATATTCATGGTGACGTTGAACGCTCATCACAAGAGACCTTCGACTATTTATACAATCAGCCGGACTCACGTGAAAACTTTTTGCATTATATGAATACGATTGATAACCGAGCCGACTTTTTTGCTGCTTCAAATCAATACGAACAGCAGATTGGCTCAGGCGTGCAGTGGTTTGGCGGCGCAGATTTTGTCTCACGAGCTGCAGTCACAGGACTTGGGGCCGATGGCAATCTTTCTTATCTTAGCTTTGCTATGGGTAAAACCTTAGGTAATCCGCCGATTTACGAATGGCGTAAGGCAGCGGGCGATGCCTTAATAGTCGGTGGTTTTGATAACTTTAAAGATCTCTACAATAACCAACAAGATCCGGTAGCTTGGGATATCAAGCAGCTAAAGAACGAACAGGCGCTATTGCAACCGATTCATGAGAAGTATTTAAGTGATTATGAAGTTTTTAGAAATGCTTCTAAAAACTTAACATCTGAGTATATTTATGGTTTTATTCCTAACATCTTAAATGAGAAACAATGGCAAACAGAAGGGATCGATTTGTTAGATTACGAATCAAGGGTAAGTTATGGTTGTAAATTATTAGGCTACTCTGAGAAGCAAGGGTGCAAGCCATGAGAAGGTCTTACTGGCAATACCTCTTATGTTTAAGTGCATCACTTTTTTTGATTGGTACAATCTACGGATTATTAGCCTCGATTTTTATGGTTCATGAGTCTGGCGATTGGAAAAAATTTTTTTTGTTAGATACTTTGGGAGGAGTTTTCGGCGTTGCTATTGTGATCTTTCTTTATTTGTTACCTGCCTTGCTATTAGCTTCCATAATAAGGTGGGCGTTACAGAAGTATAAAGTAATAGCGTTTTGTTGCAATCTTCTGTTGTTTCATATGTATATTTATGTAGTGTATGTAAGGCCGATACAAAATCTTACTGAAAGAGTTTTTGATATCCCAAAAGATATTAGAGAGTTTGATGGTTTGTTTTTATGGGTATTTTTTCATACTTTTGTCTTGTTAGTAATTAGTGAGTTTTTTATATTTAAAAGAGATAAAAAAATGCAGATTAATCGTTAGTTGTTTAATATTGATAGCCTTAAAGACCTCTACAATAACCAACAAGATCCGATGACTTGGGATGTTAAACAGCTAAAGAACGAGCAGGCGCTCTTGCAACGGCCACTCTCAGCCCCAGCGTTGCCAAAGAGATAGGGCAATACTTTAAATCAAGCGACAGGGAAGGCGGCACTGAGCATCTAATCGCGCACGGACTACTCGCTGCAGCGGTAGCGGCCACGGGGGGTAATAATGCCCTCACAGCCGCAGGTGCTGCGATGAGTGCGGAAGCTGCAGCCCCAGTGCTCGCCCACTACCTCTACGGTAAAGCAGCCACTGAGCTTAACGCCGATGAAAAAGCCACCATCTCCAGCATCACGAGTTTAGTGGGTGCGGGTGTGGGTGCTACCACTGGCACGGACTCGAGTATTGCGCAAGGAGCACAGTCGGCGGGGACGGCGGTGGATAATAACTGGATGTCGGATTACCGAGGTATATTTGGTGTTAATCAGTGGGGACCTGGAGCAGTTTCCTTAGTAGATGCTAAATTAAAAGAAGATGATGTTACGCTAGAGGAAATAGAAAGTGCATTAAAGGATTATATGACAGGTGCTGGTTATGAAAGTGGTGTATCCGATGGGATAGTTGTCTGGATGGTTGCACCTTCCGCAGCGTTTGGAGCAGGAGCAATAACAATGATTCCTTCATTAGGTACTGGGCTGAAAGTTTATAGCTTAGCAGCCTTAAAATCTGTTTCCTCTGGTGCAAGAGACTCTGTGGTATTAAATGAAGATTACAAGGTATCTAATCTTGCTTATGATTTGTCTATTGGTATAGTAATAGACAGAACTGCTACAAAGCTCATAGATGCTTCCGGAGCAAAAAAATTAAGTCGTGACTATTTAACTCTTAAAGAAAAAATTACGAATCATTTTTTAGGCGATGGAGTTAGTAGTGCCATTTCTAATAAGTTAGGTTCGAAAGATGCAACTCTTGTTCCAAAAACAAATTGGCCAAGCCTTTTTTGGAGCAATGATGATTAAGTTTCGAGAAAAAAGACCTGAGGGGTGGTCTATTGGAATCTCAGGTACAAGCAATGTTTGTGTTAGATTAAATAGTCTCTTAATATTAGGGCTTGCTAAGCTACTAAAAGTCCGTCAAACCGAATCATTGGCCTACGGTAGTTATATTTTAACTTTCTTATTAATTTTTATTGAGATATACATAATTAATTCTATAGCTTCAGGGACATTTGTTTTCTTTTATAAGAGAGTTTTTGTTTTGTTTCTTCTGACTGTAGTGACTTTTTATTTTGGAAGGGCTTCTCTTCCTTATTGGAGTGAGACAGAAGATGATGATGAAGATTAAAGTTTTTACGGTAGTAGTTTAAGCTTTAAGAAGTTCATTGCCAATACAATAAATATACCGATAAAGCCTATGATATAAAAGTGAAGTCACCACAAGCTTTGGTGCTACAACCAGGGGCTTCAATCAATAACAGTATTAGTAAGGGAAAATAAATGAAGATTAAATATAAAGATCAGTATGGCACTGAGATTTTAGATGTTTTTGGTATTTATTGGGGAGTACGAGAAGGAGGTACCAAGAAGGGGGAAGCTTTTACCTATTTTTATGCATTATATGGAACAACAGAAGTAAGTTTTATGGTTTATGACTCAAAAGAGGTTGAGGTGATTGATCCAAGACTAGAGGGTGAGTGGGTTTACGATGGAGGCGTAAGCATCAATGGGATGTTCTATGCGCCGTTAATTCAGGAGCAACTGCTTGATGATGTCATCGATAGAGACCCTGAGGCAATCAAGAAGTTTCTTCAGTTTGCTATAAAGGATGGTTTATTAGACGCAGAGCTTTATAAGGATGCGCTTTGATTTAAATGTGACATTTACCATACGTAGGTGAGTGTGGCAGGTGCGTAGGTCATAACCACTTTAGCACGGGTACCTTAAGCGCAAGTGATGTTACTAACCATGCGGAGTTTAAGGGCAGCAGTGTAGGTCTTGGTGTCAGTGGTGGCGTTAATAGCAGCGGATCGGGTGACGGACTCTTTGACCAACGCCAAAGCACCTCGGATAAAAGTGGTCTGGCTTCTGCGGAAGCCAGTGGCAGTATAGGCTATGGGCAGGTGAGTGAGAGCCAAGGTAGTACGACCTACAGTGGCATTAACACGAAGAATATCATTATCACGGACGCTGCCAAGCAGACGCTTCTCACGGGACTCAGTGCCGAGGCGATGGCTGATCGTGTCTTTACCGCGACCACCACCGAGAATGCCGAGGCCTTAAGTGGTGCGCTAGAAAATCGCTTTGATGCGGTCGCTCTACAAAAAGAACTGGATACCCAACGCGAGGTGTCACAAGCCTTTAGCCAAAACGTGCAAAGCGCAAAAGCAGAGTTAAACCGAGCGGCCGATCGTCTCACTGCCGACTACGAAGCTGGGCGTATCAGCCAAGCGGAGTATGACGCGAAACGCCAACAACTGGATAACGGGGCGCTACTCCTCAGCACCATTGCTGCGGGCTTAAGTGCACCGACCAACAGCGCACTAGGGATCGCGACCGCGACCCTCAGTCCAAGCGTTGCCAAAGAGATCGGGCAGTACTTCAAATCAACCGATAGGGAAGGCAGCACCGAGCATTTAATTGCGCATGGACTATTTGCTGCAGCGGTAGCGGCCACGGGGGGTAACAATGCCCTCTCTGCTGCAGGTGCGGCGATGAGTGCGGAAGCCGCGGCCCCAGTCCTCGCCCATTACCTCTACGGTAAAGAAGCAGCTGACTTAAACGCCGATGAGAAAGCCACCATCTCCAGCATCACGAGTTTAGTGGGAGCAGGTGTGGGTGCTACCACCGGCACGGACTCGGGTACTGCGCAAGGAGCACAGTCAGCGGGGACGGCGGTGGATAATAACTACCTTACCCAAGCTGGTGTTCAACGACTCAAGGATTGTTTAACGGGTCAGACATGTCGCAATGAGAGTGAAAAAGCGGCCTTGATCGAAGAGTCTAAACAGTTGAGTAAGTTTTTAGATGAGGAGTTAGCGGCGATGTGTGCCGCTGCGCCGACAGGGGATGCTTGTCGTACAGGTGTACACAATGCTATTCAATACATTGCAATACGCGATGCGTGGGAGTATATTCATGGTGACGTTGAACGTTCATCAAAAGAGACATTCGATTATTTATACAATCAGGATGAATCACGTGAAAACTTTTTGCATTATATGAATACGATTGATAACCGAGCCGACTTCTTTGCTGCGTCAAATCAATACGAACAGCAGATTGGCTCAGGCGTGCAGTGGTTTGGCGGTGCAGATTCTGTCTCACGAGCTGCAGTCACAGGACTTGGGGCCGATGGCAATCTTTCTTATCTTAGCTTTGCTATGGGTAAAACCTTAGGTAATCCGCCGATTTACGAATGGCGTAAGGCAGCGGGCTATGCCTTAATAGTCGGTGGTTTTGATAACTTTAAAGATCTCTACAATAACCAACAAGATCCGGTAGCTTGGGATATCAAGCAGCTAAAGAACGAACAGGCGCTATTGCAACCGATTCATGAGAAGTATTTGTCTGATAAGAAAGGATTCACAAAGGCGTCCCAACTCTTAACGTCAGAACAAATGCTGAAATTAAATGTTTTTGGTAGCAAGCAAATAATTCAGGATAAGCAGGTTCAAGAAGGAGGGATAAACTTACTAGATTACGAATCTAGGGTAAGTTATGGTTGCAAATTATTAGGCTACTCTGAGAAGCAAGGGTGTCTACCATGAATAAATCTTTCTGGTCTTATTTTTTTAAATTATTATCTAGCTTTTACATTACAGGGTTAGTTTTTACTCTATTTCCTTTTCACTCAGAAATAATTTCTGGGAATGATAAATTATTAGTTATCTATTTAATACAAGTTATTATTTTGTTTCTTTACTTATTATTTATGCCTGTACTTGTTGTTATCTCAATAGTTCAGTGGAGGTTACAGCAGAATATACTAGTTTCATTAATAATAGGTTTTTTACTTTTTGTTATTTATGGATCATTTTTTTTACCACAAAGTTTAGATGAGCACTCTAAGCCTTTGAGTCCTTTGACCAGTTTCGCTGATTCTGTTATCTATATGCTTTTTTGGGCATTAGTTTTATTTTCGATAAATACAGTTCTAATTTTTCTGTGTCCGAGGTTAAAAATAAGGCGGAATGAGGTGTAAATATTTTTGGGTAACGTTGGCACGCACCTTGCCGCTGAGAATCAACTTCTGATCACCTCTGCGGAGGCGATGGATCAAAGCCGCAGTAAGAACAGCTCCTCCGGTTGGAACGCAGGGCTTGCAATCGAGTTTGGTCAAGGTGGCACCTCCATGGGGGTGACCGTGGGTGCGAATCTAGGTAAAGGCCATGCCAATGCCGATAGCCTTTCTCACCGTCATAGCCATATTGGTAGCTTGGGTAGTCTCACGAGCTTAAGCGTTGGGGGGTCAACTACTCTGGCCGGGGCGCAGGTCTTTGGTGAGGAGGTGCACGTCAAGACCCCGAACCTTATCATTCAGAGCGTACAAGACACCGCGACCTATGAGGGTAAGCAACAGGAGATGGGTGGACAGATCACCGTAGGCTATGGGGTCTCGGGTAGTGCGAACTTTAGTCGCTCGTCGATCAATGC
>NZ_KB892290.1 GCF_000373745.1 Oligella ureolytica DSM 18253 | reverse complement strand
GGGTAGTCGTCTTTAGCTTCAATTAGCATACGGACGGCTCGCTCTTTCATTTCAGGGGTATAGTTTCGTGTTTTCATTGTCGTATTCTCTCAGAAAAATGAGTCTCCGACAATCCCGGGGCGGTTCATGATTTCTTGACGGCAGGCCGGGCAAAATAATGGTTGTAAGCCATACGGCGGTTATTATTGGTATCCATATCCCACGTTAGCGCCCGTTCAGCAAAGGCACGTTGGGATGCTTCAATTTCCTTGAATAAAGGATTGCTTTCCGCTTTTTTGGCAACAATATCGTCCCAAGTGGTTAATTGTTGCTGGAGAATGGCATCGGGCGTTTTATAGAATTTGACATTGTCATCGGTTTTCAGTTTGACATAGTCTTTTGAATAACGATCAATGGCTTTCCATGACATATCGGCAGAGGCGGCTTCAACGGCATTTTCAATAATAGCCTTCATTTTGTCTGGCAGTGCGTTGTATTTATCTTTATTGAAGGTGATTTCAAATGTTTCCGAAGACTGGTGAAAGCTTTGCAGCATGCATACTTTTGACACATCAGGAAAACCCAGCAGGCGATCGGAAGAGGCATTGTTGAATTCGGCACCGTCAAGCAGGCCACGATCAAGTGCGGGTACAATTTCACCACCAGGCAGGGCGTTAACGGCTGCGCCCATGGCAGTAAACAGGTCAATCGCCAGGCCATTGGTACGGAACTTTAACCCTTTCAGGTCATCTGCCTTGGCAATGGGTTTCTTGAACCAGCCTAAAGGTTGGGTAGGCATTGGCCCGCTCAGGAATGAAACCACATTACCGCCGATAGAATCATAAAGCTTAACCAGTAATTCATTACCGCCACCATATTTAAACCAGGCCAGCAGCATATTGGCATCCATGCCATAGGCCGGTCCGGAAGAAAACAGGGCGAGTGCATTCTGTTTGCCATAACTGTAACCCAGAACACCATGGCCGCCATCAAGCGTGCCTTTGGAAACGGCATCCAGTAATGCGAAAGCCGGTACGACAGCACCGGCTGGAAGCACCTCGATTTTAAATTCACCACCGGTCATGTCGTTGACCTTCTTGGCAAAATCAAGTGCGTATTCGTGGAAAATATCCACGGTTGGCCAGGTACTTTGGAAACGGAAACTGATGGGGGTTTGGGCGCTGACGATAGCCGGGAAACCCAGCCCGACGGCTGCTGCCGTACCGGCGGCAGCGCCTCCGAGAAATTTACGTCGTGAATCTACTGGTGATTGGCGGCCAGACGGTTTTTTTACAGACCTTTAATTTGCCATGGGTTGTCTCCTGTGTGGCGTATACAACTTGTGATAATTAATATGGCTTGTTGTGTGCTACAGACTTCGACTTCAATTAAATTTATACGCACTCTATTATTCATTGTCAAGATTAATCGGATTAGGATAAATGCCTATTTTTATTGGGTTTTAATGGCTGCTGAATAACCGGATTCGCTTTTAACGGGTGTAAATAGGTGTATTACAGCCACGCATTCAAAAAAGCTCTGTATATGCTTTGTGCGGTAGTGGATTTTCCGGATGGAAATATTGCGATTGCCACCAGAAGGATTTTCAGATTGGTGTCAGAAATAGTTTCAGATAAAAATAAACTTTAAAAAAAGCATGGAAATAGCTCTTTTTTATCATGTTTAACTTTAAATAATTTATGTATCATATTTTGAGTATAAAATGATTCATAGAGGAATCAGAGTATTATAAAGTTTTTAAATTTTAAAAATTATTTACATTTTATTTGTTTTTTTTGCAACATTAAGATGAAAATAAAAAATGCTTGATATAGATCAAAACCAAAATAATACTGATTTTTGCGGTTTTTTTAAAATTGAAAATTAGTTTTGATTTATTTGTTTATACTAAATTCCCTTTTAAAATCAGTGTTATCCCTAAAATTAACAATAATTAATATTTTAATTAATTAAAAACAATTTTATATTAAATCAAAATTTCTACCATTACATATAGGGGGAGGCTTATTCTTTGCTTCTTATTGTTACCTTGTTTTCGCCTTATCCCTTAGATATAATTAACAAATGCTAACAGTTCGATTGGTTTTTGCAATAAAAATCCTTGGTAAAGATGATCTATACTTTGTTATATCCCCTAAAATGTTAATTTTGGTAAATTATCGGGAAGGGTAATAGTTGTTATTTTTGCAGATTCAATTTTCTGTTTTTGTAATCAAATTTATTAATATCGGCTATTTGTTACAAATTGGCTAGGGCCATTTAGTTGTTTGCTGGCCTGCTTAATGCATTGAAGTAAAAAGTCATGTGCCCTAGTACTGCTTTTTACAAATAAACACGGGTAGTTTTTATTTAAAGTGTTTTACAAAAATTATTCTCCATTCAACCAAAGAAAGTGATTTGGCATTATGAATAGCAGTGTTTCTCCTTTTGTTTCGGAAAATAATCTAATCAATGAAATAAGGGAAGTGAATTTATCCTACCTTTTGCTTGCCCAGCGCATGTTGCGGGATGATTTTTCCAAAGGCATGTACCGTCTGGGTCTTGATAAAGACGTCGCTTCATTGCTGGTTAATTTAACAACCGCGCAAGTATTGTCCTTGAGTTCTTCAAACTCCTTAATTTGCGGATTCCGCCTGAATGATATTGCCTTGCTCACAGCGCTTACCAAAGACGGAATGAATGGCACATTGAAACAGGTCCAGGCTTCAGTCATGCTGGCCCAGCAAAAACCCAATCAGGTGATTAGCGACGTTTATGTGTGAAACAAAAACAGCCTCCAAGGCAAAGCCTAAAGCAAAACCCAAAAGTGTCCTGAAAGACGGCATGGATATTGCCTTGGCAAATCAGCTGATTCAGCTGGGCGCCCGTTTACAGATACTTGAGGCCGAAACGGAATTAAGCAGTGACAGGCTTTCACGGCTGTATCATGAAATACATCATTGTTCGCCACCCAAAGGCATGCTGCCATATTCTACCGATTGGTTTATGTCTTTTCACCAGAATATTCATGCGACCCTTTTTTACAGCATTTACCTGAATCTGGTTACCCATACTGAAACACAGGATATTCAGGCAATTATTGATGCCTATACCCTCTATCTTGAGCACGATGAAGTCAGGCGGGCATGGGATAGCGACAGCAAAGAACCGGTGCTGAGTTTTACCCGGGCCTGGATGCTGGTGCGTTTTTTTAACAGTGGCCAAATGCAAATGTCGGCCTGCAATGTTTGCAGTGCCTCATTTGTAACGCATAAGCATGAGCTGGAAAGCGACTTTGTTTGCGTCATGTGCAAACCGCCAGCCCGTATTGTTGGAATGCTTAGAAAACAGGAAGACTATTTTGGCAAATTTTAGTGCAACAGAACCCATTATGCTTATCTGCGGCTAATGCAAGCCGGTCGGAAACGAACGTAGAAACTAAATAGTTCGGAAAACGTGTCGTTAACTCTTGCATAAGCATAGAAAAATATTATTGAAAATAATTCATCTGAATGGATAGCCTTGAATTATGCGTAAAAACTTGCCAGTTAACGACATAGAAACGCTGGTGAAAGATGATCAGTACCTGATCTCGAAAACCGACTTGAAAGGTCGCATTACCTATTGCAATCCCGCCTTTGTTGAAATCAGCGGATTTGAGCGTGATGAGCTGATTGGCAAACCACATAATGTCATTCGTCACCCTGATATGCCCGAACTGGCTTTTAAAGATTTATGGGATACGGTACAGGCGAAAAAACCGTGGAGCGGTTTGGTAAAAAACAGGCGCAAAGACGGTGGTTTTTACTGGGTGCTGGCCAATGTAACGCCTATTTTTCAAAATAATGAAGTAACCGGCTATGCTTCGGTTCGCATCAAGGCCGAGCCCGAAGCAATTGCCAGGGCTGATGCTTTTTACCGTCAGATCAATAATGGCGAGCGTATTCCCTACACCATCAGCCAGGGTAAAAAACGGCCTGTTGGTATCAGGAAATGGATCGCCACCAGTACGCGCATTTTCCGCAAGGGATTTGTACCCGGCCTGATGCGTCTGGGTGTGCTGGCAGTGGCTGGTCTGGCGTTGCCAACCTGGATGGCGGTAAACGGTACGCAAATGCCGGGCGGTTCGCAGGCTTTGGTTGGCTTGATGGTGGTCTGGGCGCTGCTGATTGCATTATATGTACGCAAAATTGCCAAGGACCTTATCACCCCCATTCAGGGTGCGGCCGATATTATCCGCCAGATTTCCGCAGGCAATCTAAGTATCAATGTTGATACCGAACTTGATAATGAAATGGGAGAGCTGTATTTCTATCTGGATATGATGCGTAAGGCCCTGATTGGAATCAGTGCGGAAGTCATGTCCGGTGCAGATGCCAACTCTGAAATTGTCAGTAGCCTGCAAAAAAACAGTCGTACCCTGTCCATGCAAACCGAAGACCAGGCGGCTTCCTTACAGGAAACGGCCGCCAGTCTTGAAGAGCTCACGGTGACGGTTAAACAGAACGCGGACAATGCCCGCTCTGCCAATACGATTGCGGGTAATGGCTTACAGGTGGCTGAAAATGGTAGCCAGAAAGTAGACCAGGTGGTTCGTTCAATGTCTGAAATGAATGACAGTTCGCGCAAAATTGAAAGCATTGTCAAAATTATTGAAGACATTGCTTTCCAGACCAATCTGCTGGCCATTAACGCCAGTGTGGAATCGGCCCGTGCCGGTGATGCGGGACGTGGTTTTGGTGTGGTGGCAGCCGAGGTGCGCAATCTGTCCCAGAAAAGTTCGGAAGCGGCCAAGGAAATCAAAATGCTGGTGCAGGCTTCGGTGGAAGATGTTACGCAAAGTTCACGACTGGCCGAAGAAGCAGGCAGTGTCATGAAAGATGTCATGGATTCCGTCCAGAATATGGTCAATATCATGGCTGAAATCTCAACAGCTTCGGGCGAACAGTCAAGCGGGTTGCAGTAAATCAACCTGGCCGTCAACCAGATGGATCATGCCGTGCACCAGAATTCCGCCATGGTGCAGAATCTGTCACAGACTGCATCAGAGCTGGCCCGCGAGGCCCTGGAGCTGAAACAGTCAATCGGTGTATTGAATAATATGCAGGGGTAGTTCAGTTAAAAACTGAATTAAGGTGGTTTTTCTCTGTTGTTCTTCCTTATGTTTTGCAAGGTCTCCCGGTAAACTGAAGTTTTTATCTTGTCTGCCTTAAGGGGGCTCTGCTAAGGGGTTATCGTGTTAGTTGTTATTGGTTATGTTGTCGTTCTGCTTAGTGTGTTTGGCGCCTATGTGGGTATGGGGGGGCATCTGTCCGCGCTCTACCAGCCACTTGAGCTGGTCTTGATTGGCGGTGCCGCCCTGGGGGCCTATATTGCGGCAAACAGTCTGAACGCAATTAAACTGTTGTTGCAGGATATTCTGCAATTAATGAAAAAAAGCAAATATGACAAAGCCTTGTATCTGGAAATTCTCTCCTGTCTGTTTGTTTTAATGAGAAAGTCCAAAAGTGAAGGCAAGAATGCAATCGAGTCGCATATTGAAGAGCCTGAATCCAGCGATATTTTTACGCAATATCCATTAGTGCTTGAAGATAAAATCATACTGAATTTTATCTGTGATTATTTTCGCATGATTATTACCAGTAACATGAGCTCCTTTGAGCTGGAGCAACTCATGGATGAAGAAATTGAAACCTGCCGCAGTGAATTGAACGTGCCGCATAAAGGTTTAAGGGCGGTTGGCGATGGCTTGCCCGCTTTTGGTATTGTGGCTGCGGTTCTGGGGGTGGTGAAGGCATTGGCTGCCATTGACCAGCCTCCCGCTATTTTGGGTGATCTCATTTCAAAAGCGATGGTCGGTACGTTTTTAGGTATTTTGCTGGCCTATGGTTTTGTTTATCCTTTGGCCGATGCCCTGGAAAGCCGCAAGAGCGAAAGCTATAAAACCCTTGAGTGTATCAAAGTTACCCTGCTTGCATATATGCAGGGTTATCTGCCACCGGTTGCACTTGAGTTTGGCAGAAAAGTCCTGCTGTCCACGGTTCGTCCTTCCTTTGCTGAGCTGGAAGAGCAAATGCAGGCATCCAAGTCAATTAAATAAACGCATCGGATATGTCATCACCCAATGAACCCCGTATTGTTATCCGTAAAAAACGGGTGTCCCACGAGGGCGGTCATTCAGGCGGCGCCTGGAAAATTGCGTATGCCGATTTCATGACCGCCATGATGGCTTTCTTTTTGGTTATGTGGATCCTATCCCTGGTGCCAAAAAGTGAGCTGGAAGAGCTGGCTGACTACTTTCGACGCCCCCTGATTTCAGCCATTACGGGCGACCCCTATCTTCCTGCCAGCAAAAGCGTTATTCCGGGTGGGGCGCCTACCCCCATTCCAAACAAGGCGGCATTGCCCGATACTGCCCAGCTGATTCCGCAACACAGCAGGGGAGACAGCCAGGGCAGGGACCGTGCGCGCCTGGAAAACCTGAAAGCCAAAGTGGAGCAGCTGATAGAGCAAAAGCCCGATTTAAGGCAGTACCAGCCGCAGATGTTAATGGATATGACCAGTGAGGGCTTGCGTATACAGATTCTTGATGACCAGAAAAGGCCCATGTTTGCAACTGGCAGTGCCCGCCTGCATCCGGAAATGATTTATATTTTGAAAGAACTAAGCCCGCTGATTAATGAAATACCCAACGGTATTTCCATTAGCGGACATACTGACGCCACGCAATACGTGACGGGTGAGTTCGCTTACAGTAACTGGGAACTGTCGGCAGACCGTGCCAACTCGGCCAGGCAGGCGCTGGTTAATGGCGGGCTGGAAGAAAGCAAGGTCAGGCGGATTCAGGGCCTGGCCTCAACCATTAATCTGGTTAAAGATGACCCGTATGCGCCTATTAACCGGCGTATCAGTATCGTTGTGCTTAATGAAGAGGCAGAGGCCGAGCTTAATCGCTTGAATGCGGTGCCGGGCCTGAGCCAGGAAGAAATAGATGAAACGCTGAAGCAGACCAGGGAAAGAAATGATCATAAAAACCAGTCCAAGCTGGGTTATGTCCCACTTCAATCCTCGCCTGTGGTTTCTTCCATGTATTTACCCGCGCTTGCCCAGGCCGGGACGAATAAGCCTGCCATTCCTCAAGTGGCAGATGAGCCCATCCCTGCATCTTCAGGCATTGTGCAAACCAGCCACAACAATATGCCCGAAACTGAAGTGGTTCCGGTAAGCGCTGAAATGCAGAATCCAGCTTCAAAAGTGCCGGTGTTAATGGTGAACGGGCTTGAAAAAGACCTTTCATTGTTTGAACAGGTGCTTGAGGAACCCTCTTTTGCATCATCGGCATCAGCCAGTACGGCTTTCAGTTTGCCCCATACGGCAGATACCATTATTGGTTCTATTATAGGCACGGCTGCAGCGGCAATCATGCCTGAACCGGTGATTGAGCAGGAAACCAAAGCAGAAAAAACACCTGAAGAACCATTGCAACCAAAAGCCCCTGCTGTTGAAAAAGCAGCGGAAACAGCCGCGACAGCAGAAAAAACAAAACAGCCAACAGGGAAAAATACCGACGCGAAAGTGGCTGAAAAAACAAATCAGCCAGAAAAATCAAAGAAAATGGAAAAACCTGCCGTTAATACTGATAAGAAAGTGGAGAAACCCGAAAGTGGAGAAACCCGTTAAAGGCACAAAACCTGAAGTGGTTGTTCCGAAAAAAGCGCAGGCTTTGCCAGGAGCGGCTCCTAAAGAACCGATCAAGGCTCCCGCAAAACCGGCGGTACCTTTGGGAAAAACTGCCATGCCAGATCAGTTGAAGCCTCTTGAGCAGCAGATGTTCCTGGCCGAGCCAGTGATCGTGCGGTCCGTAAAAACGGGCAGCCAATCCAAGGCCGGCAAGCGGCAGGCAAAAGACGGAACGGCAAACCCGGACTCATCCACAAAGCCGATTAATGCGGACCCTGATTCTGGCAAGATCAACCGCAATAACTTCTATCAGTGAAAATAAGGTATGAGTAGCCCAGATTTAAGTGAGTTTCACGATACGTTTTTTGATGAGGCAGAAGAGTTGCTTCAAAGCATGGAGGAAATGCTCCTTGTTTTGAATCCGGCCGTGCCCGATCATGAATCATTAAACGCCATATTCCGTTGCGCCCATTCCATCAAGGGCGGGGCAGCGGCATTTGGCGTATTTGATGACCTGGTCAATACCACGCATAAACTTGAAAACATCCTTGATCTTATCCGCAATCATAAATTACCTTTGACGCATGAATCAATCAGTGTGTTTTTAAAGGCCAAAGATGTCCTGTGGGATCTGGTCCAGGCCTACCGGGAACAGCGGGAACCCGACACGGAGAATGCAAACAAATTGCTGGCAATGCTGGCCCAGGTTGCTGAAAATAAAACGGCCCAAGCTGTCACAGCCGGGGTGGACACCAAGCCCCTGGCTGGCAAAGAAAAAGTGACAGAGCCTGCAAACAAGGCGGTGGCCAGTACGGCAGATGCACCCATCCAGGTGCCTGACGGCGAAAAACTGTACAAGGTAACGCTTTTCAATTTACCTGAAAAAGACCGGCTTTCGCTGAAGGACGAATTGGGTATCATGGGTACCCATGTTAAAGAAGCCCATGAAAACAATGATTATCACTACTGGATAACGTCAGCGCTTTCGCCCGACGATATTATTGCGGTTTGCTGCTTTGTGATTGATGAATCACAAATAGCCGTCAGCGAAGAAGCCTTGCCCGCCCCGGAACCGGTAAAAAAGGAGGAAGCGGTGGCAGTGGCTGTACCAGATAAAAAAACCTCACCCCGCCCGGCTGCGTCTTCGGCCAAGGAAAGCAATAGCATCCGGGTGCACGTACAGAAAGTGGATCAATTGGTAAACCAGGTGGGTGAAATGGTGATTAACCAGGCCATCTTGATGCAAAGCAGCCAATCCCTTGACCCGATTGCGCATGCCGATTTATTGCAGAATATCGAACATATGGAAGCGGCGTTACGCACCTTGCAGGAAGCGATTATGGCTTTGCGCATGATGCCAATGGATTATGCTTTTGGTCGTTTCCCGCGTTTGGTTCGGGAAACTGCAGGCAAATTGGGTAAACAAATTGAATTGGTTACCCTGGGTGGCGGCACCGAGCTGGACAAGGGCCTGATTGAACGCATGATTGACCCGCTGACCCATCTCATCCGTAACAGTATCGACCACGGCATCGAGCTGCCTGAAGAACGCATTGCCAATGATAAAGATGCTTTGGGAACCATCACGGTCAGTGCCCAGCATCAGGGTGGCCGCATTGTCATTGAGGTTAGTGATGACGGTGCCGGCATGAACCGTGCCAAATTAATTGACAAGGCCATTGAAAAAGGCTTGCCCGCTTCCCATAGCATGAGTGATGACCAGGCTTTCCAGCTTATTTTTGAAGCCGGTTTTTCAACTGCGGAAAAAGTTACCGATGTTTCCGGGCGTGGTGTTGGCATGGATGTAGTCAAGCGTAACATCCAGGAACTGGGTGGCTTGACCCAGATCGAATCAGAGCGGGGTAAAGGAACAACCATTCGCATCTCCCTGCCGCTCACGCTGGCCATTATGGATGGTATGTCGGTTCAGGTGGGGAGCGAGCGTTTTGTTTTGCCGCTGAACCATATTGTTGAATGCCTGCAACCCGAAGAAGATCAAATCCGTTTGCTTGAAGAAAACAAAGCCTTGCTGCTGCTGCGGGGTGAGCATTTGCCCATTATTAAATTATGGGAAATTTTTTCCATTCCCGGCGCCCAGCATAGTCTGGAAGACTCGATCCTGGCGGTATTGCAGGTTGGTAAAAGCCGTTATGCCTTGGCGGTAGACCAGTTATTGGGGCAACATCAAATTGTTGTCAAAAATCTTGAAACCCATTTTAAACGGGTGGCAGGGGTATCTGGCGCAACCATCCTGGGCGATGGGAGTGTCGCCCTGATCCTTGACGCAGCCACCATTCTTGAGCAGAACCAGACGGGATTCATGTCTTATGAGCAGGGGCAGGGACAATCAATACAGTTAAGAGAGAATTAAATATGAGCCAGGAAAAAAAACAGGAACTGAATTATCACTGTCTGGTGTTTTGCGTAGGCGGACAGGAATTTGCCATTGATATTCTTAAAGTACAGGAAATCAGGGAATATCACCAGGAGCATGTGACACGGGTTGCCCATATGCCCAAATACATACAGGGTTTGATTAATTTGCGTGGGCAAATTATTCCTGTCATTGATTTGCGCATCAAGCTCGAGGTAGAAGAAGTCGCTTATTCAAGCCAGACGGTCGTTATTATTCTGGGGCTGACTGACCGCATTGTGGGGATTGTCGTGGATAGCGTTTCCAATGTCGAGTTGATTGCGCGCGATACGATAGAACCACCGCCCAATGTTAATGATCCGGCTTCTTACCTGACTGGCTTAACAACCTATAAAGACCAATTATTACAAATAGTTGATGTAGAAAAACTGGTTGATCACGAGCACTGGGTGCTTGATGACATCGTACTGGAGTAGGCAATGGATATGCTGACAGCCCAGGCTGGCGTAACGGGCGGGCAGGTTGAACGTGCCATGCAATTATTGCAGCAATGCACCGGTATTATTGTGGGCGAACATAAAATGAAGTCCAGCCAGCGTTTGCTGTTTGGTTTATGCAAGCAGTATGGGTTTTCTTCCATTGACGCTTTTTTGAATGAAATCGCAAATAATGACAAGCACCCGGTTTGGGAGTCTTTCATTAATGCTTTTACAATCAACCATACGGCTTTTTTCCGTGAGCCCCATCATTTTGAAATGCTGGCGCAATACCTGGAAAAGCACCGTACCAATTGTGAAATGTGGTGTGCCGCCGCTTCTACCGGACAAGAGCCTTATTCCATGGCGATGGTGCTCAATGAGGTGCTTGGTGAACATACGGTATGTCCGGTCATTACCGCCACAGACATCGATTCCAATGCCCTGAAAAGAGCGCGGGCAGGGGTTTATAATCTTGGCGAGCTCAACGGTGTTTCCCCGGAACGCCTGAAAAGGCATTTTTTAAGGGGTGTTAACAGCTTTGAAGGAAAAGCCAGGGTCAAGCCGGCACTGGCCAGCCGGGTCGAGTTTTCAGAATTGAACCTGATTTCGCCTTCCTGGCCCCACAAGAATCTGTTTGATGTGATTTTTTGTCGCAATACCATGATTTATTTTGATCGTGATACGCAAATAAGGCTGATTGCCGGTTTTGCCCGTGTCATGAAACCCGGGGGGCTTTTGTTTATCGGGCACTCGGAAACGCTGGCATCAGTAACCGATAAATTTACTTTACTGGGCCAGACTGTTTACCAGAGAAATAGCAGTTAGTTGTCATTAAGAATATGATTGAATCCAAAATAAATCCGATTAAAGTGTTGTGTGTTGATGATTCTGCCCTGATGCGCAAAATCATGACGGATATGATAAACGCGGAACCGGATATGGTCGTGGTGGGCACGGCCCCCGATCCACTGGTTGCCCGTGACATGATCAAGCAGCTGAATCCGGATGTTCTCACGCTTGATGTTGAAATGCCCAAAATGGACGGGCTTGATTTTCTTGAGCGCTTGATGCGTTTGCGGCCCATGCCGGTGGTAATGGTGTCAGCGTTAACCCAGGAAAATTCTGCGGTTTCCATGCGTGCACTGGAGCTGGGGGCGGTTGAAATCGTGCCCAAACCCACCGAGCAGTCGGGTACAAGCCTGGCTGCCTATCAAAATGAAGTGGCTGACAAAATACGTGCGGCCAGCAAGGCACGACTGCAAACTTACGGGCATGCGCCGGCAGAAAAGCCCTTGCCACGTATTCAAAGTGCGATCAAAGGCATGTCCAGGGACTGGGTGATTGCCATTGGCTCTTCTACCGGAGGAACCGAGGCCCTGACACGGGTTTTGACCCGCTTGCCGGCCGAGTGTCCGCCTATTGTGATTACCCAGCATATGCCAGCCGGTTTTACCGCCTCATTTGTGCAAAGGCTGGACCGCAGTTGTGCGCTTACCGTCCATGAGGCACAGGGCGATGAAGTCCTGGAGTGGGGGCATGTGTATCTGGCACCCGGCAGTGTCGCCCATATGGCCATACGCAAGGTGGGTGCCCATTACCGGACGGTCTTGATTGATTCGGAACCGGTCAACCGTCATAAACCCGCAGTTGATGTATTATTCCATAGCGTAGCCAAAGAAGCCGGACGCCGGGCGACAGGTATCGTTTTAACCGGTATGGGCAGGGATGGCGCCGATGGCCTTCTGGCCATGCGCCAGGCCGGGGCTGATACCTTTGTTCAGGATGAGGCCTCATCGGTCGTATTTGGCATGCCCAAAGAAGCGTTGCATAATGGGGCTGCCGATGAAGCCGTGCCACTGGATAAAATAGGTGAGCGCTTATTCAAGGGACTGGCCCAAAACCGTTCAGGCAAAAGAAAATAAACCGGCATCCGTTTGACGGTAAGTTAAATGAAAAAAATTTAAATTTGGAATATTAAGTTTTATGGATAAAAATATTAAAATTCTCATTGTTGATGATTTCCCAACGATGCGTCGTATTATCAAAAATCTGCTGAAAGATCTTGGTTTTGAAAATGTCGATGAAGCCGAAGATGGTGCGCAGGCCCTGGGTAAACTGCGTAGTGCCATTCCTGCCTATAACCTGGTGGTGTCCGACTGGAATATGCCGGTGATGGACGGGCTAAGCATGCTCAAGGAAATCCGCGCCGATGACAAGCTTAAACAGTTGCCCGTTCTTATGGTAACGGCAGAGGCCAAAAGTGAAAATATCGTTAGTGCGGCCAAAGCCGGTGCAGATGGCTATGTGGTGAAACCTTTTACGGCGGCGACCCTGGAAGAAAACCTGGGCAAGGTTTTTGAAAAAGCCAAACGCCGCATGGGAAGTGGCGGCTGATAACCGCCCCGGGAGAACAAGCATGACAAAATTTGACCAGCCGGAAGAAAAACCAAACAGTACTGAACCGGTTTACGACAGGATTGCCTATGTCACGCGCATGTTGCGCGACAGTTTACGTGAACTCGGGCTTGAACCAGCCGTTCAGGCAGCGACCCAGGCCATGCCTGATGTCCGTTCGCGTATTCGTTATATCACTTCATTAACAGAGCAGGCGGCCAACACGGTCTTGAATAGCACGGAAAAAGTGCAGGATGACTTGTCTGCGTTAAAACGTGATAACCAGAGTCTGGCCGAGAAAATCAATGCGCTGTCAGAAGACGGGCAAGGGCGGGTGTTGTTGCCCGCCGGCCTGCTAGATGAAATCAAGGCGTTTCATAATGGTTTCAGGGAAAAAATCAAACCGCTTGACCAGGCCATGATTGAAATCATTACCGCCCAGAGTTTCCAGGATTTGACCGGCCAGGTTTCCGGTAAACTAACCGTCCTGATAGAGCGGGTAGAGCAGGAATTGTTGCAGGTGTTAAGTGATAATATCCCGGAAGGCAAGGGGCACTGGCAAGAGCCGGAACCTGAAGGGGATGCCGCCTTGCTGAATGGCCCGGCAGTTGAACCGGCAGACGATACCACTGTACAGAACCAGCAACAGGTTGATGATTTACTGGCAAAGCTGGGTTTTTAAAGCCGGGCAGGGAAATAATAAAAAACATAACAGCCGTGGAAATCGGTTTTTTACGCTTAGCTCGCCTGATTAGCCCCCTTGAAAAATGGTTAAACTAAGTGCCATCCTATTCATCCGGATAGAAAAAGCAATATTGATTTTACGCAGCGGGTATGGCAGAAGATAGCGATCTGGAAAAAACCGAAGCCGCCTCCCCCCAACGACTTGAAAAAGCACGGGAAGAGGGGCAGGTTGCGCGTTCGCGCGAATTGAATACCTGTCTTATTCTGTTGTGTGGTGTCAGTGGTTTATGGGCAATGGGCGGGTGGCTCTATGAGCGCCTTTCCTATGTTATGCGTACCACCATGCATTTTGACTGGGGGCCGAAAAGCAGTGTTGAAACGCTTGCGCCTGGCATGCTTGACGCTTTTCTGCATGTATTGACGGGCTTGCTGCCACTGTTCCTGCTTCTGGCTATTGTCGCGATTGCCGCATCGGTGGCGCTGGGCGGGCTGGTGTTTTCAGGCAAGGCCTTGCAGCCCAAATTCAGCCGCATGAATTTGCTGAAAGGGGTTGCGCGCATGGTCAGTGCCGCGACCTGGGTCGAACTGCTCAAAACCCTGGCCAAAGCGGGCGTCATTGGTGGGGTAGGGGTACTTACCATCAGGCATTATCTGCCTGAAATGCTGGCCCTGTCCCACCTGTCCCTGCCACGCTCTTTGGCAGCGGGCATGGAAATCGTTATTATCTGCTGCGCAACGATTATTGCCTCTTTGTTGATTGTGGCCCTGATAGACGTGCCCTGGCAATTGTTTTCCCACGCTAAAAAACTGCGTATGAGCAAAGAAGAGGTCAAGCGCGAATTCAAGGAAAATGAAGGGGACCCGCATATTAAGGGAAGAATTCGCCAGCAGCAAAGGGAAATGGCGCGCCGTCGCATGATGAGCCAGGTGCCAACGGCAGATGTGGTGGTAACCAACCCGACGCATTATGCGGTAGCCCTTAAATATGAGGAAGCAGGCAATACCGCTCCGGTTGTGGTTGCCAAGGGTACCGGTGAAATTGCCCGCCGAATCCGTGAAATAGCCAGCGAACACCATGTAACTTTATTTGAACAGCCTGCGCTGGCACGTGCCTTATATACCCATGTCGAGCTTGAACACCCCATTCCTGACACCCTGTTTACCGCTGTGGCACAGGTGCTGGCCTGGGTTTACCAATTGCGCCAGTTCCGGCAGGGGGAGGTGGCAGAACCACCGGTTAAACCCGTTAACCTGCCAGTGCCGCCAGAGCTGGACCCTTATACCCATAAAATGGCGCCAGACCGGGCCGGTGCCTGAAGTGCCGGTATATATTTTTACACCTGATATGCATTCATGAACAGTTTTTTTGCCATATTGAAACCGAACTCAGCCAATAGCCGCATGCTGGTTGGCCCTTTGCTTATTATCATGGTTATGGCCATGATGGTATTGCCTTTGCCACCGTTCCTGCTGGATCTGTTCTTTACTTTTAATATTGCCATGTCCATCATGATTTTGCTGGTGGCCATGTTTACCAAAAAACCACTGGACTTTGCCTCTTTCCCGTCCGTGCTGCTATTTGCCACCTTATTGCGGCTTTCCCTGAACGTGGCATCCACCCGGGTGGTGTTAATGCATGGGCATACGGGGCCTGATGCCGCCGGCCAGGTGATTGAGGCTTTCGGGCACTTTCTGGTGGGAGGTAATTTTGCGGTTGGTATTGTTGTTTTTGCCATTCTGGTCCTGATTAACTTTGTGGTTATTACCAAAGGTGCCGGGCGGATTGCCGAAGTGGGGGCCCGTTTTACCCTGGATGCGATGCCGGGCAAGCAAATGGCGATTGATGCCGACCTGAATGCGGGCCTGATTGCCGAAGACGATGCGCGTAAAAGAAGGGCGGAAGTGGCACAGGAGGCTGAGTTCTACGGGGCCATGGATGGTGCCAGCAAATTTGTGCGCGGTGATGCGGTGGCCGGCCTGATTATTATGTTTGTCAGTATTATCGGTGGCTTGCTGGTGGGTATTTTGCAGCATGACCTGAGTTTTGCCGAGGCAGGTGAAGCGTATACCCTGCTGACGATTGGTGATGGCCTGGTGGGGCAAATTCCCGCCCTGATTATTTCAACTGCCGCAGGTGTGGTGGTATCACGGGTGGCCAATAACCAGGATGTGGGCCAGCAAATGGTGGGCCAGCTGTTTTCCAATCCGCTGGTGCTGTATATTACCGCCACCATTATTGGCATTATGGGGCTGATTCCCAATATGCCGCACCTGGCTTTTCTGCTGTTGGCAGCGGTTTTCTTTTATATTGGTTACCGGATCCAGCAAAAAAATGAAAAGATATCGCAGCAGCCAGATACGGCAGCAGAGCAAGCGCCTGCGCCTGATGACGCACAGCAAGAGGCGCGCTGGGATGATGTTTCCCTGGTGGAACCGTTTGCAATGGAAGTGGGCTATCGCCTGATCAGTCTGGTTGACCAGGCACAGGGCGCGGAGCTGATTTCCCGAATCCGCAGCCTGCGCAAACAGTTTGCCCAGAATGTCGGCTTTCTGCCGCCTGCCGTGCATATTCGCGATAACCTGGAATTGCACCCCAGCCAGTACCGTATTCTGCTGTCAGGGGTGGAAATAGCCAAAGGACAGATCCAGCCGGGGAAATGGCTGGCGATTGATCCGGGCGGGGTTGAGTTTGAATTGACCGAAGGTGAGAAAACCGTTGATCCAACCTTTGGTTTAACGGCTTACTGGATTAATGAAGACTGGCGCGAACGGGCCCAGGTAATGGGCTATACCGTTGTAGATGCCAGTACGGTGATTGCCACGCATATCAATCATTTGCTGGGACAGCATGCCGCCCATTTGCTGGGACGCCAGGAAGTGCAGCAATTGCTGGATCATATCGCCAAAGAAGAACCCCGCCTGGTGGAAGACTTTGTGCCCAAGGCGGTATCCCTTACGACATTGCATAATGTATTGCGTGGCCTGCTGAATGACGGTGTTTATATCCGGGATATGCGAACCATTGTCGAAGTATTGACAGAATGGGGGCCAATCCTGTCTGCCCAGACCCAGCCAGGCATGATGATCAATATAGAAGAGCTGATAGCAAGAGTCAGAACGGCATTGGGCCGTTCCATTACGCAGCAGTGTTTTGGGGATACCAGTCAATGCAATGTCATTGGCCTGTCACCACAGCTTACCCAGGTCTTGACCCAGGCCTTAACTACCAGCGGAACACTGGAACCCGGTCTGGCCGACAACCTGCATACGGAAACCGAACTGGCATTGCAAAAACAGATGGTGCATGAAAACCCGTCGGTGCTGGTGGTTTCCCCCTTGCTGCGTGCTTCTTTGGCCCGTATGTTCAAGCATGCTTTTCCGCAATTGACCGTTCTGGCAAATACTGAAATACCCGAAGACCGCATCATGAAAATGACGGCGGTGATTGGCGGTTAGCCGCTTGCCAGGGGTTTGCCGGAAGCAACCGCTTTGCGTTGCCCTTTATGGTTGTATGTATGCTGGACACCGGCGGCGCGATTGAGGGCATCAATGGCTTCCTGATTGTGTTTCAGGTAGCTGTGAATCATCAGGCCGTTGTTTTCATTCAGGGTTCTGGCCTGGCTTAAATGCCGGTTGTAATAATGCCATTGCTGCGCCAGCTTGCCTGTTTGCAACGGGTCCAGTTGCAATAGCAGTGCATCCAGTGTTTGGGCCTGCGGCTGGCCTGTTGGCAAAGCGGCCTGTACCAGTTGCATTCTGTGCCGGTAGGCGCTGTCAAGCGCGCTGGCCGCTTGCGCTTTCTGCGTGGACAGTTGCTGCAGTATTTCGGGTTGGGTAAATTGCATGAGATGCCCCGATTCCTGTTCCAGGATTTCCAGAAACCGCTGAACCAGGCTGATTTCCCCTGCCAATTGGGACTGGATGGCTGCAAGCTGGCTGTTCTGGTGTTCGGCGGGCGTTTTCATGGCGATGGTTGATTATTTTTTAAGTACGTCAATGACATCGTTCAGGATGCCATCGGCAATACGGGAAGGGTTAATGTTAAGGGAGCCATCGGCCAATGCCTGGCGAATTGCCTGAACACGGGCCTGGTCAATATCATTGCCGGGGTTTTGCAGGTCGCGCGCCACCGGGCTGAGGTCAACCTTGGCACTGCTGCCAGTCGGACTCTGGTTTACGTGGTCCTGACCGGCGGGGGCTGCAGCGCCTTTGCCAGACGGTTTGCTTGCCGTGGCTGTATTCAGGTAAACCGATGCGGGAGAAATTTTAAGCGTCATAATGTGTAATGCCTGATCTTGAGAAATACAAGATATCCATAAATAATGGGTTTAATCTGATTAACGGATGTTTTTTCAAAATCTTTAATAAAAAAATCACGGTTTAATTAAAAACATGCCGTATTAAAACAGAACATTAACCGTATTGGCATTGACAACGGTACCCATAATGATTTTGCCCGAAGGGGTTTTGACCTGGATGCTGGCCCCCACATCTGCCGTACCCAAGGCTTCACCTTGCTGGGTGACGGTAAGCGGGCCGTGTTTTACCTGCAAATGCACCGGTTGCCCCTTGCTGATGGAATGTGCGCTGCGAATCATATTCAGCCTGATTGGACTGCCGGCATTGATCCGGGTATTGGCAATTTGCCCCAAAAGCTGGTCGGGTGTCGTGCGGGCCGCAGCTGGCAGACTCAGCAAGTCACCTTCTTTTTCTGTCAGATGCATTTCCATTATAAGCTGGCCCATGTCCAGCGTTTGTGAGGCTACGTAGTAGTGGCCGTTCACGGCAAGGGAAGCCCGCAAATATTCTGTTTTGCCACTGTCCAGGCAGCGTATGCCTACCGACATGGCAGCGCGCAGGGTGCCTTTGCCGGGAAGAAAATAGCTGCGTTCGTGGCAGTTGGCAAAAGTACGTTCATTGGGCAGGCCTGCGCTTGCTTCGGCCGTGCCGTTCAGAACGGCAGCCTGTTCTATCAGGAACTCTTCTGTTTCCTGCATGATAAGCAGCTGCAGCGCCGAGGGTTCAGGGCTGTTTTCCCGGGCCTGGGCGGGTGTGCCCGACAGGGCCAGCCACAGGCAGGCCGCCAGTATGGGCAGGAAAGAAAAGTGTCTGTGCATGGCAGGAAAAGACAATAAGCGATTCATGACAGCCAGTGTAGCGCTTTGTTTTTATACTGATTTAGACAAAGTAAGGGGAAAAAACGCCATAGACCCTGCCTTTGTCTTGGGGGCCGTGCGCTTATCATATTCAGTGTAATAGCTTAATTTTGCATTTTATGCGTATGTTGCGATAAATATTATGGACAGAATCAGTCACGAATTCAATTTTTTGCAGACAGCGGTGGGCTTGCGCCAGAAACGCATGGAACTGTTGTCAAGCAATATTGCCAATGCCGATACACCGCATTATAAAGCCCGTGATTTTAATTTCAGCGATGCCCTGGCCCAGGCCGTTGGCGGGCAGAAAAGATTGCCCGATACACAGTTAAACCTGACATCGGCCCGTCATATCGCAGGGACTGCCAGCAGTCCGCTGAATTTTGCGCCGGATTACCGTTTGCCAACACAAAACAGTCTTGATGGCAACACGGTTGAAATGGATGTGGAGCGCATCGCTTTTGCGGACAACACCATGCAGTATCAGGCCAGCCTGACATTTCTCAGCCATAAACTGAATGGATTGCAGGCAGCCCTGCAATCCAATTGACCGCTAAAAGGAAAACAGCATGTCTTCCATGATGAGTATTTTTGAAATATCGGGCTCGGCGCTGAATGCCGGCTCACAGCGCCTGAACGTTATTGCCAGCAATCTGGCCAATGCGCAAAGCGTGGCCGGGCCAGACGGGCAGGCTTACAAGGCAAAACAGGTGGTGTTCCAGATGGCGCCATTGGGCAATGCGCAAACGGTTCATCCCATTGGCGGAGTGCAAGTCAGTGCGGTGGTGGAAAGCCAGGCGCCCATGCGTTTGCAGTATGACCCGAAAAGCCCCCATGCCAACAGTGATGGCTACGTGACCTTGCCGAATGTGGATGTGGTGGCGGAAACCGTGAATATGATTGCGGCCTCGCGCTCTTATCAGGCCAATGTAGAGGTTGTTAACACGGCCAAGGCGCTCATGATGAAAACGCTGGCATTGGGCCAATAAGCACTAAAGGAATCTCATGACAAGCATATCTTCAAGCGGCAGTGTGTCAACGTCTGCCGGCACGGCATCAAGCCTGGGTGCCAGCAGTATTGTAGAAACACAGGACCAGTTCCTGACCCTGCTGGTGACCCAGTTGCGCAACCAGGACCCGCTCAACCCGATGGATAACGAAGGTATTACTTCCCAGCTGGCGCAGCTGTCTACGGTAAGCGGTATTGAAAAGCTTAACCAGACCGTACTGGCCCTGACCGGGCAACTGGATGTTTCCCAGTCCATGCAGGCTTCAAACCTGATTGGGCGTAATGTGCTGGTGCCGGGCGAAGCCATCAAGCTGGGTGAAACCGGGGTGGCAACACCGTTTGGTATAGACTTGATGAGTGATGCCGCCAGCGTCAAAGTGGAAATTCTTGATGCGGCAGGCAACCCGGCCAGAACTTATGAAATGGGGCCACAGAATGTTGATGTCATTTCCATGCAATGGGATGGACTGACCGACGGCGGCAGCCAGGCGGCAGCCGGTAAATACACGCTTAAAGTAACGGCGCTGGATGCGGCTGGCAGTGCCGTGGCAGCCGAAGCCCTGCAATATGGCCAGGTGCAAAGCGTGGCCTATAGCGCGGAAGGCATGAAAATGGATCTGGGGCTGACAGGCCGTTATGCGCTGACTGATTTGCGCAAAGTCATGAACTGAGTAATCAATTTTTTATAAGTGAACATTTATTATGGCATTTGGACAGGGTTTATCGGGACTGAACGCTTCGGCACAGGATCTGGACGTCATTGGCAACAATATTGCCAACTCGGCAACGGTTGGGTTTAAGGCATCCAGCGTGGCATTTTCTGATGTGTATGGGAATTCACGTGTTGGCATGGGTGTTCAGGTGGCCGCAGTTAACCAGCGTTTCACCAACGGTAATGTATCGGCAACGGGTAATGAGCTGGATCTGGCCATTGATGGTGAAAAGGGCTTGTTCAGGTTGGTGGATACCAGCGGTAACGTCATGTATTCGCGCAACGGTCAGTTTCAGGCCGACCAGAACAATTACATTGTCAATAACCAGGGGCAGCGCTTGACCGGTTATCTGGGTGAAAATGGTACCGACCTGGTGGCCTTGAAAATTCCGGTTGGCAATATTGCGCCCAATCCTACCCAGGGCGTTGAGTTTGTTACCAATCTGAATTCCAATGCAAAAATCATTTCTGAAACCGGTGCTGCCGAGGTATTGGGGGAGGTTCAGCTTGCCAGTGGCAGCGATCCGGCAGATACCTATTACTATCGTGAGAACAGTATGGGCCGTCTGGTCTGGACCGATGCCAGTGGCGCAATAATAGCTGCTCCGAAAGATGGCACTTATGGTAATGGCAGCTCTACCATTACACTGGCTGGCGGTCAGGTGGTTACCGGTATCATGCAGCCAGAAGTGGCCTATTCGGCCGCCCTTGAGGCAAGGCCGTTTTCTCCTGCCGATTCGGCCAGTTTCACCCATTCGCAGAATATGTCCGTGTATGACTCACTGGGTAATCCGCACCACTTAACCCAATATTTTGTCAAGCGTGAAGGCAGTAGCGGCACGCAAAGCCAATGGGACGTTTACTATTATCTGGATAGCGTGCCGGTAGATTCTCCGGCCTCTGGCGGCCCTGTCAGCATGACCTTTGACAGCATTGGACGTTTAACCAGCGACAGCAGGATCCCGGTCACGGTTAACCAGCCAGGCATTAATGGCGCACCGGCCGAAGCCCTGGTGATTACCATGGATTACACCGGCAGTACTCAATTTGCCGGTGCGTTTTCGCCCAATTCCGTGCAGGACGGTTATGCAAGCGGTGAATACAATGGCCTGGCCTTTGCTTCGGATGGGGCCATTATTGCCAGCTACTCCAATGGCGAGTCGCAGGTAGTGGGTTATGTGGCACTGGCCAATTTCAATAATATGAATGGCCTGAACCCCATAGGCGGCAATGCCTGGGAAGAAACCCGTGCATCAGGCCAGCCCATTGTGGGCCGGCCAGGCATGAGCAATATGCCCCTGCTCAAGGGGCAGGCGGTTGAAGAGTCCAACGTGGACATGAGTACAGAACTGGTCAACATGATTATTGCCCAGCGCAATTATCAGGCCAATGCACAAACCATCAAAACCCAGGACCAGCTTTTGCAAACCCTGATTTCCCTGCGTTAAATTAGGTTTATCAGTTTATGGATCGTGCAATTTATACGGCGGGTAATGGCGCTTCCCGGATTCTGGAACAGCAGTCGGCCCTGTCGAACAACCTTGCCAATATCAGTACGCCTGGCTTCAGGGCGCAAATGGCAAATTATCGTTCAACACCGGTAATCAGCCAGGAAATGGGCAATGAGCGTACCACCAGGGTAATGACCGTTGCCACAACGGCTGACAGTCTGATGGCGCAAGGAGCTTTCATGACCACCGGCAGAGCGCTGGATGTGGCCATTCAGGGTGAAGGCTGGTTTGCCGTCAGGGCCATTGATGGCAGTGAAGCTTATACCCGTGGCGGCAGCCTGCAAATTAACAGCGATGGCCTGCTGGTCACTTCAGGGGGTCTGATGGTCCTGTCCGAAGATGGCCAGCCCATTGAAATACCCAATGCAAATTCAATCGGGATTGAGCGTTCGGGCGGCATTAATGTTCTGGGTGACGGTGATGCCGCCACCGAAGTGCAGCGTGTGGCTTCTCTGAAAATTGCCGATGCCGCCAATGCAGACCTGGTACGGGGCGAAGATGGCCTGTTCCGCGCGCTTAATGGGCAGGGCGAACCTTATGCCCTGCCAGCCATGGAACAGCCAACCGTTCTTTCCGGTGGTCTTGAAGGCAGTAACGTCAGTGCCGCCGAAAGCATGATTGGCCTTATCCAGAATGCCCGGCGCTTTGAGTTGCAAATGAAGATGATAAAAGAATTGAGCACGATTGAACAAAGCGGCAACAGCCTGCTTTCTTCATCCAGTTAATACTGTCCGGCCAGCCGGATACAGGCAAAATTGATTTAAACAGGTAAAACAACATGATTCGTTCGCTTTGGATAGCAAAAACCGGGCTGGAAGCCCAGCAAACCAATATGGATGTGATTTCCAATAACCTTGCCAACGTGAATACCGATGGTTTCAAGCGCAGCCGTGCGATTTTTGAAGACCTCATGTATGAAAACATCAGGCAGCCCGGCGCACAGGTGGGCGATGCCAACCAGCTGCCAACCGGTTTGCAGCTGGGCGCGGGTGTACGCACGGTTGCCACCGAGCGGATTCATACCCAGGGTAATTTGCGCAATACTGGCAATACGCTTGATATTGCCATACAGGGCAAGGGCTTCCTGCAAGTGGAAATGCCCGATGGCACCTTTGCCTATACCCGCAGCGGCTCCCTGCAACTGGACCAGAACGGGCAACTGGTAACGGCTGGGGGCTATCCCATTCAGCCTGCCATCATGATTCCCGATAATGCCCTTACCATTGAAATTGGTCGTGATGGTGCCGTATCGGTAACGCAGCCGGGTAATGCGGGTACCAGTATTCAGGTGGGGCAGCTGGAACTGACCACTTTTGTGAATCCCCCGGGTTTGCTTAGCGTGGGTGAAAACCTGTATGCGGCCACCGATGCTTCCGGTGCGGAAACGGTTTCTACCCCCGGGCTGGATGGCACTGGCCTGATTCTGCATCAATATGCGGAAACTTCAAACGTAAACGTTGCCGAAGAGCTGGTTAATATGATTGCGACCCAGCGGGCTTATGAAATGAACAGCAAAGCCATTACCACGTCCGATCAGATGCTGGCGCGCTTGACACAGGTTTAGGCGGTATGACACTGCCTGATTGATATGGTAAGGAAAATGAGTTTGTTTCTGCGTTCACTGCGTTCTTTTGCAACAGGTGCTGTTTTGCTGCTTCTGGTGGCTGGCTGTGCCATGGTGCCTCATCCGAAAATCGTGGAAGGGCCGCTTACCGCCACGCCGCAATCCTCGCAGGCGGATGCCTATGCAGAGCCTGACGGTTCCATTTACCGTGCTGGCCGGGCGGGCAGTTTTCCCCTGTTTGAAGATCGCCGTCCGCGCAATATCGGCGATATCGTTACGGTCATGATAGAAGAAAAAACCAATGCTTCCAAGCAGGTGGCAACTGCCACCAACCGTGATGGCGGTATTGATATCGGCGTTACCGCAGCCCCCGACTGGATGCCCAGTAAACTGTCTGCCGGTGAACAGTTTACGGCAGCTGGGCAGAACGACATGAAAGGGCAGGGCAGCAGCTCAGCCAATAATATGTTTACCGGGCAAATTACCACCACGGTTATTGATGTACTTGCCAATGGCAATCTGCGGATTGCCGGTGAAAAGGCGATTGCCATCAATCAGGGCAGTGAACATATCCGCTTTTCAGGGGTGGTTGACCCGCGTTCCATTACCGGTACCAATACGGTTTCTTCTACCCGGGTTGCCGATGCGCGTATCGAGTTTCGCAGCAAGGGCGTGATGGATGAAGTGCAAACCATGGGCTGGCTGCAGCGTATTTTCCTTAATCTGGCGCCGTTCTGATCGTTCATGACAATACGCGTTACTAACAGGCTTCAAAAGATTAAAAAGGTGCTAGGCATGAAGCTGGGCAAATTGAAAAAAAAGGGATTGAAAATGCTGGTGGTGCTGGCCTTGCTGCCAGTATTGCCGCAAGTACATGTGATGGCGGAACCTTTGCGTGACCTGGCGTCCATCCAGGGGGTGCGTGACAACCAGTTGATTGGTTACGGCCTGGTGGTGGGGCTTGATGGCACTGGCGACCAGGTCAGGCAGTCTCCCTTTACCCAGCAAAGCTTAACCAACATGCTGGCCCAGCTGGGGGTCACCGTGCCTGCGGGCGTGAACATGCAGGTCAAGAATGTGGCGACCGTTATGGTTACCGCCACACTGCCTTCCTTTGCCCAGCCGGGCCAATCCATTGATGTTAACGTTTCTTCCATGGGTAATGCCAAAAGCCTGCGTGGCGGCACCCTGTTAATGACACCCCTGAAAGGGGCCGACAATCAGGTCTATGCGCTGGCGCAAGGCAATATCGTGGTGGGTGGGGCCGGTGCCGAAGCGGGGGGCAGCAAAGTGCAGCTTAACCAGCTTAATGGCGGCATGATTAGCGGTGGTGCCTTGGTGGAACGCACTGTTCCCACCCGCCTAGGCAAAGATGGCATGATCCTGCTTGAAATGCATGATACCGATTTTGGTACAACGGAAAATGCCGTGGCTGCGATTAACCGGGTAATGGGGGCGGGTGCCGCCATTGCCCTGAACGGACGGGTCATTCAGGTAAGAGGGCCAAACTCCGAATTGGCACAAACTTCATTTCTGGCGCGTTTGCAGGGTATTGACGTCAAACGGGCAGCGGCCCGGGCCAAGGTTATTATCAATGCCCGTACCGGTACCGTCGTCATGAACCAGACCGTTACCATTGATCAGGCAGCCGTGGCGTTTGGCAGCCTGTCAGTCATGATTGAGCAGGGTTTTGACGTGAACCAGCCCGATACGCCTTTTGGTGGCGGTCAAACCGTTGTCACGCCCAATACCCAAATTCAGCTTGAACAGCAAAAAGGCAAGCTGCAAGTGGTTAACCGCAGCATCAGGCTGACCGATGTGGTGCGTGCCCTGAATGCCTTGGGTGCCAGCCCCCAGGATCTGATCTCTATATTGCAGGCCCTGAAAAGTGCCGGGGCCTTAAGGGCCGAACTGGAAATAATCTGAAGTAACAGGAAAATTGTCATGTCAATCACGACCTATACACCGCGTCCGGGCCAAAATAATGCTGCCCCCAGCTTTGTGATGGATATCAACTCGCTGCAACAGCTCAGGCAACAGGTGGCCGGTAAACTGAATACCAGCCTTGAAGCCATAGAAAAGGGTGAAAAAGAAGTTGCGCAGCAATTTGAAGCCCTGTTCATCCAAACCCTAATGAAACAGGCACGAAGCAGTCATTTTGGCAATGGTGTTTTTGATAATGACCAGACCCGTCTGGTGCAATCCATGGCCGATGAACAGGTATCACTGGAGTTGGCGCAGGGTAAGGGAATCGGGCTGGCCCAGGCTTTGCTTGAACAGATTCAGGCAAGTCGCCCCGATGCGGCCACTGCCGGAACCGGGCTGGTGACAGCCACTGCCACTACCGGAACACAGGCAGGTACCCATGTAGATATCAGTAATAAAAGTGTTGATTCCATTGGCAAGTTAATCAAATCGCTGGCAGATCAGGGCAGTACCGTACGGAAAAGCCTGTCCAATACAGTCGCTGCGGCCGGTAAAATGTCGCAAAAAGTGCGTGATTTTATTGACACCATGGCGCCAGCCGCCAATGCGGCAGCGGCAGAATCGGGCATACCTGCTTCCCTGATTTTAAGCCAGGCCGCACTTGAGTCTGGTTGGGGCAAGCGGGAAATCATGGATGAAAACGGCCAAACCAGCCATAACCTGTTTGGCATCAAGGCCACGGGCAACTGGAGTGGCAAGGTGGTTCATGTCATGACCACCGAATACATTAACGGTGTCGCCCGTAAGGTTCAGCAGCCGTTCCGGGCTTACGATTCTTATGAAGAATCGTTTGCCGATTATGCAGCCTTAATCAGTAACAATAAACGTTACCGGCATGTGCTAAGCGCCAGCAATGGCCAGGAAGCCGCCCGTGAGATTCAAAAAGCGGGTTACGCCACAGATCCGCAATATGCCAGCAAGCTGATAAGCATCATGGCTTATTTCAATGATACGCAACAGGTGGCAACAAATCCGGGCTTGAACCCACCGGGTACAAAAACCGCCATTTAAATAAACGGTTTGTGGCTTTCAGCTAAAGATTTTCCAACATTGGCCGTTAATTAATACATAAGACATATCATTCATTGAAATACGGATATTTATGAATTTAGCCAAACTCGGTCTTAGCGCCTTAAATGCCGCGCAGGCACGCTTAACCACCACCAGCCACAATATCAATAATTACGATACGGCTGGTTATACCCGGCAGGAAACCATGATTTCCACGGCAGGCAGCGCAAGTTCGAGTAACGGTTTTTTTGGCCGGGGCGTTGCGGTTGATACCGTGCGCCGGTCATACAGTGCCTTTCTGAACGGGCAACTGGTTGGCAATGAAGGCAAAAGCGCTTTTCTGGCGGCTTATGGCGGCCAGATTAACCAGCTTAATAATGTGCTGGCTGACCGGACAGTGGGTATCGCGCCGGCAATCCAGAATTTTTTTGAAGGCCTGAATGCGGTTGCCAGCAACCCGGCCGATCCGGCGGCTCGCCAGGAATTGCTGGGGCGTGCCCAGACAACGGTAACCCAGTTCAATGAGCTTAGCGGTTTTCTTGAACAGCAGCGGGCTGATATTAATAACGAACTTGAAAATGCGGTAACCCAGGTCAACTCACACCTGGCCCGTATCTCGGCACTGAACCAACAGATTGTGCAGGCCAGTTCGGCCAATCCCAATCACAGCCCTAACGATTTGCTGGACCAGCGTGATTATGAAATTTCACAATTGAATCAAATCGTCAGGGTCAATGTTACGGAACAGGACGGGCAGGTCAGCCTCTCGGTTGGCAATGGCCAGCAATTGCTGAGCCAGAATCAAATTTACCCCTTAAGCACCGAGCCGTCAGCAGAAAATCCGGCTCAGACCGTGGTGTATGCCAATATTCCGTCCGGTAAAAACGGCGCAACAACCCAGCTGCTCCTTGATGAGCAAATGCTGACTTCCGGTTCCATGGCGGGCCTGTTGCAGTACCGCAGGGAAAGCCTGGATGTTGCCTTAAGGGAAGTGGGGCAGTTGGCAGCCAGCTTTGCACTGTCCATGAACGAAGCCAATACACAGGGCCTTGACCTGAACGGCCAGCCTGGGCAGGCTTTCTTCAGCATACCGGCTCCTGTTGCCCGGGCGAATGCCCAGAATGTGGGAAACATGCAGGTAACGGCTGGGTTTGAAGCTGATGCCGCCAGCAAAATTACCGCATCAGAATATGAAATTTATTACGACGGTGCCAATTATCGGGTTACCCGCAACGATGATAAACAGCTTCTGTTTTCAGGCAGTTCGCTGGAAAACGTATCCATTGATGGCATGCAATTAAATATGTCGGGCACCGCTTCTGCCGGTGATAAATGGATACTGTCTGGCGTGTTGCAAACCGCCGGGCAAATAGCCTTGACCATGAACAGTGCCGAGCAAGTTGCCGCCGCCGACCTTGATGGTGGCTCGGCCAATGGGAACAATGCCCTGGCCATGGCACAGCTGCAAACGGCCAAAGTGCTGGGAGGCGTTAAAACATTTAACGAGGCTTTTTCGCAAATCGTGAACCGGGTAGGTATCCAGGCGCAGCAAAATGAAGTCAGGCTGACCGCCCAGAACGTGCTGACCGATCAGAGCTATGCAGCCCAGCAGGCCATTTCAGGGGTAAACCTGAATGAAGAGTACATCAATCTTGAAGCGGCCCAGGAAATGTTTATTGCGGCTTCCCGTATTATTGACGTCAGTACCACACTGATGGATACGATTTTAGCCTTGAAGTAAGGAAAAACAGACATGCGTATCAGTACCAGCCAGTTCTATAAAATCGGATTGAATACCATTAACACCCAGCAGGCCCGTCAGCTTGATACTTTTAACCAGATCGGCACCGGTAAGAAAATCACCTCTCCCAAAGATAATCCGCTGGGTGCGGCACGCGCATTGAATCTGGCCAATAGCATGGCGGTCAATGACCGTTTTGCCGAAAACCGTTCGGTTGCCATGCAAAACCTCAAGTTTGAAGAAAGTATTTTAAGTGAAGTGACATTAGCCATTCAGGCGGTGCAAACCCGGCTGGTTGAAGCGGGTAATGGCACCTTTTCCGATGCCGACAGAGCCACCCTGGGTGAAGTGGTGGACAGCCTGCGCGAACAATTGCTGGGTCTGGCCAACAGTACCGATGGCAACGGGCAATACCTTTTTTCTGGCAACCAGGGAAATATATCCGCCTTTGGCAAGGATGCGTTTGGCAATATCAGCTGGCAGGGCGATAGCGGCAATCGCGCCATTCAGGTAAGTTCCCTGCGCCAGTTAAGTTCTGCCGACACGGGGTACGATATTTTCATGAAAGCGGTGTCGGGTGCCAACAGTTACGTTACCAGTGCTGCGGCAGGCAATACTGGCACGGGTGTTATTAACAGTCCCGAAGTGTTTGATCCTAAAGCCAATTCAGGACAGAATTATTCAGTTGCCTTCAGCGGTTCACCCTTAAGCTATACCGTCAGTATTTCTGATGCCTCTGGCGTGGTTGGCAGTACCGAAGGGCCTTTTGTTTTTGATGAGGCCAATCCGGGTATTACGCTTTCCTGGGGGGTCAAGGTGGCATTTTCAGGCGTGCCACAAGAGGGTGACAGTTTCAGTGTTAATAATATTCATAATGAAAATATCAATATTTTCGATACCCTTGCACAGCTTTCCGAGGCACTGAATACACCCATCAGTAATGATGAAGTGGCAAAAAGCCGTTTATACAATACGCTGGCTTTTGCCTCTGAACGTATCAGTGCCAATTATGACACGGTGCTTAATGTGAGGGCATCGGTGGGTGTACGCATGAATGAAATAGAAGCCCTTGATGCAAGCGGTGAACAGCGCACGCTGGATTTCAAAAATGAAATTTCCAATCTTGAAGACGTGGATTTTTATGAGGCAAGCACAGAGCTTATGCAGCGTAATCTGGCCTTGCAGGCCGCATCCATGGCATTCAGCAAAATACAGGGTTTAAGCCTGTTTGAAATTTTGGGATAAACAGTTGGAGCTTAAACAATGAACTTATCAGCCATTCAAATCAAGAACAGCCTGCGTATTCTGGTTGCCGTTATTATTCTGGGTACCTTTTCAGTATTGGCAATGACAATCATCAGCAATATGCAAAGCACGCAGGCTATTAAGGCCCTGAGCCAGGCCGTGGCCCAATATGCACCAGCCGATGTTGCCCTGCAAAACAGTGCGATTCTGGCCCAGTCAGAAAAAAGTACGCAATACATGATTGTTATTTCAATTGTTATTGCCTTGTGTACCCTGGGTTTTGCTTTTTTCGTGTATCGCCTGCTAACGGCTGTGATTGTCAAGCCTTTTGCCCGGGTGGAAGAGTACTTTGGCCGTATGGCAAAAGGTGAGCTTAACCAGAACATCCAGATCAATGGCAATAATGAAGTGGCGCGCCTTATGCGCGGGCTGGTCAACGTGCAGGAAAAACTGGGCAGTATTGTAGACCGTGTTCGCAACAACCTGTCGGTCATTAAGGAATATGGCGAGAAGCTGGGTGCCGACGAACAGGATTTAAGTGCCCGCACCGAACAGCAGTCTGCCGCACTCCAGCAAACCGCAGCCAGTATGGAAGAGATGTCCAGCACGGTCAAGCAGAATGCCGATAATGCCCGCCAAGCCAATCAGCTGGCGCGTGATGCATCGCTTGTGGCCGAAAAAGGCGGTGAAGTCATGCAAAACGTGGTAACCACCATGCATGATATTTCCGACGGTTCAAAGAAAATATCCGATATTGTCAACATGATTGACAGCATTGCGTTTCAAACCAATATCCTGGCCATCAATGCGGCGGTTGAGGCTGCCCGTGCGGGCGAGCAGGGTAATGGTTTTGCGGTGGTGGCTTCCGAAGTGCGGGCCCTGTCCCAGCGCAGTGCCGAAGCGGCCAAGGAAATCAAGCTGCTGATTGACGCCTCTGTCAGTCAGGTGGGTTCAGGGGTCAATCTGGTGGAACAGGCCGGTGAAACCATGAAAAACATCGTGACCTCAATTTCACAGGTAACAACCATCATGGGTGAAATTTCATCGGCTACCGAAGAACAGGCAACCGGTATAGACCAGATCAATCATGCCGTGACCCAGATGGATAACGTGACGCATCAAAATGCCGAACTGGTGGAAATGCTGGCAAGCTCCACCGAATTGCTGAACCATCATATTGATGATGCCATGAATTCAATGGCGGTTCTCATGACCAATGGGCATCGTTCTTTTGTAGATCAGGCGATTTACCAGTCAAAAATAAACAGTACGCAAAAGCCCAAAGCCGTCGCATTGCCCAAACCGCAAACGGCCTTGCCCGCCAGCCTGCAACAGGCCTGGAATCAGCGCATGGAAGAAGGTGAAAAAGACGTGGCCTTGATAACCGATGCGGCTGAAGACCTGCGCTCACCCTTCAAGCCGGGCAAGGTGAAAGAAGAGGAATGGACCTCATTCTGATTCATTGGTAAAGCCATCCATAACCTGCCCCATCTGTTCAAAACCGTTATAAATGAAAGATTCCATAAACTGGTTCAGATAGGGCAGGATAATTAACAGCAGCAGCAAGCCAAAGGTTAAGGTAATGGGGAAACCAACCGAAAACACGGAAAGCTGCTGTGCCGTCCGGTTTAAAATACCCATGGACAGGTTAATGGTTAACAGCGCCACAATCATGGGCATGGCAATTAACATGCCCGCAATAAAAATTTGCGAGCTCCATTCAATCAGCTGCCCGATACCGTTCAGGTGAAGGGTGCCGGCGGCAAGCGGAATAATTTCAAATGAACGGGCCAGCCCTGCAACCAGAATCAAGTGCCCGTTGCCGGCAATAAAAATAAGCATTGCCAGGGTATTAAGCAAACGTGCCAAAACGCTGGTATTGCCGGCGGACGGGTCAAAAAATGAGGCGAATGAAAGCCCCATTTGCAAGCCGGTAAGCTCGCCTGCCATAATAACCGCGGCAAATACAATACGCATGGTAAAGCCCATTGCCATGCCAATAACCACCTGCTTGGCAATCATGGCCATGGCGGCCCATGAATCGGGCGGAATGGTGTCAAAGGGCTGGATAAAGGCTGAAATGGCAACCGTTAAAATAACGGAAACCCCTATTTTTACATAAATGGGCACGCTGGACTCCCCCAAAACCGGCGCACTGCCCACAAAAGCGGCAATCCGGAAAAAGGGCCACAGAAACATGCCGATCCAGCCATAAAGCTGTTCTAGGGTAAAGCTAATCATAACAAACCGGGCAGCATGCCGTTATGCCAAGGTAACGCATTGATGGTGGCTTATTGGGCCAGGGTCGGGATGGAGGTGAACAACTCACGAATATAATCCGTGAGTGAACCCATCATCCAGGGGCCAAGCAAAACCAGCATGGCACCCACCGCCAGGATTTTGGGAATGAAAGACAAGGTCATCTCGTTAATTTGGGTGGCGGCCTGGAAAATGGCAATCAATAACCCCACCAGCAGGGTGGTAAGCAGCAAAGGCGCAGCCATGCTGAAAGCCAGGCGCAATGCAATATAAGTCATGGACATAATGGTTTCAGAGGTCATGCGCTTTTCCTTGTAAACAGTTGCATGGCGCTATTGGTAAAAACTGCGGGCCAGCGAGCCCAGCAGCAAATGCCAGCCATCGGCCAGAACAAACAGCATCAGTTTGAATGGCAGGGAAATGGTGACCGGCGGCACCATCATCATGCCCAGTGACATCAGGACACTGGCAATTACCAGGTCAATAATCAGAAAGGGAATGAAAATGGTAAAGCCGATCTGAAAGGCGGTTTTCAATTCACTGGTAATGAAAGCGGGAATCAGGATCCGCATGGGAACCGCCTGCGGGTTTTCAAACTCGCTGATATTGGCCATATCGGCAAACAAGGCCAGGTCGGTTTCCCGGGTTTGCCCTATCATGAAGGTATGGATCGGGACGCTGGCCCGTTCCACCGCCTGTTCAAACGTAATATCCCCGTTATTAAGCGGCACATAGGCCTGTTCGGTAATTTGATCCAGTACCGGTGACATCACAAAAAACGTCAGGAACAAAGACAGCCCGATAAGCACGCTGTTGGGAGGCGAGGTACCCGTACCCAGCGCATTGCGCAATAAACCCAGCACAATCACAATGCGGGTAAAACCGGTCATCATTAAAATAACGGCCGGTAAAAAACTGAGCCCCGTTAGCAGGATCAGGGTTTGCATGCTAAGGGAATAGGTTTCAGAGCCGTCGGGGTTGCTGGTGCTGCTCAGGGCGGGCAGGGCCTGCGCAAAAACCGTGTCGGAAGCCAGAAACAGCATGCCAAACAGGAAAGGCAGCACCAGAAAACGCCGGTTTAAGTGATGCAGCAGGGTTTTATGGAAAGCGCGCTTTTCGGCAGGCAAACCAGGGGCCCCAGGGGTATCAGGCAAGTTTTCTTCGGGATTGCCAGCCGGCTTGCTGGTGGCGTGTTTCGTGCCGGTAGCGGCGGTTTCCGGGGCCGGCATTTTATGCAGTAAATTTATTTGCTGGGCCGTCACGCCCAATACCAAATGTTCCTGCCCGGCCTGTACCACCACAATTTCAGTACGTTGCCCAAGCGGTGTGCGGGAAATAACGGGCAGGCTGCCGGCCCTGCCCAATTTGCCGGGAAAACCCGTTTTACGAACTACCAGGCCAAACAGGATAATGCATAAAAGCACCAGCCCCAATGCGGCAAATACCCTGATAATGGCAACTTCGTTCATGTCTTGAGCTTGCAGTGCCTAGCGGCGCCCGCTGCGGTTCAGCCGGTTCAGGCGTTCGGCGGGGGTGATAATGTCGGTAAGACGGACCCCGTAATTGCCATTGACACTCACAACTTCACCCTGTGCAATCAGAATGCCATTAATCAGCACATCCATTGGCTCGCCAGCGGCCGCATTCAATTCAACTACAGAACCCTGGCCCAGTTTCAGAATGTCTTTAATCGGCAGGCGGGTGCGTCCCAGCTCTACGCTGATTTGCACGGGAATGTCTTTAATCAGTGAAATATCATGGACATTTTGCTGCGGTTCGGGGTCAAAAGACTGGAAAATGGAATCAGTGTCTTGGGTCTCTGGCTGGCTGGCTTGCTGGGCCTGTTCGGCCTGTTCGGCCATGGCCTTTTCCCATTCGCTGGCCAGGTCATCCTGGTTGATATCGTCTGAAGGTGGGGTTGTATTACTCATGCTTTGGTCAGATCAAAAAATTTAAAGGTCAGCGGCTTGTTTGAGAGACATTGCTGTCTTCGTCATCAAGGTCGATTTCCTCGTCGATGGAAACATGGGTGACAGGCGCTGGCTGGCTTTCGGGTACATCAAATACAGGTACCTCCAGGTGTTCGGTCACGTTTAAGGCGTAATGATTGTTATAAGTTCCGTACTTGGCTTTTAAAACCGGCACGTTTTCAATGGTGGCGGTTACTTCAGCGGGAAGCTCGATAGGCAGCACCATTCCCTCTTGCAAATCAAGCAATTCGGCAACACTGGTTTCAATGGTTGTGAAATTTGCCACCAGCTCCACTTCGGCTTCAGGCAGTTGCCCGGCCAGCTGGCGCAGCCATTTGTTTTCGATGCCTTTTTCGGTTTCATCCTGAAAAGGCTGGGTTAACAGGTCGCGTAAGGGTTCTATCATGGAATAGGGCAGGCACACATTCAGCAAACCGCCCATCGTGCCAAATTCAATGCGAATGGGGGTAACCACGACAATTTCGTTGGCACCGGTAATGTTGGCAAACTTGGTGTGCATTTCAGAGCGCAGGTAACGGTATTCAATAGGGTATACCGGCTTCCAGGAGTGCGCATAACTTTCAAGGGTATGGGTAAGCAGACGCTGGATAATGCGTTGTTCGGTCGCGGTGAAATCACGCCCTTCAACACGGGTGTTTTGCTGGATTTGGCCGCCAAACAGGGTTTCAATAACCAGAAACACCAGGGTAGGGTCGAAACAGAACAGCGACATGCCGCGCAAGGGGCTTAGCTTGACCATATTCAGGTTGCTGGGCACGGGCAGGTTGCGCTCAAACTCGGAAAAAGTCTGGATTTTAATGGGCAATACCGACACATCGGCATTGCGCCGCATGAAACTAAGCAGTACGGCACGCAGGTTGCGGGCAAAACGTTCGTTAATGAGCTCGAAGGTTTGCATCCGTTTGCGTACAATGCGCTCGGGCGATGACAGGTCATACGGGCGCACGCCATCCGGGTAAACCGGTTCTTCCTGGATTGTTTTAGGCGTGGGGGTACCTTCGATTTCTGCGAACAGGGAATCTACCTCGTTCTGAGATAAAAACGTATCGTAGGCCATTGTTTATTGCACAACAAAATTGGTAAACAGAACATCGTTGATATGCTGCGTGTAAACCTCTGGCACAAAGGCGGGTTGCAGTACACGTTTTACCGACTCTTTAATAAGCTGGGGCATTTCCTTGTCATGAATGGTTTCCGGGTTCAGGCTGGACAGTTCAATCAGGATGCGGCTGCGCGCTTCAGGCAAGTACTTTTCTACCCGTTTACGGCTGTTTTCATCTTCAAAGCGCAGGGTAAAGCCAATATACAGCACCCGCGAGAAACCGTTCTGGTTCAGGGAGACGGTAAAGGGCTCAAGCTCAAGAAAAATGGGATTGGCACTGACAAGCGGTTGTGCGGCAGGCTCTTGAGGCTGCTGCATGGCGGCCTCGGGTACGGGACTGGCTGCAATTTGGGTGGTGTAATACCATATGCCACCGCCACCGATGCCTAAACTAAGAATAATAATCATCAGGACTTTCATGAAAGAGCCTGATTTTTTCTCTTTATTTTCATTTGTGCTCATGAACAAATTGCCAACATACTAAAAAGTTAATGATATTTTCGCATAAAAAAAGGCAAAGCATACCATGGAATAAAGGGGGTTTTTCCTTTATTCCGGCTCATTGCTTTCAGGCCCCGATTTAACCGGCCGGGTGTAATCAGGCAAAAGTGTTAATTAAGCCTTCACGGGACTGGGTAGCCGCTACGGTTTCGGCAGGCAGGGTTTCGGTGTTATCGCTATGGGCGCTGTTATGCGTAGGCGCCTGTGCCATCTGGAATGTTTCCTGGCGGTCATCTTGCCCAACCTGTGCCTGGCCCAGGCTTATGCCTTTTTCCTGCAGGGCCTGGTGCAAATCGGCCAGGGCGCTTTCCATGGCCTGGCGCACAGCCGGCGTGGCCGCCGTAAAAGCGGCTTGTGCCACACCATCCTGGATGCTGATGGACACCTTGATCGGGCCCAGTTCGGGCGGGTCCAGGCGCATTTGCGCTACATAAGTACCGTTGGCCTGTTGCCTGAAGAACAGGCTGGCCTGGGTAGCCAGCTGCTGTGCCATGGCCTGTGACCAGCCGGGATGGTAAAACGAAGTGCCAACGGCAAGTGCTGCGGCCTGTGGTGCCGCACTTGACCCGGCTGCCGCTACGGAATTCTGGCTATTGATACCGGTAGCGACCTCTGTGATATTGGCCGCACTGCCTGGCAGCTTGCCTTGCTGTTCCTGCCATTGTTGCAGTTGTTGCTGTTGCAACAGGCTGTCAAATGCCAGTGCCTTGGCATCTGTTTGTGTGGCAAACAGGGGGGTTCCATTATCCCGGGCTTCAGGAGTAATATTTAAAACCGCTGCCTTTTTAAGGGCGTTGCCGCTTTGTTGCAGGGCGGTTTGCAGTACCTCGGGCAGGCTTTCCAGCTCATTGGCAGGGTTTGACAGAGCCGCTTCCAGGCTGGCATTCAATACTGGCCGGGCGCTGTGCAAGCCGTTTTCCGCCAAGCGCTGTTTTTGGGCAAGTTGCTGTGACAGAAAACGTTGTGGCTGGATCAGCTGCTCAAAAACCGTATTCACCAGCGGGTTATCAAAGGGCAAAGTGGCAAGCCCGGGGTTTTCTTCAGCCTCTGCGTCAATTGGCAGGGCTACACCGGCTTCAGCCGTGCCGATTCGTGACGGGGGTAAATCTTTTTTATTGCCGGTACCGGTTTTGACGGCCTGTGTATCGCTGGCAGGGATGGTTTCTGCCGTCGCTTCTTCATTTGCCACGGTTTCATTGCCGGCTTGAGTGGCTTGAGCGGTTTCCGCTGGCTGGCTGGTGCTGCCTTGCTGTGGTGCCTGGTTTGCCTGCGTATTGCCGGTTTGCGTACCTGCGGCAGCGGTATTGGGTGTTGGTGCAGCCGTTGCCTTTTCAGTGCCGGGTACGGGAGCGGGCGCCGTGGCTGGCGCCTGCATGGCAAGCAGCGCCGAAAAAGTGTTTTGTCCGGCAGGGCTGGCCGTGTTTTCTGCGGCCATATTGGCGGTGCCTGCGTTGATTTTGATCTGGGTGCTGATAATTGTCATGGTCAATACCAATAAAGTTAGCGGCTTCTGTTGCGTGCGAGCTGTTGTGCGCGGTAGGCACGAGCAGCGAATTCATCATTCATTTTTTGCTCTTGCCGGTTGCTGTGGATAAGCTGCTGCCGGTAGTTGCGTTCTATCAGGCTGTTGATGGATTTGGTTTCACGACGCATTTCAAGCCATTGCGCCCGTTCCTGTTCCGCCTGCTTTTCAAGTTGCGTAATCATGCCATGCTGTTGAATCAGGGCTTCATCAAGGTTGGTAATGAAATTCTGGAAATTGATATATTGCGTGGAATTCATCCCTTCCTGCAAACGGGCCTGCAGCGTTTGAAGGTAATCGGCTTTATAGCCGCTTAACATTTCAAGCTGTTTACGGGCCTGGGTAATGCTGGCCTCGGTTGCGCCAACGGCCTTGCCCGCGTCATCAAGCTTGCGTTGCGCCAGTTCATGCAACATCTCAAACGTTTTGTTGTTAGATGACATGCCCGTTGCTCCAGTTTAAGCATACACAAAAGACTATCATAGTTTCAGGTCCGCAAAAAGACTGCCAAGCGCCTGTCCCGACGCTTCCATGCTGGCCGATTCTTCAATTTCCTGCATTAAAAAATTGCGCAGGAAAGGGTAGCGTTCAATCGCCATATCAATTTCAGGGTCATTGCCTTTTTTATAGGCGCCAACCGCCAGCAAATCACGGTTGCGCTGGTACAGGGAATACATTTGCTTGAATTTGCGTGCGCGCACAAAATGGGCCTTGTCAACCACCGCATTCATGACCCGGGAAATAGAGGCTTCTATATCAATGGCCGGGTAGTGGCCGGTTTCAGCCAGCTGGCGCGACAATACGATATGGCCGTCCAGTACGGCCCGGGCGGCATCGGCCACCGGGTCTTGCTGGTCATCGCCTTCGGTTAAAACCGTGTAAAAAGCGGTGATTGAGCCACTGGTCACGCCATTGTGCTCTTTACCGTTACCGGCCCGTTCCACCAGGGCGGGCAGGCGGGCAAACACCGAGGGCGGATAGCCCTTAGTGGCGGGCGGCTCGCCAATAGCCAGCGCAATTTCCCGCTGGGCCATGGCATAACGGGTTAAGGAATCCATAATCAGCAGCACATGTTTGCCCTGGTCCCGAAAAAACTCGGCCAGCCGGGTGGCATACAGGCAGCCCTGGATTCGCAGCAAAGGCGAAACATCCGCCGGGGCGGCCACCACAATAGAGCGTGCCATACCATCGGCACCCAGGTTCTGTTCAATAAACTCCTTGACCTCCCGGCCCCGTTCACCAATCAGGCCCACCACAATAATATCGGCCTTGGTGTAGCGGGCCATCATGCCCAGCAGCACCGACTTGCCCACGCCCGAACCGGCAAACAGCCCCATGCGCTGGCCACGGCCCACGGTTAACAGGCTGTTAATGGCCCTGACCCCCACATCAAGGGGGGTATCAATAGGGGCACGGTCAAGCGGGTTGATGGGAGTGGCTGCCAGGGGGGCCGTCCAGCTATTGCTTAACTGGCCCAAATGATCAAGGGGCTTGCCACGGGCATCCAGCACCCGGCCCAGCAACCCATTGCCAACCGGCAGGGTTTGCCCGCTTTTGCGGCCCAGCGTATCGGGGCTGTCATCATCTGCCTCACTGGCTTTTACCCGTGGGGGTAACACACCTTCCAGGGCCTCTACCCGGGCATTGGGTGGCAGGCCGGAAATATCTTCATAAGGCATCAAATACAGGGTCTTGTCATGAAACCCCACCACCTCGGCATTAACCCAGACATTGGGCTGCTTCTGGATGCGGCAGGCAGCCCCTACCGGCAAGGTCAGGCCGGAGGCCTCCAGCACCAGCCCGGTGGCCCGGGTGATGAGCCCGATACTGGTTTGCTGCGGACTGTTTACAATGCGGGCGGCGCTGTTGGCCAGCTGCTTTTGCCAGGCAGCAACGCCACTTGGCTTGCTGGCAGGTGGATGGCCGGTTTCAGCAGAAGGGGCATGGGCAGGGCTAGTCATGCGGGGGCTTGCCGGGTGGCGGTACAGAAGCGGGTGTTATGCCCAGGCTGGCAACCGCCTGGGCCCAGCGGTTTTGCAGGGTCGCATTGATTTCACCGTAAGCGGTGCGCACAATCCAGCCACCCTGAGCCATGTCGTTATCGGCAATCAGGCGGATGTGGTCGGATGGCGGTATTTGCCCGCTTTGTTCAATTAAAGCCAGGTCACCGGGGTGCAGGCGAACTTCCATCGCTTCGCGCATGCCGGGTGGCTGGCTTATCGCCTGTTTTACCAAGGGAATAATATGTTCGGGGTGTTGCTTCAGTTCCTGCCCGATAATATGCCGTGCGATAGACAACCCCAGCTCAATCAGGCCTTGCCCCATGGTTTGTTCAAGCCCGGCATACTGTTTGGCCGCTTCTTCACCCAAGGCCAGCAAACGAGCCTGGTAAGAGGCTGTCAGGGCGCTTGCGTCATCCAGCCCCTGTTGGTGGCCTTCCTTGTAACCTTCCTGTTGTCCCTGTTGCAAGCCTTCGGCCAGCCCTTTTGCATGGCCGTCTTTATAGCCTTGTTCGCGCACCTGGTCTAATGTTTTTTGCCGTTCGGCCGCCAGTTCTTGCAGGCGCAGCTGTTCGGGGTCGGGCTGTGCTTCTTGTTGTTTTTGCAGCTCCTGCAAATCAAAAATACGGTTCATGCCCCAGGCCTGCCAGGCCGGATCGTCTATGGCCCGGTCTTCGGCATGTTGCCGGAAAACCGGGTCAATTAACAGGCCTTCGGTAAAACCGTTATCATTAGATGTAGTCATCGTCTTCTGCCTTGCTTAAGGTAATCTGGCCGCTATCGGCCAAACGACGGGCCACCTGGATAATGATTTTCTGTTCGGCGGCCACAACCGAAGCACGGACCTTCTGCATGTCTTCCAGTTCGTCGCGCAGCATTTGTGCGGCACGGTTGGACATATTCTTGAAGAAGTGTTCGCGAACGCTTTCACTGGCGCCTTTCAGTGCCAGTGTCAGTGTATTGTTATCGGTAACCTCGTTAAGGATGGCCTGGATGGCGAGATCGTCAAGGTCGGCCATGTTTTCAAAGGTAAACATTTCTTCCTGGATGCGCTGTGCCAGCTCGGGGTCACGTTCACGCAGGTGTTCAACCATGGCGCTTTCCAGGTTGGATGTCATGGTGTTAAGAATTTCGGCGGCAGCACGGATACCACCCATTTTGCTGCGCTTGGAAGTCTGGCCGGAAAGCATGTTATTAAGCACTTCGGTAAGCTCACGCAGGGCCGTGGGCTGTACCCCGCCAAAGGTCGCAATACGTACAATCACGTCATTGCGCACCCGTTCGGTAAGCAGGGCCAGCGTGTCTGCGGCCAGGTCGCGGTCCAGGTGGACCATAATCGTGGCAATAATTTGCGGGTGCTCGCCACCAATCAGCTCGGCAATATTGGCCGGTTCCAGCTGGTTAAGCGCTTCTATGCCACTTTCCTGCTTGGTCAGGTCAAAAATATCTTCCAGGATACCGGCGGCGCGGTCGGCACCCAGCGCCTTGCTAAGGATATTGCGGATATATTCTTCAGAAGCCAGGTTAACCGACATGAACTGGTCGGCATCTTTACGAAACTGTTCCATCACGTCATTGACATGATTGCGTGTCAGGTTTTTGACGTTAATCATGGCCGCGCCAATTTCCTGTACCTCGGTCGAATTCAGGTATTTCAACACTTCGGCCGCTGTTTCTTCACCAATTGACATTAGCAGAACAGCGCACTGTTCCATTTTATTTTCCGTCATTTTCATTCATCCATGTGCGCAGTACCATGGCAACGGCGCGTGGGTCTTGCGCGGCCAGTTCTTTCACGATTTTCAGGTTGTCTTCATAATGATCATGCTTGACCGGTTCCTGGTTCTTGGCTTCCCGGGCCTCTTCTTCTTTACGGATAAGCGCCTGCTGATTGGCAAGCTCGGTTTTTTTCTGTTGCTGCAGGGCCTTCAGGAAAGGCTTGATGCCTTTAAACCAGATCAGCATAAGGGCAATGAAAAGCAGGAAATATTGCCCCAGTGTTTTTGCCAGTGCGATTATGTCGGGGTCTTTCCATACCGGCAGGGCGGGTTCCGCATCAGAAAACAGGCTGTTAACCACATTCAGGCTGTCACCGCGTTCGGCAGAAAAACCAATGGCTTCCCGCACCAGGGTGTTGATTTGCTGCATGATTTCGGCAGACAGCGGGGCAGGGGTGCCGTTTTCATCTTCGGTGTAATTAACCACCACCGCAACCGACAGGCGGTTAATGGCACCCACCGCATTCTTGATATGGCTGATGGTGCGGTCCAGCTCATAGTTAATGGTGGCATTCTCGGTTTGGCTGGTTGGGTTAAGCACTACGGCACCCGGCTGGTTGCCGGTGGCATTGGCGGCCTGGTTGGGGGCCGTTATGGGGGCGACCGGCTGGCTGGGCGGCTCATTGGAAAGCGCACCCGGAATGCCGCTGGCTGTCTGGCTGCCGGCCTGGGCGGTTTTATTGGTTTGTTCGCTGCGAATGGCCGCTTCATCGGGCTTCTGGTTGGGCCGGTACACTTCAGAGGTTTGTTCGCGCTGGGCAAAATCCACTTCGGCACTGACCTGGGCATGCACATTATTGCGGCCAACCACGGGGGTTAAAATGGAAATAATCCGGGCGCCCAGGCGTTGCTCAAGTTCTTCGGTAAATTTTAAATGGGTTTGTTGCTGCCCAAGGCCATCAAGATTGCCGCCCGAAGACAGCAAACGGCCGCTTTGGTCAACAATGGAAACCTGGTCGGCATTCAGGCCCGGCACGCTGGAAGCGATTAACCAGGCAATGGCGGCAATTTGCCCGTCGGTCATGCTGCGGCCGGGGCTTAAATTAAGCAATACGGAAGCGGTAGGCTGTTTACGGTCACGCACAAACAGGGTTTGCTTTGGAATGGCCAGGTGAACCCGGGCGGTTTCCACGGAATGCATGGCCTCTATTGAGCGGGCCAGCTCGCCTTCAACGGCACGCTGATAGGTTACCTGTTCGGCAAACTGGCTGGCCCCGAACTGGGGGTTATCCATCAATTCAAAACCAACCCCGCCACCCTGGGGCAGGCCCTGTTCGGCCAGCATCATGCGGGTTGCATGCACTTGATCGCCGGGTACCAGAATGGCAGAGCCGTTATTGTTAAAACGGTAGGGTACATTAAGCTTGCCCAGTGCGCTCACAATGGCGCCGCCGTCTTTGTCTTGCAAATTGGAAAACAGGACTTTGTATTCGGGGTCACGCAGCCATAACAGGCTAACAATAACCAGCGCCACCAGCCCAGCCGCTGCACCCAGTAAAACAGGGCGTGGCAAGGCAGCCAGACGTTCTAGGAAGGGAAAGCGTGCTGTCAGTTTTTCAAGGTTAGTCATGTGACCCCCTTGCCCTTAATAACCGACCCGTATGCCAATAGGCATATGCAGAAGTGACCATGTAAAACAACAAAAATTTCAGTAAATGAAGCCAGGCAGACATTATCACCTGCGGGGGCTTAAAACAATCAGAGGTATAAGCGGGGGTTTTTTGGCTTGTTCCGGCCATTAAAAAAAAACCAATACCGTATCATTGATGTTAAATTGCTTATAAGAGAGTTTTATGCAACCCCTTTCACCACTCACGCATTCGGGTATAGCCGGCCTGCAGCAACAAATGCAGGCCCTGACAGAAGGCGCCCGTGCCGGCCGCATGCTTACACCGCTATCAATGGGGCAGGTTGCCAGCGCCAGCCAGGCTCAGGCCGCTTCTGGCGATGCGCCTTCTTTTGCCTCGGCCTTAAGTGCCGCCATGAAAGATATTGCCGCCACCCAAAAAGCGGCCACTTATAAATCAGAACAATTCATGGCCGGGCAGCCGGGCATTTCCCTTAACGATGTCATGATAGACATGCAAAAAGCCAGTATCGGGTTCCAGACCGCCATTCAGGTACGCAACAAGCTGGTGCAGGCCTATCAAACCATAGCCAGCATGCCTATTTAATTTTCTTGCGCGGCTTCCAGCGAATAGATCCAGGCCAGCAGTTCGGCCACGGCGGTGTAAAGCTGTGGCGGGATTTTCTGGTCAAGGTCTACCTGCATTAATAACGATACCAGCTCGGCAGACTCATGCACGGGTACGTTATTTTTTTTTGCCAGCTCTATAATACTTTGCGCCACATTGCCATAACCCTTGGCCACTACCCTGGGGGCCGTATCTGTTGCCAGATAGGCCAGCGTTACCGCTGATTTGCGACGGTCGGGAGGAAGGTTAGAAGGCATTTTCGTTTACCTTTTCAAGGGGTGGTTGCTGCGGGTCTGGCTGGCTGGGTTCGGTAAAAATCTCAAAACCCTGCGGTTGCAGGCCCAGCGCCTCAAGCCGCTGTTTGAACTCGGGCATGCGCTCCATAAGCAAAGAAGCGGCGCTTCGCCTGTCTTTAAGGATGGGGTTGTCAAGCAACAAATACTGTGCCTGGATATGCTCGTTCACAATTTGCAATTGAATGCGCATTTTTCCCAAATGGGGTAAATCAAGCGTTAGGGTGGTTGTCCAGGGGGTGGTGCCGCCAGTATGGGCCGTCTCTTCGCTGGGGGTGTCGTTTGCTTCTGTGTTTGACTCTTGCCCGGCTTCTTCCGGGCTGGCAAAAAAGGGCAGGGCAGATGCGTTTTCTTTCTGGATTTCCCATGTCATGGGCGCGCCTTGCCAGGCCTCGCCCTGCCATACAATATACTGCTGCTGGTAGGCATCAAGCTGCTGGCGCACCAGGTTGGCCAAAGCCCCGTTCAGGGTTGGCATGGCCCCCTCGGCCCCCGTGGATGGTGCAAATAAAGTAGGGCCTGAGGCCGCTTGCTGTTTCAGCAAAATGGCTTTGGGGTGCTGTGCCAGTGAAGCCAGGTTGCCATTGCTTTTTAAGGTTTGCCATAGGGTGGCTTCATACGACAGCCCTGCCTGGCCAATTTCCCGTACCAGCACTTGCCGTATGACCGATGAAAACAGGCTGGAGGCCAGGGCGTTCATCATTTCGGCACGTGGAATAATGGGGGCGGCCTGCTGTGCATTGGCACTGGCGGGCGGGTTTGCCGTTGCGGTGCCACTGCCGGATAACGCCGTATTATGCTGGCCTTGCCCCAAATACGTTAACAAAACCCGGGGAGATTGCGGAATAAGCGGCAAATTGCCGGGGTTACGCAAGGGTGTTGCCTGCGTTGGCAAGTGTTCAAGCCATTGGGTTAACTGGCGGGCGGCAGTGCTCCAGCGGGTAGAGGTGGATTCGGGCGGAGAAGAAGCGGGTTGCGTGACACCGCGTTGCAATAAAAAACCGGCGGCATCGGCAGCGCTGCTGGCGCGGGCTTGCAAAGCCGGGTTTGCCTGCAGGGCCTTGGCAACAGACTGGAAACTGCCACCCTGGGCCTGCGCCTTGGTGGTGTCTTCGGTGGCCTCGATGCGCGGAGGCTGGCCGGTAGGTAAAATACCCTGCTGGCTGCGTGCCGCCTGTAAATGCCCTTGTGCAGACAGCGTTACCCCCAGCGCTGTTTCCAGTCGCTGTACCAGAAGGGTGCTTAGGCTGCCTGACGTAGACATATTGGGATTTTACCTTGCCTGTCTTTGGATGCCCTGATAGGTTTGCATCATTTTTTTCTGCTTGCTGCGGGTAGCCAGCAGCAGTGACAGGCGTTTCATTTCAGGAGATACCGCATCACGAACCGCCGCGTCATTGCGCAGAATGTCGCGCAGCAAACGTGAGCACGTTTCACGATGCTCCTGCTTCATGACAAGTTTGACCTTTTTGCTGCGCAAAAGTTCTACTTCCTGAATATATTGCTGGCCATACATTAAGGTGTCTTCCCAGTTGGCCTGCTCGGCTGCGGTTTGCATTTGCGCAGTGATACGGGCCAGATGGTTGTAAAATGTAATGGCATCAGGCTCATGGGGTGCCTGACTTTGCTGCAGACTGTTATCCATATTCATCTCTTTGGGCAATATGACATCTATTGATTAATGATTGCCTTATTTTCCGTTTGCTGTGGCGGTAGCTGTGGCGGTTTTCCAGGCGTCAGTAATATCTTTCAGCATCGTTTCAACCGTATCCAGCAACGCTTCCTGCTGCTTCATATTGGCATTTAATAAATGCTGTGCCATTAATTCAAAACTTAAAATCATGTTTTTGGCAACTTCACCGGCATCTTCATTAATGCTGGGAATAAGCCCCGCCTTGATAATACTGATGGCCTTGGAAATGTTTTCACCCCGTTTGGCAATATCGCCATTCTGGAAATACAGCCTTGCTTTTATAACGCAGGACTGGACGGCTTCCAGCATAATGGTAAGCAGCTCTTCGGGAGAGGCAGACAGCACTTTGGTTTCCAGGCCGACTTTGGCATACGCCTTAACCGGGTTTTTACCATAAACAGAATAGGCGGTATTCATGAGTGTACCTTTATTACATTTACTTGTTATTGCTGCTGCTGTTCATGGCGGCAAACTGTTGTGTTAAATATTCAGAAGTCGAGTTCATTTGGGCAATCAGCGAATCCAGCTTGGTAAACTGGATACGGTAAATTTCCATTTTGGCGTCAATCTGTTCCTGCTTGCGAATAAGCTGCTCGCCTAAGTCGTCAATAATTTTCTGGGCACCGGTTCTGGCCGTGGTAACAATGCCATCGGTACTGTTAATAAGTGCTTTGGTAATGCTTTCCGTGCGGCTGGCAATACCGTTGGTGCCCTGAAACAGTTTGGCAACGTCATCGCGGTTGCTGCTTAAGGCTTTGTCCAGCTTTTCGTCGTCTATTTTTAACGAGCCGTCAATTTGGGTGGTAATGCCAATCTCGCTTAAGCGGCTGAACACGCCACCGCTGTCGGCTTCAATATTTAAAATATCGCGCAAACGGGTTTGCGCCGTACGGGTGGTGCTGTCACCAATGAGAACGCTGCCACCGCTGGCTTCGTTATAAGCCGTATTGGTTTTAATAAAAGCCTGGGCCGAATTGTAGGCATCTACAAAAGACTTGATGGCAGACTTGGCTTTGCTGTCGTCTTTGCTAACGGTTAAGGTTTGGACCTCGCCATCGGCTTTGCTCAAGTTAAGGGTAACACCTTCAATCACATCTTCAAGCGTATTGCTGCCGTTGCTGATAACGATACCGTTAATTTCAACCTGCGCATCTGTTGCCGCCTGCTCGCTCATGTTGTTGTTGTTGTTGATATCAAGCAGCTTGCCCAGGTCGCCATCATTATTGATGACGCTGATGTTGCTGATGGCGGCCTGGGTGCCGGTTTCTGCCGTGGTAAACATAAGGCGGAACGGTGTGTTTGCATCACCATCGTTAATAATGGTGGCATTAATGCCCAGTTCAGGGTCGGCATTAATGGCGGCGGCAATATCATTAAGAGAGGTGCCGTTGCCCAGGCTGACGGTTTTGCTTTCACCATTGGCTAGGGTGAAGGTGATGTCACCGCCTGTGCCGTTTTGTGCGGCCTTGTCTGCCTGCCCGGCGGCAATCAGGGTTTGGCTACTGGCCAGGGATTGCACATTGATTTTATAGGTACCGGCTACCGCCTTGCTGGTGGCGCTGGAAGTAAAGCTTTCACCGGTTTGTGTTGTGGTAAATTGCCCAAACGTGGTGGTGCCCTCAAAGGCTTTGGCAGCGGTTTGCAGTTTTTCAATAACGTTGGACAGCTGGCCGTAAGCCGACAGGCGGGAAGATTCGCGGGATTGACGGGTGGTTATGGTGGTAAGCGCTGCCTCTTCGCTGGTGCGAAGATCTTTAAGCAGGGCAGAAAGATCAAGACCTGAACCAACACCGATACTGGAAATGCTTGCCATGATATATTTTCACTTTATCCAATGGATATTAATTATTACCTGGAATATGTAAAAGTAATAAGCGGATTAAAGCTGGAAACCAGCCCGAACTTAGGGGTTTAATGTTTGAAAACGCTTTTGCTCTAACTATTAATGGGTAATAACGGCAGGTTTCCGGAAAACTTTAGTTTTTTGTGGGCCGAAGTCGCTCGTTCTCGTTCTTATGCTCCAGCGAGGGAATGCATAAGCTTCACCGTTACAATATCTTAAAAAGCGACTTACCGTATTCGCTAATGTATGCAATATATGGCTACACTGATGGCGTCGTTGTCGTGCTTGGTGGCAATTATTGGTTTTTATAAAACAGGAGTTGATTTGAAGAAGCCATCTTCCCCGAGCTGTGGCTGGATACCGAAGGCCAGCCCTGGCTGGTGAATGCGCTGGGCTACGAAGTCACATGGGAAAACAGAACCGCCCGTGACCGCAGCCATTTAATCACGTTAACTGATTACCAACAAGCCCGGGAACGCCTTATTTACTCGCGTGCCACGCATTTGAACCAGCTGTCTGATAAATTGCGTGAACCCCGGGTGCGCAGCGTATTAAGTGCCGTGCTGGCCAGTAAAGACGAAATCAGCGCAGGCGAAGTGAACCCTAACGATGTGCAATACCTGGAAGATTTGGGCTTGATTCAAACCCGGCCTTCCATTCGCATCAGTAACCGGATTTACCGGGAAGTGCTGCCCCGGGAGCTGACCTGGACAACCCAAATCATGATTGCCAACCAGGAACAGAGTTGGTACGTGACACCCGAGCACCGGCTGGACATGGCTAAACTACTGGCGGCTTTCCAACAGTTTTTTCGTGAACATTCCGATATCTGGAGCCAGGGTTTTGACTATAAAGAAGCGGCACCGCAGTTGCTGATGCAGGTTTTTTTGCAGCGCATTATCAATGGTGGCGGGCGTATTAACCGTGAGTATGGCCTGGGCAGAAAACGTACCGACTTACTTATAGAGTGGCCATTGGATGCAGGACAGGGCATGTATGGCCCCTTGCAGCGGGTCGTGATAGAACTGAAAATCCAGCGTGGCAGCCTGGATGCAGTGCTGGCAACAGGTTTAGAGCAAACCGCCGATTATGTACGCCGGGTAGGGGCTGCCGAAGCGCATTTGGTAATATTCAACCGTAACCCGGAAGTGAATTGGGACGATAGGATCTGGCATCGCTAGGCGCAGCATGAGGGGCTGCCTATTGAGGTATGGGGGACATAGTTTTTTTAGCTGAATACAGGCACCGCCAAGCTGTCTCCTCGTTCCTCGTTCCCATGCTCCAGCGTGGGAATGCATAAAGTCACTGCACCAGAACAACAACCCCACTTCTTTGAATTGAACAATTCCACCTTAAACCCCCCCTTATTCAGCGGATTAAAGCCGACAGCCATCTTCTACAATAAAAAAATGTACATCTTGAATAAACAGCCGCATGAGTAATGCACGGTTTTCCGGCACACCGCTTGAACAGATTCTGCAGGAAAATGCGCCACTGGTGCGCAGCATTGCCCTGAAAATGATGGCGCGCCTGCCCGCCAACATAGAACTGGACGACCTGATACAGGCCGGCATGATCGGCCTGATGGACGCTGCCCGCCGTTTTGAAAACACCGGCGCCGCCCAATTCACCAGCTACGCCACCACCCGCATCAAGGGTGCGATAATGGACGAGCTGCGCCGCCAAGACTGGCTGCCCCGCACCCTGCGCAGCAAAAAAAGCAAAATCCAGAAAGCCATCGCCCAGGCTGAAAAAAAACTGGGCCATGAACCAGACGACGAAGCCATTGCCGAAGAGCTGGGTGTTGATGTAGAAGAATACCGGGAGCAGTTAAGCGAGGCCGGTGCGGTGCACGTGGTGCATTATGAAGACTTCCGTTTCGGGAAAGATGAAGATGATGGCGACAGCCACAGCCTGGACCGCTTGACCGGTGGCAGCGACAGCTTTGACCCGCAGGCGGCATTATTGAATGTCGAATTTCGCCAGACCCTGGTGGAATGCATTACTCGCCTGCCCGAAAAAGAAAAGCTGATTCTATCCCTTATATTTGAGCAGGCCTTGAATTTAAAAGAAATTGGCGCCGTGCTGGATTTGACCGAGGGCAGGGTGTCGCAGCTGCGTTCACAGGCCGTACTGCGCCTGCGTGGCATGTTGAAAGAAGCCTACTGGGACAAATTGCCAGAAAATTTTTAATAAAAATTAAAAAAATATTAAAGATTACGGAAAAGGGGCCGTTAATAAGAACATAAACCAGTAGTAAGCCTTCAAGATTTAAGGTTTTATGACTTGGTTTTTTCTTGAAGTGTTCTTATTGTTTTTTTTTGGAGTATTCCATGTCTGTTATTAATACAAACTATTTGTCGCTTGTTTCCCAGAACAATCTGGCAAAATCCCAAAGCGCCCTGGGTTCCGCTATTGAGCGTTTGTCTTCTGGTATGCGCATTAACAGCGCCAAAGATGATTCTGCTGGCCAGGCGATTGCCAACCGTTTTACTTCTAGCATCAAGGGCTTGACACAAGCGGCTCGTAACGCCAATGATGGTGTTTCTCTTGCGCAAACGGCTGAAGGTGCGTTGAACGAAATCAACAGTAACTTGCAACGTGTTCGTGAGTTGACAGTTCAGGCCCAAAACGAAACACTCTCTGCTTCTGATATTGACTCAATCCAGCAAGAAGTGAATGAGCGTTTTGACGAGATCAAACGCGTTACTGAGCAAACCGAATTCAACGGTTTTAAAGTACTTGCAGGTGACGGTAATAATTTTAGTATCCAAGTGGGTTCACGGGATGACCAGACCATTGATATCAAAATGGCAGATTCTAAGGGTTGGGATTTGGCTTCTGCCAATGCAGAGATCGCAACTACGGATCTTGCTCAAATCAATGGTGAAGCTCGACAAGTCGCTGCAAAAGGCATTGATGTACGTGCTGCCGTAACTGTAACCCCAGCTGTGTACGAAGCTAATACAACCGATCTGGGTAAAGCTGCTTTGCAAACAGCATTGAGAACAGACACTAATAATTTTGAAGATGATGTGACGGTAGGTAATATCTCTTTCAAAGATGGTCAGTACGAAGTAGCATTGACAAGTGCTAAGAAGAATTCTTTGGATGGTAGCTACACTGTGACTGTCGCTGCGGATGGTGCGTTAACCATCGGATCTAAGTTGGGCGCCGCAACAGCAGACGCAAATGTTGTTGAAAAAGTTCAAGTAGAAACTACTCCTGCTAAAGTAAGTGCTGTTTCATTAAAAACATTAGACGATGCGCTCAACAAGGTGGATACTCAGCGTAGTGACTTGGGTGCGATTCAGAACCGCTTCGAATCTTCCATTGCTAACCTGAACAATACAGTCACCAACCTGTCTGCCGCCCGTTCTCGGATTGAAGATGCCGATTATGCGGTTGAGGTATCCAACATGACTCGTGCGCAGATTCTGCAACAGGCCGGTACTAACGTGTTGTCACGTGCTAACCAAGTGCCACAAGGCGTTATGTCTCTGTTGCAGTAAGCTTGAGTGGTTTAACAGGCGGGTGGTTTTATACCTGCCTGTTGGTTTTCACTGCTTTGTATGGAAAACGCCAGTTCTGTTTTTGGGATTGGCGTTTTTTATACTTAATAGTTACTTTCTAGCATCCGGCGTTTTTGGCATATCACTTTTTCTGGGTGATGCAAAATACTACCTAGATATTGTTTCCACGGCCACCTAAGCATAGGCACTAGTCCGGTTGAGTTAGTGGGAGTATGGATTCCGCATGTTTTTCGAGTTGTTAGGGTTGTTAACCTATCAGTCATCGCTGTGCTGAATGTCTTGAAAAGGGTTGATTGAATATGACGCAGGAATAAGTCCATCTGTTTTCTATAAGTAAAAATAAATATGAATTTTCATCGAATTGTTGCCGTATATATAGAGGATAGAGTAATGCTCCGGCCAGTGCCGTCTAGGATTCTGTTTTAAATTCTAGCAATATAGATGTCCATTTATCAAAATTTGCCGTAAGACCCCTTCCTTTAGGTGGGGGATGTGGCGAGTAAGCAATTCAACAGTAAGAAATCAAGACTAGCCAAGTCCGTCTATGACGCAGCTTGGTTTGAAATCAAACGGCAATTGACTTATAAATGCGAGTACGCAGGTTGCCGTTTTGACGTGGTTTCTGAACGATACACGACCCAAACGTGTTCGTGCTGTGGCAGTCGTTGCAGCAGTCCGAAAGGTAGAGCAGGTTTGCGAATAAGAGAATGGACGTGTGCAGCGTGTGGCACAAGGCATGATCGAGATATCAATGCCAGTCGGAACATTCTTGCGGTCGGGCTTGGCCGTCTGGAAGCAGGAATCCCATCCCTTTAGGGAGGGGAGGAAGTCAATCAACTAGGTTTTGATGCGTTATGGATGTTTCTCTTTATTCGGAGCCTGTGGCCGAGCGACCCCGGCGTCGCTATTCAAATGAATACAAACGCCAGGTCGTAGAGGCTTCTTTTCAGGCCAATACGTCAATTGCCGCCGTTGCCCAGGCACACCAGATGAATGCCAATTTACTGCATACCTGGCGCTGGCAATATCGGAAGGGTCAATTCGGCACGGTTGATTAGGCTGTCTCTTTGGTGGCCGTGTGCTTAACCAGCCCGGAACCTACTGTTACTACAACGACAAACAGTAGCTACTTTGAACTGCAGATCCATGCCGTTCGCCTGCAAATTCATGGCACACCCGATATGCAATTATTACCTGAACTGCTGAAGCTGATAAAAGCATGTTAGGCTTGCCGATGGGTGATTCTGTATATTGAACGCTGGCTCAAAGCTGATGTGTTGATGCCAGACGGTACATTGGAATCCCGGAATAGAGGAACCCCACAAGGGGGAGTCATCAGCCCACTGCTGGCGAATCTGTTCTTGCATTATGCGTTCGATCAATGGATGGTACGGAACTATCCTGCGATACCCTTCGAGCGCTACGCTGACGATGTGATCTGCCACTGTAGCAGCCTGGTACAGGCGCAGTCCTTACAGGCAGAGCTTCAGGAAAGGCTGGCTGCATGTCAGTTGCAAATGCACCCGGAGAAAACCTGCGTTGTTTACTGCGCCGATGCGAATCGGCGAGGCACCTATAACCTGCGGAAATTTGACTTTCTGGGATATACCTTCAAACCCAGGCAAGCGATGAATCGGCGAGGGAATTTGTTTACGAGTTTCTCGCCCGCCATCGGAGATAGAGCCGGCAAGACCATGCGACACGAAATTCGCAGTTGGGGGTTGCAGCGACTGAGTCGGTACGGATTGGGTGATCTACTCGCCCGGTACGGTAAAGTCCTGACTGGATGGGTCCGATATTACAGCCTGTTCCACCCTTCAGCTTTGCAGCGGGCCCTGAAGTCGATGGATCTCCATCTGGTGAAATGGGCACAACGCAAATACAAGCGATTCCGTGGACATGTGAGTCGAGCATGGAAGTGGCTATCGCAGTTGCAAACACGCGCTCCAACATTGTTTCCGCATTGGGGCTTGGCAATCAAGACGACTAAACGATAGGAGCCGGATGAGCCGAGAGGTTCACGTCCAGTTCTGGGAGAGCGTGAGGGTGAGATCCCCTCGCGCCACTCAACTACCACTCTATCGTCAACAAGGCATCTTTGAGCGTGCGGGTGTTAAGTTGCCCATTTCTACGCTGGCTGACTGGGTTGGGGTGTGCGGTGTCCGTCTTGGACCCTTGGTTGAAGCGCTGCGTGAAACTGTTCTCTCATGTGGGGTATTGCATGCCGATGAAACACCGATTCAGGTGTTGCGACCTGATACTGGACGTAAAACCCACCGCGCCTACCTCTGGGCCTATGCACCCTGTCAACACCAATCTACATTTGACCCACTTTTGGGTTTATCCAACAATCTAGAATTGACCCAGCTAGACGTATTAACGTGGTGAATCTATGGGTAACATACCGACTTTTCTTTTATCTTTTAAGCGATAGCTTTCGCCACTAGCTTGAATGACATGACAATGATGCAACAGCCTATCGAGCATGGCAGCAGTCAGCGTTGCATCATCTGCAAAGGTGCCCGCCCATTGACTAAATGGCAGGTTGCTAGTCAATATGGTGCTCCCTTTCTCATAGCGTTTAGCCACCACATTAAAAAACAGA
>NZ_KB892289.1 GCF_000373745.1 Oligella ureolytica DSM 18253 | reverse complement strand
GCCGTTAAGGCTTGGCTAATTTGAAATCCCCGATGAATCAACTCAAACAGATTCAGTACATGCGCTGTAGCTGTTATTTCGCCCGATTGCGCATTGACTGATTGACGGGTGCGAACCAATGCCAACCCCGACGTTTTACTGCCGGGGTCAATCTTTAACTCTAGCGGCTGTAACACACAGTCTGCGACCGTGCGATCCACCAGCCGGATCGTAAAAGGCACCAAGCGATGCACGCGAGCACGACCGCGCTCTAGCAATAGCCGAGCGCGTTTCTCACTGCACGGCATCAAAGGCCGTTTGTTTTTTCCTAACACAAAAACCGCCATCGCGATTTTCTCCTAAATAATGCCCTTACGGGCCTCGTGNCGCAGGGCTTTCGCCCTGTCTCTCCTCGGGAAAGTCAACAACCGGCTCCTGCGCGTGCAGCAAACAGAACCTTCGGCGTTTTACCTTGCGCCTGCATAATCCTGTCTTTCCAGAGCCTAGAGCTGAAGAAGCACTCTAGGGTGGGTCTGAACGACCTGTTGTTAACGGAGCGACTAAATAAAAGCCGCTAACCCTGGTCAACCCAGCTTGCTTTTACAAGCTCCGTCCCTTGAGGGCGGGGTAGTTGACTTTACCTATCATATTTTATTAATTTAATAAAAATCAATCACTTAAGAAAGAATCTCGTCCAGCTCATCACGCTCAAGGCTATCAACTGTACACATTTTTACAAATTCAAAGAGGTAATCTCTAACAAAAACGCCCTTTCGCAATGCTAAACGGGTGATATGACGACCGAATAAATGGCCCACCGGAATATGAATAAGTCCGGAATCACGCCTTGGATCAAACGCCATGCCGGCAATAATACCTAAACCCATATCCAGATCAACATAGGTTTTAATGACATCGGCATCCACCGCCTCGAGAACGATATCGGGAACTAGGTTTTGCTTAGCAAAAGCCTTATCAATCGCGGTTCGTCCTGAAAAAGCACGATCATAGGTAATCAACGGGTACTGCTGTATTTGTGCTAAGGATATTTGTTTGGCTTCAGACGTGGTTAGCTGGCTTAAAGGATGATCTTGATTCATCACCAGCACGTGCTCCCACTCATAACAATCCAACGTCACTAAACCACTCACAGAGGAAAGCGTTTCAGTGGCAAAAGCAATGTCTACCTCATCGTGTAAAAGGCGTTTGGCTAATTGCGGAGGATCACCCTCACTTAGACCGACGCGAACCTTAGGAAATTTCTTTTTAAACTCCATCAGAATCTTAGGTAAGAAATAGCGTGCCTGAGCGTGGGTACACCCGATCATCAGACTACCCTCTTCTTTTTCTGCTAAATCATCACTCAGTCTTTTGAGATTATCGACTTGCCTCATAATGTCATCGATAATCACACTGACCGCTTCACCAGCTTTGGTCAAGCCTCTAAGGCGCTTACCATGACGTTCAAAAATTGTGATTCCGAGTTCATCTTCTAACTCGATAATCGCTTTAGACACACCAGGTTGCGAACTGTAAAGCTGTCTGGCAGCTTCAGTAAGATTAAAATTCTGGCGAATTGTCTCGCGTACAAAACGAAATTGCTGTAGATTCATACTAACTATTGCTCCACGAAATGAGCGGCCCAATTTAAAATTAAGCGTATATATTAATATAATCTATTTTTATAATAAACCTTAAGCTTATAACTTAAAGATATATATTTTGTCGTAAAAGCAATGAAATTAACTGGCTGCCATTTCGCTTGTATGAAGTGGAGCTTTGGGCTTTTTGACCCTAATTTGCCACCAAAAGAAAAAAATACAAAGCAGGCTGACTATGAGGTTGAGACCAATCGTGCCCTCAAGGAAACCGACCGTGCCATTGCCAATCCAACTGCGCATTAAATTCAATAAGTTCATATAGAGCAATGCGATTAAACCGGCGATCACCAAATTGATTGAGCGACCGGCACGAGGATTAATGGCGCCAAGGGGAATGGCTAGAAGTGCCAGATTAAGCGCGGCTATCGGCATTGAGATACGCCACATGATTTGCCCGTCACTTTTAGGCGCATTGTCAGCGATGAGAGACGTCATCGTCCGTGCCTTGAGGCGCGATTGCACCGCTGTCCTAATCGCTTCCTCACTGCCGGCATCGGCACCATAAATTTGCATGGTAAAAGAATCAAAATGCGTCATCCGGAATTCGGTGGAATTATTACGCATATCGTAGCGATTACCGGGACCTAAATCAATATAACGGCGCCCCTCCTCATCGACACGATAATCCGCATGTTCCGAGGTAATGGTACTAATCCAGCCATCGCCCTGATTAACCCGAGCAAACACTCTACCCAAACCGCTATCCTGAGATTCATCTTGCTCGATAAAAAAGACGCGCTGACCGCTCTGCGTCTCGATGAACTGACCGGTGGCAATCTTAAAAATATCCGAACGCTGCTCAAAACGCTGACGATTTTCCTCAATCTCGGCATAAGCCCAAGGTGAGACTTGAATAGTTAACAAGGCGATTAAGGCGCAAATAGGTAACGCCACGCGTAGCACCGGCTTTAACCAAGTAATCAACGAAATACCGCTGGTAAACCAGACGATCATCTCATTTTCCCTATAGCTGCGGGAAACGGTAACAAGCACTGCAATAAATAGGGTTACTGTTAAAATAGTGGGTAGTGCAGTAATACTGGAAAAAGCGGCGATACCCAGCACTAAGTCAGAACCGATTAGCCCCTCAGCTGCTTGACCTAAAAGTCTCACTAACAATACACTCAGCCACACCACCATCAACGTGGACATGACGACACCTGCGTGACTAGTTATTTCGGCGACGACCGAGCGTTTGAATAGCGACATAAAGATTCTTAAGCGATAATGAATAACACAGTAATGTTAATTATAAGGAAATAAGGATATACAAATGGAATTTAAAGTACAAGTTACTAAGTCAATTGAAGACATTAAGACATCAGCTTTAATTGTTGGTGTATATCAAGAGCAAACGCTTGGTGTGGCCGCTGACGCCATCGAAAAAGCATCTAAAGGTGCCATCAGCCCATTATTGGACAAAGAGTTTAAAGCCACGCTGGGCTCGCATTTAGTTCTTCGTAACCTCGAGGGTATCACTGCTAAACGTATTATTCTTATTGGCCTTGGCAAAAAAGAAGATTATAACGCGAAGTCTATTTTAAAAGCACACGAAGCGATTGCTAAAATTTGTAATGACCTAAGCTTAGAAGAAGCGGTCAATACCTTATTACTAGAGTCGACTGAAGCGGTATCTGCCACAGAAAGCGCACGGTTCGCTGCACGCGCCCTAGAAAATGCTCAGTACCGCTACACCGCCACGCTGGGCAAAGAGGCCCAAGAAAAAGCAGAAGCACCCAGCTTAGCTACAGTTACTTTCATCACCCATGACGACAAAGACAAAGCACTAAAGGCAGCCATTGCTGAGGGTAAAGCCATTGCTCAGGGCATGGCATTAACTCGCCAGTTAGGTAATTTACCCGGTAATTTCGCCACCCCTACTTATTTAGGCAAACAAGCCAAAGCACTGGCTAAAGCCTATGAGTCTATTGAAGTACAAGTGCTGGAAAAAAAGCAGATCGAAGCACTAAAAATGGGCTCTTTCTTGTCTGTGGCAGCAGGTTCAGAAGAGCCTCCTCGCTTTATTGTATTGCATCATAAACCGGCAAACGCCAAGAAATCAGAAGCACCCATCGTCTTTGTCGGTAAAGGCGTCACCTTTGACACTGGTGGTATTTCGCTAAAACCCGGTGCCGGTATGGACGAGATGAAATGGGATATGGGTGGTGCAGCAACCGTACTTGGTCTATTTAAATTTATCGGTGAAATCGGCCTAGACAAAGAAGTGGTCGGTCTAATCCCTGCGACCGAAAACATGCCAAGCGGCCGTGCAACCAAGCCGGGCGATGTCGTCACCAGCATGTCCGGTCAGACCATTGAAATTCTCAATACGGACGCCGAAGGCCGTCTCATCTTATGTGATGCTTTGACCTATGCTGAGCGCTATGAGCCTAAAGCAGTCATTGATATTGCGACCCTAACCGGCGCGTGTGTAATCGCTTTAGGTAAAATCAACAGCGGTTTATTTAGTAACAATGACGACCTACGTGCTGCCCTACACGAGGCCGGCAAGCAAGCTTGCGACCAGGCATGGCCAATGCCGCTTGACGAGGAGTATCAAGAGCAATTGAAGAGCGATTTTGCTGATATGCAAAACATTGGCGGTCGTGACGCCGGCGCAATTACTGCGGCTGCATTCCTTGCCCGCTTTACCAAGCAGTACCCATGGGCTCACTTAGACGTGGCCGGAACGGCATGGGATAAATCAGGTAACACCAAGGGTTCCACCGGTCGTCCTCTGCCTTTATTAGCTCAGTACTTATTAACTACTAAGTAAGGCAAGGGTCAGGGTTATGAGCGTCAAGGTATTTTTTGCTTTTGGGGTTGGGCATCGTATCCAACAGGCGGCGATTTCTGCCGCCAAAAACTATCGTTCAACCAAAAAAATACTGGTATTCAGTTCCGAGCAAAAGCGATTAGATATGTTTAGTCGCCTGCTTTGGGATCTGGCACCCGACGCTTTTATCCCACAGGAAGCTATTAGTTCTGCCGAGCATTTGGTTGAACTAATAGCCGATCAATGGACGCCATCCGACAAAACTCAACCCGTTTTTTTACTACAAGATGCCGCCCTACTTTCTCATCAGGAGATACTTTCAAAAGCCTCTGATATGTGGCTACTCAATTTAGACGTAGATTGTCCACCGCACTATCAGCAATTTGCCTGCGTACTGGAAATTGTTTCTGAGCATGAAGCCGATAAGCAATACGCTCGCCAACGATGGAAGCAATACCGCGCCGAAGGGGCTGAGTTAATTTCACATCAACTGGGTAAGAATTAAGGCATTAACATGACTACTTTTTTCCGTAAACGTCCCCCTTACGCTTCCCGCACACCACATAATCCAGCAGCTGATGACGATGTCCCGGTGATTGGACCTGCGTCAGCGCATGTAGATGAGAGCGACTATCCCATCCTGGAAGCAGAGCCTGAGCCGATTGATGATTTTCCTATTGTCGGCCCTGCTGCTGATGACGCTGTTGTACAAGAAGAACAAGAAGAAGACATACCGATCGCTGCTCCCGCTGCACCCATCAGCACCAAGCAATTTACTCCGTCAGACAAATTACGATTACCTGAAGCACCTGACTGGGTACAAGAACAAGCACGTAGCTTGCATCATACTGCTCATCATCCCTTAGAAGACGCTATTGAACTCATTATCAATGACGAATTGGCTCACACCGAACAAAGAATCAGGCAAAGAATTTTTGATGAACTAAAAAAACATCATTAAATGCATTTTTCAATCAATATTTAACAATTTATTGGGAACATAAGCATACGTGCAAGTGTCTATTGACAGAGAGTTCAGTTTTCTGTAAGCTTTTTTAGTTAATTGGCGGTTAATAAACAGAGCGTGAGACTACGTTATTTAGACCGCTATACATTTATTATTGGAGTATCCATGAATCAGTATCAACAACCGACACAGTACCAAGATCACAGTGCCGCAGGTGCCGTGGTTCGCAATCGCGTACTGCGTAATACCTATATGCTCTTGGCTATATCCATGATTCCTACCGTCGCCGGTGCATGGTTATCGCTTAAGCTTGGACTAAATCAGATCCTAAGCCCGGGCATCTCGATGATTGTTTTCTTTGCCGGTGCTTTCGGTTTGATGTTTTTAATCGAGCGTAACAAAAACAGCTCAGCCGGTGTTGGCTTCCTATTACTGTTTACCTTCTTTATGGGTATCATGCTCTCTCGTATGCTTGGCTATGTTCTGAGCTTAGGAGACGGTGCTAATTTAATTATGCTGGCCTTTGGCGGAACCGCAGCAATTTTTGCGACCATGGCGGCCATAGCAACCACCACAAAGCGTGACTTTACTCACCTGCACAAGACACTTATTATCGGTGCGGTGGTGATTATCGTCGCCGCGATTGCCAATGTGTTTTTACAGATACCGGCATTGACCCTAACCATTTCTTTATTGGCCATTGTGATTTTCTCGGCCTTTATGCTGGTTGATTTACAGCGTATTGTAAATGGCGGTGAGACTAACTATATCTCAGCCACTCTATCGCTGTACCTAAGTATTTATAACGTATTTGTCAGCTTATTAAGTATCTTGGGTATTACCAGCAACGAATAATTTAAACTGCCCCATGCTAGTGAGCCTACAATAGCTCACTAGTGCTTTTAGACCAGTGCCAAATTTTAGGCACTGGTTTTTTTATGCTTGCTTATAGGGTGCTAAGGTAGGTCATTAACCTTAGAACCAATAATATTGAATTAGCGTACCCGCACCTAGCAAGATAAACAACACACAAGCCGCCTGACGTATTTTCTTAAACGATATTCGGTCCAGCAGCCAACAACCCAGGTAAACCACAGGCACATTAGCCAGCATCATCCCCACTGTCGTACCGAACAGCACAGGATAAAAATCATTGTACTTAGCAGCCAACAACACCGTAGCCAGTTGTGTTTTATCACCAATTTCTGCGAAGAAAAACAGCACAGTGGTCGCAATAAAAGCACCGTAGCTGACGTACTTCTCATCAACCTCATCCTTTTTGTCAGGAATGAGTAACCAGGCTCCCATCGCGAGGAAACTAATGGCCACAATCCAAGTGAGCAGTTCGGTGCTGACATTGTCTGAAATCCAGACACCGAACCAAGCTGACACAGCGTGATTCAATATTGTGGCAACAAAAATACCAAATACAATCGGTAGCTTGCGGGAAAACATGGCGGCTAAGAAAAGCGCCAACAACTGAGTCTTATCACCGACTTCGGCCAAAGATACGGCTAAAACAGATGCGATAAAAGCGTCCAACTTACACTCCATTTTGGTGGGCAAACACGACAAAGACAAGCATAAACGACCCACCGAGGCGATTTATACCTGTCTTAAGTCTCGTTAGTCTGCGCACTGAAAAAGCCGGTAAGCTTTTATGCGGTAGATGCCGGCACCATGCAAAAGCAAATATGTTGATGACAGCTTCGTAGGGATTTACGAACAACTACTCCCTTAAGAACAAAGAGATTATATCTGAACACGTCACATTTAATCCGGATATCATACGAATTGTGAGGATTTATACCTGTGTTTTAGCCAAACTGTGCAGGGACTGAATAACATCACGCGTTTTGAGGGAGCGTCGTTCTAACTGCTCATCTAAACGCTGCCTTAATTGCTTGCGCCAACGTCGGTTTTGAGCGGGTTCTGAAAAGTCAGGCATCGGGTCCTCGACACCATAGCCGGCTTCTTCCAGTAATTGCCATTCAAAATGTCTGAGCACAATATTCTCATTGCTGCCCTCAGCTAATTGCCTGAGGCAGTCGGCATACACATCAAATAATCCGGCATGCGGGTCCTCAGGTGCCAAGAACTTCAGCAGAAGCTCGTTCATATACCAAGCAGGCATAAGGGCACGCCCCTGTATGGGACAAAAACCGTTATTTTCAGCGCGAATGAATGTCTTGACCTCTCCCTGTCCGCTCCAACTGAGCAACAGAGGGTGAAAATGACTCAGTATCGGGCGCATAACAGAATACGGTCGCTTGGCGCCCTTCGCGACACCGACGATAATGCCATGATCTTTACTAAATACATGGGCAATGAGCGATGTTTCACTCCAATCATAGGCAGTCAGCAGATAGGCTTCGGCATCTAAAATCCGTGTCCTGCGCTTACTCATAACCTAAGTCACGCAAGGTACTTTCTTGCTCTGACCAGCCCTTGCGGACTTTGATAAAGACCTCGAGAAAGACCGGCTTGCCAACCATATCAGCAATTTCTTGACGTGCTTCCGTGGCAATCCGCTTCATGTGCTGGCCGCCCGCACCTAATAAAATAGGCTTATGGCTTTCGCGCTCAACGACAACGCAGGCATTGATATGGATGCCTTTATCCTCCTCATTCCACTCCTCAATAACCACAGTAGAAGCATAAGGAAGCTCATCACCCACTAAACGGAAGATTTTTTCGCGTAGGATCTCTGCGGAAATAAAACGCATTGAGCGGTCAGTGAGTGTATCCTCATCAAACATAAACTCACCATGCGGTAAGCGCTGAGCAATTTCATCCAGGAGAATAGTTAATTGCGTATTTTTTACCGCGCTGACCGGGATCACCGCATCGTATTGATATTTGGCCATGATACGAGTCGTAAACTCAAATAACTCAGCTTTGTTTTTGATGGCATCAATTTTAGACAACACCAAGATCACATGCTTTTTGTCAGACGGAGGTAATAGCGGCAGGACATTTTCATCACCTTCGGACCACTTACCGGCCTCTACGACATGCACCACCACATCAACGTCAGAGAGCGTTTGTACGACTACCCGGTTCATCATACGGTTCATGGCGCCGCCATGGCGTGTTTGGAATCCCGGTGTATCAATAAAAACAAACTGTGCATTGTCACGAGTCAACACGCCCTGAATGGGGTGACGGGTAGTCTGCGACTTGCGTGACACAATAGAAATTTTGGCACCGATTAAGGCATTGGTCAGTGTTGACTTACCGACATTTGGACGACCGACAATCGCCACAAAACCACACCGTTGCTTTTTATTTTCCATCATTAGACTGCTCCTGCTCTGTAGCTACCGGCAAACTGAGCTGCGTTGCTTGTCGCTCTAAATACTTCTCTTTTTTGAAGTTGGCTTTAGATAAAATCGGCTTAACCGAATTTAATGCTAAGGCAGCAGCACTCTGCTCTGCTTGGCGACGACTATGACCCACTGCTTCAGTCACGATAGCCAATTCCTCAATTCGACATTCAACAACAAACTCTTGATCATGTGCCGCACCGCGCGTGTCCACGACAACGTATTTTGGCAATGACAAGCGCTTCGCCTGAAGCATCTCTTGCAATAAGGTTTTGCTGTCTTTACCCGCTGTTTTGAAATCAACATTGGCAATCAACGGCTCATAAAGACGCGAAATCACACGCTGTGCTGAATCAATATCAGAGTCCAGATAAATTGCACCAAAAATAGCTTCCAACGCATCCGCTAATATTGAAGGACGTCTAAAACCGCCACTCTTAAGCTCACCCTCGCCCAAACGCAACACCTCTGACAAGCCCAACTTGGTTGACAACTCGGCTAAGGTTTGTTGATTGACTAAGCTTGCTCTAATACGTGACAAATCACCTTCATCCTCTTGCTTAAGGCCATCAAACAAGAGTGAGGCGATAGTAAAGTTGAGGATAGAATCCCCTAAAAACTCAAGACGCTCATTATTAGATTGACCGTGACTACGGTGAGTCAACGCGCGTATCAAAAAAGCATCGTTATTAAATTGATAATCCAGCTTTTCTTGTAGTTGTTTTAAGTTCATAGGCGATTTACTTAATGGACCCAATGCGGTCAAAATTAAAACCCAGATTCATCCAGACAAAAAATGCCTTGCCAACTATATTTTCTTCGGGCACAAACCCCCAGTAACGACTATCCACGCTATTGTCACGATTATCACCTAAAGCAAAATAATGCCCATTAGGTACCGTACAACTCAACTGCTCCGTGCTGTACTCACAGTGATCTAAAAATGGGAAACGAGTCTGTGGACGAGCCACGTTTTGATAGGGCAACTTTAAAATATTATACGTTTTTGTGTCGGTAACCTCTGCGTACTGCTGCGGGTTATTGCTTTGTTGCTCAGGATTGATGTAAGGACCCAAATCCATTTGCGCATACGCCCGACCATTAACCGTCAAGGTTTTTTGAATATTGTCATACACGATTGTGTCACCGGGCAATGCCACAATACGCTTAATATAATCTATGTTAGGCTCCGGCGGATAACGGAAGACCACCACATCACCTCGCTCAGGACTGCCGACAGGAATAATCTTTTTATTAATAACCGGAAACACCACACCATAAGAGAACTTATTAGCCAAGATCATATCCTTGGCCTCCAGGGTGGGCAGCATAGAACCCGATGGAATACGAAATGGCTCAACAATAAAGCTACGTAGTACAAAGACAGCTAAAATCACCGGAAAGAAGCTATGCACAATATCGATAAACCAACCTCTGTGCTTGGCTTCTTCGTCTCCATACTCAGCTACTCTTCTGGGCTTCAAAATGAGCCGATCGAGCATCTTTACCACAATCGCTACGATTAACAGTAATAATAAAATTAAGGCGTAATCCATGATTATTTAATTGCTCCGCTCACTAATCATCAACCTGTAAGATCGCTAAGAAGGCCTCCTGTGGAATCTCCACACTACCTACCTGCTTCATGCGCTTCTTACCTTCTTTTTGCTTTTCAAGTAACTTCTTCTTACGCGAAATATCACCACCATAACACTTGGCAAGTACGTTTTTACGTAATGCCTTGACGTTTTCGCGAGCGATAACCTCGGCACCGATGGCACACTGTATGGCCACATCATACATCTGACGTGGAATCAAGCCACGCATCTTAGAGACCACCTCACGACCACGATGACGCGCATGCTGACGATGAACAATCATCGATAATGCATCAACCTTGTCGCCGTTAATCAATAAATCGACACGCACGACATCAGAACTGCGGAACTCAATAAAGTTGTAATCCATGGAAGCATAACCGCGAGATACGGATTTTAAACGGTCAAAGAAGTCTAAGACAATCTCTGCTAATGGCATCTCATAAACAAGATTCACCTGACGACCATGATAAACCATATTTTTTTGAATGCCGCGCTTCTGATTACATAATGTCATGACCGGACCGACATAATCCTGTGGCATCAAAATACTGACTTCCACGATGGGCTCTCGTATATCAGCAATCTCGCCAACCCCCGGCATCCGCGACGGAGTCTCCACCATGATGACAGAACCGTCATTGAGCTCAACCTCATACACCACCGACGGCGCCGTCGTAATGATGTCCATATCAAACTCACGCTCTAAACGCTCCTGCACAATTTCCATGTGCAATAAGCCTAAGAAACCACAACGGAAGCCAAAGCCTAAGGCTTCGGACACCTCCGGTTCGAACATGAGTGATGCATCGTTTAATTTAAGCTTTTCAAGTGAGTCACGTAACTGATCATACTCACTACTTTCTACCGGGTATAAACCGGCAAATACCTGTGGTTTAACCTCTTTGAATCCCGGCAACGCCGCATCGGCTTCCTTGCCAACGATAGTAATCGTATCACCAACCTTGGCATGTTCAAGCTCCTTGATACCGGAAATAATGAAACCTACCTCACCGGCACTTAGCTGCTTACGTTGTACTGATTTAGGCGTAAACACACCCACCTGATCACACAGATGTGTTTCATTGGTCGACATAAAGCGCATGCGATCTTTGGGCTTCAGAACACCATTGACAATGCGCACCAACATGACGACACCGACGTAATTATCAAACCATGAGTCGATGATTAACGCTTGTAGCGGTGCTTCTGGGTCACCTATAGGCGGTTCGACCTTGGCAACAATGGCTTCGAGAATATCATCGATCCCCATGCCTACCTTGGCACTGGCAGGAATTGCCTCTGATGCATCAATACCAATCACTTCCTCAATCTCTGCTTTGGCAGCATCGGGATCGGCTGAGTTCAGGTCCATTTTATTGAGAACAGGAATAACCTCGACATCAAGGTCAAGCGCTGTATAACACGTTGCGACGGTTTGCGCCTCGACCCCTTGGGAAGCGTCGACGACAAGAAGCGCTCCCTCACAGGCAGATAAAGAACGGCTAACCTCATAAGCGAAGTCGACGTGCCCGGGCGTGTCAATTAAGTTTAGATTATAGACATTGCCATCCTTGGCTTTATACTCCAGCGCGGCAGTCTGTGCCTTAATGGTAATACCACGCTCACGCTCGATGTCCATGGAGTCTAGCACCTGAGTCGACATCTCGCGATCAGACAGACCACCACAGCGATGAATTAAGCGATCGGCCAAGGTAGACTTACCATGGTCAATATGGGCAATAATAGAGAAATTGCGTATATGCTGCATGAATTCCGAAAATAAGACAATAGATAACTAAAAAGGCGCAGATATTGCGCCTTTTTTGCGTTCAATAACAGTGTATTGTACTTTATTTTTCAGGTTGAACTGCAACCCACTGCGTGAAATCGTTACGTCGCACTAATAATGCAGCGTTTTTGTCTTTTGGTAAGTCCTTAACCAGCTCCTGATAATGACTCAGATCCTTAACGTCTTGATCGTTAAGCACCAAAATGATGTCATCAACCATCAGACCGGACTCGACACCAACGCCTTCGACGCTAGTCACCACGACACCCCCTTCGATACCTAGCTCCTCTTTTTGAGCGGTAGAAAGGTTGGCAACAACTAAACCAAGTCGATCAACATCAGCTGAGCTATCGGCTTTAGAATCACCCGTTGGCCCCTTGGTCGCTAACGCTTGCTCACCATTGAGACTCTCAACCACGATATCCAGTTTGACTGCCTTGCCGCGACGCCACACCTCAATACTGGACTCGGTGTTAGGACGCGTTTGACCAACCATGCGAGGTAAATCAGACCATTTCTTGATGTCCTTGCCATCAAACTTGGTAATCACATCACCGGGGCGAATACCTGCTTTTTGAGCCGGACTGCCAAGTTCGACATTACTCACTAAGGCACCCTCAGCGCCATCTAGGCCAAGTGCTTCAGCAACATCTTCTTGTACTTCAGAGATGGTTACACCTATGCGACCACGGACAACTTTACCGGTTTCTTTAAGCTGCTCAACAACCTTCATTGCCTCATTAATAGGGATTGACAAAGAAATCCCCATAAAACCGCCCGAGCGAGAAATGATTTGTGAGTTAACACCCACGACCTCACCGGATAAGTCAATTAAAGGACCACCGGAGTTGCCCGGATTGACCGCTACGTCAGTTTGAATAAACGGTAAATAATCACCTGTATCACGATTAATTGCGCTAACAATACCGGCAGTCACCGTGGAGTCCAGACCAAAAGGCGAACCAATTGCTAACACCCACTGGCCCTTTTTCAAATCATCAGAGCCACCTATTTTTAGTGGCTTTAAACCCTGTGCTTCCACCTTAATCAAGGCCAAGTCAGTACGCTCATCCGTACCAACCACCTCACCAACCAACTCCTTGCCGTCATTTAATGTCACGATAATTTTAGACGCCTTGTCAATGACATGGTTATTAGTAATGACGTAACCATCCTCAGAAATAATGAAGCCGGAACCTACATTTCTTGGCACCTCACGCTCAGAACGCTCGCCTAACTGTGGCCCGCGCTCACGTGGTTGGATCTGACCCGGAAAACCAAAATCCGGACCGAAGAAAAAGCGAAAAAGCTCTTCCATGTCTCGATCCATACCAAAATTACCACCACCGAGACTCCGACTACGGACAGTTTCCATGGTGCGAATATTAACCACACCAGTCTCAGTTTGAGCAACAATATCAGTAAAATCGGGCAATGCCACTAAGGTGTTGGCCTGAGGATTGGCCGTTTTCGGCGCTTGGTTTGAATGGTTATTTTCCTGCTTTACAACCGGTGATGGCAATAACTTACCGTCTTGTGCCATCACACTCGGAGTTAAAACACTCAAAGCTAACAGGGTGGATAAAAAGGTTTTTTTCATTAACATGCTAAATGTCCTTAGATACTAATGGTAATTGAGGCGATACTTTTAAATTAAAATACCTAATCACTCAGTTGAACTGTGCTCAGCAGATTCTGCTACTGACTCAAGCGTAGGTAGTGGCATAGCGCCTAATGCGGTAAGCCAATAAGCACCTAAACGCTTACTGTAAATATTAACCGGCCCTTCAACACGATCAAATTCACCGTACTTATCCTTATCCGCTTGATCAAGCTCTTGGATAAAGAGAGAGAAAGAAGAAAGGCCATCAGATAATGTTAGTTGTCGAACCTCTTTATTGGTTCCCGTGACTAACTTAAAACTGGTAACTTTTTGAAAACCACTAGGTAAGGAAAAACGCCAACCCTCTGCCTCAAGATCAATATCATTGTATTGAGGCTTAAAGTGATTCCACGTCACGTAATCGTGCCCTGTGCGGAGCGATGAGCGATCTATTTGCTCATCAAAAAGCAAATGGGTAAAAGCCGTTTGACTGACAATTTGCTGTCTGTGGTTAACTGTTTCAATTTGAAGCAATAAATGCTTAACCGGTTCAACACAAATTCTTACGCCATAACGATCCTCGTCTCGTGGGATCAAGCTTATTTTCTTACAATCGACGCCGGCCACACGAGATAAGGTATCCTGCATTTCAACGGCATAGTAATCGGAAATCCCCTCTGCTCCGGTTAGCAGCAGCCCGGGAAACTCATGCTCCCTAATCGGCATAGTCACAACAACATGCTGCTCAGGGAAAAGTTGGATTTGCTGCTCATCGGTACGCAGCACCTCGATGGGATTATCGTCGAGCGACTCTATGCGACGCGACAAGTGCTCATTACTGAAGATGTTGGTAATTTTAGAGGTGATTAGGTGCTGATTAGCCCAATGCGAAACAAAAACACCTTGATAATTGACTTGCGAAGAGGCTAATTGAATTTGTGTCAGTAGCTGCTCAAGACTCAACAGCTCAATATCTTGTGCAGGTACCACCTGAGAAAGTGGTTGAGTAGCCTCGGGAACTACCGGTTCAATGACTTGTTGTGCATAACTCAGAGCAGGTACCGCCAACGCCAAGAAGGTAATACTAAGTCCTACTAATGATTTGTGCAACAAACTATTCATTGACCAACACCCATGCCCTGATAATTAACCTGCATAAATGGCGTATAGGCCGACATATCACTATGTGAACGCAAATACTCAGGGTAAGTGCGACGACGCTCCTCAGTCGATGGCTGGTCGTTAGCCGCAGAAGCGCTGACAGCTACGACAGGTGATCGACTAAAACTCATCGCTGAATCCATTGTGTTGATTGTATTGTCAACAGCCGCGGGACTGACCGCTTGCGTTTCAACAGAAGCCAACACCGGCGCAGTAGAATGTACACTAGGCTGCATATCATTGCTTTGAAAAATGCTATAAGTCACAATCGTCGCAAATGCCGCGGCAACACCACCGGCAACAAATGCTAAACGCGCTTTAGATCTGCCGGGCATACGATGAACTTGAGCGGTTTGACGCTTAGCAGGCAGGCCAACACTCATACCATCGGTACCGGTCGCTTGAAGCTCTTCTTGTTCTTGCACTTCGTCAAGTGAATGAGCCGGCTCTGCCTCAAGTGCTTTAGCCAAACGCATTGAAAACAGATCGGAGGTACGAATGGCTAAGCTGCTATCACGCATGACATCACTGATGATCTGATACCGCTTCAGCTCGGCACAGCAATGAGCATCTAAGCTATCCAGCACGGCATCAAACTCAGACTCACTCAATTCGCCGTCTAAAAAAGCACTTAAACGATCCAACTGTGCTGATGTTGATAAATCCATAGTGTTATTCATTTACAAGACTTCCTTTTACCAGACCGCCACTATATTAGCGCTACCATGGCCTACCATCATTACCCAATAGCGGCTTAAGTCGCTCAGAGATAGCCTCACGTGCTCTAAATATACGTGATCTGACGGTACCTACCGGGCAGTCCATAGCCGTTGAAATTTCTTCATAACTGAGGCCCTCTAACTCTCTTAGAACAATCGCTTGACGCAACTGTTCCGGTAACTCATCAAGGGCGATTTGCAATGCCTCGATAATTTCACGATTATGCAGGTGAGTTTCCGGGGTTTCTCCATCTGTTAGATTATCAAGCAAGGAAAAAGTTTCACCATCTTGACTTTCCATCTGATCAGAAACAAACACTTGGTTATGTTTGGAGGAAATATGGTTTCTTGCCGTATTGACCGCAATGCGATAGAGCCAAGTATAAAAGGCGCTTTCATTACGGAATTTAGGCAATGCGCGATACGCCTTTAAAAATGTCTCTTGAGCAATATCCTCGACATCGCTTTGGTTGTGCAGGATACGCCCCAATAGACGCAATATGCGTCGCTGGTATTTGTTTACCAGCAATTCAAACGCCCGCTTTTCGCCGGCTTGCGCTCTTTTGACTAGCGCCGCATCTATCTCTCGCTCTGTACTCATGCCAATATCTCCTGAGACCAATTATGACACAAAGCATTGAAGCGGCGTCTTTGTTGTGCATTTAAACTATTTAACCACACCACTAATTGATAAGATTTACCCTCACTCGACTGCACGACTAAATGACACCAAAACAAAGCATGTCGCACGGACAGCAATGTGCAATTAATCGCCGGCGCATCGGTCGAGGGATAATATTGACAATCCCCCTCAGGACTCATTGCTAGCCCACAAGTGGGTTGTGCTGTGCGGTTTTTTAGAAAGGCAAAAGCGATAGCGGTCAACAAGCAGGCAAAAGTAAAACCGACCATGAGCACACAAGTGACCCAAATCAAGCCGCTCTTATAAAAAACCTCATAAGAGCTGGGCTTGATCCAGATAGTTTGACGCCATACTCGGTTTAATACGGGTGAGTACATGCAACAACTAAATCTTTTTAACAACCATTGAGCCGTTAGTACCACCGAAACCGAATGAGTTAGATAAAGCGTAATCGATGGCTACATCACGCGCTTCATTGGCACAATAGTCTAAATCACACTCGGGATCTTGGTTAAAGATATTAATTGTTGGTGGTGATTTTTGGTGATAAACCGCTAAGGTTGCAAACACACCCTCGATACCGCCGGCCGCACCTAATAAATGACCTGTCATGGATTTAGTCGAATTAACAACAACTTTTTTAGCGTGATCGCCTAATGCCAATTTAAGTGCTTTGGTTTCGTTAAGATCACCAAGAGGTGTTGAAGTACCATGCGCATTAACATAGTTAATTTGATCCGGATTAATACCAGCGTTTTTGATGGCATTAACCATACCGCGACGTGGACCGTCTTCGTTAGGTGCAGTGATATGATGTGCGTCAGAGCTCATACCATAACCCACTAATTCACCATAAATCTTTGCACCACGCTTTTTAGCATGCTCATACTCTTCGAGCACCATAACGCCGGCACCCTCGCCTAAAACGAAGCCATCACGATCGACATCCCAAGGACGTGATGCTGTAGTCGGATCGTCATTGCGCGTAGATAAGGCACGCATAGCCGCAAAACCGCCAATACCTAATGGAGAAACGGTAGACTCAGCACCGCCCGCAATCATGACATCAGCATCACCATATTCAATTAAGCGACCGGCATCACCAATAGAATGCAAACCGGTTGTACAAGCTGACACGACACCGTAGCTAGGTCCCTTAAGTCCTAACATAATGGTCAAATGACCTGAGATTAAATTAATTAATGAAGAAGGCACAAAGAATGGATTAATACGGCGTGGGCCTTTTTGCAAAAATGCAGTTTGTGTTTCTTCGATGCGTGGTAAACCACCGATACCTGAGCCGACGATCACACCGGCTCGTTCGGGATTAATCTGATTAATATCTAAACCTGAATCACGCCAAGCGTCGATACTTGCGGCTAAACCATAATGGATGAAAGTATCCATTTGCTTAGCTTCTTTGCTGTTAATGTAATTACCGACGTCAAAGTCTTTGACCTCACCGGCAATTCGAGCACTAAACTCACTCGCATCAAAACGGGTAATAGGACCAATACCTGAACGGCCATTGACCAAATTATCCCATGCGGATTCAATGGTATTTCCAACAGGTGACACAATGCCCAAGCCTGTTATGACGACTCGTCTTCTCACTAAAGACTCCTTAAATGAGCTGTTAAATTCTTGTTATTAGAAATTTAAAACAAAAACCGCCTAAGCCTGACTCCATGTGCTAGCAATTGCTAGCAACTAAAGACGGTTTAGGCGGCTTGCAGAAATCACCCAAGCGATTACTTCTTGTTAGCAGTGATAAAATCAATAGCTTGTTGAACAGTAGTGATTTTTTCTGCTTCTTCGTCAGGGATTTCGGTTTCGAACTCGTCTTCTAAGCACATAACTAACTCAACCATGTCAAGTGAGTCAGCGCCTAAGTCATCTAAGAAAGAAGATTCGTTTTTTACTTCTGCCTCATCCTTAATCGCTAATTGTTCAGCAATAATGCTCTTGACGCGTTGTTCGATGCTATCCATGTATTTCTCCAAATGGGCTAAGCCCTTACTAGTTAAAAACTAATGGCCACTAAAATATGACCCATACTGTGATTAATTGTTTTGAATTACTCAAGTCTAGGCAAAAATGAAACCTAATTCAAGTAGCTCAAAACACCCTAAATTGCAATGTGCAGTGTTTAACAACTGCATTTTAGACAAAAAACACTGCAATGTTTATTAAATAAGCCGCTTAAAGAAATATTTTCTCTCTTAAACGACCTTTTTTTACTGCTGATTCAGCTTCTTATCAACTTCAAATAAACCTAATAATTAAAAGAAATCAAAAAGATACTGAAACAATGATAAAACTTATACTAAATTAGCGAGGCCATCGCTTACTGCATAAACATGCCGCCATTGACGTGCAATGTCGTGCCTGTGATATAGGATGCTTGTGGACTTGCCAAGAAGACAACAGCATTGGCGATATCCTCAGGCTGACCGAAACGCGATAGCGGGATACGCGACAGTAAGCTGTCTGTCACCTCTTCGCTTAAAGAGCGGGTCATGTCTGTGTCGATAAAACCCGGAGCAACGCAGTTGACGGTAATATTACGACTACCTAACTCACTCGCTAAACTACGACTCATCCCGGCAACAGCCGCTTTGGCTGCGGCATAGTTTGACTGACCCGGATTACCAACAGAAGCGATAACCGATGTCAGATTAATAATACGGCCCTCACGCGCCTTCATCATTGGGCGCATCACACCGCGACACAAGCGAAACACGGCATTGAGGTTAGTCTGCATGACATCTAACCACTCTTCATCCTTCATGCGCATCGCTAAATTATCACGCGTAATACCGGCGTTATTGACAAGAATATGAGGACCACCCTCTGCTGCTAACTCAGCTAATAACTCGTCACAAGCCGCATTATCAGTCACGTTCAAAACGACGCCACGACCGCCAAACGACTCAAGCTCAGCCGTAATGCCCTCAGCCCCCTGCTCGGTCGTAGCGGTTCCCACGACTGTTGCGCCTTGCTCAGCTAGTGCTTTAGCCACTGCCTTACCGATTCCTCTTGATGCACCGGTAACAAGTGCAATTTTATCTTTTAAAACCTGTTCTGACATCTTTTTAATCCTGAAAAGTGCTTGTTAAAGCAATTAATCATGTAACCTATTTAATGCATTGGGCATTGGCCGCAAAACTACCACATCAAGCACAATACTAAGCGTGATTAGCCTGATCTTCCAAGGCTTTTAGCGTAGCGTCTAATGAGGCCGGATCGTTGATATTAAGCATCACCAATTCAGGTTCAATTCGCTTTACCAAACCGCTTAATACCTTACCGGGACCACATTCGACCACATGAGTCACGCCATCTTCTTTCATTTTGCGAATCGTTTCGACCCAACGCACCGGATGCCAAGCTTGACGAACTAAGGCATCAACAATGTCATCGGGCGCATCTGCCGTGTCAACATCGACGTTGTTAATCACCGGCATCGCAGGACGCTGCAACTCAATACCAGCCAATGCTTCTTCTAATACCTGAGCAGCAGGCTCCAATAAACGAGAATGGAAAGGTGCAGATACCGCTAACGGTAACGCACGTTTGGCTCCATGCTCTTTGGCCAACACACAGACACGGTCAATGGCTTCCTTGTGACCCGCCACAACGACTTGAGCCGGCGCATTGAAGTTAACCGCTTCAACAAAGCTATCCTCTGTACTGGCTGCTTGACACACCTCTAACACGGCCTCATCATCCAGCCCTAAAATTGCCGCCATACCGCCCTGCCCTACAGGCACAGCGGACTGCATAGCATCAGCACGCACTCGCACTAAACGCACTGCATCACTCAGCGTGATCGTACCGGCTGCGGCAAGCGCTGTATATTCGCCTAAGCTATGACCTGCAACCAATTCTGGTGACTTACCTCCGGCAGACAAATACGCTTGATACATGGCATAACTTGCCGCCAACATCACAGGCTGTGTGTTGGTCGTTAAATTTAAATCCTCTGCAGGCCCATCTGCAATTAGTGTAGTTAAATCCTGAGATAATGCTTGACTGGCTTCATCTATTACCGCTTTAACCGCATCATTATCAGCCCAGCTGTCAAGCATCCCAACACTCTGAGACCCTTGACCCGGAAAAACAAATGCTAACTTAGTCATATATAACCACCTAATTCATCTCTTAAACGCTAATACAGCGTAACTATCAACCCAGACAACACGTCGTAAGCAACTGATTACACTCGAACCAGCACTGAACCCCACGTGAAGCCGCCACCAACGCCCTGCAAAAGTACTAGTTGCCCATCTTTGATACGACCATCACGACACGCCTCGTCAAAGGCTAAAGGCACGCTCGCTGCGGACGTATTGGCATGCTTATCAACAGTGACGACAACGCGATCATCAGATAAACCGAGTTTACGACCTAAGGCATTGATAATACGTAAATTAGCCTGATGAGGGACAAACCAATCAATTTCCTCGTGACTAATACCGGCCTTTTCGCAAACATCTAAGGCCGAACGCTCTAACAGGCTTACTGCCTTTTTAAAGACAGCCTGACCGTCCATTCGCATAAACGGATCGCCAAGTACTGCCCCATGCGAAACGCGCGCAGGAACATGTAAAATCTTCTCGAATTCGCCATCGGCATTGAGCTGAGTGGCTAAAATCCCTGGCTTCTGAGACGCTTCTAAAATCACTGCGCCGGCACCATCGCCAAACAGTACGCAGGTACCGCGATCTTGCCAATCAAGAATGTGCGTAAAAGTCTCTGCCCCAATCACTAAAGCGCGCTTGGCATTGCCACCGCGAATTAAACTGTCAGCTACGGTCATGGCATAAACAAAGCCACTGCAGACTGCCTGCACATCAAACGCCATCGCATGATTTGTCATACCAAGTTTGGCCTGAACAATACACGCAGTGCTTGGGAAAATCATATCCGGGGTGGTGGTCGCGACAATGATTAAATCAATATCATTGGCTGATAAGGCTGCTGATTGTAAAGCCTTATGAGCTGCCTGCACGGCCAAATCACTGGTTTTTACACCCTCTTCGGCAATATAACGCTGACGAATCCCTGTACGCGACTGAATCCACTCGTCCGATGTCTCAACACCCTGCTTGGCTAATTTCTCAGCAAGCTCATGGTTAGATATCGCGGACTTAGGCAAAGCACTTCCGTGACCGACAATTTTGGCGTATTGATTCACTGCGGACTCCTGTATGATGTAACAACTCAGAACAAATTAGGGACGAGACGCTGTAGAATCTTGCTCTGCCCCGTCAGATGGTTCTGAGCTTTGTTGCTCAGCCTCAACCCCAATCTGTGATTTTAAAGCATTACTCTTTTCTACGCTATGGATAATTTTGCTCAGCAAATTGCTCTCTACCGCACCTCTTGCGCGCTCAACCGCACAGGCAAAGGCGAATACATCTGCTGAACCATGACTTTTAAAGACAACTCCCCGCAAACCCAGTAAGGCCGCGCCATTGTAGCGACGATTATCCAATCGCTGGCGTAACCTACCAAATACAGGGATAGACAACAAGGCAGCCAACTTGCTAAATAAACCGCGCTTAAACTCACCCTTAATTTGGCTGAAGATCATTTTTGCAGTACCTTCAATCGCCTTAAGCACCGCATTACCCACAAAACCATCACAGACAATTACATCCGTGGTGCCTTTGAAGATATCATCACCCTCGACGTTGCCGTAAAAGTTTAAATGACTAGTTTTTAATAATTGAGCGGCCTGCTTGACCTGATCGTTACCCTTAATATCTTCTTGACCGATATTTAAGATACCTACGGTTGGGCTTTCAATATGCTCAATCGCTTGGACCAGCGCGGAGCCCATGATGCCAAACTCGAGTAAATGCTCGGCACTACAATCAACATTAGCACCAAGATCGAGCACCGTCGTGCCACCACCTTTGACATTTGGTAAGGCTGTAGCTATTGCAGGACGATCAATGCCGGGAAGCATTTTAAGAATGAAGCGCGACAGAGCCATAAGAGCCCCTGTGTTGCCCGAAGAGACGCACGCATCAGCCTTGTTATTTTTGATACAGCTGATAGCAACGCGCATGGAAGAATCTTTTTTGCGGCGCAAAGCTACCTCAACCGGATCGTCCATGGTGACGACCTCAGTTGCTGAAACAATCTCAAATTGAGACCGGTTATTGGGCTTTGCCCGATCTAAAGCGGCCTCGATCTGATCGACCAAACCTACTAATAAAAAATGCGTATCAGGATAGCGGTTGGCTACATCTACCGTACCGGGAATGGTGACAGCAAGGCCATCATCGCCACCCATACAATCAATAGCAATTTTGATCACGACAATAAGAGATAATCTATCGCACTAAAATCGGTTTTGGTTTTTATGAAGATAAATAGTTTGATAAAACTAAAACAACCGATCTTAGATAATTAATTACTCGTTGTTTTTAGAATTGATTACCTGACGACCACGGTAAAAGCCGTTAGGGCTAATGTGGTGACGTAAGTGCAACTCACCTGTTGTTGCTTCAACAGCTACGCCAGGTTGAGTTAATGCATCGTGTGAACGACGCATATTACGTCTTGAAGGTGATTTTTTAGTTTGTTGAACAGCCATGATGACTCCAAATACAAATAATTATTTGCCCCACAAAAGGACAAAATATATAAAATTAAAACGGATAAAATATCCTAGCATTTTAACCTAGGACAATAAACGAGCAACACAATTAATGCTAGTCTTTCTTTAATTTTTCTAGAATAGCAAAAGGTGATTCTTCTGCAGGCATCGCATGCTCATCAAGTAAGCGCTGACCCACCTCACAATCCTCGTGACTAGGCAGAAACGGCAAAGCCAAAATCAGCTCATCCTCAACCACCTCAAGCACTTCCAAAAAGGGATTAGCCAGTACTTTTTCGTACTCGTCCAGCACCACCTCACCGGAATCACTCACCTCTTCAAACTGACTCTCTGTACGAACCACTTCCACCGTGGATTCAGCAGTCAGTGGATAGCGAAAAGGCTTCATACAACGCTGACACATAACCACAGGTTCAGCCTCAATATAAAAATGAAGCAAAAAGCGTCCCTGAGGATACATCTCGCTGGATAGCTGCTCTCCATCAATTTGCCAAAACACACGATTCAGCTCTTGAGAATCAGCTTCGCTTTCAGTTGCCAGCTTTTGGGTTGGTAAATCTGCACTAAACCGTCTAAAATGACTCAAATCAGCTTCACCAGTCAAAGGTTCTACATCACCTGACTCGACCGCCTGACGCTGCTGGGCAATAAAAGCATATACATCTAATTTGCGCATAACCCCTTTACCCCTAGCCTGCTTAAGCTTTAGATTTACTCGCTACCACGTAAAACCTAGAATAATAACCCCTTTTACCCATTAAGGTCAATGAAAATAATGACTTCTGCCCCTAACTGTCTTATTCTTGCTTCAACCTCTCGCTATCGACGCACCATGTTGGAGCGCTTAGCTATTCCATTTACTACCGAATCATCTGAAGTTGATGAGACCCCCCACCCCGGCGAACGACCTGCTGAAATGAGCCTTAGACTAGCAGCAGAAAAGGCCAAAGCGGTCGCGGATAAATTTCCCGGCTGCATCGTGGTCGGCGCGGATCAGGTTGCCACTCTCGGCCATGAACCTATCGGCAAAGCAGGTAGCTTTGAGGCCGCTTTCGAACAACTAAAACAACTCTCAGGTCAAGTTGTTCAATTTCACAGCGCCCTCGCCGTAACCGATGGCAATGAAACGCTTATTAACGACGTCGTGACCGCCTGCCATTTCCGTGAGCTTAGTGATGATGAAATTAAGCACTACCTAACCTTTGATCAACCTTTTGATACTGCCGGTAGCGCCAAAGCTGAGTCTCTCGGCATCAGCCTCATGGAATCCATGCGCAGCGACGATCCCACGGCCATCATTGGCCTACCCCTCATCGAACTCTGTCGCATGCTGCGCCACTTTGGACTTAATCCAACACTAACGGCGAGCACCACAAATATTATCAGCTAACTCTCTTAGGAAAGAAGTAAAAAAAATGAAAAACAAAACCCTGCATCTTATCCCCGTGGGACTAAGCGAAAGTCCGGCATCAGAATGGCTCCCACACGATGTACGCCAACTGGCATCGCGACTCGATTACTACATTGCTGAAAACGCCAAAACCGCGCGCGCCTTTTTAAAACTGATTGAAACTCAGCACACGTTACAGGACATCACTATCCACAGTTTAAGCAATAAGACCCCGGCCCAAGAAATTCAGACCTGGCTTAACGCCATTCCTGAGGGCGGTGAGGTTGGGCTGGTTTCTGAAGCCGGCTGTCCGGCTGTGGCAGACCCGGGCGCCAATGTTGTCGCTGAAGCCCACAAGATGGGTATCAACGTCGTGCCGTGGGTCGGTCCGAGCTCAATTCTCTTAGGCCTGATGGCTAGCGGCCTTAATGGCCAACAATTTGCTTTTAATGGCTATGCGCCCGTCAAAAACGACGAACGATCAAAGCAACTGAAATCATGGGAGCAGCAATCACGCCGATTGAATCAAACACAGCTTTTTATTGAAACTCCCTATCGCAATGAAGCTATGTTTAAGAGCCTACTGCAACATCTCAACGACAACACACGACTCTGTGTCGCACGCGATATTACGGGCAAAAATGAGTGGATCAAAACAGCGACTGTGGCGCAATGGAAAAAGCAGCCCACTCCCTCTCTGGACAAGCAGGCTACCTTATTTTTATTTTTAGCCTAAGTCGCTAATGTCGACAGCACCGACAAACAAGCACTTAAGCAATGATGAAGTGTAAAAAGTAAGAGCATTGAGGGCATATCAACGCCCTGCTCTTACTTCTCATCCTTATTTTTATCTTCACCTTTGTTGTTATCTTTGTTTTTAGAGTCTAGAAAATCATAAAACTGTGCTTTTTTACTTTGCACGTTATAGTAATGATAGACTCGCGCAAGTAGCAACACGCAAATCAAACAAAAAAGGATCTGATCGCCGATGGTGACCTTAAAACTCTTAAGCATATAATAGAGCCATAAAATCGACACCACATAAATCGCCGAATGAATACGGCGCCACCAAACACCTAAACTATGCATAGATTGATGTGTGGCGGTTAGCGCCATCGGCACCATCAACAGCAACGCCAACAAAGCAGCCCAAAGGGCGGGATTAACACCAAAAGCGAACCAAATCGCGGTGCCGTTAAATTCATACAAGAAAAAAATAGCTACCCAATGAGCAAAGGCATACCCAAAAGCAGCCAAACCAAAAGGCCGCCTGATAATACCAAGATTAGGCTGCGCCAACATACGCGCCAAAGGCGTAATTGCCAATGTTAATGTCAACATAAACAAACAGCCTGCCGCTAAGTAATGGACCAATATCTCCATACTAAAAACATGCCCTTCACCGCGAGCCGAAAAGCTCAACCAAAGGGCAACCAGACCGGGCGCCAAGCATAAAATATAAATATGGCTTAAGATGCTCCGTATATCACTTTCAGGCCATTTTTTCTTGTTTGACATCACTTACTCCGCTCGTTTTTTGGAATACATCGCCAGTAAATGACCAAGCTCGGTGACATTATGCGCAATGTAACTAGGCTCGGCCTTGCTAATCTCCTGCAAGGTGTGCGCACCGTAAGAAACAGCGATACTGTCACAGCCGGCATTTTGTGCCATTTGAATATCATGAGACGTATCGCCAATCATGACGCATTCAGCCGGGGTCACCATCAACTCATCAAAAATCTCTTCCAACATCAACGGATGGGGCTTGCTCCTAGTCTGATCGGCGGTCTTGGTCACATCAAACAAATCCCCAATGCCGTGATTTTCCAGCGCTTGATTTAACCCAAAGCGACTTTTGCCGGTCGCAACCGCTGTGTGCAAGCCCTGCTCACGAAGCCTTTTAATCAATGGCAATACCCCATCAAACAGCTTTAAGTCAGGGTCGGCGGTAAAGTAGTACTTGCGATAAGCCGCGATAAAATCATTCATGCGCTGCTCAGTCAACCCTGGCACCACTTCCATCAACGCCTGCGGCAAGGACAAGCCAATAACCCAACTGGCCTTTCGGTCACTGGGCTCCTCTAGCCCCAACTCACGGCTGGCCTTCTTAATAGAATCAACGATCACATACGTTGAATCAACAACAGTTCCATCCCAATCAAAAATAACGGTTGTGTATTTCATTTACAAGTTCTCTTTATCACTTTATATCAATTTACTAGAGTTCATCGGCCTCAATACGCTTTAAAAGCAACTGACAGTCCTCGGGTAACTCTGCCTCGACACTCAACCACTCCCCGGTTATTGGGTGTGGAAAACGCAAACGATAGGCATGAAGGAACATACGCTTAAAGCCCTGGCGACGCAAACGCTCGCGCAACGCATCATCACCATACTTATCGTCACCCACAATGGAATGACCGATTGAGTGTAAATGCACGCGAATTTGATGTGTGCGACCCGTGATAATCTCGGCATCAACTAGAGTATAAGCCCTAAACCGCTGCAAACACGTGACAATGGTATGAGCATAACGGCCCTGAGGATCGACACGCACTCGTCGCTCACCCTCAGCAGTTAAGTAACGCAATAATGGCTTTTTAATATGCTGGACCTTTGATTCTACCTTGCCTGTGACCAATGCCTGATAATGCTTTTTTGCTCGGTCCTGTCTGAACATGTCATGCAGAGCGACTAAGGCAGTACGCTTTTTAGCAACAATTAACAATCCGGAGGTCTCTCTATCAAGGCGATGGGCCAATTCAAGAAACTTTTGCTGAGGGCGCGCTGAACGAAGCTGCTCAATCACGCCGAAAGACACACCACTCCCCCCATGGACAGCGACGCCTGAGGGCTTATTAATCACCAAAATAGCCTCGTCCTCATAAACCACCGGAAACTCTGCCTTAGGTGCCGGTAATTTAACCTCGGCTTGAGCCACCCGCATCGGTGGCACACGCACCAGATCACCCAACGCCAAGCGATAATCAACGCTTACACGACCACGATTCACACGCACTTGACCGGAGCGGACCGCACGATAAAGATGACTTTTAGGCACGCCTTTGCATTGGCGAATCAAAAAATTATCTAAGCGCTGCCCTGCACTACCTGAATCAATTTCCAACATGCGTACTGAAAAACTGATGGTATCTGATGAACTTTGTTTGCACATATTGTCAAGACTAACTATAATTCTATTTACCCGCAGAAAAAGAGAGCGGCGCGACTGTAGAGAGGCCTATTGCCTATCCGCTTGCGATATTTTCAAGCATCTAAGCTTTCACTCTACCTTAACACGCTATTGTAACTCATGCTTTTTGAATTAATTAGATTGTTATGAGTTATTTTGGACTGAATCTAGGGCAAGTAAAATAGGTCATTGCACCATTTCCCCTAGTTGTTACGGTTGAGCTTCAGAGCATTTAGACTGAGTCCCGCTTTCTTTTTGAGTTGTCCGTGGTCATCATCGTTGCAAGCATTAAGCTGTTTTGATGCGGCAGTATTTAACCTCCTGCCCACAGCCTAATTGCCTATACAGATGATAGTTGTTGATTGTTAAGTGAAAGTACAGAATTTCTTTTTATAGACCGATTTGGGCTATAAATATTTTAAATAAGCCGACTTAGATTGTATGTTTGTATAAGTCGGTTTAGCGTTTTAATAAAAACTAAGCTTTTTGTTTGTTTATTTTATTGTAAATACCCTAGGTAGCTTGATGAGAGTCATTCGAGTTTGGCACACATCTAAGTATTAATGACCATTCTAACCGCTAGGCGCACATACACAATATGGGGCGTTCGGGCGGCTAGAACTCGTCGCTTTGCGTTGAAACAATAAAAACAAAAGCACTCAAAATTTTTAGCTGTTATTTATTCACAGCATCATCAAGTCCGCAACAACTCTGTCCGGGTGGTTCAGCAATCATATATATTGCTGTGGCATTTTTTCGGAGAGTTTAGAACATGAAACGCATGTTATTTAATGCAACGCACCAAGAAGAACTACGCGTTGCGATTGTCGATGGGCAAAAGCTGATCGACATTGATATTGAAACCGCAGGCCGCGAGCAGCGCAAAGGCAATATCTACAAGGGTGTCATCACCCGCATCGAGCCCAGCCTAGAGGCTTGTTTTATTAACTATGGTCACGAGCGCCATGGTTTTTTACCGTTTAAGGAAGTGGCTCGCAGCTATTTCAAAGAGGGCGTCGATCTTCGCACTGCCCGTATTCAAGATGCACTTCAAGAAGGCCAAGAGCTGATAGTTCAGGTCGAAAAAGAAGAGCGTGGCAACAAGGGGGCCGCCCTAACTACCTTTGTTTCTTTAGCCGGTCGCTATTTAGTCTTAATGCCCAACAACCCACGCGGTGGCGGCATCTCACGCCGCATCGAGGGCGAGGACCGTCAAGAGCTCAAAGAAGCCATGGAGCAATTGGACCTGCCACAGGGCATGAGCATGATTGCTCGCACCGCCGGCATCGGACGCTCTACTGAGGAATTGGATTGGGACCTCAAGTACCTACTCCAACTCTGGACGGCGATTGATAATGCCGCTCAACAACACCCTGCTCCGGTCCTCATTTATCAGGAGTCCAGCTTAGTTATTCGTGCGATTCGTGATTACTTCTCACCTGCCATTTCTGAAATCCTGATTGATACGGACGAAATCACTGCTCAGGCGACTGCCTTTATGCAAGACGTGATGCCCGACAATGTGAATCTGGTTAAGCGTTACCGCGATGCCGTTCCCCTATTTTCGCGCTTCCAAATTGAGCACCAAATCGAAACCGCTTATGCACGTAATGTGTCATTACCTTCCGGCGGCTCAATTGTTGTAGACCACACCGAAGCATTGGTCGCCATTGACGTCAACTCAGCACGCTCAACGCGTGGCGGTGATATTGAAGAAACTGCACTACGTACCAACTTGGAAGCAGCAGAAGAGGTAGCACGTCAATTACGTCTACGTGACTTGGGCGGTCTGATTGTTATCGACTTTATCGATATGGACGACAGCAAAAACCAGCGACAAGTCGAACAAAAACTACGCGAAGCCTTACATTTTGACCGTGCTCGCGTACAAATGGGCAAGATCTCCCGCTTTGGTCTTATGGAGTTATCGCGTCAGCGCTTGCGTCCGTCACTCAACGAGGGCTCACACATCACTTGCCCACGTTGTAATGGTACCGGTGTGATTCGTGATGTCGAATCAAGTGCGCTAAATATTCTCCGTCTGATCCAAGAAGAGGCGATGAAAGAAAATACCGCTGCCCTACACGCGCAAGTTCCGGTAGATGTCGCGACCTTCTTATTAAACGAAAAGCGTCAAGACATTCTAAAAATTGAAAATCGTCTCAATGTCCGCATCGTGCTGATTCCTAATAAGGCCTTAGAAACTCCTCATCATCATATTGAGCGCCTACGCCACGATGATAGTCGTTTAGATGATCCTAAATCCAGCGTTGAATTGATGCCGGTTCCTGATTCCGTTATCCAATGGCGTGAGCAAAAAGCCAAATTTGAAGAGCAAGAGAAAAAGCAAGTAGCGATTGTTAAAGGCATCTCTCATGGCGAGCCTGTTCCACCAAAGCCGGTAACCACCGCTAAGGCTGCAGTTAATTCAGCCGGCACGGCTGCTGCAGAAGTAGCTGAGCGCGTCATACCTAAAGGCTTTTTACATCGCATTAAGTCTTTCTTTGTACGCCCAAACGGCGAGTACGACAAAAAGGTTGAAGAAAAACCGACTCAACACAGAAGAACTCCTACTGCCAATAAGTCAGCAGCGCGCACTGCCGACTCGTCACAACGCCAATCACGTCAACGCAACCAACGACGTAATGCGAAGCGCACGTCTCAGCCGCAAGACGAGGAGGCAAGCACTCAACAGCAAAATCAGCGCCGTCAACAACGTGCTAAAAAGCTAGATCAAAGCAATGAGCAAAAGGCAGACCAACAGGGTCAGACGGCTAATAACAGACGCAATGCCAATACGCGCAATCAGCAAAACCAAGAAGGCAATAAGCAACAGAGCAGACGCTCTCGTCGTCAACCTGCCCGACAGGACGATCGCAATCAGGCACAACAGCAGGACCAGAAGCAAGACGCCCAAAGCCAAGCTCAGTCGCCACAAAATCAAAGCCAACAAGATCGTGCTCAACAGCAGGCAACACAACACGACAAAGGTCAGCAACGCCGTCAGCAGCGCGAGTCTCGTGAGCAACGCCAGCAGCAACAGCGTGATAGCAAACAGCAGCGTGACGACTTAGAAGTACAACAGCCGCAAGCGACAACTCAAGCAGTTGAGACGCCTCAGGTTCAAGAGCAGACTGAAGCAAATAACAATGCGCGCTCTGCTACTCCTAAGCCTGCCGTTGAAAGCAAGACGGCTGAAGTCAGCCAACGCGCTAAAAACCATGCCGTAGCAGAAGCTCAGAGTGATTCACAAGAGGAATCAACTCACTCGGACTCTCGTCGTCGTCAAAATCGCAATAGCAATCGTAACCGCCGTCCGCAAAAAGACAATGCAGCAAGCGCTACGACAACCTTGCCTTTTGTTCCCAACGAAGTCATGCTCAAGACACCTAACCATGACTACGAGGAAGTATCTGAGCAAATCGCTAAAGGTGAAATCGATCTCGACACCATCACTCAGCACGACCAGTCAGCTCCTGTGACTGAGGTTGAAGCGCCATTAGCTGTTGCGAGTGAGCCGGTTGTCGAGTCTACGGCTACACCAATGCCCGAAAGTGCCGCGCCTGTTAAATCAATCGAGGTAAAGCCTACATCGACCACCGAATCTGTAGAGACTACCGAGGCTGTGCCAAGCCAAGTGATCGAATCCAATCCACTACCTGCTGAGCAAAGCACAGTCGAAACAACTGCCAAGGTCGAGGCACCTGCGCCAACTCGAGACGTCGTTGAAACAAAAGCCGATACTGAAGAAGCTGCGCCCGTGGCTATGGCTGCGACAGAAGAAGTAGCAAGCGACAAGCGCGAGACAACAGCAAAGCAACCTGCTGAAAATCTTGAAAAAGTGATTGCCGATGCCGGTTTACACATGATTGAAACCAAAGCAACTGCAAACACTGATGCTTCTGCAACTGCGCCAGTTAAACTGGGGCGCCCTCGCAAAGCAGCCAAAGTACTTGAGACAAGTGAGTTAATTCAGGTTGAAACCGTCGATTAACACCCACTGTTCTTCTTCACTTCAATAACCGATGCCTACTTTTAGGCATCGGTTTTTTTTATTGTCGCTAAGCTAATTTCCTTAGTCTGAGCAAAAGTATATCTTAAGAAATATCAAACGAAGCACCTAATGATTGTCATCTTTTTGTCTTGACTTTGTTTAATTATGTTATATTTTTTGAGCTCCGATCATTTTGGTCGGCATTTTTTTAATTAAACAAATAAAAAATCGGATCTGTTTATGAGGACATATCCGTCAGACTAGGAATTAAGAGATGAGTAATACGTTTGAGTCTTTATCACGCATCAAACATAAGGAGTATCATCAGCTAGTGATGTCGGCTGAGGAGGCTGTCACCAAAATCCCTTCCGGCGTCAATATTGGTATGAGTGGTTTCACCGGCTCCGGTTACCCTAAAGCTATCCCCCTGGCATTAGCAGACCGTATCAATGAAGAGCATGCTAAGGGCAACCCGTTTAAAGTCAGTGTCTGGACCGGCGCATCTACTGCCCCTGAATTAGACGGTGCATTAGCAAAGGTTGATGGCCTTGAGATGCGTCTACCCTACCAATCCGACCCGGTATGTCGTGAGAAAATCAATACCGGCCAAATGCACTACATGGACACTCACCTGTCACACGTGGCACAGCACGCTTGGTTTGGTTTCTATGGCAAGTTAAATATTGCTGTTATTGAGGTCGTAGGAATCAATGAAGACGGCACGCTCATTCCAGCATGCTCAGTTGGTAATAACAAGACATGGATCGACCAAGCAGACCATGTCATCTTAGAGGTCAACTACGCACTTAGCGAAAAGCTGGATGGTATGCATGACATTTACTACGGTACTGCATTACCCCCGCATCGCAAACCGGTTCCTATTACTGATGTATCTGATCGTATTGGTCAAAAGTATCTCAGCTGCCCGGCAGAAAAAGTCATTGCAATTGTCGAAACAAATGCCATGGACCGCGACAACAACTTTACCGAACCTGATGAATCATCGAAGAAAATTGCTGAGCACATACTGAATTTCCTCGAAAAAGAAGTAAATAAAGGTGTTTTGCCGGAAAGCCTGCTGCCTATCCAGTCCGGTGTAGGTAATATTGCCAATGCTGTTATGGCCGGCCTAAACGAGGGTAAGTTTGAAAACTTGACCTCTTACACGGAAGTCATTCAGGACGGCATGCTCAGCATGATTAAATCCGGCAAGTTAGTCAATGTGTCCGCTACGTCACTCTCACTAAGCCGTCAGGGTTTTAGTGAGCTATTTGATAATATTGATTTTTATCGAGAGCGTATTATTTTACGTACTCAAGAAATCAGTAATCACCCTGAAGTGGTCCGTCGTATTGGTGTGATAGCCATTAACGGCATGGTAGAAGCTGATATTTACGGTAATGTCAACTCCACCCACGTCATGGGCAGCAATATTATTAACGGTATTGGCGGCTCAGGCGACTTTGCTCGTAATGGCTATATGTGCTTCTTCGTACGACCATCCATTGCCAAAGGTGGTGATATTTCAGGTATCGTGCCGATGGTTTCACACGTCGACCATACTGAGCATGACTCTCAGATTATTGTTACTGAGCAGGGTCTTGCTGATTTGCGCGGTTTATCGCCACGTCAGCGTGCAGAGTGCATCATTGAGAACTGTGCGCACCCTGATTACCGCGATGAATTACGCTCCTACTTCGAGCGTGCGTGCAAGGAAAACTCCGGCCACACACCTCATCTATTAAATGAGGCGCTCAGCTGGCACGCTCGCTTCCAAGAAAGTGGCAGCATGAAAATTGCAAAAGAAGATGTCGCTAAAGGTGCATAATCCGCATTTTGATTAGCTAATATAAAACAGGTCGTTTATATTTATTTTATAAGCGACCTGTTTTTAGCTCACGCGCCAAGTGATTAACTGTTTTTTTCTAAAAAATACGTTACTATCACAAGCTGGCTAAGAATGCCATTTATTCAATAAACTCGTTCACCATCGGGGTTCAAAGTATTTCATTACATCTTTAGAGAGGACTTATGATTAAAAAATCCGTACTACTAATAGCTGCTGCCTTTGCTTTATCTGCTTGCTCTGATGATAGCAACAACACCACGTCCACAGCGACTGAAAATGAAGCGTCCCAAACGGCTGACAATAAGATTGAAAGCCGCTTTGTAACTATCGCCACAGGTGGCGCTTCAGGTCCTTATAACATCATTGCTACTTCATTAGCTGATGAATACAGCAAGGTATATGGTGTTAACTCAAAAACACAAACCACCGGCGCTTCCGTTGAAAATATTAACTTACTCAATCAAGATAAAGTTGAAATGGCTTTCGTCATGAGCGATGTGTTAACTGACGCAATCAATGGTGAAAACAGCTTCCCTAACAAAATCGAAAAAGTACAACAAATTGCTGCGCTTTATCCAAACTACGTTCAAGTAGTCACCTCTCAGCGTTCCGGTATTAAAACGCTAGACGATTTACGCGGCAAACGTGTAGCTGTTGGTGATCAAAACTCAGGCGTTGAAGTAAATGCTCGCAACCTTATTAACGGTTTCGGCATGACTTATGATGATTTGAGTGTAGACTACCTAGGTTACGCTGAGGCAACAGACGCTCTTAAATCCGGTCGTATCGATGCAGCCTTCCTAACCAGCGGCCTACCTAATGCGTCGCTTATGGAGCTTCAGCAAAGTTTTGACCTACAGATCGTTGAAATCCCAGCTGATCGTATCGCCGAGATTGCTCAGGATAAACCGTTCTTTGTCTCCCTAACTATCCCGCAAGGGACTTACGGTAATGCAGAAGACGTTCCTACTGCAGCGATTCAAAATGCCTTAGTCGTTCATAAAGACATGACTGAGGATGATGTTTACAAGCTAACTAAGACGTTCTTTGAGAGCTTACCTCGTCTTGAGTCTGCACACCAAGCGGCTAGTGGCATTAACTTAGAATTCGCAAAATCAGGTGCTGTTGCACCTCTTCACCCTGGTGCTCAAAAGTACTATGATGAAGTTACCGCTGAGTAATCCATAACACCGCCCTAGTCTCTCGGCTCTGCCGAGAGACATCGTTATGACTTCTAAATTTAATGCTCGACGCGCGCTCTTTGTGCTCACCTTATGCATGTTAGGCTATCTTTTGTGGCCACAAGAGCGAGTAAAAATTTCATTTGAAGATAGTTTTTGTTATTTAGAAGACACTACATTTATTTTGCACTGGCGACATTCTGTCGAACTTCAAGACTGGCAAGAGTATTATCAATTATCTTCGGGAAATTTATTTCTAAGCGCTAGCTACATGCAAACCTTCGGTGCAGGCACCCCTTCTTCTGGTAACGTGATTGAAGCACCTGAAGGCTATGTCGGTTTAGCGTCAGAAGTCGTTTTACCCTCACTGCATTGGATCGTCTCACGCAATATGCAGGGTAAACTAATAACCTCCAATGGCACCTGGACTATTTATAACCAAGTGCCTGATTACACTGAAATAACAATTCAACCGTCACGAGTGGCACGTATTATTTTCTGGTTAGGAAACAACTGTTATGACTATGGATACTTCTCAGACGACTACCACGAGCAGTCAGAAAATTCTTGAGAAATTTGACCGAGAATCGGTAACTCGCAATCCGGGTAACCAAGCTGTCCGCATACTCATCGCCTGCACAGCGGCCTTTTATTCTCTATTTCACCTTTATATTACCTTTTACCCCATGCCGACATTGCTGACCCGAGCGATTCACGTCGGCGTTGGTGCTGCTTTAATCTTTTTAGTTTATCCACCTGCAAAGTCCAGCAGTCGCTCTAAAATCATCTGGTTTGATTGGCTCTGGGTCGCCGCCGCTTTGGCTAGCATGTTCTATTTAATCGTCCAATATCAAAACATTATGACCATCCGTGGCGGTATTCCTAATACCACCGATATTGTAATGGCGATATTGACTGTTATTGTTGTGTTAGAAATGGGCCGTCGTATCACGGGATGGATTCTGCCTATATTTGCGCTTATCTTTCTGAGCTACCCTTTTTATAGTCACATGCGATTTGTGCCTGATCGCTTAGCAACACGCCTCTATGATTTGGGTGATATTTTTGGTCAACTCTATCTCAAAACTGAAGGTCTTTACTCAACAGCGATAGGTGCGTCAGTCAGCTTTATTTTCTTATTTATTCTGTTTGGTGCATTCTTAGCGCGTTCGGGCATGGGCCAGTTATTTAACGACTTAGCCCTTGCATTGGCAGGAAGTCATCAAGGTGGACCAGCCAAAGTAGCGGTTATTTCCAGCGGCTTCATGGGCAGTATTAATGGCTCAGCTGTCGCCAACGTTGTCGGAACCGGTGCTTTTACCATTCCTCTAATGAAAAAAATAGGTTATAGCCGTAACTTCGCCGGTGCCGTCGAGGCCAGCGCCTCGATTGGCGGGCAAATACTCCCGCCCATCATGGGGGCCAGTGCCTTTATTATGGCAGAAACAACCGGTGTTAAATACAGTACCATTGCGCTAGCGGCGTTGATACCTGCGTTATTATATTACTTCGGCGTGCTCGCCCAAGTACACTTCCGTGCCGGTAAAGATGATCTTAAAGGTGTTCCAAAAGCTGATTTACCTCGTGTTAAAGAGGTCATGAAAGCGCGTGGCCATATGCTGTTCCCTATCATCGCACTGGTTGTCATGCTAGCTAAGTCTATTCCAATCGGTTATGCCGCCGCCTATACGATTGGCATTACGGTGCTTGTCAGTTGGATCCGTCCGGAAACTCGCATGGGTATCAAAGATATTTTTGCTGCACTACAAGACGGGGCTAAACAATCTCTCTCGGTCATGGCGGCATGTGCTGTCGTCGGCATTGTGATTGGTGTGGTTAACTTAACCAGCTTTGGTAATGTCATGACCTCACTGATTGTTTCACTGGGTTCCGGTTCGCTATTCCTCACCTTGATTCTAACAATGATTGCTTCAATGATTCTAGGTATGGGTCTACCATCTATCCCTGCCTATATTATTACAGCAACCATGGTTGCTCCGGCGTTAGCAACCTTTGAGGTACCAGTCATTGTGGCACACTTATTTGTGTTCTATTTTGGTATTTTTGCCAATATTACGCCACCAGTGGCTTTAGCATCTTTTGCCGGAGCGGGTATTGCGGGTGGTGACCCAATGAAAACAGGGTTTTTATCACTAAAATTAGCATTAGCCGGATTTATCGTACCTTTCATGTTCGTGTACAACCCGGATATGTTGATGTTAGACACCAGAGAGATCGTGGTGACAGCTCGCGAGTTTGCTAAACCACATTGGTTCAATATCGCATCGGTTGCAGTGACTGCCCTTGTCGGTGTCACCGCCTTATCTGCAGCTTTAGAAGGTTACTTCAAAACACATATAGCCGTTTGGCAACGTATCCTCATGGCCGTCGGTGGTTTGATGCTCATCATCCCTGAAACAGTGACGGATATTATCGGTATTGTGATTGTTGCTGCTCTTTTTGCTCTCAATATCATGCGAGCAAAACGTCAAAGTACAACAGCCGTGGCCTAACTATAACTAATTAGACGAGACGCCTAATATATCAATCACAAGCAAAAAGCCAGTCACTGTTAATTTAAGTGACTGGCTTTTTTGTGGTTCAAATAGATGACTTACTTAGCTTTTCGTTGATCTGGTCTTAAGAACACTAAGCTGTCTTCGGTAGAGGTGGCAGCATCATATGTATAACCCTCTAAATCAAAGTCTTTTAGACCATCTACTGTATCAATCTCATTTTCAATGGCATAGCGACACATCAAACCGCGCGCGCGTTTCGCACTAAAGCTAATGATTTTATAGACACCGTCACGCTCTTCTTTGAAAACACATTGAACAACAGGATAGTTAAGTGCATTTTTCTTAACCGCTTTAAAATACTCCTCGGAGGCCAAATTTACGACTACTTGATTCTTGTGATTGGCTAAACTCTGATTAATAAATTCAGCAAGTTGCGTATCCCAAAACTCATAGAGGTTTTTGCCCTTGTCTGTCTCTAAACGCGTACCCATCTCTAGACGATAAGGACGCATTAAATCCATCGGTCTTAGCACCCCATACAAACCACTCAGAATAAACACGTGCTCATTAGTCCATTCAAGCTGCGATTTAGTTAATGTGGGAGCTTCGAGACCCTCGTAGACGTCGCCATTAAAAGCCAGAATGGCCTGACGCGAATTGGTCTGGTCAAAGGTCGGCTCCCATTGGTGATAGCGTTCAACATTGAGTGCAGCCAAGCTCTCGCTAAGCTTCATCAAATCAGCGATGTCTTGCTCAGTTTTGGTTTTTAACACCTCGATCAACTCAACCGCTTGCTCGACAAATAGCGGCTGCTCAAAGGGATAATCAGCCGCCAACGGGCTGTCGTAATCCAATTTCTTTGCTGGTGAAAGTAAAAATAACATGTATAAAATCCTTTGCTTACTAAGCTAAATGATTTGTGCTGCCTAAGCGTTTGGCACCAACACCTCAAGGCCGCCCATATAAGGTCTTAATACCTCAGGGATAACAATACTGCCGTCAGCTTGTTGGTAATTCTCCATGACAGCAACAAGCGCACGACCAACTGCCACACCGGAACCATTTAGCGTATGGACAAATTCGTTTTTGCCTTGGCTAACGCGATAACGAGCATTCATACGACGGGCTTGGAAAGCCTCTGTATTGGAGCAAGAAGAGATCTCGCGCCAAGTATTTTGTGAAGGTACCCACACCTCAATATCGTATGTTTTGGCAGCACCAAAACCCATATCACCGGTACAAAGGGTAATCACACGATAAGGTAATTTTAATAGCTGCAAGACCTTTTCTGCATGAGAGACCATCGCCTCCAGAGCATCATAGGAAGTATCCGGATGCACGATTTGCACCATTTCCACTTTATCAAATTGGTGCTGACGAATCATACCCCGTACATCACGCCCCCCACTACCGGCCTCAGAACGGAAGCACGGTGTATGAGCTGTCAGACAGATTGGTAACTCCGCAGTATCTAAAATCTCATCACGTACGGAATTGGTTAAGCTGATTTCAGACGTAGAAATTAAGAATAACTCTTCTTTTGTCTTTTGCTCTTCGCTCGCTTCCTCATCGTCACCACCTTTGGTAACCCAGAACATATCATCTTTGAATTTAGGTAATTGACCGGTACCGTAAAGAGAGGCTTTGTTAACGATATACGGTGTATAACACTCCTCATAACCATGCTCAGAGGTATGCAAGTTAAGCATGAATTGCGCTAGGGCACGGTGTAAGCGAGCAACGCCCCCTTTCATAAAGCTAAATCGTGAACCTGATAACTTCACCGCCATCTCAAAATCCAAACCCAGCTTTTCACCTAAGCTCACGTGATCCGCCACCTCAAAACCCAAGTCTGCAGGAATCACATCCGCTGCGACAAAGTCCTGCTCAGGAAGCCAACGACGTACCTCAATATTATCGTTTTCATCCGCACCGACCGGCACTGAATTGTGCGGTAAGTTAGGGGTCGACATCAGGATATCATTAAGCTCTTCGCGTAGAGTGGCAAGCTCCTCCTCCATCCCCTTGAGTTGTTCAGGAATGGCTTTGGACTTTGCCATGACATCGGACGCGTCAAGACCTTGGGATTTTAACTTGCCGATTTCTTTGGCAAGTGTATTGCGACTGGCTTGAAGATTTTCCGTCTGCACCTGTAATTCCTTGCGTCGTGCTTCCAATTCATTGAAACGAGCCACGTCAAATTCAACTCCTCGACGAGCCAAGGCGCTCACAACACTATCTAAGTCTTTGCGTAACAATCCGAGATCTAGCATTTACATTCTATCCATTGAGTGATTATCTAATACAGTGATTCTTAGTTGCTTAAGTATCCTAACTAAAGCCTAATTATAACAAGGCTAACACCTTAGTGAGGTATAAAAAGAAACCCCCAAGCAGCGGATCTATTATGTTCCGATTGCTGGGGGTTGCTGGTTGTATCATGCACATTAGCCCTAGCTAGCGCCAGGCCATGCGCACGATATCAATGACAGATTAAATTGTTTTTTGATACAAATCACCGGCAGCATACAACGCAGCCATCTCATCTAAAGAAATCGGCTTGATTTTAGAGGCATGACCGGCAGTACCAAACGCTTCGTAGCGCGCAATACAAATTTGCTTAGCGGCTTCACGCGCAGGCTTATTAAACTCACGTGGGTCGAATTTTGACGGATTTTCGGCTAAGAAACGACGCACCGCAGCAGTCATTGCCAAACGAATATCGGTATCGATATTGACCTTGCGAACGCCATGCTTGATGGCTTCTTGAATCTCTTCGACCGGTACACCGTAAGTTTCTTTCATATCACCACCAAACTCACGAATCTCAGCCAGCAACTCCTGAGGTACGCTAGAACTACCGTGCATCACTAAGTGAGTATTAGGTAAACGCTCGTGAATTTCTTTGATTCGCTGAATTGATAGGATATCGCCGGTCGGCTTGCGCGTGAATTTGTACGCACCATGACTCGTACCAATGGCAATGGCCAAGGCATCAACCTGCGTACGCTTAACAAAATCGACGGCTTGCTCAGGGTCGGTCAATAACTGATCAAGAGTTAATGTACCCTCAGCACCGTGACCGTCCTCTTTGTCGCCTTGCATTGTTTCTAACGAACCGAGGACCCCTAATTCACCCTCAACACTGACGCCGAGCTTGTGAGCCATCTCAGTGACCTGACGGGTTACGTCAACGTTGTACTCGTAATCAGCCACGGTCTTGCCATCGGCTTCTAACGAACCATCCATCATCACACTACTAAAGCCCAAATCAATCGCACCACGACAGACATCCGGTGACTGACCATGGTCTTGGTGCATGACGACCGGGATCTCAGGATAGGACTCAACAGCTGCTTGAATTAAGTGCTTGAGAAAGCCCTCTCCGGCATACTTACGAGCACCGGCAGAAGCCTGCATAATGACCGGGCTATCAGTTTCTTTAGCGGCTTCCATAATTGCCTGAACCTGCTCTAAGTTATTTACGTTAAAAGCAGGAATACCATAACCATGCTCAGCAGCATGATCCAATAACTGACGCATAGAGACTAATGCCATCAAATTCTCCTAAACAAATTTAAATAGTAATGATTCTTAACTAGGGTAATTTTAGCACGTTGATAAAACGCATATGCCGATTAACTACAAGCTAAACATGATAACGGCGGTTTTCTAAGCAAGGCAGAATCTCCCGTACTTTATGCACTCGTTCTTTGGTGAGCGTCTGTATGATCAACCCCGGTTCCTCACCTGCTCCGGCCAGTATCGCCCCCATCGGGTCAATGATCATGCTTTGACCGATATTTTTTGGTCCGGTTTGACCACAGGCTAACACATAGCAGGTATTTTCAATCGCACGGGCACGAGACAAAACCTCCCAATGGCTTTCTTTGTAAGGGCCGGCTAACCAAGCAGCACTTAGGGATAAGATATCTGCCCCGGCAACGGCAAGCTTTCGGGAGAGCTCCGGAAAGCGTAAGTCATAGCAGTTGACTAAGCCGATCGTAAAGTCATTCAGTTTAAATAAGCTGAGTTCACGATTATCAGGGTAAATCATTCCCGGCTGTACCTTATCTGATTCTTTAAAACTAAAGGCATCATAAAGATGTACTTTGGTATAACGACTTATTATCTCACCGTTTAAATCAATGGCCAGCAACTGATTAACCACGCGCTCATCTGCTGTCACCTCAGAAGCGCTTAATACGCCTACCACAATGGCAAAACTATGCTGTTGCGCAAGAGCTTGCATGAACTCAATGAAGGCCGGCGAATGCTCAGTCGCTATGGCTTGTAAGTCCGCTAGATCAGAGCTAAAAGAGCACATCGCAGCTTCGGGAAATACCAATAGCTCAACCCCTCGATCAGCAGCCTGCTGACTCAACTCGGATATATACTTTTTATTTTCCTCGATTTTATTCGTGCCCGGAAACTGCGCCACTGCGACTTTTAACGTAGCGTGAGTCATAAATAATTCTCCTAATCGCTTATCTTACTGAAATAACTACTTCATCTACTACCTTAGCATTTTCATCTTTTAGCGTAATACGATGAGTGCCCCGACGTGGTGACCAGAAGTTACCGGCACCATGACCTATATGAATATCATCAATATACCAGCTGATGGTATCTGCTCTAGGGTCTGCCGCCGGAATAGTGGCTTTTAAATACAGCTTTTGCGCATTACGCGGGATATCCGGATCCAACGCCAATATCGTCCCATCGATCGGCGCTTCTATTTTAAGACGAGTACTCGTGTAATGCTCTGTCGAGGTCAACGCCACGACCCGCTGCATTTCTGTTCCTTCTAAAAAATACTCCTGGCGCGGCGCTTCATCCACACCGACAAACTGAACTCTAGTCGCCACGACTTGCTTAGGCCTTAATGGTGCGTGAGAATCGCGCTGCTGATGCAGATAGCGCATCACATCACGCCAAATCGGACCTGCGCCGCTGACCCCCAGCACCTGCTGCATGCTGCGGCCATCGTTATTACCCACCCACACACCCACGGTATAGTGTTCAGACCAACCGACCGTCCAATTATCCCGCATATCTTTACTGGTACCGGTTTTGACCGCTGTCCAAAAAGGTGTCGTCAATACACTATCCAGTCCGAAGGTATAAGCTCTGGCTTGTCGATCAGACAGGATATCACCGATGATCCACACGGCTTCGGGTGAAAAAACTCGACGCTTCACCTCATCAACGAGCTCCTGCCGGTGCCACTGCACTTGGCTATACACGCCTCGATTTGCCAAGGTGCGATAGGCATTGGTCAGACTTAATAAATCCATATCTGCTGCGCCCAACGCTAAGCTATAGCCATAAAACTCACTATTTTTTTCTAAGGGCAAATCCATTTCTTTGAGCTTAGTATAAAAAGCACCTACCCCGAGGCTCACGATACTCCTAACCGCAGGGATATTAAGTGAAGACGCCAAAGCAACGCGCAAACTCACCCAACCGGCAAAACGCCGATCATGATTTTGGGGAATATATAAGCCCTCACCGGCTAATAAATTAATCGGCGAATCATTTAATAAACTGGCTGCGGTTAATCGTCGCTCATCGATGACTTGCGAATATAAAAAAGGCTTGAGGGTTGAGGCTACTTGTCGTGGGGCACGTACATGATCTACCTCTGCGGCGTGACTCATCGTAGCGGAAGAACCGATATAGGCTAATATATCGCCGCTATGATTATCTAAGACCACAACCGCCGCGTCCTGAACCGACTCATCACTTAATTCCCTCAGGTGCGATGTGATCACTGCTTGACTGTGTCTTTGTAAAGCAGCGTCAAGGGTTGTTTGAACTGCCTTCTTGTCGTTGAGGTTGGCCCATTGTCGGGCATATCGTGCGATGTGTGGCGCATCATGATGACGGTCCAATACCTCAGGATGTGGCAAATGCAAATAGTAGCTGACAAAATAAGCTAAGCCATTGCACTGAGCAGCATGATTCATTTTCTCTAATAAATCACAGCTGCGCTCAGTTAAACGCTCCATTGGCGCATTCGGTGCACGAGCCATTGCAGCTAAAAGAGCTGACTCACGAGGATTGAGGCCAAAGGCATATTTACCATAAAAGACCTCTGCAGCCGCTGATAAACCAACCACCTCCCCTCTAAACGGCAACAGGTTAATATAGGCTTCAAGTATCTCTTCTTTGGACCACGACGCTTCTAATGCCAAAGCGGCGGCTAATTGATACCACTTTTGCTCATAGCTGCGAACACCTTGGGCTTGCAGAGTTGAATTAAGCATGGAGGCCAACTGCATAGAGATTCCGGAGGCACCGCCACGCCCCATCGTTGTCGGTTCCGACGGGCTAATAAGCCCTTTTACCTTATCCAATAAATGGTATTGTGTCGCATTAAATAAAGCCCACCAATCAACACCCCGATGTGCATAAAAACGCTTATCCTCTGAAATGAGAATAGCTTCAATAAAACTAGGTGATACCTCACTCAGCGATAGCCATTCACCTCGTCGCATCGTAAAATCTTGGCGAATTTTATCAAGAACAAAACCCTGCCGATCCAAGACGTTGATATAAGAGGAGTCAGCAGCCGTACGCGTATCGACAAAGCTTGGCATCTTGTCAGGGGCAGACTGCTGCAATACCACCCGTCCGATCACCAAGCCTATACCCACGCACAGGCCAAAGCCCAACAGGCCATAGGCTCCATACCTTAATGCGCGTTTTGACTTAGAGGCAACGCCCTGTATCCTGGTGCTTATCATGTGACATTAGCTACTTCGCAAACACGTTAAACACGTCGCTATTTGGCCATTCACCATACACATCCGGATTGTACAAGGCCTCAACGCGTGTCGGCGGTAAGTTAAACTCTCCTGAATGATTCAATCGCACCGTATATTCAAGTGTTGTTTCTCCCTGATCGAGATAGTCATAATATACTTTATAACTATCGCTGCCACGTTCGACAAAGCTTGGCCAACGTTGCCAGTCATCATAAGAATCCTTACCCTCCTCCTGATTATCAGTAGTCGTTTGCGCAGACTGCGCTTGTAAAATGGCACTGTCACGACCTAGGCCTGAACCTAAAATGGTCGCACCGCTAGGGATAGGGTCATTAAGAACAACCCACGTCATTGGTGAATTAGCCTGAATCGTTAGCTGCACTTTGTAAACATCGCCCTGCGTCCATTGACCCTCTATTTGCTGAACCACGGGCAAGACCTGACGATCTAACTGATAGCCGGCATAGCTCGCTTCAACTAATGGAACTGCCGCATGCGCGCTGACAGTAGCCCACAAACTACCTTCACCAACAAAATCTAAACTTAGTTGATTGTCCTCTTTACTTGCCCAAGACAACGGTTCAAGCTTTATCACGTCATTGTCGACAAAACTCTCTGCCGTTATTTCTGCCCGCAATGACTCGACTGCCTCACTATCTGATGTGACATGATTCAACGCGGCTTCAAACTGCCCGACCGGAGTCACTACTTCATGAGTCAGTGCATAGTGCTTCATGGCTAGCTTAGCGTAAGTATTGGCAACCGTCGTTCCCCAGTGACCGCTATCCAGTTGTAGACTCACCAGGCCTTTTAATAAATAAGGAATATCTGCCGACCAGCTCTCATCATCGGCCACGACAAAGAGTAATTTAGCGAGATTGGCTTCACGACTATACATATTCCACCAGGTATTGCTTAAGTCATTAGACTGCGGAACCAGTAATTGCCCTTCTCGACTTAATACAGTCAATAAATTAGCTTTTGCCTCATTGGCAATTTGAGCCATTGCTGGATCCTCTATGCGCTTGGCAATGATTAACCAATTAATCCAATCACTCATCGTCCATTGATCGTGTTGCTCATAAAATGAGAGCGCGGCACCTGATGTTATTTGACCGTATTCGGCTAAGGCCGTCAGCGCAGCTAATCGGCTACTCCAGCGCCATAATTCTTGAGGATATGGGTGGTTCACACGCCCTTCAAACGACGCCTCCAAGCCCCTTAGCATACGCTCTTTATACTCTGTCGGAATGTCAAAGTTGAGACCAATACGCTGACTATGAACCGCCAGACTGAGCAAATGGGCTGTTAAGTTTGTATCGCCCTTAATCCTCGCACTAGGAAAATATTTCACCAGCCCCTGAGAATCCAGGTACTGCGGTAACTCCAGCATCAGATTGTCCCACGCTTTTTGATCATCCAAGCCCACTGCAATTGCAGCCAATTGCTCATAGCACGTGTAGGGATAACTGGCAAACCACTGCCTTAACTCATCACTTTGCCCCAATAAACTGCTTTGCAGCTGCACTGTCACACCACCGAGAGGCTGCCCATCCAGCGCTAAAGCCCGATCAGGCAAGCCCAAACTCAGGGTGCCAGTCGCGGCTGTACCGTCAAGTTGTAACATCGTCGACTGACGTACCGTGATTGGAACTAAGGGCTGCAATTTCTGAGTGACATGGATACGATCACCCAACGCCATCGCTTCATTCGCTTCAGTCACTTGCTCTATAGCAAAGAAATCCCAATTAATCACTTCCTTAGCATCATCCACCAAAGAATCAGCCACATGATGAGTTGACTGCGCAGCGATATCGACGGGCCAAGTAATGGTTTGTGACTGCTTTGCACCCAGGCTAATCTTTTGATTACTTAAGGTTTTATTTAAAGCACCACGACTACTGCCCCCAACGACAACGTCCAATACTCTGTCGGTGGTATTGCGTAGGGTCAGACTTAAATCATATCTATCCTGCTCACGTACCATTGTCGGTAGACCGGAAATCAGCTGCAAGTCTTTTGCACTACTAAACTCAGCTTGCGCCTCAGCAAAACGATCCACCCCATAGTCACCTACAGCAATCACCTTGAAGCGGGAAATACTGTCATTGAGCCTGATAGGGATCGTAGCCTCACCATTGGCATCCAATTCGATTGATGGATGCCATAACAATAAGGTATCAAATAGTTCTCGCGTACTGCCTTGCTTAGAAAAATCAGCGGCTGCCCCACCAGCAGCGACCGCCTTGCGTCCGTAGTGACGGCGCCCGACGACTTCGGATTGAGCCGTTGCTGTGGTCACGCCATACCCTCGCTCGCGTCGCATGCCGTCAATGATATGAGCGCTATTATGTTCAGCTAACTCTAACAACGCTTCATCAACAACTGCTAAGGCAACCGATGCTCTGGAGGCCGGCGTGCCATCCTGCAAGACCCCTTTAATCTTAGCAGTGGCCGTTTCTCTTAATTGATAGCTATCTTGGTCAAGCGTAATTTGCAAATCAAACTGCTTATCCGGATCGTCAATCTTAAGCTCCGCAATGCCGTAGCGAAAACTAGGCTTATTTAAATCAATTAAACCGTTAATTCGATCCCGTGTCTCATTTGTATCCGCCTCGGTCACACGCCCGCGCACCGCTATAACTGAGACATATACATTAGGGTACCAATAACTATCTACCTCAATACGAATATTAGGATCGTCAGCGCTTAGCTCATGCACTTGTGTCTCTAAGATACCGGCGCGCTCAATTGCCACTAAGGCCGTCGCCTTTTGGAACGGCATACGTACCTGCAAGGTAGCCGTATCACCCGGCTGATAGCTCTTACGATCAGCTACGATATCAATACGATCGTGATCGGCCGAACCCAACCAACCCCAACCGCTAAAATACGCACTCTGCTTATTAGAGACGAGACGACCTTGCTTATCTTCAGCCGTTGCTAAAAACGTGATACTACCTTTAAATTGCTCGTTTACCTCGCATGAAAACTTACCTTCTGCGTCTGTTTGACCCTCACAGACCTGTGCCAATTCTTCGGTTTGCTGCTTGCTGTCATAACTATAAAAACCGCCCACTAGACGCTTACGCACGGCAAAATAATGTGTTTGTAATGCTCGGATACTCACCAGATGATTAGCTAGTGCGCTACCACTTGCATCAAGCAATACAAGGTCAATATGTGCTGACACATCCCCCTGATCAAAACTGTCAACCTGCATCCCTATCGCCAAATCGGCAGGCCAGAGCACCGCACTCTGTTGTATCGTTTGAAGCTCACCATTGGGGTCCATAAAGCTATTTTCAACACGCACTCTAGAGACGTTTTTGATCGATGGAGTATCCTCGATCACTAAATGACCACGGCCCTGCTCATCAAGCGCTAAGGCGTGTTGCTTTAAAAAAATTCTGTCCGTTTGTGGCTCCTCCTCGACAGCTAAGGGGTCTTCACCCGGCAACGTCGCTGCAAACTGATAATCAGGATACTGCTTAAAACGTAACGCCGTATCACCAATCATGGCGGACACATCCGTATTCCAATTGCCGGCGGCTCCGCCACTAATATAGTTTAATTGTAAATCGACAGTTAATGAGTCAGGGGCAACTAATGAACTCGCTTGTCCATCTGCCGTTAACTGCATGGAACCGGTCAAAAACGGTACTTTAAACTCCTCCACCCTAAAGGTCTGGGCACTTTGCAGCACCTCTTTGCCTTGACGCAAATAGCTGACACCGTAGCGTCCTAATTTTGCCCCCTTTGGTAAACTCCAATAAGTCGTCGCACTCAGCCCACCGCTCGGTGAAGGAAGCCATTGCACATTAAAATCATAGTGATCGCCACTCCCCTGATGAGTCACTCGAATCCTATCCGGCAATTCACTGCTTCGAGGAAGTGCTAAATCATACCTATCCAGAGCACGCAAATAATGCTTCATCGCAACCAATTGGCCCCGTTGATATAAAGGACGGTCAAAGAAACTGTGCTCTACCAAACGACCACGATCACTGTCACGATAAAGATAATTGCTCAGATTAAAGCGCCACGGTTCGATGCCATCTGTCCAACTGCTCAACGCAAAACTATACTGCTCGACTCCTTGCGCTGCCGGATGCTCCTGATCAATGCTTGCTGAAACAAAATAATCACCGATATCTGAGCCATAACAAGCCTCTGTACTTTCTAATGCTTGAGATAAATAAAGACGACCCTGTTCGTCAGTCACTCCACTATGCAACAGCTTCGCCTGGCAACTTGAAATATTCACCGTCGCATTGGCGACCGGTTCACCCGTATCCAAGCGCGTCACCCAAACCAAAAAGTTCTCAGCACTGTATTTGATATGTACAGCAAGATTCGTCACCAACGCCGTTGTACGCACATACATCAGGTCATTCTCGTCAGCCAGTAAGGCGCCACCCAGCGTGGGCGAGCTGAGTTCTAAGACATAGAAACCACTCCGCTCCAAAGGAATCCCGATGACCTGCGCATCGCCACCCTCCATACTCGCCATCTGCGGTAGTTTAACCTGTTGTAAATCTGCTTGCTCCGCACTGAAAATAGACATAGAACGGGTATCCACCGTCGGTGTGTCTTGATTCCCCCAGCGCACCTCGCCCCGGTCAGTCATAATATCTTGAAGCGCCGTCGTATCGACAGTACGTTCATCTAAACGTGAAAAGCGTGTGAGCCATCGCATCACCTCGATATCATTTTTGGTGCTTAAGCTATTTAAATAATTAGCCTCACTTTGCTGATCGCGCGCTAAGCGACGCTGCGTCACCGGAATCACCGCAACCGCCTCGTCAGCCTCTTCAAACAGCTCATAAATCCCAAAGGCCTGCTTAGCAAACTTGGCCAATGGCGGAAACTCATCTAAGGTAAAAGGCTGACTCACATCCGCCAGATTAGCGAGTTTACGATCTAAATCATCATGGAAGCCTTCGGCTACCTGCAACTGTAGCTCCGCTTGCTCCGGGAAGGGACCGCTAAACACTGCTTCATTGGCAATGTTGCTGTCATAACCGTCACGTTCACCTGTCGTATCCGGTGCCCGCCACTCACCATTAACACGTAAACGCAGTTGCTTTAGTTGCTCGGTATCCACCAAGGCATTAAATCCAATCTGAATATCTGATAGCGGCATGCAGGGGGCGCCCTGGCGTAATCGTTGACAACGAATCTGAGCTTCAAAAGGAGCCCTCACTTGATACTCAAAACGTGCTGTTTTACCTAAGCGATGCTCAAACTCCGTGCTTAAATCCGCCCCCAACACCAACGACATTTCTGCATCGGTCGGCAATCGACGCCCGCAATGCACCACCTTAGTCCAGTCAGGATTGTCACGACTCCATACCATGTCCAGGTAAGGTTCAGCCTCAGACGCTGCCAAAACCCTGAGCGGCAAGCGCTCGCCTACGCCGTCAACGGCGCAATAGCCATGCTGCTCCAGTTGCTCATCAGGCACCACTCCATTAAACGTCAAAATAAACCGCTGATCTTCATTGATCGGCTCACTCCCCGGCCAAGGTCTCGCTCTGACATGTAGACTACCGGTAGTAAAGGTATATTGACTGTCTTCTAAACGCTCACCATTAAGGTCACTAAACTCAGGATTGCTGCGTATTAGGCAGTTTTGAGGTTCAACAATCGCGTCTGCAAAATCATATTGCCAGATACGATTATCAGGCCATTTGCCCGAGCCCTCAACGCGAGCACCTTCACATTCCACGACAAAAGGATCTGCCACCTCACTGCCGAGCTGCATCACCTCCTGATCAAAACCGATCCGTACAAAATCTGCTTTAGCGACGGTATCTGACGGCACAACAGTCGTGACAGCAGGCTGAGCACCAGCTGCGCCACCCAACATGGCTACTCCGAAAAAGGCAAAAAGAGATAATCGACACGACAGTGATTTGAAGCGTTTTGACATAACAGCTCCTGAAAATAGAGAAATGTGCGCTGAATAGGAGGAAAGCTTTTTCTATGTTATTAAAAAAACAAGTAGATAGCTAGCTAATGCATGAAAAAAAGCCCTAGATGGTGTTCATTTGATCTAGGTCCTTGTGCACCTAATTCCGCCTGATTAAACTGTTCTTATAAGGTTTACGGCTACCAACTGACGTTTTTTCTTATATGAGGATAGTTACTATGACACGAATTTTTATAGCACCAAGCAAATACATCCAAGGCCCGGGCTTACTCAAAAAACTCGAGCAATACACGGCAAATGCAGGTGACGGTAAACCCTATCTTTTAGTAGACAGCTTCATCGCTGAAACCTATAAAGCAGACATTATCAGCAGCTATGAAGAAAAAAATGTCGCCTATCATTTTGAAGCCTTTGGTTCTGAAAGCTCCCAAACTGAAATCCAAAAGCACCTGGACAAAATTAAAGAAGACAGCTACTCAGTGATTGTCGGCATTGGTGGCGGAAAAACCATTGATACAGCTAAAGCCATTGCACACCATTGCAATTTACCGGTGTATGTTGCACCCACCGCCGCTTCAACCGATGCACCAACTTCAGCCTTATCTGTTATCTATACGGATGAAGGTGAATTTGACCATTACTTATTTTTAAAAACCAACCCTAGCGCCGTCATTGTGGATGAAGAACTCATTGTCAATGCGCCGGTAAGGCTCTTTGTTGCCGGCATGGGTGATGCGCTAGCGACTTATTATGAAGCTGACGCGCATAGTCGCTCTCACTCAACGACAATGGCCGGCGGTCTTGCCACGCAAGCCGCTCTGGCACTAACCCGATTGTGTTTACGCGTACTTTTAGAAGATGGCCTAAAAGCCTCTAAAGCCGTAGAAGCCAAAGCACTGACTAAAGCAGTCAGCAATGTCATTGAAGCTAACACTCTCCTATCCGGCTTAGGCTTCGAGAGTGGTGGCATCGCCGGGGCTCATGCGATTCATAATGGCATGACCGCTATCCCTGAACTGCATGATTTATTGCATGGTGAAAAAGTTGCTTTTGGCGCACTAACTCAAATGGTCTTAGAAAACAGACCTCTTGACGAAATTGATGAAATTATCGGTTTTTGTCAAGATGTCGGCTTACCTACTAGCTTTGAAGAACTGGGTATTCCGGATGTGAGCAGAGAGCAGTTATTAGAAGTCGCTAAAATCGCTAATAGCGAGAATGACACCATGTCCTCTATGGGCTTTAAGGTGAGTGACGAAGATATCGTTGCCGCTATGTATTCACTTGACAGCTTATCCAAGCAAGGGGACTGGTTTGACGAATAGTTTAGAAAAATCACTGCTGTCTTAAGATTAAAGCCCCGCTACGGTACTGTATTGGGGCTTTAATACATAAGAAGCTAAGTCAGACAAAGATCAAAATGACTGCAAGATCTGCCATGCCTGTTCAAAGCGCTTGGCCTTTAAATCCTCTGTTCGGATCCAGAAATACAATGTCCCGTCATTAGCCCAATGAACATCATCTTCATCATAACTTGAGATTTGAAATAGTAGCTGCCAGTCAACGCGTCCGGGAGCCAGCTCGACCACCCTCGGATCATTAATAAGCTCAGCAGAACCACAAGATAGATTATTGCGTACTAATTCACACTGCAACTCCATCCCCTTTTGGATGTTCTTAGAATGGCCAAGCAACTTATGATCTACCTCTAATTCTAATTCATCGATTAGGTCTAAGTAGCGCTCATACTTATCATCTGTCAGCGGATAATCAATTAACCAACTACTGTATTCAAGTAAACAGTTTGTCCAGCATTGCCCCAGTCCTTCTCAAGATTCCCCGTGACCATCTTAATACGCAACTATGACAATTTGACTAAGACACCGGGCTGTTAAACTAGAGTAATGAGGTCAGCTCGTTTTTATATTCAGCCACACTGGCAGACTTTTCAAGTGGCAGCTCTTTTTGCTGTTGCTCTAACTCATTAAGAATCAAGATAGCTAAGTGTATTGCTTCTTCCTCTATTCCCTGTAAATCTTGGTCAAAATTGAGCCCCGGAATCACTTGATCCATCGCTAAGCCCAAGCACCAGTTTTCTAAAAATTCAGTTAAATCAATACGCTTAATCTCAAAATCCTGCCACTCAGCGGCTTGACAGCGCTCAGCACGTTGCTCTGAAGACCAAAGGCACAAGACCGCACAATCCTCTCCGTCATCATCACTAAAATCCATGGAGGCACACAACGCATTTACATTGGTCTCTTCGTGATGCAGCACAAACACCGCTTCATTTTCAACCACTTCCTGAAGAAATTGATTGAGCTCTTCGTTACTATCTATTGAATAATTTTCCATTCTATTTTTACCTATTTAATGTCATGTCGGTCGATTTTGTTGATTAACTGATTCCAATAACGAACAGCTTGAATATGTTGCTCTCGAGCTAGAAATGCCTTATTGGATATATCCTCAGGATCTCCCCCTAAGATAACAGGCTTAATGTCAAAAATCTCCCTTCCTAGCAAGCGATTTTTTTCTTTACGTCTTAGTTCAAAATAACGACTCATCTAAACTACCCATTTTATCCAACAATTCATAGAAGCTATCGGCAATGCAATGCGCATATTTTAGCTCCATCCCTACAAAAGGAAGTTGAACAATTTTATAGGGGTGAGTACGAGTATCAAAGCCAAAGGCTTCGCCGCCACCATTGGAACCAAACAAAAATATCCCCGGTGCATACTCCGCTACTTGATAGTCATGGTTGTACGGTCCAAGCTCCTCAGCCTTCCACAAAATCAAATAGTTCTCACCGATAAAACCCTCCCCCCCATTGGCTTCCTTTAAAAATAAAATGTAATCTGATCCTAGTCAAAAAAGTGGACATTCACCCCCTCTAAAGCGTATGCTTATTTCACAGGAGAAATTAACATGCCCAAACGCTTTAGTCCAGAATTTAAACAGCAAGCAGTAAGCTATGCCTTAGCCAATAGCGATCAATCGATTGCGGCCTTAGCGAAACATTTAGGCATAGGTGAATCTACCTTGGACCGTTGGGTGCGTCAACAGCATGGCGGCACCAGTAAGCGCCCCTTATCGACAGAACAAGAGAGAATTCGCCTCTTAGAGAAAGAAGTATTGGAGCTCAAACAGGCCAATGAAATCTTAAAAAAGGCGCACGTGTACTTTATCAAAAATCCAAGTCGCTAAGGTACACGTTTATTATGGAGAACTTGGGGCATTATCCGCTAGCTCTGCTGCTAAGTGTCTTGTCCGTGAGCCGCTCAGGTTTTTACGCCTGGCGTCAACGTGCCGTGAGATCCTCAGCTTTACAACAAGCGGTACATCAGGAATTTATGAAACATCGCTCACGTGCAGGTGCACCTACGATTGTTCATGATGTTCAAGCGCAAGGGTTTAAGGTCTCTGAACGTACCGTAGGACGTTGCTTACAGCGACAAAATTTACGCTGTAAGATTGCACGTAAGTTCAAGGTGACCACCGATTCAGANCATCGCTTACCCGTTGTTCCTAATCATCTAAACCGTCAATTTACGGTGAGCCAACCGAATAAAGTATGGGTGACTGACATTACGTATATTTATACGCAAGAAGGTTGGCTCTATCTCTGCGTGATGTTAGATCTATTTAGTCGCCGTATTGTTGGCTGGTCAACCAGCACACGAATTGATC
>NZ_KB892288.1 GCF_000373745.1 Oligella ureolytica DSM 18253 | reverse complement strand
GCTCTTCGGCATACATCTTTTTAAGACGTTGATTCTCCGCCTCAAGCTCTTTAAGGCGAGACATCATGGAGGCATCCATGCCACCGTATTTAGCACGCCACTTGTAGAACGTGGCGCTGCTCATGCCATGCTCCCGGCACAGCTCCGGCACTGGCGTACCGGCTTCAGCTTGTTTAAGAATCGCCATAATTTGGCTGTCAGTATATCGTGATCGTTTCATTGAATTTCCTTTATAAGAAATTCTACTTCTAATTGCTATGGTTTTCTGGGAGGATTACCACTCCTTTTGTCTAATTATGAACAATCATATTATCTCGGTGTATTAAATCAATATCAGTCACCGCACCAAGAATCTTTCCAATCTGACTGCTTGGTTTGCCGATAATCTGATGAGCGTCCTCTGCGCTGTAGCTAACCAGTCCACGGGCATATTCATTACCTTCTTTGTCAATGCAGGCAACTAAATCACCGCGTTCAAAGTCCCCACGCACTTCAGTCACACCAATCGGTAATAAGCTCTTGCCGTGCTGGGTGAGGGCGGCAATCGCACCGTCATCAAGCACCAAGTAACCGCTGATATGCAAGTGGGCAGCAAGCCATTGCTTACGCGCCGAGAGAATAGGAATCTGTGCATAGAGTTCAGTGCCGATAGATTCGCCATTGCAGAGACGGGGCAGTAGATTTTCTTCGCTACCACTGGCAATAATTGTATGAGCGCCACTGCGCGCAGCACGCTTAGCCGCGAGCACCTTAGTCATCATGCCGCCGGTACCAACATGCGTACCGGCACCACCCGCCATTTTCTCCAAGGCAGGGTCTCCGGCTTCTGCGCGATGGATAAATTTAGCATCTTTGTTTTTGCGAGGGTCGCTATCGTACAGACCCTCTTGGTCGGTCAGAATAATATAAACTTCCGATTCAAGTAGATTGGCCACTAATGCACCAAGCGTGTCATTGTCCCCTAATTGAATTTCCTTGGTAATAACCGTATCATTTTCATTGATGATAGGAATGACATTAAGCTCTAATAGCGTGTTGAGCGTGGACCGAGCATTTAAATAGCGGTGTCTGTCGGCCAAGTCATCATGGGTTAAAAGAATTTGTGCGGTTTGAATGCCGTATTCTTTAAATGCAGTTTCATAGGCCTGTGCCAAAGCAATTTGTCCCACGGCAGCGGCCGCTTGTAGCTGATTGACTAGTTTTGGTCGCTTATTCCAGCCAAAGCGCGCCATACCTTCAGCAATGGCACCGCTTGAAACTAAGACTACCTGTTGGCCGCGCTGATGTAGGTAAGCTATTTGTTTAGCCCATCGAGCGATTTCATTGCTATCAATGCCCTTACCATTATTGGTGAGTAGGGAGGAACCGATTTTAATAACAACGCGTTTGGCATCTTTGACAAGAGCGGTTTGCTGGGTTTCTGACATGGCGTAAGGAAAAATCAAGAGGTTAAATGATAAAAGGGCTTAAACGATATTTGACGCTTAAACCCTTTATATTAGCACTGTTAGTGAGTGTTTAATTGCACTTAGGCCTTTGGATCATCAGGATCTATACGTGGGTCGTAGCTTGGGTGATTGGGGTCTAATCGCGGATCATATTCGGGTGAGTTCGGATCATAACGCGGGTCTAGTTTAGAAGTGTCTACGCTTGCTGTAGTAGCAAAGCGCGGATCATCGTCATCCAACTCTATCGGTGCAGCTTGGCGATTTGGATCAAAGCGAGGGTCTTCGTACTCAACAAGACCGGCGGCTTCATCTGCAGCACGGTTTTCTTGGGCTTTTACCTCGTCTACATAATCCTGCAGAGCATAGATTAACTGCTCAGTACCTTCACCACTCAGAGCGGAGATAGCATAAACCGGACCTTGCCAGTTGAGGCGCTCGCATAGTGCTTGCTTGAATTGCTCAACGTCCTCTACCATATCCACTTTATTTAAAACCAACCAACGGGGTTTGTTGTAAAGCTCTTCATCGTAAAGTTTAAGCTCCTCAACAATACCTTCAATATCTGCGGCCGCCTTTTCAACCGAGTCTACTTCGGCATCGATATTATAAATATCGACAATATGCAGTAACACACGTGTGCGAGTGAGGTGGCGTAAGAATAAATGACCTAAGCCGGCACCCTCTGAGGCGCCTTCAATGAGCCCCGGAATGTCTGCAATCACAAAGCTGTGAGAGGGTGATGTTCTAACCATGCCAAGATTAGGGTAGAGGGTGGTAAATGGATAATCGGCAATCTTGGGCTTGGCATTAGATGTCTTGGCAATAAAGGAGGATTTGCCGGCGTTTGGCAAGCCTAATAAACCCACATCAGCAAGCACTTTAAGCTCCATGCGTAATTTTTTTTGTTCGCCCATTTTGCCATAGGTGAATTTACGAGGAGCGCGGTTAGTACTTGATTTGAAGTGTAAGTTGCCTAAGCCACCGGCGCCACCTTGAGCGAGCGTAACTTGCTCACCATGCTTGTCTAAATCAAAGAGCTGCTCACCGGTCTCGGCATCATAAACAATCGTACCCACTGGTACTTTGAGTGTGATGTCGTCTGCACCGGCGCCGTATTGGTCTGCACCACGACCGTTTTCACCATTTCTGGCGCGGTGCATGCGATCATAGCGGTAGTCAATCAGGGTGTTTAAATTGCGGTCTGCCACAGCAAAGATGCTGCCGCCACGACCACCATCGCCGCCATCAGGGCCACCTCTAGGGATGAATTTCTCACGTCTAAAGCTGGCAGAGCCATTGCCGCCTTTACCGCCAATCACCTCAATGGTGACTTCGTCTACAAATTTCATAATAATTATTTTAGTTTGATGATTAATATCTGGTTTAACTCTAGTTTATAGTATGCGGACTTGAGTTTTTGTTTATTTAAATAAAAAACGCCGCTTCCTAAAAAGGTAAACGGCGTTTGTCTGTGTGGTAATTTGCTAGAGATTACTCAGCTGCAATTACTTCAACAGTAGGCTTGTTTAAAGCGCCTTTGGTTGTGAACTGAATTTGTCCATCAACTAAAGCGAATAACGTGTGGTCTTTGCCCATACCAACACCGGTACCTGCGTGGAAGCGAGTGCCGCGTTGACGAACAATAATAGAACCAGCTGGAACTGTTTGACCACCGTAAGCTTTAACACCTAGGCGTTTGGCTTGTGAGTCGCGACCGTTACGCGTACTACCGCCACCTTTTTTCGTAGCCATGCTTTACTCCTGTAAAAAGCGGGTTTTGCTAATTAAGCGTTAACCGCTGAGATTTCGATCTCGGTGAAATTCTGACGGTGCCCTTGGCTCTTTCTGTAGTGCTTACGACGACGCATCTTGAAAATTTTAACTTTATCGTGACGACCGTGTGCAAGAACTTTAGCCGTGACAGTAGCACCTTCAACTAATGGAGAACCTACTTTTAAAGATTCGCCTTCGCCTACGGATAGTACCTGGTCTAAAGAGATTTCTTGTCCGATGTCTGCAGGTATCTGTTCTACCTTTAGTTTTTGGCCGGGAGCAACGCGATACTGCTTGCCGCCGGTTTTTATGACCGCATACATGTGAGTTAACCTCAAATAATTTTAAAGAAAATAAAACTTAGCCCTATAAATAGAGCTAAGCCGTAAATTTTTACATAAAAAGGCTTTTCTGTCAATAGCTTAGCCTGTTTTTGCAAATGTTGTTTGTGTTAGAAGCAACAAATCCTGTGTGTCACGCTAGGTGCGATACTCTGCATTGATTTTGACATAATCATAAGAGAAGTCGCAGCTATACACCGTTTCTTGGACATCGCCACGATTAAGCGCGACGCGGACAAGGATTTCAGCTTCCTTCATCACCCGATTGCCATCTGCCTCTTTGTACTCAGGGTGGCGGCCACCGCTACTTGCAACTAGTACGTCACCTAGCCATAAATTGATGTTGGACGTATCTAAGTCAGGAACGTCAGCGTAGCCAATGGCTGCAAGAATGCGACCTAAGTTAGGGTCACTAGCGAAGAACGCTGTTTTAACGAGAGGTGATTGGGCAATAGAATAGGCAACTTTGAGGGCTTCGTCCTGGTTTTTGGCAGACTCAACCTGAATAGTGATGAACTTAGTAGCACCTTCGGCGTCGCGGACAATTTTTTGTGCCAGGTCCAGAGCAATTTCTGTCAAGGCATCAACAAAAGTCTTATAGTACGAGCTGTCAGGGGTGATTTCAATGCCGCTTTGGCCGGTTGCCGCAATGATAAAAGAGTCATTGGTCGAGGTATCACCGTCAATCGTAATGCGATTAAAGGATTTGTTAGTGACTTCCGTGGTGATCTGTTTAAGTAAATGACACTCAATTTCTGCGTCAGTACCAATAAAGCCAAGCATAGTTGCCATGTTGGGCTTGATCATGCCGGCGCCTTTAGAAATACCGGTGATGGTCACCTTACGACCATTAATTTCAATTTGCTTAGAACTAATTTTTGGCACCGTGTCGGTTGTCATGATGCTTGAAGCAGCAGGCAACCAGTTTTGCGCATTTAAGTCAGCTACAGCAGCAGGCAGCGCAGTAATGATTTTATCGTCTGGTAAAGGTTCTAAAATCACGCCGGTAGAAAATGGCAGGATTTGATTTTGATCGATACCCAATTCACAGGCTAAGGCTTGGCATGTACGTAAAGCACGATCCATGCCGTCAGTACCGGTACCCGCGTTGGCATTGCCCGTATTGACTAGGAGGGCGCGAATATCCTGATCGCACCTCAAACGTGACTCGCAAATTTGTACTGGTGCAGCGCGAAAACGATTGCGGGTGAACACACCAGCTACCGCAGTGCCTGGTGTAAATTTAAAGACAGTCACATCGCGATTGCCTGCTTTTTTTATGCCGGCGGAAGCAATACCAATTTCAATGCCGGGTACGGCATGGATATTTTCCGGGCTTGGGATATGAAAATTTACTGCCACTTAATTTCCCATGTAGATATCAAAGACAAGAAGCTGGTGCGCATAAAAAAACGCACCAAACTCAACCAATCATTAATCAATTGTATCTTAGTTTTTTTATTTGTCTTTTTTTGTAGCGACTTTAATAAAAAAAAACTTTAGGGTTAACGCTAATTATTACAGTTTTTGAAAGCTGAGTCGAGCGGCGCTAATTGTTTCCTCAATCACTTCATCGCTATGAGCAGCAGAGATAAAGCCGGCTTCAAAAGCGGACGGTGCTAAGTGAACACCATTGTCTAGCATACTGTGGAAGAAGGTATTAAAGGCTTGAATATCACTCTCAGAGGTTTCAACAAAATTCGTCGGAACGGTGTCTCTAAAATAGATGCCAAACATACCGCCAACAAAGTCAGCGCTAAAATCTATGCCTGCTCTTAGGGCCTCGTCTTCGATGCCGGAGATCATTTTCTCCAGCTGATTGCTGAGGTTTTCGTAGAAGCCGTCACGAGAAATAATTTCCAGTGTTTTTAAGCCCGCGGCGACTGAAATCGGATTACCGGAAAGGGTACCTGCTTGATATACCGTACCAAGTGGGGCGATATGCTCCATAATATCGGCACGACCGCCAAAAGCACCTACCGGCATACCGCCACCAATCACCTTACCTAAGGTGGTGAGATCCGGTTTAATACCGGTCAGGCCTTGAATGCCTTTGGGGCCGGCACGAAAACCTGTCATGACTTCATCAAAAATTAATAATGCGCCATACTCATCACACAGCTCGCGTAAGCCCTCTAAGAAGCCGGATTTGGCTTTAATTAAGTTCATATTGCCGGCATATGGCTCAACGATAATACATGCGATGTCTTTAGGGTGAGCCTCAAATGCAGCGCGTACAGAGTCTAGGTTGTTATATTCTAATACTAAGGTGTGCTGAACAAATTCTTCGGGAACGCCGGCAGATGATGGGTTACCGAAAGTCAACAGACCGGAACCTGCTTTGACTAACAGGCTATCTGAGTGTCCGTGATAACAACCCTCGAATTTGATGATTTTATTACGGTTGGTTGCACCGCGGGCTAAGCGGATAGCACTCATGGTGGCTTCGGTGCCCGAGCTGACTAAACGTACTTTTTCAATGCTTGGCAGTAGTTGAGTGATTTTTTCAGCAAGTAAAATCTCGGCTTTTGTTGGCGCACCATACGATAAACCGAGGGCTGCCGCTTCTTGGACTGCTTCGACAACTTCAGGGTGAGCATGGCCGACAATGGCTGGGCCCCATGAACCCAGATAATCAATATAGCGTTTGCCCTCGGCGTCCCAAATATAAGGGCCTTCGGCTTTGGCAATAAAGCGTGGAGCGCCGCCAACTGATTTAAATGCGCGCACAGGTGAGTTTACTCCGCCCGGAATGGTTAAGCAGGCGCGGTCAAATAAAGCTTGATTCGTTGTCATGAAGATGCCTATATAAACAATTGAAAATTAAAATAAACTGCTGAGATATTGAGCGGTTGCTTGAATGTCGTCCGATTCAAATAAACCGCTGATGACAGCGATGCTGTCGGCTCCTGCGTGGATAACTGAGGCCGCATTGGCTTGATCAATGCCGCCAATGCCTACCAGTGCCGGTGCCTTATTTGCTGCCATGTCGCTATCCCGCAGATAGGCTTTGGTTTCAGCAAAGAGTGCCAGTGGCGCAGACACGGCGTCCGGTTTGACCATGGAGCTAAAAAGTGCACCAAAGGCAAGGTAATCGACCTCATCGTTAATCGCTTGCTTGGCCAGTTCCATCTTATTGTAGCAACTTACGCCGATGAGTAAATTCTGTCCTTGTTCTGCGCAGGCTTTTCTTAGCTCCGCGACACTGCCATCGTCTCGACCAATATGGATGCCGTCTGCTTTACAATCCAATGCCAGCTGTACAGAATCATTAATAAAGAATTGACAGTTGTATTGGTGACAAATCTCTTTGGCTCTAAGCGCTAAGGTTAATGATTCGGCTGCGCTCAAGCTCTTTTGACGCCACTGTAAAATACGCATGCCGCCTCGACAAGCTTCTTCGATTGCCGTCAGAAGGCGACTGTTATCCTCCCATTCGGGAGTGATGCCATAAAGGCCCTTAGCAAAGTGAGTATTTAATTGGCTCATAATTCATCGGTCAGAATGGTTGGGACGCCCGAGTGAGCGAACCGTTCATTAAAAAATAGAAAGTATTTAGTGTTTTTTAGAATGATAACAGTACAATTAAGTCATATCAGCTGATATTTGTTAATTGATTTTTTCTTATACTGATGAAAACTTGGATGTGTTTAGTTTGTGGTTGGGTTTATGACGAAGCAGAAGGTGCGCCTGATGACGGTATAGCCCCCGGTACCCGTTGGGAAGATGTTCCCGAAGATTGGATTTGTCCCGAATGCGCTGCTCGCAAGGTGGATTTTGAGATGGTGGAAGTTTAATTTATGACACATAATAAAGAAAACTCGTTAACGAAGCCCCAGGATATAGATGACTTTACTAGCCTAAAAGGTCAGTTTCTTTTGGCGATGCCAAGTGTTGATGCCGGGGTCTTTAGTGGCAGTGTCGTTTACTTAGTTGACCATTCGCCTGACGGTGCGGCCGGTGTGATTATTAATCGTGCAACGGATGTTGAGCTCAGCGAATTAGTGGAACGTTTTGAGTTGGAAAGCACGACTGATCTGGCAGAGCAGTGGGTCTTTTTTGGCGGACCGGTGCAGCCAATGCGTGCGTTTATATTGCACCCTCCATTTGCTTCAGATGAAGAAGAGGCGCATGATCCAGAGGTGTTAGAGCTCAATAACTCACGCGAAGTGTTGCAGGATTATTTGCAGGGACAAGGTCCTGACAAGGCGTTTATTTGTTTCGGGTATGCCGGTTGGGACGGAGGTCAGCTGGAAGAGGAGCTACACCAAAATGTCTGGCTAACTATTCCCGCCAATCATGATCTTATCTTTAAACATCCGGTCCACGATCGCTATCGCGCTACCTTAGCCATTTTGGGCATTGAGCTGAGCAATTTATCGTCACAAATTGGTCATGCTTAAGAGCTGACAGCCTATGAAAGAAATACGTTATTTAGCCTTTGATTTCGGTTTAAAAAAAATTGGTGTTGCAGTAGGTGACTCACTTTTAAGACATGCCCGTCCACTGAGTACCCTGATATCTGAAACTAAGCAGCGACGCTTTGAGCAGGTTGAGGCGATTTTAAACGAGTGGCAACCGGATCAGGTCATTGTCGGCCTGCCTTTAACCCTTGACGGAGAAGAGCAGGCGGCATCTATGCATGCGCGTCGTTTTGCCAATCAATTACATGGTCGCTATGGTCTGGAGGTGATCTTAGTAGAAGAGCAAAACTCGAGCATGGAAGCACAGCAACTCATTCGCCATTTGAAGCAGGTTGACGCTAGGCAGGCGCGCCGATTTAGCGATGAGGATGATGCGGTAGCTGCTGCAATTATATTGCAGCGTCATTTAGATGGATTGACATCTTAAGTGCTAAAATATCGAACGAAAAAATAGTGATTATTTAATTCAGGAACCATCATGCAAAATGAATCCCCTAAGCTGCAAAGAAGCTTAGAAGAACTGCCAAAAGCTGAAGAGCTTTACAAGCGTCTCAAAGCCGGTGTGGCCAATTTGATTGCCAAGCACTCGGCAGAAGAAGTGCACTTGGTTGGTATCTACTCAGGCGGCGCTTGGCTCGCTGAACGCCTCAAGGAGGATTTGGCGCTGACCACCAGTAATGCCTTAATCAATACCAGTCTGTACCGTGATGATTTTCGTAAGATAGGTTTGCATGGTCAAAAGCAGCCGACGTCAGTGCCTTTTGATGTGAGCGATAAGCATCTTATTTTAGTGGATGATATTTTGTATACCGGTCGCAGTGTCAGAGCGGCGATGAATGAGCTCTTTGATATTGGTCGTCCGGCGAGTATTGCCTTGGCTGTTTTGCTTGATCGGGGCGGTCGTGAGTTGCCGATTCAGGCGGATGTGGTTGGTGAGGTGTTTGAACTGCCAAATACTCAGCGCTTTGTGCTGTCACAAAATGAAGAGTCTATTTTTGATATGTCTTTAAAAGAGGTCGAAGATGCTTAATCCCCAACTTAATAAGCATGGTGAGTTGACGCATTTGCTTAGTACCGAGGGACTGCCGTATGAGGTGCTGATAAATATTCTTGATACGGCAGAAACATTTGTCCCCTTAGCGGATCGGGATGTTAAAAAAGTGCCGATCCTGCGCGGTAAGAGTGTTTTTAATCTATTCTTTGAAAACTCGACACGAACGCGTACGACCTTTGAGATAGCGGCAAAGCGCTTATCAGCCGATGTATTTAATTTAAATATTAATGCGTCTTCTACGTCAAAGGGTGAGAGCTTATTAGATACGATTGCGAATCTGACCGCCATGCAAGCGGATATTTTTGTCGTACGACATCAAGCCAGCGGGGCACCTTATTTGATTGCTCAGCATGTGGCGCCTCATATTCATGTAGTTAATGCCGGTGATGGGCGACATGCTCACCCGACGCAGGCTTTATTGGATATGTATACCATTCGTCATTTTAAAAAGGATTTTAGCCAGTTAACTGTGGCGATTGTCGGTGATGTGGTGCATTCGCGTGTTGCACGTTCAAATATCCATGCCTTGAGTACGTTAGGAGTACCTGAAATTCGTGTGATTGGTCCTCAGACATTAATTCCCGGCGATTTAGCGCATATGGGAGTGCAGATATACCATGATATGAATGAGGGACTGCGTGGGGTTGATGTGGTGATTATGTTGCGCATTCAAAATGAACGTATGGCCGGTGCGTTGTTACCATCATCCCACGAGTATTTTAAAAACTATGGCTTAACCATGGAAAAGCTGGCTTTGGCCAAAGATGATGCGATTGTTATGCATCCCGGTCCGATGAATCGAGGGGTGGAAATTGCTACCGATGTGGCAGATTCGCCGCAGGCCGTGATTTTGGATCAGGTCACCTTTGGGATTGCAGTACGTATGGCGGTGATGAGTATTGTTGCAGGAGCATCTGAATAATGAAGATTTTAGTTAAAAACGGTCGCTTAATCGATCCTAAAAATAAAATAGATGCCGTGCATGATATTGCCATTGCCGGACAGCGTATCGTAGCTATTGATCCGGATGAGTTTGATGCAGATCGCGTGATTGATGCCAGTGGCTTAGCGGTTATTCCCGGCTTGGTTGACTTGTCGGTGCGCCTGCGCGAACCGGGTTACGAGCACCGGGATACCTTGGAAAATGAGCTGATGGCAGCGCTCTCTGGGGGTGTGACGCGTTTGGTGTTGCCACCGGACACGGATCCCACGCTGGATGAGCCGGGGTTGGTAGAAATGCTTAAGCATCGGGCTCGGGCTTTGAATCAGACGTATGTTTATCCATTAGGTGCGATGACAGAGGATCTAGAGGGTGATCAACTCACCGAGATGAGTGAATTAACCCGTGCTGGTTGTATCGCCTTTTCTCATGCTAACCGGCCTTTGCCGGAACTGAGTATTTTGAAGCAATGCATGCAGTATGCTCAGAGTTTTGGTTATAGCTTATGGTTAAGGCCGCATGAGCGTAGTTTAACCGGCAATGGGGTTGCTGCCAGTGGTGAGGTAGCTTCACGTTTGGGTTTGAGCAGCATACCCGTACAAAGTGAAACAATTGCTTTGCACGCTTTATTTGAATTGCAGCGTAGTATTGGCGTGCGTTTACACCTGTGCCGTGTTTCTAGTGCTCAAGGGATTGAGTTGGTACGTCAAGCCAAGGCCGAAGGCCTGCCGGTCACTTGCGATGTGTCCATTAACCATGTGCATTTGACTGATGTCGATATTGGTTTCTTTGATAGTAATTATCGATTAGATCCGCCTTTACGTGGTCAGCGTGATCGTGATGCGATTACCCAGGGCTTACTTGATGGCACGATTGATGCGATTTGCTCTGACCATATTCCACTCGATGATGAGGATAAGCTAGTCCCATTCGCTGAAGCGCAACCTGGGGCTTCCGGTGTGGAATTGCTATTTTCATTGGTTTATAAGTGGGCCAAAGAAAATAATATTTCTTTACTGGACGCGCTGACCAAGGTGACATGTGAGCCGGTTTCTATCCTACAAAAGGCAGCGCCGGCGTTCTCTTCGTGCGGTCAGTTATCTGTCGGATCTCCAGCGGATTTGGTGCTGGTTGATTTGGAGGAGTATTGGACGGTTGACCGCGAGAGTTTATTGAGTCAAAGCGTGCATACGCCATTTGTTAATTATCAAGTGCCGGGTCGAGTTAAACTAACTATAGTTAGTGGTCGGGTGATGTGGGAGAAAGAAGAGTGATTCTAATCAGAGCACTACGTTTTATTACTCGATTAGTGTTGCTTGTTCTATTAATCCTTTTTGGGCTTATCTTAACCGGTTTGATCTTTCCGATGCTCAGTCAGAGAGCACGTGAGCGCAGCATTCAAGTGTGGTCAAGGCTGTTGATTCAGGTGCTGGGGGTGAAGGTTAAGATTGAGGGTGCACCGATACAGAATAGTGCCGTGATGCTGGTGGCAAACCATGTTTCGTGGATTGATATCTTTATCTTAAATAGTTGTCGTACCACTTTTTTTGTCGCTAAAAAAGAAATTAGAGATTGGCCGATTGTGGGGCGTTTAGTAGTCTTAACCGGCACGATTTTTGTCGATCGCTCCAGTCGTTCAGCGATGCGTGGCGTCAATAAAGAGTTAAATGAGCGCTTCTCCCTGGGCATGTGTACCGGGCTTTTCCCGGAAGGTACAACATCTGACGGAATGGGCGTCAAAAACTTCTTTGGCGGTTTATTAGAAGCTCCACTAAAGGCTCAGATACCAATTCAGCCAGTGGCCATTTTGTTCTACCATCAGGGGCAACGAAGTCCTTTTGCCTCTTTTATTGGTGATGAAACCTTAGTGCACAACATATGGGTTTTATTGAGTAATTTCGGTATTTCGGTCACGGTCAGGTATTTAGAGCCGATCACTCGACTAGGCGAAGTCAGTGAACTTAGCCGCAATGAAGCAGCTAATTTAAGTCATGAACTGATCAAAGCTGAGGTTGAGCAGAGCCAAGCACAGTAAAACGACAGCTATCAGGATTAGCTGTTTTTCACAGTCCAGATTTTTGGGGATAGCGCTTCGACACTATCTTCAAAATAAGGAATCTGTATCAGCTTACGATCATTTAGTCGTATAGCCGTCAGGCGGCCACCCCATACACAGCCCGTGTCTAAGGCCAGTAAATGGGGGCGGATGAGTAATCCCAGTGTTGACCAATGACCGAACACAATCGTGGTGTCAGCCGTCTTACGATTAGGTAGTTCAAACCAAGGCAATACCTTTTCTTTGTGATGGAAGGGGTGCAGTTGTGGTGCGCCCTTATAGGCAAAGTCCATCGAACCATTGAGGTGGCACATGCGCATACGAGTCAGGGCATTAATCACAACCCGGCGACGTTTGCTGCCTTTAAATGAGTCATCCCAGTAATTGGGCTCATTGCCAAAGACATCGGCCAGTTTCTGTTGCCAGCTATTGCTTCTTAATACTTTTTTGGATACTTCTTCCGCCAGCTCCATGGTTTTCTCGGCTGTCCAAGCCTGTATCACACCGGCATGAACCATCAAATGGTCATACTCATAATGAGCTAATGGACGGTGGCGTAGCCATTCGATATAGTCATCGCGATATTTTGACTTTAAAATACCATTGATGGTGTCTGTGGAATGCTCCTTTCTGAAACCTGCGGCAACAGCTAGGCAATGAATATCGTGGTTACCTAAAATGGTGATCGCTCGATCGCCAAGCTCCATGATGCGTTTGATTGTTTTTAAAGAGCCTTTGCCACGGTTAATGATGTCACCGGCAAACCATAGCTTGCAGTTAGGATCATCTCTAATTTCCGGATGCTCTAATAAGCTCTCCAGCTGGTCGTAGCAGCCCTGGACATCGCCAATCGCCCAAATATTGGGCATGGTCAGGGTGTCCGCATGAGAGCGGTTAGCATCGATTTGAACTGTTATCGTTGGCGTTTGAGATTTTTTAGGCATGAGCTTTAGAATTTGGGCGATTCTTTCTTTCTATCAAGTAAAGGGCAACACTCGCTATCACCAACGCAATTGTATTGGGTGCGAGTGCTGTTAACCAAGGCGGCAAGTTGTTGAGCATGCCGATATTGAGTGTTAGTTGGTTGATCATAAAAAAGACTACGCCAATTAAAATACCGCCAAAAACTTTTAATCCGGCACCACCTTTGCGCGTTTGCATAAAGCTGATGGGGGCAGCTAAGGTGATCATCACAAGTAGCGTAAAGGGATAAACACCCTTACGCCATAAAGCGACAACTTGACGGTTGGATTGTAGGTGATTTTCATCTAAGTATTGGATATAGTCCAACAAACCCAGGATAGACATGCGATCGGGTTCCAGCTCACTCGCCAGTAAGCGCTCCTGTGTCAGACTGGTGTCAATGGTATAGCTTTCTAACTGCGTTTGCGTGCTTAAGGGCTCTAGCGGTGCGTCCGGATTGCTGAGCGCTGTCTCTAAGTCAAACTCTGTATGGATTAACTGAAGGTTGAATAATTGCAGTTTGTTTTCTTGGAAGCTACCTTTATCGGCCAGCAGCAGCTCTTTAAACTTACCACTTACATCAAAATTGTAAATCCGAATGTTTTCAACGTCTGATTCAGAGTTGATTTGACCAATATTAATAAATCTAAGCTCGCCTTGATTGGCCGGTTCTCTGAACCAATAGCCACTATTCATGCGTGCACCACTGCTTTTACCCAGTAGTTGTAAATTGATTTGACCGGTTTTAGACTCGGCATAGGGGGTAAGCCCTTCGGAGAGAATAAAACCGAAAATCATGATTGGAATGGTAGCGATCCACAACATGCTCAATAAATTACGACTACTGACGCCGGATACCCTCAACACGACTAATTCATTGCGTTGGGCTAAGCCGGCCAGTGCGATAATTGAGCCAATTAATAGAGCGATAGGCAGCAGCTCATAGAGCCTCGTCGGTATCTGCAAAAGCTGCATACCGATTAGGGCACTAAAGGTGAAACGCTCGTTCACATTGTCGAGGTTATCAATCATGTCAAAGAACATGAATAAGCCGACTAACACGAGCGTGACAGCAATGGTGCTGCGATAAATTTCGCTGGCAATATAGCGACGAGCTGTTTTCATAGTTTTTTTGCTGAAGAAAAAAGGTATTTTAGCCCATTCTTTGGCTACTGATCAGCTTGCATGGCTTGACGCAATTCGCTAAGAACTTTAGCGGCATCAGCTTCCACCTGATGCCAAATTTTAAAGCTTTCCAAGCCTTGTCCTACCAGCATACCCAATCCGTCGAGTAAATGTTCCGCGCCATAGGCTTTGGCTTGCTCTAAAAAAGCGGTGCTGCCATTTGCGTTGTAAACCATGTCATAGGCTAGAGCGTGTTCTGCAAAGATAGTCTCAGGAAGAGGGAGACTGCTTTGCTCTAGGCTACTGGCGCTGGAATTAATGACGATATCCCATTGTCTAGGAATATCTGCTAAACCACTTGATGTGATTCGGGTCGTGGGTGTCGCAAGGTGTTTAGCCTGTTCTGCTAACTCATCGGCTTTAGCTGCCGTACGATTGGCGATGTGTAACGCGTCACAGCCGGCTTCTAATAAAGGCAGTAGGGCGCCTCTGGCTGCACCTCCGGCGCCAATCAATAGCACGTTTTTGCCGCGAATAATATGGCCATGATTGTGGATGTCGTTCACCAAACCAATGCCATCGGTATTGTCACCGTGGATTGCTCCGTCCTCGTACCATAGTGTATTGACCGCTTGTGCTGCTTGAGCTCTGGGCGTTAAATTGCTTTTAGCGAGCTCAAAGGCATCGATTTTAAATGGAATAGTTATATTTAAACCGCGACCACCTTCTTCAAAAAATTGCTTTACCGTCTGAGCGAATTCATCAGGCTGTACTTCTACCTTGTCATATTGCAATGCTAAATTGCTTTGTTTGGCGGCTAGGGCATGTAAGGTAGGAGAAACGCTTTGTGCGATAGGATAGCCATAGACCGCACAGCGAACGGGTTCATCAGTCATATCATCGCTCACTTCATCTGTTTCATCGGTGGTGTGTTGATCGTTCGTGTTGATAGGTGCAGAGATAAACTCAATAAAACGAGCGTCGGCACTTAGTTTAAGCAAATTAATATCATCAATCTGAATGTTGACAATACTGCCACGCTCGTAGTCGTCGATTAATCCATCGACCAGCAGGGTGAGCGGTGCAATGCTTAAGCGCACTAAGTTTTCTCGTATCACTGAAGCTTCAGCCTCTTTGATGTCTTGTTGTTGCAACCAGCGTAAAGCCCAGAAGCGTTCGACCGTATCTTGGAAGTTACGCCACTGCTGAATCAGTGTGTCAAAGCTTGTCATCACCACTAATAAATCCATGTCCTTTGGTTTATAAGGAGCAACAAGCGGGGCCGATACACCATGCTCAATGGCACAAATTAATTGTTGTTGATTTAAAAGATCAACATAGCGACGCAGCGGCGAGGTCATCCAAGCGTATTGAGGGACCCCCATACTTTGGTGCGGTACGGCGTGGGTGGTTTGCTTGGCGCGACCATATTGTTGGCTACGATAAATACCGGGGATACGTAAGTTGTTGAGCATACCGGACCACACGACATTGGTGTAAATCATCATTTCACCAATCAATAAATCGATAGGAATATCCCGGCGACGTGGAATTAACTCAATCTCAGCCTCTGGATCTTGCCAATCACCATGCAGCACAAAGCTGTATTCATGACCTTTGTTGCTCTCAGGATAGCCTCGCACCTCGTCACGTTTTGCTGAGAGCTGGCGAGTGAGACGCCAGAATGGGCGAATCAAGAAGTCGTAAGGAAAAGTGACCGTGTCGCTGTCCAAATTTTCTGCGGTGACTACGTTGTCATCAAACATAGAAAGACGCAGATTTTCTTTGACTTTAATGCTTTCAATCTTGCTATCGTTGCTGATAATTTCACCTGTTGCCAGATTGGCCACGATATATAGGGAAATGCATGGTTTGACTTCACCCGCATTAAGAGAAAAGGCGTTAATAACATTTTCTCCCTGCATGGTGATTTTTTTACCGGGCAGATAAATAGTTGACATGCGTTTGCGCGCAGCCAGATCAAGTGCAGAGTCTTTAGTGACTGCAAGAGCAGGAGCGGCGATATGTATGCCGAACTGATATGTCTCATCTTCTAAGTGCTTCAGTGAAAAAGCATCATCAATTTCAGTGGTAAAGTCATTATCTATCGAATAAGCTTCAACTTCAGCTAAGGGTGGTTCCGGTAGGGTCGGGAGAGCCAGCTCGGGCGTTTCGTAACCTTTTGGAAAATACTTTTCTAAAAAGCCCGCGAGCGTGATATCTAATTCATTTTTATAAACACCCAGTTTTAGGAGCATTTCTTTGACATTGAGGGCGCTACGCGAGAGTGCGTTTTCAAATGCTTTCCACTCCAGGGTGTTTTTATTAGGTGAGCTTAGAAAGGTTTTCGCCGCGTCTGCCATTTCTTCCGGCAACTCAAAGCGAACTAACGCGTCAGTCCACTGTGCTTGTTGTTCGTCTTGTAAACGTTTCTTTTCAACAGCGGCCAAAGCGGCCTCTAAAATCTCAGGAGGCGCAGCGCGATACTGTCCCTTGCCGCGGCGGTGAAAATAGATTGGCGCGGCGTGTAACTGTATTAATATGGCAAGCTTTTCAATAATCGTGGGCTCATGACCGTAGTAATCAAGAGCGAACTCCTCGGCTCTAAAATCCTCTTGTGGCGCAAACTCCCATAAAAAACTGGCATCAAGCTCATTACCCAGCTCTTCAGCTTTGGTCATGATGTCAACTAGGGGATAAGGCGCTTTTTCAAATTCAAATATCACTTGATTACGTTTGACTTTACTACGTTTGCCGGTGCTTAGTTCAATTTGATAATTGGCTTCGGTTGCGGATAGGACTCGGGCGACTTTAAATTGACCGCCTTCTTCGAAAATAACATTCATTAGTTACAACTCTGTTTGTCTTGACTGCTTGTTTAGCTTCTGGTGGATTAAAAAGAGACTGCTTAATTAAGTGTACTGGGCAAAGGCTAATATGTCTTCGAGGTAGTCACTAAAACAGTCAAAACTATGGGTGGCACCTGGCACGATAATTTGCTTAGCGCCATCATAGCGCTTAGCCATTTCTTGCCAATCCAACACTTCATCGCGGTCACCTGCCAGTAAGAAATAGCGTTTGGCAGTAATGTTGGGTTGGTATAAAGCTTCTAATTCGTACAAATCAGTTAAGCTAAATTCAAATGGGCGGTCATCATGAAAATAGGTCATTGGCCCCAGTTGTGTGGATAAGTCACGCGTGGCATAAGTTGCCGGGTTGATCAATACTGCTCGGCAGTCATGTTGTTCTGCTAAAAATGTAGCATAGTAGCCGCCCAAGGACGAGCCGATGATGGTTAGGGGGTACGTCTTATCATGGTGATTGTGAATGATCTCAGTGCATAGTGCGATCGCCTCAGCGGGTGATGAGGGTAGTTGCGGCATGAAAAAATGCTCAGCTAAACCGCGATCGGCCATCGCTTTAGCCATTATCTGGACTTTCATAGACTGAGGTGAAGAACGAAATCCGTGTAAATATAAAATCATTATCTGTATTTTTAAGAATATTTTTGCTTTAATTTAGCAATTAATTTGTCGTGAAAACCGCCAAAACCACCGTTACTCATGACCAATATATTATCGCCCGGTTCCGCTGTCGTTGCCACCGCATCGACGAGTTGTGAGATATCTCGATGGACATGAGTGGGTTGTTGCATATCGGCAAAGACGCTGTCGGTGTCCCATGTGATGCTGTGCTTGCCCTGAGTTTCGTTATAGCAAAAAACCACATCTGCGAGTTGCAAAGAGGTCGGTAGTCGTGCCGACATCGTGCCCAGCTTCATTGTATTGGAGCGAGGTTCCAACACGGCAATAATGCGGGCATCACCGACCTGCTTACGTAAGCCTTCGAGGGTTGTCGTAATCGCGGTAGGGTGATGGGCAAAGTCATCGTAGATAGCGACATTATTAATGGTATCGCGCAATTCCATACGTCGCTTAATACCGGCAAATTGCTGCAGTGCTTCGCACGCCAGAACGGGATCGACACCGACGTGATCTGCAGCGCTAATGGCCGCTAAGGCATTTTGTACATTATGCGTGCCAATCAAAGACCATTTAACCTCTGCGATGACTTGCTGTTTATGCAGGACTTGAAAGTGGCTGCCTGAGGGCTCGATTAAGCGATAATTCCAAGCGTTGTTGTCAGCATGGGTCGTCTCGGCACCGGCACCTAGCGACACCTGTTCACTCCAGCAACCCATATTAATGACTTCCTGAAGAGCCGTTTCGGCTGCCGGATAAATAACGCGGCCGACGTGAGGCACGATACGTACTAAATGGTGAAATTGCTTTTGGATAGCGCCTAGATTTTCAAAAATATCGGCATGATCAAACTCTAAGTTATTAAGAACAGCCGTGCGAGGACGATAATGAACAAACTTTGAGCGCTTATCAAAAAAGGCTGTATCGTATTCATCTGCTTCAATGACAAAGTATTTCTTTGTGCTATCAAAATGTGCGGAAATACCAAAATTCTCTGCGATACCACCAATTAAAAAATTCGGCTCAAGACCGGCATAGTGCAAAATCCACGTTAACATGGACGAGGTGGTGGTTTTGCCGTGCGTACCTGCTACTGCTAATACATGTTGTTGGGCTAAAACCTGTTCGCCAAGCCATTGAGGACCGGAGGTATAGGCTAAACCGCGGTTTAAAATCTCCTCCATCAGAGGGTTGTCGCGACTGACGACATTACCGACAATAAAGAGATCCGGCTGCAGATCGATTTGTTCTGCGCCATAACCCTCGATTAACTCAATACCTTGCTCCTCTAATTGGGTGCTCATTGGCGGGTACACCGCCGCGTCACAACCCGTCACTTTATGGCCCGCTGCGCGTGCAATGAGAGCCAGTCCACCCATAAAGGTGCCACAAATACCTAGAATATGAATATGCATAAAAATTTCTCCTGCGGGCTACTATTTTAAGCATTTTATGAAGTCTGCCGCTATGCTCGCTCTATTATGGCTAAAATCAGCTTGTTAAATACTCCTTATTGAGACTGATGGCTATTTTTAAGAGCAGGAAATTTTTTAGCAAAGAGGGTTTAATACGTCGATTTAAAAGTGTCGTCGGTAGGATTGTTACTCTATCTATTGTGGCGGCTGGCTTTGTACTAATCGATACCATGGCTCCGGAGCAAATGGCCAGGGCACAAACTCAAGCTAAGCCTAGACTACAAGCGATGAGCATTACAGATGTTGATGCTGAACGTTTGAATCATTTACTCACTACTCCTTTAAAAGACTTAGCGGGTGAGGAGCATCAGATTAGCGACTACCGAGACAAGATTGTCATTGTCAATTTTTGGGCTAGTTGGTGCGCTCCGTGCGTTGAAGAAATGCCGGATTTAGAGGGTATTAATCGGAATTTCGACAAGGTACAGGTCATTGGCTATAGTGTTGATACAGAGCAAAATATCCACCGTTTTTTATCGAAAGTGCCTGTTGATTTTCCTATACTTATCGGTGAGCCGACCGCGATAAGCTTAATGAGAAAATTAGGTAACCCGAGTGGCGGTTTGCCCTTTAGCCTTGTCTTTGCACCTGATCATAAGCTTGCTTATAAGATTATTGGCCAACTTGATGTCGAGGAGTTGAGAGCTAAGTTAGTGGAAATGGGTGCTTAGTCAGCCTTTGTATTCGCTCTTCTTTTCTATTAGAATAGAAGAATTTAATGGACAAAAGCTGCCTTTTGACGTTAAATTAACGGATTGTCAAAAATTTAAACGGCGTTATGCGTATTTTAATCATTAATGGCCCTAACTTAAATATGTTGGGTTTGCGTGAGCCTGAGGTATACGGCGCCCAGACTTTAGCGAGTATAGAGTCTGAAGCGCAGCGTTTGGGTGCTGAGCTTGGGCTTAGTGTCCAATGCATGCAGAGCAACTCCGAGGGTGAGTTGGTTACTCGTATTCAGCAGGCGCGCGGACAGATTGATGGCATGATTATCAACGCCGGGGCTTATACCCACACAAGTATTGCAATACGTGATGCATTGGCAGCCGCTGAGGTGCCTTTTATTGAAGTACATATATCCAATGTGTATGCGCGCGAACCATTCAGACACCAATCTTATCTGTCAGATAGAGCCATTGGTGTGATGTGTGGTTTGGGCCCTTTTGTGTACGAAGCTGCATTGCGTTATTTTGCTCAAACAACAAAAACTTAAAATTAAAACTTAAGGACTACGGGATACCCTTATGGATCTTAGAAAATTAAAAACACTTATTGACCTAGTAGCAGAGTCAGAAATCTCTGAGCTTGAAATCACCGAAGGCGACGGCAAGGTCAAGATTGTTAAGTCAAAGCCACAAGCTGAGACAACAATTTATTCACCCATGGCTATGCCGGCAATGTACCCAGGCGCGATGGCTGCTCCTCAAGCACAGGCGGCTGCTCCAGCAGCTCCAGTGGCTGAAGCAGAAGCAGCGCCGGAACAAGAAGAGGGTTATGTTGTTAAAGCACCGATGGTAGGTACTTTCTATCGCGCACCGAGTCCTAACTCGCCGGCTTTCGTCGATGTGGGCAAGCGTGTCAACGAAGGCGATACGCTATGTATTATTGAAGCGATGAAGCTGCTTAATGAAATCGAAGCGGATGTTAGCGGTGTCATTAAGAAAATCCTTGTTGAAAATGGTGAGCCCGTTGAGTTTGGTCAGCCATTGTTCATTATTGCTTAATCGCCTTATCGTTCAATAATCGGTTGAATAATTTATGTTTGAAAAAGTACTAATAGCCAACCGCGGCGAGATCGCTCTGAGAATTCAGCGTGCTTGCCGTGAGTTAGGTATTAAAACAGTGGTTGTGCATTCTGAAGCAGATCGCGAGGCTAAGTATGTTCGCCTAGCTGATGAGTCTGTATGTATTGGCCCGGCGCCGGCTCAAGAGAGCTATTTGCACATGCCGGCTATCATTGCTGCTGCAGAGGTGACAGATGCTGAGGCAATTCACCCGGGTTATGGTTTCTTAGCAGAAAATGCAGATTTTGCACAGCGCGTTGAAAAAAGTGGCTTCGTGTTTATTGGCCCTCGTCCTGAGTCGATCGTGATGATGGGTGATAAGGTCAGCGCCAAGCAAGCCATGATTCAAGCCGGTGTGCCGGTAGTTCCTGGCTCTGAGGGTGCGCTGAGTGACGACCCGGATGAGATCCTAGAAACGGCACGTCGCGTCGGTTTGCCGGTTATTATTAAGGCAGCCGGTGGTGGTGGCGGACGTGGGATGCGCGTTGTTAATCACGAATCTGATTTGATTAATGCGGTGCAAATGACTCGTGCCGAAGCAAAAGTGGCTTTCGGCAATCCCGAAGTCTATATGGAGAAGTATCTCGAAAAACCTCGCCATATTGAAATTCAGATCTTAGCAGATGGTGAGGGCAAAGCAGTCTGGTTAGGCGAACGTGATTGTTCGTTACAGCGTCGACACCAGAAAATCATGGAAGAAGCACCGGCTCCCGGCATTGATCGTGATCTGATTTATCGGATTGCTGAGCGCTGTGCCGAAGCGTGCCGTCAGATGCGCTATAGAGGTGCGGGCACCTTTGAGTTCTTATACGAAAATGAGGAGTTCTACTTTATTGAGATGAACACTCGTATTCAGGTAGAGCATACGATTACTGAGTGTATTACCGGTATTGACTTGGTTCAAGAGCAGATTAAAATTGCCGCAGGTGTGCCTTTTACTCTTAAGCAGGAAGATATTCATATCTTGGGGCATGCCATTGAGTGCCGTATCAATGCTGAGGATCCCTATACCTTTATGCCTTCTCCTGGTTTGGTGACCAAGTGGCATACTCCAGGTGGTATGGGTGTACGAACAGATTCGCATGTGTTTTCAGGCTATCGTGTACCGCCATATTATGACTCCATGATTGGTAAAATTATTACCTATGGTCAGGATCGTAAGCAAGCTATCGCACGTATGGATATTGCTTTGTCGGAGATGGTGGTTGAGGGTATCAGTACCAATATTCCGCTGCATCGTGAGTTATTGCATGATCCCGTCTTTATCAAAGGCGGTATGGATATTCATTACTTAGAGAAGAAATTAGCTGCACGTAGCAAAAAATCAGCTGATTAAACTCTTTTTAGCGAATGATTAACTACTCAACCTTCGGGTAATGAAGCCGGGCTAAGACTCGGCTTCTTGGTTTTTAGATTAAATTTAAGGGGTACTTATACTTATGCGCGAATTGATCATTCATGGTAATGAAGAGATTGCCGAAGATATATCAGATTTTCTATTGGATCATGGTGCATTATCAGTTTCTGTTGAAGACGCTGATCGTGATACTGATGATGAGCAGCCTCTCTATGGTGAACCTGGTATGGAGTTGAGTACCTTTGCTTGGCAGCGTAATAATGTGATTGCCTTACTGGACGATGACACTGATGTGCAGGCCTTATTGCTGTCTTTAGCTGTCGAGTTTGGCGAAGATGAGTACACGGTAGCAAGCTTGGTTGATGTTGAGGATAAGGACTGGGTGCGTGTCACTCAAACTCAATTTGATCCGATGAAGCTTGGAGAGCGCATTTGGATTGTCCCCAGCTGGCATATGGATAGTCATGATGTGCTTCAAATCCGTCAAGACAAATCAAATATGGTGATTCAGTTGGACCCCGGGATGGCTTTTGGTACCGGCTCTCATGCGACAACACGTCTGTGTGCAGAGTGGCTAGAGCAGCATCCACTGGCTGGAAAATCTGTGTTGGACTATGGTTGCGGTTCCGGTATTTTGTCTATTATCGCTGCTAAATTGCAGGCCTTAGATGTGCTTGGTGTTGATATCGATCCTCAGTCTGTCGAAACAGCTCGCGGCAATGCACTGATTAATCAATGTCAGATTTACTATGGTTTACCAAACGAGTTGCCCGAAGGTCGTTACGATGTCGTTGTGGCTAATATCTTAGCCAATCCACTAAAAGCACTTGCTCCCTTATTGTCGAATCGCGTGAAGCCGGGAGGTTCGCTTGTTTTGTCAGGGATTTTAGAAGGGCAGTATGAGCAGCTCATTGCTTTTTATCGACCATGGATTCAGCTGGAGGTATGGAATGCCGATGAGGGTTGGGTCTGCTTGCATGGTATTGCAGATGCTTAGCATGTAAAGTCAACCATCACAGAGTCTGACCGTTAAAGTAAAACGCCTATGAAAACTCATTGCCCTGAATGTGATACTGTCTTGAGCGTAACACCCGAGCAATTAAAAGCGCGTGGGGGAAAGGTGCGTTGTGGCGTTTGTCACACCGTGTTTAATGCACTGGACTACGCGGTGAGCCAGCAGTCGTCCTCTCGATATGCTGTCCGTCATGAGCATAAACATGAGTATGAACATGAGCTATATCATGACGATGCCTATGATGATCGTGTTTACCGAGATGAGCCCTATATAAGAGACTCATTAGATGATGACCGTGTGTTGCACGATGATGTTGATGAAGACTACTATGTGAGGTCAAATTCTCGGCGCCGAAGTGGGGGCGTTTTTTGGGTGTTAGCGGTATTTATCCTGCTGCTTGCCTTGGTGCTGCAGGGTGCGGTTGTTTTTCGTAATCAAATCGCACACTACTTCCCATCCAGTCGAGCAGTCTTAATACAGCTTTGCTCGGTTGCTCGATGTGAGCTGGGTGGAACCCGATCAATCGAACAGTTTGTGCTCAAAAACGTGTCTCTTAATATACGTCGCGATGTACCGGCAGACAGCACGAAGACAGCGCTTGTTTTACAAGCAACCTTAGTTAACAAAGAGAATATCCCGGCTGAATGGCCGTCACTTGTTTTGAGTCTTAAGAATGAACGTGGGCAGCTTGATAGGCAGCGTATTATTGAGCCTGAAGAGTATGTGGTGTCAGAATTAAGAATGCGCCCGATGGTGGCATTGTCAGAGTACGACATCCGCTTGCATTTGAATCTGCTTGGTACAATGGCCACAGCTTATGAATTAAAACCTTATTACGAAGAGTAGTTATGTCAGAACAACTAAAAGAAGTCCTTATCTGCGGCTCCTTAGCCTTTGATACCATTACCCGTTTTGATGGGTATTTTAAAGATCATATTAAACCTGAAAGTATTCATAGTTTGAGTGTGTCTTTTTTAGTGCCGTCAATGCGCAAAGAATTTGGTGGCTGTGCAGGTAATATTGCCTATAATTTGAAATTGTTGGGTGGTTCGCCTGTGCCTGTTGCTGCCGTCGGTAGAGACTTTGGTGATTACCAGCAGCATTTTACAGACTTGGGTATTGACCAGCGCGGCATTCAGATAATAGATGAGGTCTTTACTGCACAATGTCATATCACGACGGATTTGTCTGGCAATCAAATTGCTGCTTTTCACCCTGGTGCAATGAGCCTAGCAGCGGAAAATGATATTAGTCAAGAAAAAGCAGTTTGGGCGATTGTTGCGCCTGACGCCAAGGATGCGATGTTTAAGCACGCCCAACGCTTGCAAGCAGCAGGAATTCCTTTTATCTTCGATTTAGGTCAAGCCATGCCATTATTCGATGGTGAGGACTTACTAAAAATGATCAGCATGGCACGCGTGCTCACCGCTAATGATTATGAAATGCGAGTGATTGAAGAGCGTACCGGTAAGCGTGTTGAAGAGCTTGCAGAAGGTCTGGAGGCAGTGATTGAAACTCGAGGGGCTGAGGGATCGATTCTTTATCACGAGGGTCAAAAAATCACGATTAAACCTGTTCCTGCCGTTGCCATTGAGGACCCTACCGGTTGTGGTGATTCGCACCGAGCCGGTGTGCTTTACGGGCTTGCTTCCGGTTGGTCATGGGAAGACAATGCGCGCTTAGGTAATGTCATGGGCTCTATTAAAATAGCATCAGACGGTCCGCAAAATCACCGTCCTAGCTTAGACGATATTCAGCGTATTTTTATCGATAATTACGACAGTAATCCTTGGGCTTAATCCCATATACTGTTTACTAAATAACAAGGCCTCATAGATAGATTGTGAGGCCTTGTTTGTGTGTGGTTGCTAAGAGCTTAATCAATTAATTAAATTAAATATTGAAATATAGGCGAACTGAAGCTTCTTATCCCTACTAATAGGATTTGACAAATAATCACTAAGACTAAAGGTGATAGGTCAATGCCTTGCATTTTGTTTAGAACCGGTAGACTGCGGATGGGTGCTAATACCGGTTCAAGTAAGGCCCTAAATAACGTCATGGCAGGCGAAAGAGGATTAACCCAAGACATGATGGCATAAAAAAGAGTGAGCCAAAAGACCAGGTTTAGGATGTTTTTTGCTAAAACAAGTAGCGCTTCCAGTGGGATATAAATCAGCACGGCGCCTAATTGCCCGCCCATAATTAAGAGTAAGGTCAGCAGTAGTTGGACTGCGCACGTGAGATAGGCAGCAACCAAAGAACCTATGTCAACATACCTTGTACTCGGGAGGGCTTTTCTTAGCGGCACAACGAGCCAATTAGTCAGTTGTGTCACATTAGAAACCAAGGGATTAAAAGCGGGGATACGTAACCAGTAAAACCATGCGCCTAACAATAAGGCAGCGCAGAAGAGGGTGCATATAATTTGAATTAAAAGCAAAAGCATTGAAGTCATAGGTGTAAATCTCTTTTGTGCTGTGTTTGGTTAATAAAATTTGGTTGCCTGCATTGAAAAATAAATGAGCCGACTGGTTAGTCGACTCATTATTCGCACGCAAGGAAAATGAATCTGATCCATATTTTAGCAGATCGATTCAAGCCCTTGATTTTAAATCCGCAGATTTAACTTGCTGAGTGATTACTCACTCGCGTTATTTTTGCCTACCGGGAATGGCCATTTAGGCTCAGCAGAATCAATTGCCACACTAACCTTTCGTGTCACCACTTTCTTAGTGGCGACCGGTGGATTACTGACTGCTTTTTTTGCCGGCGTCTTTTTGGTAGTTACTTTTTTAGTTACACTGGCCGCTTGCTTCGTAGCTGCTTTTTTCACTACCGTTGTTTTAGTCGTCGCTTTTTTAGCTGCTGTTTTTTTGCTGGCAGTCGACTTTGTTGTTGCCTTCTTAACCGCCTTTTTTGCGGTTGTTTTAGTTGCTTTTTTTACTGCTTTTTTAGCGGCAGTTTTTTTGCTTGCTGCTGTCGTTTTAACAGCAACAGAGTCAGAGGTAACGTCTACCTCTGCTGTTTTAGTAGCGGTTTTTTTGCTAGTAGCCATATGAACGCTCCTTTAAATTTTAAGTGCTTTGACTTAGCTTAAGATTACTGTATTTCTTATGATGAGTCACTGATATTTAAGGTTTACAACTACAAAACCTGATTAAGACGCTCTAAAACCACATCGCGACCTAAAAGAGCCAAAACGGCATCAACAGACGGGGTTTGTTTTTGGCCGGTGGTAGCCACACGGATAGGAATCCCTAACGCCGGCATCTTAACGCCTTTTTCATTGAGTGTATCTTTAATCGTGGACGCTAACGTATCAACCGACCAGTCATCAAGTTTTTCTGCGCGAGCTTTAAAATCAGCCAATATGTCTAATGCATCACTTGTTAATACTTGAGCGCGGAGCTCCTCATCTGCTTCTTTAAATGGTGCAAAAAATAGCATGGCGGAGTCAGCTAATTGTTCCAGCGTCTCGGCACGGTCTTTAAATAAATTTAAAACCGCAGCAACATCAAAGCCGTCAGTATTGCCGTTACGAGCCTCAATACGTGGCTGTACGGCTTGAACTAATTCCTCATCATTAAGGTTTTTAATGTAGTGGCTGTTAATCCAGTTAAGTTTTTTAGGATCCCATTGTGCAGCGGCTTTACTTAAGTGATCCGTATTGAACCACTCGGTAAATTGCTCACGACTGAAAATTTCATCATCACCGTGACTCCAGCCTAAACGGGCTAAGTAGTTAATCATGGCGTCAGGCAGGTAGCCGTCGTGGTGATACTCCATGACACTGACAGCGCCATGGCGTTTGGAGAGCTTTTGACCGTCAGGACCTAAAATCATCGGCAGGTGGCAGTAAACGGGTATTTCTGCGCCTAAGGCTTGTAAAATATTGATTTGACGAGGCGTGTTGTTGACGTGGTCATCGCCGCGAATAACATGCGTGATGCCCATTTCCCAGTCATCAACGACAACGCAGAAGTTATAGGTAGGCGTACCATCAGGACGTGCGATGATCAAATCATCTAATTCACTATTGGCAATGCTGATAGGGCCTTTGACCATATCGTTCCACATGACGCTACCATCGAGTGGGTTTTTAAATCGCACGACCGGCTGACGGTCAGCAGGGATCTCGCCTAACGTTTTACCGGGTTCCGGGCGCCAAGTGCCGTCATATTTGGGCTTAAGGCCTTTTGCTCGGGCAGTCTCGCGCATCGCTTCAACTTCTTCCGGTGAGCTATAACAGTAGTAAGCTTTGCCTTCGTCTAATAGCTGCTGAATATATGCTTTGTAGCGGTCAAAGCGCTGAGTCTGATAATAAGGGCCCTCATCATGATCCAAACCCAACCACTCCATGCCTTGCAAAATAGCTTCTACCGCTTCGGGAGTAGAGCGCTCTAAGTCAGTGTCCTCTATTCTTAGTACAAACTGACCTTGATGGTGGCGGGCAAAAGCCCACGAAAATAAAGCGGTGCGAGCACCACCTAAGTGTAAATAACCTGTTGGAGAAGGTGCAAAACGAGTTTTAACGTTGGATGTTGTCATGATTTTTAAAGAATTTTATACACAAAAGCGCCACTTGTGGAGTAGCGGTGTTCTTGGTTTGAATTGTAAGCTTTACATTGTAGAATATGAATATCATACCATCAACAACGACCTTAGCTGCTTTTGAGTCAGGGTTAGTGCGAGCATTTTCAAACAATTGCCTTTATGTATAAACACCGCTTAGCCTCTTTATTTGATCCCAGCTCGATGTTGGTTATCAGTGATATCGATTTACCGTTGTCAGAGCATATCCCGACGCGTTTGCAGCATCATGTGGAGTGGCTTCATTGGGATGATGCCGCACAAGAAGAGATGTTGACTCGTCCCGGTGAGTTAGAAGCGACTACGAACAAGTCTTCACCTACAGTGACTTCACCTGATTTAGCCTTAATTTGCTTGTCATCTAAAAAAATAACCCTAGCTTTACAAGTGCTCACTAAAAGGCAGCCTAAGGCGTTGATCATACTGCCTTATAGTGATTCTGAACCGGATTCATTGAGTCTATTGCCTGAAATTGAGGCGTGGGCCAAAGCGCATCATTGCCTATTATTGGGGCCCCGAGCGTTCGGTATACAACGTCCGGTGCGTGGTCTCAATCTTAGTCGTATACCGCTAGTGCAAGGGGGCAAGGTTGCGGTTGTTTCACAGTCACGAATGATCTTAATGTCTGTACTTGACTGGGCTGCTCAATCGGGGGTGGGCGTGTCAACGGCTGTTTCTACCGGTGAGGTTAGAGGAGTCACGTTGGCTGAGATCATTGAGTATTTAGCAGGTGATTCTTATACCTCAAGTATTGTTCTTTACTTGGATAAGCTAAATGATGGGCGAGCCTTGCTTAGTGCGCTAAGAACTGCAGCAGGGGTCAAGCCGGTGGTGGTGTTTAGAGCCGGCCGTATGGATAGCGAGCTGCTTGGTGACGATCGTGTATTTAATGCGGCCGTCCGACGCTCAGGTGCTGTGAGAGCAAACTATATGTTGGAGCTCTTTTCGGCGCTTAAAACAGTGAACCATATTCGTCGCCCGCGCGGGGGTCGCTTAGCTATTTTTGGTAATGGTCGGGCCCAGACGCAATTAATGTGGGATGTCCTTGGTACAGGGGATGATGTTACCAAATTAAGTTATTTGTCGCCTGATACGCAGCATACCTTAGCCGTTCATCTTGGCGCCGGTTCAATTACAACCAATCCGATTATTAGCTATAAGCCGTTTACCAGTGCCACCTTAGTTGACGCCTTAAAGATTGTAGTAGATGATCCCTCGGTTGATGCGGTCATGTTGATTCTTGCACCGGATGAAGCAAGTGATATGGAAGAGGTGGTTAGAGGCTTAGCAGAGTACGCACCCAAAGCACCAAAACCTATTTTTACGACACTGTTTGGTGAAGCGCTTATGCAACCATTACGGCAGATAATGGATGAAGCGGGTACCCCTGCTTTTAGAAATCCTGAAACGGCTTTTTTCGGTTTTAACACGATCAATGCCTATCACTATAATCAGCAACTTTTGCAACAAGTGCGTATCCCGGTACTGGTTGACACTGAGGCAGATAAAGAAAGCGTTGGTGCGATTATTGCCAAGGCCAGAGCGGAGGGTAGATCTGCGTTAGCGCTTAGTGAGATACAGGCTGTTTTACGCTGCTACAACGCCGATGTGGTCTGGAGTGATCAGATGGATGAGTATCAGGAGGAGATAGATTCTGAGGCGCCATTTGCACGTATTACGGTTAAAAAGGATCCGATATTTGGCCCATGGATTTATTTTGGTGAAGGCAAGCATGAGGTGCGAGTTTCTGCGCACGATCAAGGGCAGGATTTACCCCCTCTCAACTCTTTTTTGGCTGCACAACTGATTGAGCGTAGTCGTTTTTGGCGGCTAGAGCTGCATTTCTATGCTGAAGAGCATCATTTTATTAAGCTGCAGAAGCTACTCGAGATAATCAGCGAGTTGGTTTGTGAGCATCCGGACATCGATAGTTTGGAAATTAATCCCATTGCCTTGGGATTAAATCATTTGATTATTGATGAGGCCAACATCCGAATTTCACCTGAAGCGCACGCACCGGTCATAGAAAATCGTTATCAGCACTTGGCCATTCATCCATACCCCTATTATTTAACTGAGTATAAAGCGTTTAATGATGGGCGGTCTTGGACATTAAGGCCGATTAGGCCGGAGGATGCAGAGGCTTTGCAAAACTTCATTCGCGGTCTTTCTGATGATTCTCGGTACATGCGTTTTGTTTCAATGATGAGTGAGCTAACGCCCAAGATGTTGTCGCGATACACCTATGTGGACTATGACAAAGAGCTTGCCTTAGTCGCTACCATTGAGGTGCCTAATCCGGCGCACCGAGGGTTGCCGCAAGAAATCATTATCGGTTTGGCGCATTATTTGCGTAATGTCGATGGTGTTGGCGCGGAGTATGCGCTGGTGATTGCAGATGATTGGCAGCGCCGTGGCTTGGGTCGCTCATTGATGAGCAAGCTGATTGAGCTTGCTCAACGGCAGGGGCTTGAATATATTGAGGGTTTGGTCTTGGCCAATAACCGTTCTATGTTGGCGCTGATGACCAGTTTAGGGATGATCAATGAGCCGGACCACGAAGACCCCACAGTACGTAGACTGTGGATGCCTTTCAAATAACTTCTTATTTACTATGAGCGATTAGGAAGTCGTTAATATCACGAATTTCCTCAGCACAAATCTCATGCTGCATTGGGTAGTCATGCCATTCCACTTCGTAGCCCCATTCGCGTAGACGATCACGACTCTGTTCTCCGCGGCTAACTTGAACGACTTGATCAAGCGATCCGTGAATCATCATGATAGGCGTGTCTTGGTTAGCGGGGTGACGTTCATCAGCAGTCTGCTCAATGATTGGCAGATAGCCCGACAAGCCGATAATGCCACCGAGTTTTTTGGGGTAACGTAAACCGGTCGATAGCGCCATTGCGGAGCCTTGAGAAAAGCCGATTAAGAAAATATTTTCAGCGGGAATGCCACGTTCAATTTCCCGTTCGATGAGTGCGTTAATATCATCGATTGATTTGCGGATACCCATTTCATCCTCACGGATGCCGCCAATGTCCATGGTCAAAAGATCGTACCAGGCCGGCATGACGTAGCCGCTATTGATGGTGACGGGGATGGCAGGAGCATTAGGGAAAATAAAACGAATATTTAACTCTTCCGGTAGACGAAAATAGGGCGGGACAGGCACAAAATCATTGGCATTAGCGCCTAAGCCATGCATCCAAATAACGCTGTGAGTGGCTTCTTCCGTTTTTTGAGGATAATTGTATTCAATACAATCTAATAACTCGTTACTCATAAAAAATACGTCCTTAATGATATGTAGAGTGTTTATTTAAGATTCGATCCGGTCTTTTAAAAGTTGAAATAAAGCACGGTACTGTTTGCGTTGTGGCGTTTGGTCGGCGGTGAGCTTGGTGTTGTTGCTTTGCTCTTTGCGAGCAGCGCGGACGATACTGCGTAACACTTGAATGTCCATATCAGGATATTGTTCAATTAGCTTAGTGACCTCATCATCGCTCTCAATTAAGCGATCACGAATTAGCTCCAAACGATGTAAGTGATCCGTCTGCTCTTTGGAGCCGTGCTTCCATGTATCAATTTGCTGACGCAGGCTGTCTAAATCGGCTTGGCGTAAGACCTTGGCTGCATAGTGTATTTGACGCCTTTTCGCTCCGTGACTTTTAAAGCTTTTGGCTTCTTCCAATGCTCGGATGGCAGACTCATCAAGCGGTAGTTGACGGATCTGCTCGACTGACAACTCAATTAACTCTTTGGTTAAATCAACAATTGCATGCAGTTCACGTTTTACTTGTGATTTGCTCGGACCGTCGTAGCCATTGTCATCGAAGGTTGGGGGCGTGTTGTGATCGGAATCTATAGACATAGAGAGAATAAAAGGTTTATTAATATTGACTTGTCGTATATGATAGCCTGATAGCTAAATCTATTGGCAAAAACTGCCAAATCATATTTACAAGGTTCTTAAGTATTAATGAGTGTAACTAGTTCAGATTTTGATTTAATTGTGCAAAAAGCCTTGGCTAAAGCTAAGCAAATAGGAGCGAGTGACGCTGTTGCCTCCGTGTCCGAGTCATCAGGTTTAGTCGTTGGAGTACGACAGGGGCAAGTCGAGACGATTGAGCGTATGCGTGATAATTCTCTTGGGGTGACTGTCTATCGTGGCAAAGCTCGAGGCTCAGCGTCGACGTCTGACTTAAGTGAAAAGGCTTTAGCCGAGACAGTTGAAGCCGCATGGAATATTGCTCGCTATACAGCAGAAGATGAGATGGCCGGATTACCTGAGGTTGAGGATTTGGCGACAGAAGCTGACTTTAGAGATTTGGAATTATATAAGCCTTGGGATATTGATCCAACCTCAGCCACGGAATTGGCAATACAAGCTGAAGCGGCAGCCTTAGCTTACAGCGATAAAATCACTAATACAGAAGGTGCACAGGTTGATACCGGCGCCGGTCGTTTTGTGATGGCTAATAGCGCGGGCTTTTTAGGTGGCTATCAATATACCCGTCATGGGATTTCTGCCTCAGTCATCGCCGGTCAGGGTGATGGCATGCAGCGCGACTATTGGTATACCTCAGATCGGTACCCGGAGCGCTTAGCGTCGGCTCAGCGAGTGGGCGAGCTGGCAGCTAAACGCTCAGTGATGCGCTTAGGTGCGCGTCAAATTCCCACCGGTCGTTATCCGGTAATTTTTGAGGCGCCATTAGCTTTAGGCTTAGTGGGTCATCTCACGCAAGCCATTAGTGGCGGTGCGCTTTATCGTAAAACCAGTTTCTTAGTAGATTCTTTAGGTACCGAGGTGATGGCGCCACATCTTAGTATTGAAGAGGACCCTTTTATTCCTGGCGCGATGGGGAGTAGTAGCTTTGATAATGAGGGAGTACGAACCGCAGCGCGGGATTTGCTCAAAGACGGTGTATTGCAAGGCTATCTACTCTCTACGTATAGCGCTCGTAAATTAGGCATGCGTACCACCGGCAATGCTGGCGGCTCGCACAACTTGCTTTTACGCTCTCGTCTGACTCAGACGGATGATGACTTAAATGCTCTGTTAAAAAAAATGCACCGTGGCTTGTTGGTGACTGAGTTAATTGGTCAGGGGGTTAATTATGTCACCGGTGATTATTCTCGTGGCGCCTTTGGTTATTGGGTTGATAATGGTGAAATCCAATATCCTGTCGAGGAAATTACGATTGCCGGCAACTTAAAAGAGATGTTTAAACAAATCCAAGCCGTTGCTAATGATCGCATTACCCGCGGATCTAAAACAAGTGGTTCAGTCCTCATTGAGCAAATGGCAGTCGCCGGCTCATAGGCAGTCTTCTCAAGAAACATAGGGTAAATAGTTAGGGTTAAATTGTTATATTTGTGCTAGTATCTTTGGCATGATTTTTTATGGAGTTTTACAATGGAAAGACGTTCGTTTTTGAGAAAGGCCGGTGTGGGTGTTGCGGCTGGTGCCGCTGCTGTTGCAGCCCCGGTGATTGCGCAAGAAGGCCCAACAGTTCGCTGGCGCATGGCAACGAGTTTTGCTCGTAACTTACCCGCTTTACATACACCTGCTCAGCGCTTTTCTGAATATGTCAGCGCAATGACCGGTGGTAAGTTTCAAATCGACGTTTTCCCAGCCGGAGAAATTGTGCCTGCCTTCGAGGTATTGGATGCGGTTTCTAACGGTACAGTACAGTGTGGTCACACATGTGGTTATTACTATTTCGGTAAAAATCCGGCCTACTGTTTTGATACGGCAGTGCCTTTCGGTTTGACAGCAAGACAGATGACTGCTTGGTTGATCGAGGGTAACGGTATGAAGCTGTTACGTGAGTTGTTTGCTGATGTTAACGTTGTAAACTTCCCGTTGGGTAACACCGGTGCGCAGATGGGCGGTTGGTTCCGCAAGGAAATTAAATCACTTGAGGATCTAAGTGGTCTTAAGATGCGTACGGCAGGTTTTGCGGGTGAGGTTCTCTCGAAGATCGGCGTCGTACCTCAGCAATTGGCAAGTGGTGATGTGTATCCTTCACTTGAAAAAGGTACCTTAGATGCAGTTGAATTCGTTGGTCCTTACGATGATGAGAAATTAGGTTTTGTTAAGGTAGCTCCTTATTACTACTACCCGGGTTTCTGGGAAGGTGGTCCGGCGGTATCTCTATACACTAACAAAGACGAATATGAGAAGTTACCGGAAGTGTATAAGCATATTTTAGAGACAGCGTCATATCGTGCTACTCACGACATGTTGGCTATCTATGACTACAATAACGCCGGCGCTTTACGTAACTTAATTGCAGAAGGCGCGATTCTTAGAGAGTTTCCACGCGATATCTTAGAGGCGGGCTATAAGGCCACTGGCGAGCTATACAAACAGTACTCTGAAAACAATGAAGCGTTTAAAAAGATTCACGATGACTACATGGGTTACCGCGATTCAGTGGCGCCGTGGTTCAACGTGTTAGAGACATCCTATACTCGCTTCTTAGCTTACGCGATTAATCGTCTATAGTTACTTTGGTTTTATGCTTTTATGCTGCTGTTTAAGTCGCTTTAGACTGCTGGCATAGAAGTTTTTACTGAAATACAACGCTAAAGCTTTGTTTTTACATCGCTTTAACGTTTTTTATTATGCTATTTTCTTTCTTTGTGTTAATATTATCGGCTTACTCTAGCTTGTACTGCCACTCTTATTAATAATGGCATGGCGAGCACGAGGATTTTCATTTTTAAGGATAAAGAATCATGAAGACTTTTGTGGCAAAACCCCATGAAGTCAAACGTGACTGGTATGTTGTCGATGCAAAAGGCAAAGTTTTAGGACGTGTAGCCAGCGAAGTTGCACGCCGTTTGCGCGGTAAGCATAAACCAGAGTATACCCCTCACGTTGACACCGGCGATTACATCGTTATTATCAATGCAGCTGACATTGTAGTGACAGGCGCTAAGTTCGAAGACAAGAAATACTACCATCACACCGGTTACCCAGGTGGTATCCGTGAGACTAACTTCCGCAAGATGCAGGAGCGTTTCCCTGGTCGTGCGTTAGAAAAAGCAGTTAAAGGTATGCTGCCTAAAGGTCCTTTAGGTTACGCCATGTTTAAAAAACTCAAGGTGTATGCAGGTGAAGAGCATCCTCATACTGCTCAGCAACCACAACAGCTTGATATTTAAGGATAAGTCATGATTGGTGAATGGAATTATGGCACGGGTCGCCGCAAAACCTCGGTTGCTCGTGTTTTCTTGAAAAAAGGTTCTGGTAATTTCGTTGTCAATGGCAAAAGCCTTGACGATTTCTTCGGTCGTGAGACTGGTCGCATGATCTCTCGTCAGCCATTAGCGTTATTAGGTATGTTAGAAGATTTCGACATCCAAGTTAACGTACATGGTGGTGGTGAGAGTGGTCAGGCCGGTGCTGTACGCCACGGTGTTACCCGCGCATTAATTGATTACGATGGTTCACTAAAACCTGAGCTTTCTAAAGCCGGTTTTGTTACTCGTGATGCTCGTGCAGTTGAGCGTAAGAAAGTTGGTCTACGCGGCGCACGTCGTCGTAAGCAGTTCTCTAAGCGTTAATTTATTACGCCAACGGAGTTATGCTAAAAGCCACAATCATTTATTTGGTTGTGGCTTTTTTTGTTTCTTGCGGCAAAATCGAGGTTTAGTCATTGGCAGATAAATGGCGATCACAGCAAAGCATAAAACCAGCACAGCGAGCATGGATTCAATCTCCTTGAGTGCAAGGTATTTGCTGGTAATGTCTGGATCGTGCGGGAGGGTTTGTGCCACATTATAAATTTCAGAGCCTAACGGGCTTAGAGCAACGGTAGTGATAATCATGGTGATAGCCGCCGCAACCAGATAAAGAATTAGCCATCGACGACGCTCAAAGTGAGCACCGCGCCTCATAATCATCATGAGGCCATCAAAAAATAATAAAATCAAACCGGGTGTGCCTAGCCCCAAGTGGTCAAGTTGATTAAGTGGCGGTTATTTAAGATAACTGCACTATTTTCATGTGCGCCTGGAGTAAAGTTAGCACTAAAAAATAACAAGACTGGCTGTAAATAAACAGAGACCGATGATATGTAAGAGCTTAAAGTGCTTATAGAGCATCTGCTGTTTCCTTAAAATAAGATGACTTTATTGTAGTGCGTCTGAAAACTTTTTTACTAAATGGTTGTCCAATAGGGTGTTAATCCAAATCGTATAAGTACATATATTGCAATATGCAGAGCGTCGTTTTATGATGCCCTAACGCGTGTTAATTAAATAGACTGGCGATCATTTAAAATAAAAGATTGCGCGTGCGCTCATCATGTGTGCTCATCATCATAAATAAGTTAAAGAACAACACAGGAATAAGTCATGACTGCTTCTCATCAGAAAATTAAGGTAGGTATTGTTGGTGGTACTGGTTACACTGGCGTAGAATTGTTACGCATTTTATCTCAGCACCCTCACGTTGATTTGCACGCTATCACTTCTCGTAGTGAAGAGGGAGTGGCGGTTGCTGACATGTTCCCCAGTTTACGAGGCAGGGTCGACTTACGTTTCGTGACGCCGGATAATGCGTCACTTAGCGATTGTGATGTGGTGTTTTTTGCGACCCCTCATGGTGTTGCGATGTCGCAGGCCCGTGAGTTGATTGACGCTGGTGTTAAAGTGATCGACTTAGCGGCAGATTTTCGTTTGCAGGATTTAGATACCTTTGAAAAATGGTATAAGCTGCCGCACAGTTGCCCTGATTTGTTGAAAAATGACAGTGTCTACGGTTTGGTGGAAATTAATCGCGACAAAATTAAACAGGCTAAGCTCATCGGTAATCCCGGCTGCTACCCGACGACTGTTATTCTTGGTTTGGCACCACTATTAGAAAAGGGGTTGATCGAGTTAGACGGCATCATTGCGGATTGTAAGTCAGGCGTGTCAGGTGCGGGTCGCGGCGCCTCTGTGGCCAATCTCTTTTCAGAAGCAGGGGATAGCTTTAAAGCTTATGGGGTCAGTGGTCACCGCCATCACCCTGAAATCAGCGAGCATTTAGCTGCTATTGCCGGTGAGCCGGTGGGGTTGACGTTTGTGCCACATTTGGTTCCGATGATTCGCGGTATGTTTTCAACTATTTATGTGCGTATCAAGCCGGAGGCGAGAGATACGGATTTCCAAGCTCTTTACGAAGCGCGTTATAGTGATGAGCGTTTTATTGATGTGATGCCGGCCGGCAGTCTGCCTGAAACCAGAGCAGTCCGTGCCTCTAATGATTTGCGTATTGCCTTGTCACGACCGGGTGATGGTGACACCTTAATTATTCTTGTAGTACAGGATAACTTAGTAAAAGGTGCAGCAGGTCAGGCGGTGCAAAACATGAATCTGATGTTCGGATTGTCAGAGTCTGCCGGTCTGGATTTTGTCGCGGTGTTGCCGTAGTATGGTTGCCCGTTTGTTTTTGCTGTTTCTGGGAATGGCAATCGGTGGTGGCTCGGTCTATTACTATCAGCAGGCTGAATTACGCCGTGAGCAGGATAGTTGGCGAGCCAAACTTTCTGAGCAGGTCGATTATGAAAAGAGTCAGGCGATGATTAATTATCAGGCAATTGAAAATCTTTATCATGAGCAAAAAGCCAAGGCCTTGCTTGATAACGCGATGATTATTCAGTACAGTCGGGAAATTGAGCGCCTCAATGATGAGGTGACACACCTGAGTGGTGAGTTGGCTTTTTACGAGGAAATGATTCCGGCTGGACCTGATGGTGCGCTGAGCTTGAGAGGCTTTGAGGCGTATCAAGAGGGGATGTATATTAATTTTAAACTCATGCTGTCCGTGAGCGGTCGTGGTCTTCAGGCACCTTTCTCGGGGCGTTTGCAGTTTACGGCAACGGGTGAAAAAGATGGCGAGGAGCAGGTGGTTGAGCTTTATCCGGCGGTGTCACCCAACGCTGAGCCGACCGCTGACGAAAATTCCTTGATCGGTAGCATTGCACAAGGTAGTGGCGAATTAAAAGCGGCTGACTTGAAAATAGAAGGGATGAGCCCCATGTTAGAGCTAAACTTCAATCGCATTCAGCGTCGCGAGGGCTTGTTAATTATTCCTTTTGGTTTTAGTCCTAAGACCGTCACTCTTAACGTCTTAGAGGGTAAGAGTATTAAGCTAAGCAAGACGATTGAGCTTTAAGTAATTGTATTTAAAGAATTATTTAGTTTTAAAGTCACTGATCTAATAGTGGGTATAGTAGGGTGTTTAGTTGCCCTGTGCTAAAATTAACTAACCAGTTATTGTATGTATGCTTTTTAGAGGCATTGGAGCAAGATTATGAGTATTGAGCAAGTAGATTTACAAACCCCTCCAGCACCCTTAGTTTTCACGGATTCAGCCGCAGACAAGGTGCGCGATTTATTAATCGACGAGGGTAATCCTGATTTAAAATTGCGCGTTTTTGTGCAGGGTGGTGGCTGTTCCGGTTTCCAGTATGGTTTTACTTTTGACGAAGAAGTGAGTGATGATGATACCCGCATCAATAAAAACGGCGTGACTTTATTGGTTGACCCAATGAGTTTCCAGTATTTGTTCGGTGCTGAGATCGACTACAAAGAGGACATCGAGGGGTCGCAATTTGTTATTCGAAACCCTAATGCCTCAACGACATGTGGTTGCGGTTCATCATTTGATATTTAATTAGTTGATTGTAATTCGTTTAATCTGATCCGCTCTAATGAGTTTTGATTAGATTAAGCCGGATGTAGGGAGCCTGCTACGCTTGCGTGGCGGGCTCCTGTCATATCGGGCGTGCAAGTCGCTAGGCGTTGTCTAAAAGCCCATGCCAACCAGGCAAAGGCCATTGACTCCATTGCTTGAGTGCCAATGCCATAGGTATCACTGCTTAATACCGGATAGTCTAAGGCAGCAGCCAGTTGCTTCATGATTAACGGATTTGCTGCACCACCGCCAAAGACAATAAGCTCCTCGGTGTCGCCAGCATGTTTTTTTAAGCTGTCAATAATACTTTTAACTGTCAGAGCAACAAGGGTTGCTTGAATATCAGCCCCTTGATAGCTGTCAACGGTAGGGTGTAGTTTAAAAAAAGTCTCTAGCTTTTCTTCTAGCCACTGACCGTTAAAGAGGTCCCGACCAGTGGACTTCGGTGGGGGTAAAGTGAACCAACTTTCTGACTCAGTCAGAAAATCAAGGAGCGACTCATTGATTGCTCCGCTCGCTGCCCATACACCGTCTTTATCGAATTTTTGTCCCAAGTGCTTGTGACACCAGTAGTCCAGCAGCATATTGCCCGGGCCACAGTCAAAGCCGCTCGTCGCCTGTTGGGGGTGCAATAGACTTAAGTTGGAAATGCCGCCAATATTTAATAGGGCGCGGGCTTTGTGGTGGTCGCGAAACATGGCATGATGAAAGGCCGGAATTAATGGGGCACCTTGGCCGCCGGCTGCAATATCGCGACTTCTAAAATCTGACACCACATCAATGCCGGTTAATTCAGCAACTAATGCTGGTGCATTTAATTGGATACTATAGCCGCGCTCAGGCCGATGTCTGACGGTTTGGCCATGAATACCCAAGGCATTGATGTCATCAGCGAGTAAGCTGTTTTCTAATAAAATATTTTGTGTCGCATCGGCGTATAACTTACCCAGCTCCAGTGATACCTCTGCTGCAAGGCGCAGTTCGTCAGGGCCGCTTTGGTTGAGGTTAAGAATAGCCTCCCTGAGACTCATGGGAATGTCCAAGCTGCTGGTAGCAATCAGTTTAGCCGGTGTGGCGTCATGCTCATTTATTTTTACTAATGCTGCATCTACGCCATCCGTGCTGGTGCCGGACATGATGCCGATAAAATAAGGAGATTGTAGGTTCATGAAAAAGCACCTCAGGAAGCAATACTTTGGTCTAGGAAAGGTTATAATCTAACACAGAATAGGCATGTTGCCTCTTGGGTATTTTGTCCTACAAATTTAAGACGAATAATAAAACTTTTGGAGTTAAACAATCGATGTCTGAGCAAGAACTTCAGATCAGTCAAGAAGTAAAAGACGAATTGCGCATCGTTCTGCGTGGCTGTGATGAATTGTTAGTCGAAAGCGAACTAATGCAGAAAATGCAGCGTAGTAAGGACACAGGCGTTCCTTTACGTATCAAATTGGGTCTTGACCCAACGGCGCCGGATATTCATCTAGGCCATACGGTTGTGCTTAACAAAATGCGTCAGTTACAAGATTTGGGTCATCAGGTGATTTTTCTGATTGGTGACTTTACTGCCTTAATTGGTGACCCTAGCGGTCGTGACACCACTCGCCCGCCGTTAACCAAAGAGCAAATTCAGCTCAATGCCAAAACCTATTATGAGCAGGCCTCTCTTATTTTAGATCCTGAAAAGACCGAGATTCGTTATAACTCCGAGTGGTGTGATAAGCTGAGTTCTCGTGATTTGATTTCGCTAGCCTCTCGTTATACCGTAGCGCGCATGCTTGAACGTGATGATTTCACTAAGCGCTACAAGGGTGGCGTGCCGATTGCCATTCATGAATTTATTTATCCCTTACTACAGGGTTATGACTCTGTACAGCTTAAGAGTGATATTGAGTTGGGCGGTACGGACCAGAAGTTTAATTTGTTAGTCGGTCGTGATTTGCAAAAAGAATATGGTCAAGAGTCGCAGTGCGTATTGACGATGCCATTACTTGAGGGGTTAGACGGTGTTCATAAAATGTCTAAATCTAAAAATAATTACATCGGTATTACCGAAGACCCTGATAGTATGTTCGGTAAGATTATGTCAATCTCAGATGAGTTGATGTGGCGCTACTTTATTTTGCTGTCTACGCATAGCCTTGAAGCCATTGAAGGCTTCCGCAAGGAGACAGAAAATGGTCGCAATCCTCGTGATCTTAAAGTGATGTTGGCTCAGGAGATTATTACTCGATTCCACAGTGCGTCAGCAGCCGAGGGCGCTTTGCAGCGCTTCGAAGCACGTTTCCGTGACGGTCAAATCCCTGAGGATATGCCTGAGATTGAGTTAGAGGGCGCACCTTTAAGTATTGTTCACATCTTAAGAGATGCCGGTTTAGCGAGTTCGGGCTCTGAGGCTAGCCGTAATATTCAACAAGGCGGTGTGCGTGTCGATGGTCAGCGCATCGAGGATCGTGGTTTAGCATTAGCTGCCGGTACATACGTAATTCAGGTTGGTAAGCGTAAGTTTGCGCGAGTTACAATTAGCTAGGTTTCGCTGATGGAGCCATCATATTTGGAGGTCTTTCTATGAATTTAAGTAGCCATTCGATTCAACATAATCAAGCAATCGATCCGCGTTTTGCTTTTGGCAAGATGGATAAGCAGAGTAATATCGCCTTATCTTCTAATATCAATCCGCACTTTAGTTGGACTGATGCGCCTGAAGGTACTAAGTCCTTTGTGATGGTTTGTGTCGATAGCGATGTACCGAGTAAGCCGGATGATGTTAATCAGCTAGATCGTGAGGTGCCTGCTGATTTGCCGCGAGTGGAGTTTTATCACTGGGCGTTAATTGATATTCCCGCTGATGTGACTGAGATCAAAGAGGGTGCGCATTCGAAAGATGTAACCCCTAAGGGTAAGGGCGGCCCTTCGGCTCCCGGTGGTTTGCGTCATGGTATAAATAACTTTACCGAGTGGTTTGCCGGTGACCCTGATATGAAGGGTGATTACTTCGGCTATGACGGTCCTTGCCCACCATTTAATGATTCATTGGTACACCATTATCATTTCACACTTTATGCGCTTGATATAGAGCAGTTACCGCTTGAGGGTAATTTTAAGTGTGCTGATGTGGTTAAGGCCATGGCGCAGCATGTGCTGGCAGAAGCGACAATTACCGGTACTTATACCTTAAATCCACGTTTAGCTGAGTCGTAGAGTCAGCGGTTTCGTCGTGATGAGGATGTTAAGACCCATCAAGTGAGTAATGGGGTCTTTGTTTTTTTATTCTATCTACCTTCAATTAGGAGTTTTATCAATGTTTGAGCGCAGCAACACACTGGACAAAGTCGATCCGGATTTATGGGCAGCCATACAAAAAGAAGATGAGCGTCAGGAGCAGCATATCGAATTAATCGCTTCTGAAAACTACACCAGTCCGGCTGTTATGCAGGCTCAAGGCTCACAGCTGACCAATAAATACGCAGAGGGTTACCCCGGCCGTCGTTACTATGGCGGTTGTGAGTATGTAGATATTGTTGAGCAGTTAGCGATTGATCGTTTAAAGCAATTGTTTGGTGCTGAGGCGGCCAACGTTCAGCCCAACTCCGGCTCGCAAGCTAACCAAGGTGTTTATCTTGCCGTGCTAAAACCGGGTGATACGGTGCTGGGTATGAGTTTAGCAGAAGGTGGTCACTTAACTCATGGCGCACCGGTTAATGCCTCAGGTAAGCTATACAACTTCGTTCATTATGGTTTAAATGACGAAGAAGAGATTGACTATGACGAGCTAGCGCGTTTAGCTAAAGAGCACAAACCAAAATTAATCGTAGGTGGTGCGTCAGCTTATGCCCTAAAAATTGATTTTGAACGCATGGCTAAGATCGCTAAAGAGGTCGGTGCCTATTTCATGGTTGATATCGCTCATTATGCCGGTCTAGTCGTTTCCGGCCAGTACCCTAATCCGGTTCCACACGCTGATTTCGTGACCTCAACTACACATAAATCACTACGTGGCCCACGCGGCGGCGTTATCATGATGAAGGCTGAGCACGAGAAAATCATTAACTCAGCTATTTTCCCCGGTCTCCAAGGTGGTCCTTTAATGCACGTTATTGCGGGTAAAGCGGTTGCCTTTAAGGAAGCGATGGAGCCTGAGTTCAAGGCGTGGGGCGCACAGGTTATTAAAAACGCTCAGGTATTAGCCGACACCTTAACAAAACGCGGTTTGCGCATTGTGTCCGGTCGCACCGAAAGCCATGTTATGCTGGTTGACTTACGCAGCAAGGGTATTACCGGTAAAGAAGCAGAAGCTGCTTTAGGTAAAGCACATATTACGGTTAATAAAAATGCCATTCCTAATGACCCGGAAACGCCATTTGTTACCAGCGGTATTCGCATTGGTTCGCCGGCGATGACGACTCGTGGTTTCAAAGAAGCCGAAGCCGAGTTAACCGCTAATCTAATTGCAGATGTTCTGGAAAATCCTCATGATGAGGCTTTCTTAGAAGAAGTACGCTCAAAAGTTAACGCATTAACTGCTCAGTTCCCTGTTTATAAGTAATAGGTAAATTGTGAGAAATAGATCGCCTTGCTCCGGTGGGTAGGGTGATCTGAAAAAATATGAAATGTCCTTTTTGCAGTAATACTGATACACAAGTCATTGATTCACGTTGGCAAGATGAAGGTAATGTGATTCGTCGTCGCCGTCGTTGCCCTGACTGCGAGAAGCGCTTTACCACCTTTGAGCGAGTCGAAAAGGTCATGCCTGTTGTGGTCAAACGTGATGGCAGGCGTACTGAGTTTGATTTATCCAAAGTCGAAGCCAGTATGAATATGGCTTTGCGCAAGCGCCCCGTGAGTACCGAAGCCCGAGATAAGGCCTTGATAGATATTCAAGATGCTTTATTTAATCTGGGCGAAAAGGAAGTCAGCACGGACGCAGTGGGTGAGCTTGTCATGGAGACGCTTAAAGAGCTGGATCAGGTGGCTTACGTGCGTTTTGCGTCGGTGTATCAAAGCTTTGAACATATCGATGAGTTTGTCAAAGCAATTGGCGAGATGCAAAAGAAAAGCACGGCGCCTAAACAATAACTATGCTTATGAGCATTAATCTCGACCCTTTACAGGCCGAACAGGATAGCTATTGGATGGCTGAAGCCATTCGGCTTGCTGAAGAATCTCTTTATCTGACCTCTCCTAACCCTCGCGTCGGTTGTGTTATTGTGCACGATCAGCAGTTAATCGGGCAGGGCAGTACTCAACAAGTCGGCCATGACCATGCCGAAATTCAAGCCATTAAGAACGCCATTGCTAGGGGTAACGAGGCAGCGTTAAAAGGTGCTACTTTTTACGTTACCTTGGAGCCGTGTAGTCATCATGGTCGTACTCCGCCCTGTGTAGATGCGATTATTCGCCACCAAGCGGCGCGCGTTGTTATTGCGATGCTTGATCCTAATCCATTGGTTGGCGGTCGAGGTGTGGACAAATTGCAGGCAGAGGGGATTGAGGTCAATACAGGAGTCTTAGCCGAAGAAGCGCTTGAGCTAAACACCGGCTTTATCGCACGGATGCTCAACAAAAGGCCGTGGGTACGGACAAAACTCGCTAGCTCCATGGATGGTAAGGTCGCTTTAGCCAATGGCGAATCTAAGTGGATTACGTCTTCTACTGCACGCGATGATGGTCAGCACTGGCGTGCTCGTAGTTGTTTGGTTTTAACCGGGATAGGTACCTTACAAGCCGACAACCCCTTGCTTAATGTACGCGCCATTGAAACACCGCGTCAACCTATTAGAGCAGTGATTGATCGCTTATTTGTTATTGATGTTGCAGCGACTATTTTTAATGAGGATCCGGTGTGGGTTTTTGTCGAAGATAGGGTGTTTACAGCGCAGGAGCTAGAAAAACAGCGTTTTTTAGAGCAAGAGAAAAACGCTCGTATTATTAAGATGCCCTTAGCCCTTGATGGGGTCGATGGGCAGGCGCTGGACCTACATGGCATCATGGATTATTTAGCGATAAATGAAATAAATGAAGTGCATTTAGAAGCCGGTCCACGTCTAAATGCCGGGTTTTTAAATGCAGGTTTGGTTGATGAGGTGCTACTTTATATAGCACCGAAAATCATTGGCCCGGGCAGAGAGGTATTTGCTTTATCACCTTTAGAAAAACTGAGTGATGCGAAGCAAATGGTGTTTTTTGAACAGCAGGCGGTTGGTGTTGATGTGCGCTTAAGAGCGCGCGATGATAAGCGCTGGCAAGCGTTGTTGACTGCTGTTTCTGAAAAGTAAGAGAGAAGAGATGTTTACAGGAATTATTACGGGTGTTGGTCATATTAAATCAGTGACGCCATTGGGTACTGCTGATGATAAAGACAGTGGTGTGCGTTTGCATGTGCAAGCTAATAATTTTGATTTAAGTCGTATTAAGCTGGGTGATTCAATCGCTATTCAAGGTGCTTGTATGACTGTCATTGCTTTTGATGAGACAAGTTTTGAGGTTGAAGTATCTCGTGAGTCATTGAATAAGACAGTCGGGTTGGATCAGATAGGTGAAGTAAACTTAGAGCATGCTATGCGTCTAGGCGATACGCTAGATGGTCATATTGTGGCAGGGCATGTGGATGGTAAAGGCGTAATTACAGTCTTTGAACCGGTAGGCGAATCTCATCTCCTTAAAATCCAAACTCCTGCTGAATTAAGCAAATACCTTGCTTATAAAGGCTCTGTTGTCGTCAATGGTGTCAGTCTGACTGTAAATTCAGTCGAGGACAATGCGGATGGTTGCGAGATTAGTATCAACTTGATTCCTCATACCTTAGACGTGACTACGTTGAAACATCTTCAACGCGGGGGCGAGGTTAATATCGAAGTGGATTTACTCTCCCGTTACGTTGAGCGTATTTTAAGTCTACAAAACCTATAGAAATCTGTTTGTGACGAATAACGGCTTTTCATTGCCGTGAAGCGTTATAAGTGCTAAAATCTCTCGCTTAGTGTGTAGTAATCATCATTTGTTAGTCGATGGTTTTAGCATCTATCTAATTAGGATTGGTGGCCGAGTGGCTGAAGGCGCACGCTTGGAAAGCGTGTATACGGAGACGTATCGAGGGTTCGAATCCCTCTCAATCCGCCATATTACTAAGTATTTAACGATACAAAAAGACTCAAACCCCGCATATATCAAGGTTATGCGGGGTTTTTTGTTGTCTGTAAGGTAGATAAGAGGGTACAAAGTAGGGCTTGAAGATACCAACATAAGTTGGTATAAAAGTTGGTATGTATCAAATGACCAAAAAGGAGATACCAACAAATGAGCCTAACAGACACAAAAATAAGGAACGCTAAGGCAAAGGAAAAGCTTTATAAGCTGAGTGATGGCCAAGGATTGCAGTTATTTGTTAATCCTAATGGCTCTAAGTATTGGCGTTATGCTTATCGATTTAATGACAAACAAAAAACCCTTGCTATTGGCGTATACCCAGAGGTAAGCCTTGCTAAGGCTAGAGAGCAGCACGCAGAGGCTAGAAAACTATTACAAGAGGGTATTGACCCCATGGAGGACAGAAAGGCACAGCAGAGAGCGCAGGCTATTGCCCGACTGAATACCTTTAGGCTGGTAGCTGAGGCTTGGTATGAGCATTGGCAGCCCAGCGTTTCAGAGAAACACGCTAAGCAAGTATGGCGGCGTATTGAATTGGATATATTGCCCGAAATAGGAGAAGCACCAATTACTGAGCTAACGACAGGAAGCTTTAAAGAGTTGGTAAAGAAAATCGAGAATCGGGGCGCTATCGATATAGCTAAGAGAAACTTACAAAAGTGTAGCCAAATAATGAGGTATGCGGTGGCTCATGACTTAGTACCCAATAACCCAGTAGCTGATATTAGGCCTAGCGATATATTAAAAAAGCGTAAAAAACGCAACTACCCAAGAATACCCTTAACCGAGTTACCGGAGCTCTTAAGAGATATCGATGATTACGCAGGCAGTGAAGTGACTGTATTGGCGTTAAAGATGATGACTTACACCTTTGTACGTACCAGTGAGCTAATCAAAGCTAGATGGGAAGAATTTGATTTTGAGGCTAAGCGTTGGAACTTATCCGCAGAGCGTATGAAGATGGATAGGCCGCATATTGTGCCATTGGCTGAGCAAGTAATAGAGATACTAGACGAGCTGAAAAAGTATGACAATGGCAGCGGCTTTGTTTTCCCGCCCGACACTGTAGGCAGGGGTGAGCATATGAGTAATAACACGATTCTATACGCCTTGTACCGCATGGGCTATAGGGGGCGAATGTGTGGCCATGGCTTCCGTGGCGTGGCTAGTACTGCTTTACATGAGCAAGGGTACAACCATGCTCATATTGAACTGCAATTAGCACACTCAGAAAACGATGATGATGTATCAAAGGCGTATAACTATGCTGAGTATTTGCCGCAGCGCACAGCCATGATGCAAGAATGGGCGGATCACTTGGACGCTCTAAAGGAAAAGCGGGTTATTCAACTGCCTACCAAAATAGCTTAGTACTGCTTGATTAGCCTGTAATCCATTTTACAAAGATACATTAAGATAAATGGGAGTACATGACTGTATGAAAAAACAGTATAATGGCTTTGCTAACCTCTAGCCCGACGGGGCGAAAACCGCACAGCCAAGCGGAATGAGGTTAGCTCTTTATCAAGTATTGGCTACCTATTGGCTGAGGTATTGGCATGGGATTAATTAAAGAATTAAATCAAGAATATCAAAGTAAATTTATCTCTATTCGTGAAGCGTTTGAAGCTATTAAAGAGGTATTCCCGACCACTACAGAGGCAGAAATTGCACAGCTACTAATAAGAGTAGAAAATGACAGCGTGCCGCATAAGGCTATGTTGAACGGCTTAACTAATGAAATAATTTCAATTGAACCATTTTCGGACGAATCCTTAGAATACAAACACTTGTTAGAGGTAATTATCTCTAGGAATTTGCCGCTTGAAGAGCTTGAAAATTTAGACAGTTCATATTACAGGTTTGAAGAGTATCCTATGGAAGATCCGCTATGGTTTGATACAAGAGATTTAGATAACTTAGGCTGGTATCGTGAGGGCTTTAATGAAGCTCTTAAGAAAAACGGACTTGATATAGAGGCGATACAGCAGCAGAAGAGCAAAGAGCCGCCCGCATGGTTTAAACCAAAGCATTTAATGCCTTACCTAAGCCTTAATGAGGCAGCCTTTACGATAGCCTTTTGTGAAGAGTTTCCCAATCATCGAGAGTTTAGCCGTGATGCTCTAGATAGCAGGTTCCTTTGTGATATTGGAGAATATGCTTATAGGGAATTACTAAGGCAAGCGGTAGATCAAGGCCGTATATCTTTATCACCCAAGCATGGAAGTCGTACAGATCCTGAATCCCAGTGGCAGCTTGATGTATTGGATATTAGGCAATATTGCCATGAATCGGGCTTAAACTGGCCTATTCCATGGGAAGAGCCCGCTTTAATTATTAATGATCCCGATGAGCTCATTGATTGGCCTTTACCAATAGAGCAAATACCCGCATGGCTTAAGCCATATATGGCAAGAGCATACTTAAGCCTTGAAGAAGCTAGCGATATCATTACAAGATGTGATTTCTATGACGATGAGGAAGATCGGGACGGCTTTTACAGAGCTTTCTCAGCTTATAAAGAAATGCTAAGGCGTAATGTGATGGAGGGGTTAATTAGGCTATCACCGAACGCAGGTAACGTTACGGATTATGAAGAGTATTGGCAACTTGATGTTAATGATATCGGAAAATTATGTAGCACCATCAATATATTATGGCCAATCTCATACGTGAAGAATGAAGCCAATACAAATAGCAACCAGACCGTTGTAAACGACCCTGAGTTTAACGCTAGACTGGAAGAGCTTAAAGCAGCTAATGAGGCGTTAAAAGCAGAGAACGAGGCGCTTAAAAAGCAGCTATCAGGTTACTGTATTGTGCCCATCAATAGCGAGTATTTCCCCTTAGAGGCTAAGGTAGGCTTAAAACTTTGGAATACTGTAACAGAGAACGGAAAACAAGATGTTATTAAAAAATCACCAAAGCAGGCGCTTGAAGCTGAGTTAGAGAGAATGACCGAGAATGATTCAGATACTAGAAGTCTAACAAAATCAGCAAAAGAGCGAATATTAACGGTTTTCAACTGGAGGCAAGGGGGCGGCAATCCAAGATTAGGTGTGTAACCAGCGACCTATCACAAGGGCTTGAGCTAACATACCCACCCTATCACCCTAACCTACCCACCTAGGCGAAAGCTTAGTAGCGATACAATCCACAGTAACAGCGCCAAATCAAGATTATTTAAAATAACCCGCCCACCATAGAAGCCTTTAAATACGGGGGTGACAGCTAACCTAACCACCCCCTAAAAACCCCCACCACCCTAGGTTATCTGAACCTAACCACCTATTTATTTATCTTTTAGCCTCTTAAACTTTTAAGCATTGTTAACACTTTTGGAGATAAAGCAATGCCTCAAGATACAAGGCTAGATGACAGCAACCAAACCAACAACAGACACCCTGAACTAGATCGCTACTGGACAATGAAAGAGATTGCCGATCACCTTGGTGTATCTATTCACACCCCCAGAGCGTGGCTGAGAAGAAAGCAGATGCCAAGGCCTGATATCAATGGGGTACGTTTGAACAGATGGCGCTATAGCACTATCAAGGACTTTCTAGATGACCCGATAGCATGGCGAGAAGAAAATAAAGGCTTGGAGGTGGTGAAATGAAAAACGCCCCCACTACTAAAAGCAATGAGAGCGCAAAAGACCAAAAGCAGTATAACATTTGCAATACTGCCAAAGATGGTAAAAAGCCAATTAATCCCCAAACTAAAAAAGCCCGTATATTGGAACTGCTACAGAAGCGAAGCTTAAACCGCTTTGAAGCTGAAAGGTACGGCGACCACTGCCTTAACTCTACAATTAGCAGCCTTAGAAAAGATGGCTATATCATTCACGGTGTAATGGAAAAAGTGCCTACCCGCTTCGGTAAACCAGTACCTGTAAAGCGTTATTTCCTTGTTAAGGGGGCGAGCAATGACTAGCATTACACTTGAGGTTAAAGGCAAAGAATACCGAGTTGATAGCCGTTTGATTGCTGATAATTTAGGTATTAAGCATAGAAACGTTATTCAAAATATTAGAAAGTACGAAACTAAATTTAAAGGCTATGGAATACTTCCGTTTCAAACGGAGGTATTAGGTGGGGTAGGCCAACCAGAAAGATACGCCTTACTTAATGAAAATCAGTGCTTCTTTTTACTTTCCTTGAGTGCAAACACTGAACGAGTAGTAGATTTAAAGTTTCGTATGGTTAAAGCATTTGCAGCAGCTAGAAAAAATATCATTACACGAGAAACAGAGTATTTACCTACCTATCACGCTTTACATGATGGCGTTGCTAGGCTTTCCACAGATTCAAGCAAGCCGCATTTTGTTCACTCAAACATAAACCGTCTAATCAACAAGACGGCAGGTATTGAAGCAGGCACTAGAAGCAACCAGCCATTAGAGAAAACATCAATGCTTGTTGTTGCTCAGGCAGTGGCCATTAAAGCCATGGCTAATGCTGATGACCATAGGGACGGCTATAAGCGTGCTAAACAAGCCCTTAAGCAGCTTGAACGGGCTATTGAGGTAGTAGAGCATGGCGAGATACAGCAATAAGAAAAATAAAGCTGATCGTGATGGTACAACTTTTTTGGCATTGCCTCATGTAGTGATGGAAAGCGAAGCCTTTAAGACCTTGCAAGGCCAACCACTTAAGCTTTTACTTGATATAGCCATGCAATTAAGTTCTACCAATAATGGACGGCTTAGCGCCTCATGGCGTTATCTATCAGAAAAGCGTGGCTGGACAAGCAAAAGTAGCTTAAGGCGCTCATTGGACATACTAGAGGAGCGAGGGCTTATCTTTTGCACACGTAAAGGTAGTCTACCTAATAAGGCGGCGTGGTATGCGGTAACTTGGTTAGGATTACATCACTCAAAAGAAATGGATTGCGGTTCTCAATCTCTACCACGTGGTGCTTATAAAGACTGGAAGCAAAATTAACACGCCTTGCCCTATATCCGTACCAATAGGCAGGGCTATAAGCCCGATATCCGTACTTAGGGGGCTTGCTCTAAGCCCGATATCCGTACTTATATGGGCGTATTTTCGTGTTTCCTATGTTCGATATCCGTACACTATCTAGATAAGCCATCTGTAGTAGTCATTTATAAACAAATAAAAGAGTAAACGCACCTGATAAAAAGCATATGAACAATTAGCAGATGGTTAGCTCATCGTTAAAAGTGAGTAAGAAAAAAACGGTTACCAAAAGAGAAACGGTTACTGATTCTGACCTAGTGAAAAAGGATCACCACCCTAGTGAAAATACTTCACCACCGAGAACCCCGCTTTGGTGGTATTGACACAAACCCCATGCGGTAAGACCCTCCTACACTTAAATGTGACACCCTCCCACGCTCAAATGGGACAGCCTCATAAGCAATTGATTGCATGGTTACCGTAAGATTGCGGCTACCCTCAAATTGAGGACAGGCCATTGATGTTATTTGTGAGCCTGAACCACTTTTAAAGCTCATGTGATGGCTCTTAGGTAACGGTGATATTACGGTGAGGGTTAGGTAAGGGTAACGGCAAGATTACGGCAAGGGTTAAGTTAAGGGTTACGGTAAGGGTTATACCATGGGTTTAGTGAGCATACGACCTCAACCCCCAAACTGGGCGTACAGATCAAGGGTTACAGTGAGCACCCTCAACTTGAGGACATACAAAAGCCTAGGGTTAGATTAGGGCGAGATTTACGCAGCAGGACAGCAAAATGACGGTGTGCTTAGGGTAATGATGCCGAAAAACTAAATAACCGCTCTAAGAGCCTGTAGAAGCGTTTAACAGATGGTTTAATGTTCTCATTTATCGGGTATGGATTACATGCTTAGGCCATGCGGTAAGCCCCCAAGATTACCCCAAGGCAGCAACAAGATTGCAACAAGATTGCAACAAGATTATTTCGGTGCAAAACCTTATAAAACCATAGATTAAAAAAGTAATTCAACTCCCTCAATTTGAGGAAGTTAGCACCTTGATATGAACTTGATATAGTCGCAGTGCTGGTGAGCATGAGAATAAGCCCAAAGTTACTTTGGCTCACCTTGCAACCAAACATAAGCCAAGACTATAAAACAACCCCATGCAAACACCATGCGGGGGCGGGGTAAAAGTTGATAGCTTGCTTCACCACTAGACCACCCACACAGTCGTTTATAGAAAATATTGGCTCACCGTAAGATGTTAACTTCTTATTGTGCTGGCTCACTAGCAGTTAAAAGGCAACTGATACCCTTGGTTACGGGTATGTAGTGCTAGCAAATGGTGATGTAAGGCCGTGAGAGCGTCTGTAAGGCGTTTTAAGACTGTCATCACTAGTTAGACATGGAATAAGTACGAAAGGCTTTTAAATACCGCTGAAAGGTGTAAATTAATATTGCCATTTGAAATGGCTTTAATCCCCGAGCGACTAAAACGCAATTGGCGGCTAACCTTATAATATTTGCTGGCAGAATGATTTGTTAGAGGCTTACAGTGAGAAACACCTATCTAGATTTACGCCTTTCACAATGGGCTGAATACCACTCAAAAGGCTATTTACCATCAATTGCTGAAAGAGTATTCTTTGGAGGTGACAACGAATTAAGCAGGTTAGAAAGAGAAGCACATAGGCTTACTAAGGTTAAACGCACCGCAGCGGCCATAGAATCACTAAATGACGAATACAAGGCAATAATCTACGGTAGATACCTTGCTAAGATGACGCTTAAAAGAATCGGTGAAGAGATAGGCTTATCAAGTACCACTGTATCAAGGCGATTAAGTGAGGCTGGCTACCAGATACAGACCTTTTTTGATACTCATTAGATTTACGGGTAAGTTCCGTAAATCACCGCCCCCTTAAATACCCGTCATTGCGGGTAATTAAAATCATAGAGCCGCCCCCAAGGAATTAACTGATGCGATTAGAAATCACACCATAAAGAATGACCAAAGAGTGATTGGTAAAACAAACCCCATGGAAAAGTGCAAATAAGACACAAATAAATTTGTTGGTATAAAAGTTGGTATATTTATTTTTGTAATTATCAAAACCCTTTGATTACGAGGATTATAGGTTCTGATATGAATGTCTCTCAACCGCCAAAGAATTGATTCAAGCAGCGTTAAAGCTATTTGGAAGTATATAAAATCCCCGCTAGAGCAAAGGCTTAGCGGGGATTTTGCGTTTTATATTTTACGAGAAGGTACAAGGTAACACTTGAAGATACCAATACATGCTCCTATACACAAGATTTATACTTATTTATAAGATTGCAGATAAGGCATTGCTAGTGTCAGTAGTAGTAGTTGGGAAACTAGATAGGTGTGAGTTTTGCAAAACGGCAATGAAGTGAGTTTAAGCTAAGTTAATCCTCAAAGTAGCACAATTCGTATTAAGTCGCTAGCTTTTTCGGAGAAAAGTTATGAAGCCTTCTGAAGCATTAAGCAAATATAATCAAGGAGTTAAGAGAGTTTTTTCAAACTATCTTTTGATTAAAAACCCTAAGATATTTGGTTCGATTGCACAGTGAAGACACTGAAGAAAGTGACATTGATTTTTTAATTCAAGCGTAACGTGATATTACCTTATTCATGCTCTCGAGACTGAAAAATGAATTATCAGAATTATTAGGCGTAGAGGTTGATATTGTGACTGAAAATCAATTACCGCCGAAGCATAAAAACAAAATCATTGAAATAGCTATCTCATTAGGATAGGAGCAAGTTCAAGTTAGGCGAGCAGATCGAGCATATAAAGGAATATGCTGAAGCCATACTTCGAGATATTGATGGTGTAAGAGAAGAGGAGTTTAAAACTAAGAGGCTGTTACAGCGTTCTCTGACATTAGATATTCTTACATCAGGAGAAATTGCCGCAGTAATATCATTGAAATTTCCCGACTTTATAGCTGTAAATAAAACGTTACCATTGAAAGATATGGCAGCAATGAGGCATAAAATGGTTCATGGATATTATGCAATTGATTTGGATATTGTAGGGGATACGGTTAAGCAGGATATACCAAAGGTTTTAGACTTAATTCCAAAGTTTAGACGAGATGTTGAGTTGTTTAGGTTGAAGACTTTAAATAGCTAGATAGAACGATAGGTACGCCTTGGGTCTACTGGTAAGATTCATGGCGTTTTTCATCTTGCAAGATAAAAGTTGAATTATTTATCAAGATTAAATTAAGCGTTTTTCTCGTGTCGACTCATATTCAATCTGGTAATCCACAATGAGGTTTCTTTGTGGAATGCTATAACTGTGGTATGTGATGACCGATTATTTACAATCTCTTTGACAGTACAGAAAGGACTTGTCGCGGAGCCACTATGTGGACTCAGGCTTATAATAGAAAACGTAGAAAACGCCATTTTGACTTTAAATAGTATTACGGCAAGGCAAAAATCACATTAAAGAGACTTTTGCATAAAAGCAGTTAAATACCGGATTTCTGTTCTACTTGGAAATTTTTTGATTTTTTGATTTTTTTGGAAATTTTCGACAAATTTCACCCCGCTTTTATCGATAAATGCCTGTTTTTTTGGCATTTATCTGCCTAATTCTGCCTTTTAGGCAAAATTAGGCGCAACTATCCTAAGCTTATTGGCAGCTTTTAAACAATTGATGCAAATCGCTTTCAAAAGCGACTGCGCATGCACCTTGACGAGAC
>NZ_KB892287.1 GCF_000373745.1 Oligella ureolytica DSM 18253 | reverse complement strand
CGCCACTGCGTTAGGTGTTTACACAAATCGCTATAAGACAACNTCTTTTTGCCTTCGGCATAATGAGCTTGTTGCAACGCCAACGCTTTATTGAATACAAAACGACACGACCCAGCGAAACGGCGCATGGCGCGCTGTTGTTCGCCGTTTGGCATGAGTTCGTATTTAAAAGCTTGAAGTCGTTTCATCAATCAATCATACTCTGGTCTATGGAGAAAAACAATGACATTAGGCGCGGTAGNCACTGCGTTTTTAATATGCACGTTCATCTAGTCTTTGTGACTAAATACCGTCGTGACGTATTTACAAAAGCCATCCTTAACGACCTTCAGGAAATTTTCGCTAGTGTGTGCGCTGATTTTGAGGCCGAGTTAGTAGAGTTTGATGGAGGGGACGACCATGTTCACTTATTAGTGAACTACCCGCCCCAAGTTGCCATATCAAAACTGGTTAATAGTCTAAAGGGTATATCCAGTCTTCTTATCCGAAAAAAGAACTACCCCAACATTAAAAAGAAACTGTGGAAAGGGGCTTTATGGTCGCCAAGTTATTTTGCTGGAAGCTGTGGCGGCGCGCCGATTGAAGTCATTCGACAGTATATCGAGCAACAGCAAACGCCACCATAGACTCAAAGGACGGCGTTGCCGTCCGCGCTATTCACCCTCGCCCTAAACCACGAGGCTTTCCGCGCATTTTGGTAAAAACCTGCCTTTTCGCAGGACCGGTACCGGAAAACAAACTACCACACCCGGACAACACTAAAGAAATAGCCGTGATGCACGCTATGCGAAGTATAGGTTTTGTTCTCAATTGGCTCTAACTCACAAGGCTACTCATTAAATGCAACCATACATAAACGACTGCCGTATGTGGCGAAGGTATATGACGAAGACGATAAACAGGTGATTAAGGACGGTGAACTACTATCGAATAAGGCTCAGTTCATGAGAACGAGCAGCGGCAGCTTAACCATCTGTTTATATAGTTTGCGCAGCAAATTTGGAGTGATTTGCCACGCTTATGCTATCTACAAAATAGATAAACAGTGTAGTTTCTCGGGTATTGGCAAGCAAGCCTAGAAATAAATTACTACAAGACTAACAAAATTGAGCATCTTTGAATCTTATGCTACAAAGGGCAAGCTGAATCTGTTGACAGGGCGCAAGTAACGGTCCGCATTAACGCGCTGATGTATTTAATAAATTTACAGCTCTTTATTAACGGACACGAAAAAACGGACACAAAAAAGCCTTCATAGCGTTTATACTATGAAGGCTTTGAATCTGGCGCGCCCGGCAGGATTTGAACCCACGACCCCTTGGTTCGTAGCCAAGTACTCTAATCCAACTGAGCTACGGGCGCGTATTAAGTAGTTGGTGGCTCTTCCCCGATTCGAACGGGGGACCTGCGGATTATGATTCCGTCGCTCTAACCGACTGAGCTAAAGAGCCTCTCAAACAACCTAAGAAAAAGATTATATGCGAGATTATAGAATGTGTCAATAACTTTTCATCTTATCGTCTTTTTTGTGTGGTAATTTACACAAAAATTCAAAAACACGGTGTCATTTTCACCTCAAAAAGACTCAGTATTATCCCTAATCTATTAAATAATTAAAGGACCTCTTTAAATAAACGAAATTGCTAAGTAATTGGTGACGTAATAAATTTACACCTCGTAGTGACTTAAGTAGCATAAAATCACAACATCAGTCGTGTACATCATCGCAAAATTAAAGTAAGATTATGAATTCAAGTTGTGATTAATCTTAATACACGATGTTTCTATTAGTTACGACTTTTATTTACCCATGGATGGAGACATAGATGAAAATAACATTCAAATCCCTAGTTTTACCGCTTGCCTTATCTGCAGCCGGATTAATGGGAACAGCCCATGCACAATCACCTGTTGTGATTAAGTTTGCTCACGTAGTAGCCGACAGCACACCCAAAGGCCAAGGCGCCCTTTTATTCAAACAAAAAGCAGAAGAGCGTTTAGGCGACAAAGTAAAGATTGAGGTCTACTCTAACTCCTCACTATATGGTGATGGTCAAGAGATGGATGCACTATTATCAGGTGACGTGCATTTGTTAGCACCTTCACTCTCTAAGTTAGAGCACTATCAGAAAAAATTACAGCTTTTTGATTTACCCTTCCTCTTTGAGAACATCGCTGCAGTAGACCGCTTCCAACAAAGCGATGACGGCCAAGCTCTCCTAAAAAGCATGGAAGAAAAAAACATCACCGGCTTAGCTTACTGGCACAACGGCATGAAGCAATTGACTGCTGACAAAGCACTCCGTGTACCACGTGATGCTCGCGGCCTTAAGTTCCGTGTACAAGCGTCCAACGTACTGGAAGAGCAGTTTATTGCTTTACGCGCTAATCCACGTAAAATTGCCTTTGCTGAGGTGTATCAATCACTACAAACCGGCGTGGTCAACGGTTTTGAAAACACCTACTCAAATATTTACTCACAAAAAGTTCATGAGGTTCAGAAGTACATTACTGAGTCTGACCACGGTATTATCGACTACATGGTAATTACTAACTCTAACTTCTGGAATGGCCTAGACTCTGACGTGCGTACCGCACTTGACGAGGTCATGGCTGAAGTGACGGTTGAAGTAAATAAAATGGCCGAACAGCTTAATCAAAGAGACAAACAAAGCATTATTGATGCCGGCACCAGTGAAATCATTAAGCTTACACCTGAGCAGCGTGAGCAATGGCGTGAAGCGGTACAGCCGGTTTGGAAAAAATTCGAAGGCGAAATCGGTGCTGATTTAATCCAATCTGCCGTTAGCGCTAACGAGGGTTAATTACCTCTTTTTTCCTTATTTACTTAGTAAGTGATATAGCCCCCTAAGCATAGCAATCCTCAGGGGGCATTTTTATAAAATACATTTCACGCTGAGTTCCAAACTCAAAACTCACAATTTTTCCGAACGAATAAGGTAAAAGGAAAAACTTTATGTTTATCGATATTTACCGCAAGATGGATAGTCTTTGGCAAAAACTTGAGAAGTTTCTTATTGTCTTTATCCTCTCAGCGATGACGTTAGTCACCTTTATTTACACAATGCTTAATAACTTGTACGTACCGTTCTATGGTTTAGGCGGCAGGTTTATGGACACCGGCTTTGGTGACTTTTGTGATGCAATCGGTGATTTTATTATGGATACCGCTTCATCATTAAACTGGGCAAATGAATTTACCGCTATTTGTTTTGCTTGGTTAATCTTCTTCTGCATGTCCTACGGCGTACGCATTGGCGGCCACATTGGTGTTGACGCGCTAGTCAATTTATTTCAAAGCCGTACCAAACGCATATTAGCCTTTATCGGTTTAGGCGCTTGCCTGCTTTACGGATTTATCATGCTTTTCTATAGCATTGAATGGGTGCAGACTCTTCAGCAAAATGGCACACTCACCAACGGACTTGATCGTTTTGGTGTCGCTCGCTGGCATGTGACCATTATCGTACCCATTGGTTTTATTTTATTTATTATTCGCTATCTTGAAATTGGCTACCGCTTGATTCAAGGTACACAAGATTCTCTAGGCTTGGCTAATGAAGCAAAAGATGCTTTAGAAGAGCTTGCCCATCAGAAAAATAATAACAACGAAAATAATTCAGCAGTGGAGCAAAAATAATGACGATTTTAATTTTATTTGCGCTACTTTTTAGCCTCATGCTAATTGGCGTGCCCATTGCCATTTCTTTAGGTTTATCCAGCGCTATTACGATTATGTTTTTTAGTCCGGACTCCGTTCGCGGTCTGGTCATCAAGATGTTTGAGACATCTGAGCATTACACTCTATTAGCCATTCCTTTCTTCTTAATTGCCGGGGCATTTATGACGACGGGTGGTGTTGCCAAACGCTTAATCGACTTTGCTAATGCCTGCGTAGGTCATATACGCGGCGGTTTAGCGATTGGCTCTGTATTAGCATGTATGCTTTTTGCAGCTCTTTCAGGCTCTAGCCCGGCAACGGTTGCTGCCGTAGGTTCAATCGCTATTGCCGGTATGGTTCGCTCCGGCTATCCGGTTGAATTCGGCGCAGGCATTATTTGTAATGCCGGTACCCTTGGCATCCTCATTCCTCCATCTATTGTGATGGTTGTCTATGCCGCAGCAACTGAGCAATCGGTCGGTAAAATGTTTATCGCAGGGGTGGTTCCAGGCGCCTTATTAGGTCTTGCCTTAATGGTTGCCATTTATATCGTAGCCCGCATAAAGAATTTGCCTGCTCAGCCACGCGCCTCTTTCTTTGAGTGGTTTAGAGCCTTAAGACAATCACTTTGGGGCTTATTGCTGATTGTCATTATTTTGGGCGGTATCTACAGCGGTATGTTCACTCCGACCGAGGCGGCAGCAGTGGCGGCAGTTTACTCAGCCTTTATTGCCCTCTTCGTTTATAGAGACATGGGGATCAGAGATTTACCAAAAGTCATGCTTGATTCCGGCAAAATGACCGTGATGCTGATGTTCATCATTGCCAATGCCATGTTGTTTGCACATGTACTAACCACCGAGCAAATCCCTCAACTTATTTCTCAATGGGTCTTAGGTCTAGGGTTAGAGCCATGGATGTTCCTGATTGTTGTTAACCTGGTTTTATTAATTGCCGGTAACTTCATGGAACCCTCAGCCATTATTTTAATTATGGCACCGATTTTCTTCCCTATTGCCGTACAACTGGGTATTGATCCGATTCACTTTGGTATCATCATGGTCGTGAATATGGAAATCGGTTTAATTACTCCACCTGTCGGTCTAAACTTATTTGTCACCTCAGCGGTCACCGGGATGCCGATTACGCGTACCATTAGGGCAGCCATGCCTTGGTTATTAATCCTTTTAGGCTTCCTAATCGCGATTACCTATGTACCTGCTATCTCTCTTGCTTTACCGGAGCTCTTAGGTGCTAACTAAGCAGCCCTAATCAAAGCAGATAAACAAGTAAGCCCTTCTATTCTAATGATAGAAGGGCTTACTTTTGACTATTTTAGGTTTGTGAAAACAACTATACGCGTTCTTTATTGCCGCTACCAAGACCTAGATAACTCTCAATGACACCCGGATGATTGAGCAGCTCTGAAGCTGATCCACTCAAATTTAAACGCCCCATTTCTAATACATAGGCGTAGTCTGCAATTTGCAAAGCAGCACGGGCGTTTTGTTCTACGAGTAGAATGGACGCCCCCTCTTCTCGTAGATACTGAATGATTTGGAATATCTCGCGCACAACCAAAGGAGCTAAACCTAAACTTGGTTCATCTAATAATAATAAGCTGGGATTTGTCATCAAAGCACGGCCTAGGGCAAGCATTTGACGCTCACCACCGGACAAGGTACCCGCATATTGTGTACGACGCTCTTTCAAACGTGGGAACAGCTCATAAATATCTTTTAGCTTGTACTGTCGTTCACCCTCTTTGTCGGAACGAAATCTAAACGCCCCCAAGATCAGGTTATCTTCCACTGTCATTGAGCTAAAGAGTTCACGTGTTTCAGGCACTAAACTCAAGCCGCGGGCAACCCGACGCTCTACATCCAGCGCTGAGACGTCATGACCTAAGTAATTAACCTTGCCTGTGCTACGGCCATTGGTCGGTAAATTACCCATAATGGCATTCATCAAACTGCTTTTACCGGCCCCATTTACACCAATTACCGTCACAATTTGGCTAGGACGGATATTAATACTGACATCATCTACGGCTCGAACTTGGCCGTAATAGACTGAGATATTTTGAGCATCTAATAAAAGCTCAGTACTCGTCTGATTACTCATCTGCTACACCCCCTAAGTACGCTTCCAATACAGCAGGATTAGTCTGTACCTCTGCCGGTGTTCCTTCGGCAATTTGCGTACCGAAATCCATCACCACTAAATGATTTGTCAGTCGCATCACAAAATCCATATCATGCTCAACCAGTAAAATACTCATACCCTCACTGCGTAAGGCATGCAACACAGCGGCTAACGCTTCTTTTTCTTTGTATCGCAAACCTGCCGCCGGTTCATCCAACAATAAGAAACTTGGAGCCAAGCAAAGCGCGCGGGCAATTTCTACGATGCGCTGCTGCCCAAGTGATAAACCACCGGCCGGCAATAACGCACAGTCCTCAAGACCAACACGTTTGAGCTGCTTCATGGCCTCCTCCAGCAGTTGATGCTCTGATTCATTGTCTAGGCGCAGAGCCGCCTGTACGGCTCCTGTATTAGCACGAGAATGAGCTCCAAGCGCCACGTTTTCAACCACACTGATATCAGGCAATAGCTGCACATGTTGGAAGGTGCGAGCAATCCCCATTCTGGCAATACGATGGGCCGGCCAATTTGAGATATCCTGACCATGAAACAGCACCTTGCCGGATGTCAAGGGTAACACGCCGGTGAGTAGATTAAAGGTGGTACTTTTACCTGCGCCGTTAGGGCCAATTAAGCCCATAATCTCACCGGACTTAATTTGAAAACAAATATCATTGACCGCAACTAGACCACCAAATTCCTTGCGGATATGCTGCACCTGCAATATAGCCTCACCCTCTGCAGCGTGGAATCTGTTTTTTCTTGGCGCTAATGACGTGGCCGGTGCACTAAGTCGTAAGCGTTCGACGCCATAGGCCAAACGCGTGGCACTAGGCTCATCAAGCACATCATCGGTTAACGCATTTTTTGCTTTTTGTTTATCATTTAGTCCTCGAATCCACTGCACAATTAAAGGGATTAAGCCATTGCGTGCATACTGTAGAATGAGGATCATCATGACCCCAAAAAAGACCATTTCAACGTTGACATTGCTACCAATCAGCTTAGGAGCAATGTTCTGAATTTGATCTCGTAAAATGAGGATCAAGGCCGCACCAAAAATCGCTCCCCATAAACTGGTGAATCCGCCAATCAGCGCCATAAAGAGATATTCAATACCGTAATTAATACCAAACGTGCTTGGACTAACGGCACGCTGCTCATGGGCATATAACCAACCGGCGAGACCGGCTAATAAGGCCGCATAGACAAAAGCCAACAGTTTGTAATGAAAGGTTTTTACACCAAAAGAACGCGCCATCCCCTCACCACGATTTAACGCGCGCACAGCTCGTCCGGTACGGGAATTTAAAAGGTTTTGGCTAAGCCATAATGTCAGTAATACACAGAACCAGATGAGGTAGAAGTTATTACGCGCCGGCTGCAAAGATATCCCTAAAAACTCAATCGCCGGTACGCCCGGTAACCCGTCATGGCGACCTAAAAAGCTCATATTGCCGAATAAATAGTAAAACACCAAGCATAAGGCAATCGTACTAAGCGATAAAAAATGACCTGATAAACGCAGCGTGACCTGACCAAGAAACCAAGCAACGACGCCGGTGATAAACAGTCCGACAAGCAAACCTAATAAAGGTGAATAACCTAAAGTCACCGTCAGGTAAGCAGTTGAATACGCCCCAATGCCGACAAAAGCGGCCTGACCAAAGGAAGTCATACCGGCAGAACCGGTCAAAATCACCAAACCAAAAACCACAATGGCAGAGATACCGATACTATTCATCTGGTTAATCCAGAACTCCGGCACCATGGATAGCTGTGGCAAGATAATCAGCGCAATAATAAAAGCCGCCACAAAGGGATTAAATTTCCTTAGCTTATGCTTATGCATCTGTACTTTTTCTTCTTTCATAACTTCTTGAGAAGGCGTTGTATGATTCATCTTAGTCCTCCTCACCATGCGTTTTACTAGTTAAAGAGCGAATCAATAGCACCGGCACCACGAGAGAAAAGACAATCACTTCTTTGTAGTCACTCGCCCAAAACGTACTGAATGCCTCGATGACACCAACTAACACGGCGGCAATGGCAGCGACTGGATAACTGACTAAACCACCGATAATGGCACCAACAAAGCCTTTAAGACCAATCATAAATCCGGTTTCGTAGGTAATAGTAATAAACGACACCAGCAAAATTCCTGACACCACACCGATAAAGGAAGTAATCCAGAAAGAAATATACCCCGCTAAACTGGTACTGATACCCATCAAACGGGCCCCTTTTCTATTAATAGCCGTGGCACGTAATGCCTTGCCATAAATTGTTTTTTCAAAAAAGAAATATAGACCGACGATAATAAAAATCGTCATGGCAATCACAAAGAGACTTTGATAAGACCACATCAAACCGAAGAATTCGGCCGTTCCGTCAAAGAAAGGCTCTGATACACGCCAGCCTTCGGCACCGAAAAACACCAGACCGAGACCGACAAACGCAAAATGCAGCGCGATAGAAATAATTAACAGCAATAAACCAGGTGCCTCGGCGACGGGTAAAAACACTAGACGATACACCATTGGACCGATGGGCACAATTAGCAACATGGTTAATAAAGCCTTAACCCAAATCGATGGATTTGTGGCCAAAATAGGTGGCACGATAAACGCCAGAAGTAACGGCAAAATGAGATTTAAAATAAAACTTTTAACAATCCGCCGATAACCATTGCTCTTTCGAATCAAGCACTGATAAAGATCCAGCAGTAAGATAATGCCTCCAAAAACAGGCAGAAGCCAAATCGTAGCAGGGACTTGGCCATTGGCCATAATGGCAAATGTCAACGCGCCAAAAGAAACGAATTCACCCTGAGCAATCAGGGTGATCCGTGTAACTGCAAATACGAGCACTAATGCTACTGCCATCAGGGCATAAATGACCCCTGTGACCAAACCATCCTGTGTGAGGATTTTGGCAATTTCCCAATTCATACTATTGCACTTGTTAAAAAGATATCGCTTAAAAAGCTACAAACAACGACTAAGTTTTTTTAGAAATAAATGAGTAACAAAGTCGCACTAACTGAAAAATAAAGATAACACGATTAAAAAAGCGCCAAGTTTAAAAAACCTGGCGTCTTTTAATCACGACTCACATCACTCGAGTTCCGGATCGTAGACCCACTTACCGTTTTCAATTTTGATAACGACGCGAGCACGCTCATCCATACCATTATGATTTTCCTTGCTCGTATTAAAGACGCCGTGCACACCCAGAACCTCTTGAAGATTTTCCAGAGAATCACGCATCGCTACGCGGAAGCCCTCGGTACCCGGCTGCTCACCACTCTCAATAGCGGCAGGAATTGCTGCATTGATTAACACCGAGGCATCCCACATATGAGCACCAAAACTGTTGAAAGTACCCTCACCAAACTTATCATCATAAAGCTTGATGTACTCAAGTGCACCAACTTTTGACGGGTGAGAATGATCGAGTTGATCGGCCACAACAACCGGACCGACCGGAAGAATCACCCCCTCACATGCACGACCGCAAACACGTAAAAAATCATTGTTTGCAGAGCCATGTGTATGATAGGTCACGCCCTTAAAGCCACGCTGAATCAACTCTGTTTGTGGTAAAGCACCCGGTGTACCGGCAGTACCAATGACAATCGCATCCGGACGAGCAGCAATTAATTTCATCACCTGACCAGTCACACTGGTGTCACTGCGTGCAAAACTCTCGCGTGCAACAACCTCGATACCTGAGCCTTCAAGTGCTTTTTCCAACTCTGACAGCCAGCTGGTCCCATAGGCATCGGCAAAACCGATATAACCGACCTTTTTAATACCCTGCTTTTCCATGTTGTGTCGAATCGCAGTCGCCATTAAAGCATCATTTTGTGGCGTCTTAAATGCCCAAACCTTGGCCCCTTCTTGAGGCTCAACCACGACGGCATTGCCGGCCAAGCTAATCACCGGCACCTTCATCTCTGCACCGACGTCGACCAAACCCAAGGAACCCGGCGTAACGGTACTGCCTACCATGACGTCAATACGCTGCTCACTGATGAGCTTACGCATATTGCGAACGGCTTGTGCTGTATCGGTGGCATCATCTAAGACAAAATACTTAATCTCTACATCACCGACTTTGGTGGGAACGATATCGACCGTATTACGCTCGTGAATACCAAGCGAGGCCGCAGGGCCTGTAGCAGATACTGATACACCAACATTGACCGTTTGAGTTTGAGCCATGATCGAACCCGCTGCCAATAAGGAGGATACCAGTACGCTTAGTTTAGTGAGTTTTAGAGATTTCATTTGTACTCCATCTAATCGTTATTTTTGTGAATAAAGGATTAATTTTACCAGAAAGATTTTGTAACTTATTAAAAGATATGGTATTAGTCCATAAAGAAAAACCAACCTAAGATAGTAACTCCATCAACAGGCAATGAATTCGCAGCTAAAAGTAGTTAAGTGCAGAAAAAGCGCGACCTCAGTCTGATAAACTAGGAGTCTGGCGTTTCAATCCTTACAAGAACCTTTTATGAACAAAATTATTTTCGATTTTCTCCCTTTAATCCTATTTTTTATCGCCCTCAAAATGGGGGATATTTATTTAGCCACCAAAGTTGCGATTGCCGCTACAGTGATACAAATCCTTTGGTTAAAAGTTAGACAAAAAAAAATCGAAAGCAGTCATTGGCTCAATTTGATAGTGATTGTTCTTTTTGGCGGTCTCACCATTTACCTACAAGATGAAAGCTTTATCAAGTGGAAACCGACCATCCTGTATTGGGCTTTTGGGATCGTTATTTCAGGTGCCTTATTGCTCTTCAAAAACAACGTCATCAAGCGCCTGATGGGCACCCAAATTACCCTCCCCGAAGCGGTATGGACAAAACTGGCCTACAGCTGGTCTGCTTTTTTTGTCTTTATGGGTATACTTAATCTTTTTGTCGCATTTTCCGGCTACTTTACAACCGACCAATGGGCTACTTTTAAAGTATTTGGTTTAACTGTCCTATTAATCGTCTTTGTTATTGGACAATCATTGATGCTTGCTAAGTACCTGCAAGACGATGACAGTCAGGCATAAAAGTTATTTATTCAAAAGTGAACTTTTTATTTAAATGACTGTCCATCAACATTAGAACTTATGGAGATATATATGAGTGATCTTGAAAATACACCTAAACCTGAAGAGCGAGTCGATGTGATTCGTCAGCGTTTGGCTGTATTAGAGCCGATTGAGCTGGAAGTGCTCAATGACTCACATTTGCATGCACAGCACGCAGGCAATCGTGATGGCGCTAACCACTTCACCGTGACGATGCGTTCAGCGAAGTTCGACGGCGTCTCGCGCGTGCAGCGTCAGCGAATGGTTTATGAGCTCCTTGAGGACTTGATGCCTTTCCCGATTCATGCACTAGCCCTGAATCTTTCAAGCTCTGACGAATAAGCTTTAACTTATAAATTTGACAACAACAATCGATAGGATATCTATGAAACGCTTAATTTTAGCGGCAGCTGTCGCATTAACCTTCCCTGTATACGCTCAAAACGCTGCTACAGTGAATGGCCAGCCTATTCCTCAAGCAGAAATTGACACCATGGTACGCGCCATGGCATCACGCGGCATGGAGGATACCCCTGAAAATCGCAAATTAATTTTAGACCAATTGATTACCGGTGAGGTTTTATCCCAAGAAGCTGTTAAGCAAGGTTTAGACGAGGATCCTGACACACGCATGTTAATCGAAAACTCTCGCAAAGAGATTTTAATTAACACCCTCATTGCTAAATGGATGGAGGACAACACACCTTCTGACGCTGATATTGATAAGGCCTATGAAGAGCTTGTTGCCGATGCTAAAGAAGCGAAAGAATACAACATCCGTCATATCTTAGTGGCCGATGAAAAAAAAGCACAAGACCTTCTTAAGCAAATCAAAGATAAAAAAATTGATTTTGAAGCTGCTGCCAAAGAAAACTCTGTCGACGCTGGCTCAGGCAAACAAGGTGGAAATCTGGGCTGGGCAGAGGCTGACAACTTTGTTCCTGAGTTTGCCGAAGCCGTACGCAACGCCAAGGTGAAAGAGATCGTAGCAGAACCAGTACAGAGCCAATTCGGCTGGCATATCATCGAAGTACTTGACGAACGCGCTGTTGAAGCACCCAGCAAAGAAGAAGCCTCTCCCGGCTTAAAGCAAATGGTTCAACAAGAAAAACTTCAAGCCTACGTTGAAAGTTTACGTGAAGCCGCTACGGTAGTTGAATCAGAAGAAGATAAAAAAGCTGAAAAAGCAGAAGAAAAAGCCAAGTAATGCCTTTCTTTTAGCCAATTTAGCAAAGTAAAAGCAAACATGCCTCCAATCTTTTAAGATGGAGGCATGTTTGCTATAAAGGAGTCATTACTCACTTTAAGCAAAAGTAAAGAAGAGATTGTCAGCTCATTCCCAGTAAAGCCTTTAAGGCATCTTCATCGAGTACCGTCACGCCCAACTCTTCAGCTCTTCTTAACTTACTACCTGCATCTTCGCCGGCCACCACATAATCCGTTTTTTTGGACACTGAACCGGTCACCTTCGCACCCGCTTCGCGTAAGTAATCAGATGCTTCGTCACGCGTCCAATTAGGCAAGGTACCAGTTAGCACGAAGGTTTTACCGGCAACAGCAGCTGTCACATCGGCATTTATCGCTGAATCACCTGCTCCAGCCACCATAGGAGAAGCGCTACGGCCCTCATGAATCGGATTGATACCCAATTCCGCAAGTTCATGAATCACCTGCTGGTTATGCTTCTCATCAAAAAAGTGCCTAATGGATTCAGCAATTGCCGGACCCACGTCATTTAGTGTCAGCAGCTCTTCAATGGTCGCTTGCGATAATGCCGCCATACTGCCGAAATGAGCGGCTAACTCTCGCGCCGTCGCTTCACCCACATGACGTATGCCAAGTGAAAAAATAAAATTGGAGAGCTTCACATTTTTACTTTTCTCAATGGCATTGATGAGGTTCTGTGACGATTTAGGCCCCATGCGATCTAAGGTAGAAATAGACTCTGCTCGAAGACGATATAAATCCGCCAGTGACTTGACCCATTCCTTTTCGACTAAAAGCTCTGCTAATTTATCGCCCAAGCCCTCAATATCTAAGGCCTTACGACTTGCTGCATGAATAAGGCTTTGGACCCGTTGAGCACGACAAAACAAACCACCGGTACAACGCCAGACGGCCTCTCCCGGTAACCGCTCAATCGCCGACGCGCAAACAGGACACTCCGTGACCATCTGAAACGGCACTGCTCCTTCGGGGCGTAACTCAAGCACCGGCGCCAACACCTCAGGAATCACATCACCCGCACGGCGCACGATGACGGTATCTCCAATACGTACATCCTTACGACGAATCTCATCCTCATTGTGTAGTGTCGCATTAGTCACTGTCACCCCACCGACAAATACCGGCTTAAGCCTGGCTACCGGTGTTAGCGCACCTGTGCGTCCAACTTGAATTTCGATACCTTCTAATAGTGTTTGCATTTCCTCCGCAGCAAACTTATGCGCTAAGGCAAAACGTGGTGCACGGGAAATAAAACCTAATGCGTCTTGCAAGTGTAAACTATTTACCTTATAAACAATACCGTCAATATCGAAAGGCAGATTAGCGCGCTTAGCTTCTATCATTTGATAAAAGGCTAATAAGCCCTCAGTCCCTTTAACCACTTCACGCTCTGGAGAAATAACAAAACCGAAGTCTTTGAGCTTATCCATCATGGCTGACTGCGTTGTCGGTAACTGCTCGGTTGTCTCAACCTCACCCCAGCCATAGGCATAAAAACGCAAATGACGACGACGGGTAATGTTAGAGTCAAGCTGACGCAAACTACCTGCCGCTGCATTACGGGGATTAACAAATGCTTTGATACCACGTTTTTCTTGCTCAGCATTCAGCTTATAAAAATCATCCCGATGCATCAAGACCTCACCCCGCACCTCAAAAACAGCAGGTACAACCTCTGCGTTTAATGTGAGGGGCACCGATCTAATCGTACGAATATTAAGCGTGACATCCTCACCTTGGGTACCATCACCACGGGTAGCTGCTTGGACTAAACGGCCCTCTTCATAACGCAAACTCACCGCTAAACCATCAAACTTCAGTTCAGCCAAATACTCTATGTCGCCACCTGCCAACAGCAAATTCTGTGCACGTAAATTATCGGTAACTCGGCGATTGAAGGCAACAACCTCTTCGTTATTAAATGCATTATTCAGCGACAGCATCGGCATGGCATGTTGCACTGTTTCAAAGGCATCAAGGGGGGCAGCACCGACACGCTGTGAAGGGGATTCCGGCTTAATCCACTGGGGGTGCTCTGCTTCAATAGCCAATACGCGTTGGACTAAACCATCATATTCTGCATCAGAGATTGTTGGTGCGTCTTCCGTATGGTAGGCATAATCATGACGAGTAATTTCACGATAAAGTTGCTCTAATTCTTGTTGTAAATCGGAGTTAGTCATAACATTTAATCAAAAAAGCCGCAGTCAAATAACCGCGGCTGAATACAAAAACACACTCAAGCGCTTAAGAAAAAACACGGCGCGCGCGCTCAGAACTTGCACTTAAGCCGGACTCCTCAAGTCGCTGATAAATCTCATAAATCTGTGCATCGACGGAAACTACCAAGTCATCATGCTCAAGCGGTTGATTGTGGTCATCAACAATGCTTGCACGTAGTAACGCTGCTAAATCTCGTGCTGCGCCGACCATCTTACCAAAGGCATGCTCATCAACCGGGCTATTAGGCACATCTAATAAAAGCTCAACACGCTCAACACTGGCTGATTCAACTTGATTTAAAGCAAGACCGTCAAAGAGCATATAAAAGCATGCAACGCCCTGGTTATTCAGCCAAGCCAAGGTCTGTCTATACTCAACAAAACCGCGCTTACGGGCAATCTCAGCGACCGATCTGATGGGCTGTGGTCCCTCGAGTAATAACGTCAAACCGACTTGAGCATCTAAAGAAGCACATAGATCATCAAGATCCAATGCGCGGTTCTCGATGTCCTTAAATGAAGGTGCCTCGACATCTGCATCAAATTGCTGGGCCATTTCATCTGCAATCATCATAGCGGCAGACCAATGCACGTCCTGCAACGGACCCAAACGGTTAGACATCAGCACGGCCATCTGCAAAGCGACATACATCACATCGGGGCGAATCACTGCATGATAGGCGCCGTCTTCAGTTTCGGCAAAGTAGCGAATCGGCTTATCATCGGCTGCCGGAAAACGCATCACTTGCTCTATGATGGCACGACCACTCACCGCTTGCTCGAATCGCAAATCAACGACTGCCTCAGTCATCGGATCTGGGCCCAACTCATCAGTCGCGGTGACACGCTGAGGTCGTTCAACTTGAGAAGCTTTTGCTTCGGGCGCCAAGGGTTGCGTCGTTGGCGCGACGGCAACGGAAGTCTCGTCATGTGAGTCATCCGAGTCATCATAAGCAGGTCCAAACGACATCTTAGGCTCATCATCCTGCGGCTCATCGACCTGCCCTAAACTCGGTCCATCGGGATGATTAGAAATAACGCGAGGGGTTGATTGCAACGGTGCTGTACGGTTTTGATTACCCGCCTGACCATCCAACAAAGGGTCTGAATCACTTTGGTTAAAATGGCGATTCAAGCGCTTTTGTGCTTGTTGGTCCTGCCACCAGTTGTATAGCAAGACCAAGCCAATAAAGACCAAGCCAATGACAATCAGCGTAATTTGCAAATTATTCATGCGTCAACCCTAAAATTCCTATCGTTATTCGCGCGTGAGTAAGAAAAAATACCATGCTATATTCTGCCTTATTTTTGACTATGTATGTGTAAGCTATTGCTTCAAACGATGAATAGGCTCACTAATTCGCTTCCAGCATTTGTACTGCTGCTTCAATATTAACCGCCACGATCCGAGAAACCCCTTGCTCCTGCATTGTTACTCCGATTAGCTGCTTAGCCATCTGCATAGCAATCTTATTATGAGAAATAAATAAGAACTGGGTCTGATCACTCATGGAATTAACTAGATTAGCATAACGCTCCGTATTTGCATCATCTAATGGCGCATCCACCTCATCTAATAGGCAAAACGGCGCAGGATTTAATTTAAACAAAGCAAATACCAAGGCGGTGGCGGTTAATGCCTTTTCTCCGCCGGACAAGAGGTGAATGGTACTATTGCGCTTACCGGGCGGTTGTGCCATCACCTGCACACCGGCATCCAAAATCTCTTCCCCCGTCATCACTAATTTAGCTTGCCCACCCCCAAACAAACGCGGAAACAACTCACCAAAATGCCCATTAACCAAAGCAAATGTTTCTTGTAAAAGCTGACGCGTCTCACGATCAATATTGCGAATAGCCTCTTCTAAGGTATCCATAGCCTCTTGCAGATCCGCTTGCTGAGCATCCAGGAATGCTTTGCGCTGTTGGGCATCCTCTAGTTCTTCCAACGCAGCTAAATTCACTGAACCTAGACGTTCAATCGCTCGTGTAATGCGTTGCACTTCCGTCTGCAACCAGTCGGCTTGAGCCTGCCCTTCTGTCAGTTTAGAAACTTCCTGATTATCACGCAAGAAGTTGGCAATGTCTTCTCGTTCCACTGCTTGAGCATTTAATTGCTCAGAGAATTGCTCAGCAAGTAAACGCGCAGCCTGTTCATCAAGCTGCAGCTGTGTAATGGCTTGACGGCGTGGTTCGATAGACATTTCAAGCTGCAGCCGCTGCTCATCTTGCTCACGCAAACGCTGTTCAATCCCTTCAAGTTCAATACGCTTAACCGCCAACGCTTCCTCTTTTTCCTTGCGCTCTTCAAGTAATGCTTGTAGGGCGACCTGAGTGCTTTGCTCGTCAATGCCAAATAACTCACCTTCAAGATTCTCCAACTCAGTTTGCGCCTGCTCACGCTGTTGTTGAGACAAACGTTGATTGCGTTTTAGCTCTTCAGCACGCGCTTTGAGACTGCGCTGCTCATACTCAACCTCACGACTTTCTCGTTCAACCTCCTGCGCTCGCAGACGAATGTCACGCATATCGGCATTTGCTTTTTCCAGCTGTACGGTTAAATCCGCATAAACCTCACGCTGCTGCTCTAAGAGTTCTTGGTTTGACTCCAGCTCAATTTCAAACTCCTCAATGCGCGCAGCAAGCTCCTCATTTTGTAATGTCAGTTCTTCCAGCTCTGCTTTTAGACGCTGCTGAAGATGATCAGCCTGCTCAATCTGTTGCTTCAGCTGACTATAGGCTAATTGATTATTATGCAAGAAACGAGTGACTTCTGACACTCGCTGGCGAGCCGGCACAATGGCCTCACTACTCTGCCGGTATTGCAGTTCAGCTTGTTGCAATGAGGCGTTTTGCTGCTCGCTAATTAAACGCTCAGCTCTTATCTCACGTTGTAAATTTTCAATTTCCTGTTGGCGTGCCAACATACCGGCCTGTTCGCTATCCGTAGCATAAAAATACAGCCCAAAAACATCCAGTAAATGCCCTTGCTTGACGACAAATTGAGCACCTTCGGGTAACTGCGCTCGTTTGGCCATGGCTTCGTCGAGGTCTTCAGCAACATAGATATTCGCTAACCAAACCGCTAACAAGCCCTTCAAATCCGGATCTGAACAACGCACTAAATTTAATAAAGGCGTTAAGTTATTGCTCTGCGACTGCGTCGGCGCTTGCAGAGCACCGGGTGTTTGATAGAATGCCAAGCGGGCCGGCGGCGTATCGGCCACAAAGGCAAGCAAATCATCCAAGGAAGCTATTTCCAACGCGCTTAAACGCTCTCGCAAGACAGACTCCAACGCGACATCCCAACCCGTCTCAATATGCAGTTTCTGCCAGAGATACGTACCTGCCGCAAGCTCATGCTTATGAAGCCAAGACCCAAGCTCACTATTTTGCATCACATCCGCTTGTAGCGCCTCTAATGCATCCAATCGTGCTTCTAAACGCCCCACTAATTGCTCTGCTTGATGTGACGCTTGTCGCGCTTGCTGCCTTGCCTGCTCATAAATAGGCAGACTCTCTTCTATCTCCATCAACTGAGCCTGAGCTTCTTCAAGCTGCTGCTCTGAATGTAAGCATTCAGCTTGGAGACTATCTAATTTTGCCTGTTCCGGTGTACTAATGGCAGCTTGCTCTTGCAATAAGCGCTCGCGACGACTAAATAATTGCGATCGCTGACGCTCCGTATCCGTTTTTTGTTGCTCAGTTAAAGCCAGCTTTTGCTCAAGACGCGACAATTCAACTCGTAACTGCTCTTTTTTCTGTTCAAACTGAGCAGCCTGCTCTTCAATATCCGGCAACTGCATTTGTATTTGCTCTACACGTGCTTCGCTTTCTTCATAACGAACAGCCGCCTCTTCTAGCTGCCCGTCAATTTCTGCCAACTGCTCTGCGCAATGGATCAATTGTGTATGCCACTCTTCTATTTGAGTCTGCAACCTACTTTTATTAGTCTGTATGCGCTGACGAGAGTCAGCGGCATGACGAATATCCGCTTCTAAACTGGCCACCTGCGCATTACTCTCATAGAGCGCGGTCTGTGCCTTATGCAATGCATCACCGGCTTGATAATGCGCTTGTCGTCGATACTCTAATTCCTTTTCTATTTGCCTAAAAGAAGCCAAACTTTCTTCGAGTTCACGCTGCGCAGTTTCTCGCTGAGCATTTTTTGCTGCCTGCTCACTAACCGCCGCTTGCTCTTTTAGATACCAGAAAGCAAATTGTTTTTGCTCGCCCTCGGCTTGTAATTGCTTGTACTTTGTCGCTACTTGAGCCTGCGCCTCCAAACGACGCAGCTGATTAGCTAACTCACTTAAAATATCCTCAACGCGCGTCAGATTATCACGTGTATCGGCAAGACGATTTTCAGTTTCTCGACGACGTTCTTTGTAGCGAGAAACGCCGGCAGCCTCTTCTAAATAAACACGCAACTCCTCAGGCTTAGCCTCGATCATACGGTTAATCATGCCTTGGCCGATAATGGCGTAGCCTTTGGAACCTAAACCGGTCCCTAAAAACACATCATGGATATCGCGTCGGCGCACTGCCTGGTTATTAATAAAATAACTACTCGTACCGTCACGAGTCAAAATGCGGCGTACAGAAATTTCCGCATAGGCACTCCACTGCCCAACCGCACGCCCTTCGGAGTTATCAAACACCAACTCGACAGAAGCCCGCCCAGCCGCTTTACGCTGATCAGAACCATTGAAAATAACATCCTGCATGGATTCGCCACGCAGCTCCGACGCTCTGGATTCACCCAACACCCAACGTACTGCATCAATGATATTTGATTTGCCGCAACCATTAGGCCCTACCACGCCCACCATCTGACTAGAGACTGGAATCGTTGTAGGATCGACAAACGATTTAAATCCGGCTAATTTAATTTGAGTTAAACGCACGCTTTAAAAATTCCGCAATCAAGTTTTATTAGAATAATAGAAATAGCCCGACCGTGTTGGCAAGAGAAGCGTATTTTAGCTTAATATAGACAAAAGATTCTGACTTTATCCTGAATTTCCCTGACCTTATATTACTAAGTTTTATAGCTATGTTACAGTAATCCTTTCAAGAAATTTTGCTTTGAGTTAAACATCTTGTCGAGTACTTATCATCAGTTTAAACAATGTTATCAGGTGGGGTTGAGTTGAATAAAGGTTTCTACACAGTACTGCTAGCGCAGGCCTTTTCATCTCTAGCTGATAATGCTTTGTTTATTGTCGCCATTGCTCTTATCATGGAGCTTGATGGGCCCGATTGGCTGACGCCGATCATGAAGTGGTTTTTCGCTTTTGCCTATGTCGTTTTAGCGGCATTCGTTGGTGCTTTCGCGGATTCTATCCCCAAGGGCAGAGTCATGTTTATCACCAACTCCATCAAGATGATCGGCTGTATTCTCATGTTCGCTTTCCCTATTCTGGGCTATAGCGATTTACTTAATTCTTACGTCGTCTGTCTGGCCTACGGCATTGTCGGCATAGGGGCTGCGGCCTACTCTCCGGCCAAATACGGGATTGTCACTGAGCTCTTGCCGCCCAAGGATTTAGTCAAGGGCAACAGCTGGATCGAGGGCGCCACCGTGGTCTCCATCATTGTCGGGGTCATGCTCGGTGGCGTTTTAACTCGTGACAGTGTCAGCGAGGCCTTACTTGATCTCAAGATTGTAGACTTCTTTGCGAGTTCTCCCGGTGAAGCGGCCATCGTCGTTGTCGGCTTTATCTATATGCTGGCAGCACTCTGTAACCTGATGATCCCGGATACACGTTTTAAATACCCGCGACAAGAGCGCAATCCGCTACGTTTAACCCGCGTATTTATCGGCTATGTTCGTATTTTATGGAAGGATCCGGTCGGCCAGCTATCATTAGCCGTGACCACGCTTTTCTGGGGTGCAGGTGCCACACTGCAGCTACTCGTCTTAAAATGGGGTGAAGAGCATTTGGGCTATACCCTTGAGGAGTCCGCCATTCTCATGGGCGTGACGGCTGTCGGTACGGTGATCGGCGCAGTCGCAGCTTCTCGAGTCCCCTTAGAAAAAACACTCACTGTGCTGCCTGTCGGTATTTTGATGGGTATGAGTGTCTTACTAATGAACTTCGTACAACCCGGTTGGCAAGTGGTTGCGCTACTGATTTGGGTCGGCGCATTGTCCGGTTACTTTGTGGTTCCGCTCAATGCGCTTTTACAGCACCGCGGTCATGTCTTACTCTCTGCCGGCCATTCTATTGCCGTACAAAACTTTAATGAGCAGCTCAATATTTTGCTCATGGTGGGCATTTACGCTTATTTAGTTCATCTAGACTATTCAGTCTATACCATCGTCTATATCTATGGTGCGATAGTCATTGTGATGATGGCACTGATTATGTTGCTGGCACGTTACAATCAAAAAGCCTATCCCCAGATCTTCTCAGAAATTGGTTCAACTGCGCAGGGTCAACAACAACATATTATCAATTAGCTTATTTGATTAGGTATTAAGTGTATTAAGTGCGCTCACGAATAATTTTTTTGGCGCGCTTAAGTCCTTGCCATGTTTGTGCTTTGGCCGAGCCGTTAGATAATAAATAATAAGGCGAGAAAATGGTCACCAATGGAATCTGCCCGAGTTCGGGATGCTGAAAACACTGTGTTTGATTCATCAATGCCAACAAGCCCTTATCCTCTTGCAAAAGAGAAGCAGCTGCATCACCAAACGCCACGATGCACTTAGGCTGCAGCCTCTTAATTTGCTCTAGAAAAATGGCTCGATGAGTGGCTTGTTGGGATGTTAATAATGGCAGTATGGCTATATCACTTTGCTCCAAACCCAAAGCCAATAGCATCTGCGAGAACAAGGTTCGTACTTGCTTAGCCTTGATGAAGCCATAACGCTCTGCATCAAGATAGTATAGTTGGTCGATAAACAACCAATCTACTTGGCGACCCTCACTTTTATCCTCCAATACACTGACAACGCGCTGCTCCATGGGCAACTCCAGCTCTTGGGTCGCAGCCATCTCAGCCAGGCTTTGCCAAGACAGGGTGCTTAGCTCGTTAGATGAGGAGTTTGTCTCTTGAGTGGCCGCCATAGCAGACGATGCCTGACCGGGAGTGACTACGTTTTGTGCCGTAGGCGCAAGCTCGTCAGGCGCTGCAACGGCCGGAATACGATGCTTAGCTCTTTGAAGCATTTTACGTGCCATCGCCGCATTTGCACTGGCAACCTCGGGCGTTGCCATCGTGACGGGTGCTTGCGGTTGGATTGATGGTTGCTGCTGATAAGTTTCACTACTCGCGGCAGTCTTTGATGAATCATCAGTCGCTACTTCACTACCCTTTACCGGAGCAGCACTTGCTTTGACCGTCTTTTGCAATGTTGGTGCTAAGGACTCACCCCATAAAAAATCGACCCCAAGCTCTGTGAGCATTTGGCGTTGGATAGGATTCAGATGATTCACATACGCTGTACTTAGGCTAAGCTCACTTGTCATGCCTGTATCTCACTATCCGAGTTAAATGTAAACTCTACGTCATCAGATTCCAATGTTTTTTCTAATACAATAGCGTCCTCACTCGCACCACCAACCTCACGATAATAGCCCTTGCGAGTGCCAATCACGGCATAGCGATGACGCAAATAAAAGCGCTGCGCCTGATCATTGGAACGACGCACTTCCAGTAACTGCTTATCCAGACCGGCACTTAAGGCATTTTTCTCCAGCGTCTTTAGTAGCAATGTACCTAACCCCTTACCTTGCAGAGAGGGTTCAACCGCAATTAACAACACGTGCGCAACATCAGGCGCAAGCATTTGCACAGCAAAACTGACGATACGACTATCGTCTCCTGCATCGTCGACTGGCGTACTGCTGAGCTTGTGCTCAATCACCCAGGCCGGGTAGCCAGCCCGCAGACTGTCTTTAAAATTACCGCGAGTCCATGGATAGTCTTGCACTGTTTGCTCAATGAGTAACGCACCGGCAATATCACGCTGCTCCATGGGCCTAAGAAGATAGTGCTCGGCACCAACCTGAAAAGAACGGTTAAAGGACATCGTATCAGCATCACCCTGGTCGGCCGATGCTGCATCACTCACCAAGGGTTTTGTTGCGGAAGGATTGCCGGTAAAACCTTCGGCTCGTTCTTTTTCAGTGAATGCTACTTTTTCGCGTAAATAAATTGGCGCAGCAAGATGGGCTTCTACCGTTTCCCCGCCCTGTAGCTTTTTAACTGCTAAACGCCCTAGAACGGTAGCATCTGCCCACTCTGTGACCTGCTTAGGCAGCACAGTAAAGTCAAACTCTTTAGCTTCAAAACTTGCAGCGAGCTCCTCAGCATACACAGCCAAGGCATTACCCGCAAAAAACAGCTGCTTATTATCATAAAAGCGCTGCTCATCTAACCAAGGCAAGACGTCCTTGATACTGATTAAACTGGGTTTTTGTATGACTTTTAGATCGACCGCCTCACGCTCAAGCTCCGCCTGATTTAAGCGAGGTTGGTAAATTGCCATGTAGGCTTCGCCCATTCGGGCATCTAAAAGTGTAACAATATAATCTACGCCAACTAATATAGGGCTATCACCTTCTGCCTTACTTATGCATTTTAATTGCTTATTATCAACTAAAAAATCCACCCCTGATTGAGCCGTAGTACGTAAGGAATCAATAGGAATAAGCGGCAATCCCAACCCAAGCGCCATCCCCTGAGCAAGACCACAGGCAATACGTAAACCGGTAAAAGCACCGGGTCCCTGACTGAACGCCACGGCAACCAAATCCGTTTTGGCTATCTCTGCCTCAGCCAGCAGGCTATCAATCATCGGCAACAATTGCTCGGCATGATCTAAGGAACCTGAGCGATTAAACGCCGACCAATGCCGGCCCACCACAAATGATCCCCCCTCCTCAGCTGCTGAGGGAGATGTTAATTCTAAAATGGCCACGCTGGATTCGGAGGCGGCACTTTCTATGGCAAGTAGATATTTTTTCATAAGGCTATTTTACTGAAATTTACGCAACAAAGCGCAATAACTCACTTGCATCTTGCAACGCTTTGTTTCATCTAACCGCGGCTGAAAGTTAGACACTAATTGAAGTCGTGATTTACAATTAAGAATGGACCTATTATTATTTTAAGCATTGACAGTTTTCTCTAAAGTCACTAGACCATAAGCATATATTTGATTTTAAAAATACTTTAGAGATTAATTGTTATACGAAATTTTAACCATTTTATTCAATCTTTCCATTGAGATTTTTATAAAGATAAACAGATGAATACACAAACTACTTCTCCACGTAAAATCCTTGTTGTTGACGATGACTCTCGCTTACGCGATTTGTTACGTCGTTATTTGACTGAGCAAGGTTTTAATGTATTTGTCGCCGAAGATGGCAAGGAAATGACCAAACTCTGGCAACGTGAACGCTTTGATTTACTCATCTTAGATCTTATGCTACCCGGCGAAGACGGTCTATCAATCTGTCGACGCTTACGTGGTGCAGGCGATCAGACACCGATTATTATGCTGACAGCCAAGTCCGAAGAGATCGATCGTATCTTAGGTCTTGAGATGGGCGCAGACGATTATCTGCCAAAACCATTCAACCCCCGTGAGTTACTTGCTCGATTAAATGCGGTTTTGCGCCGTCGCTCGGCTGACGAGCACCCCGGTGCGCCTAGCCAAAGCAATGAGTCTATTAACTTCGGTCCATACACATTAAACTTATCGAACCGTACCTTATCCAAGGGTGAGGATATTATCCCGATTACTACCGGTGAGTTCTCGGTCCTCAAGGTTTTTGCTCGTCATCCTCGTGAGCCATTATCACGTGATAAGTTGATGGAATTAGCCCGCGGTCGCGAATACGAAGCATTTGACCGTAGCCTGGATGTACAGATTTCCAGATTACGTAAATTGCTTGAGCCGAATCCCGCCAAACCTATTTATATTCAAACTGTTTGGGGCTTAGGCTATGTCTTTATCCCGGATGGTGGCAATGTCAGCACCGAGAACTGATGATCTAAACACACAACACCATGAGTCACTACACAAAGAAAAAGCGTCTCATGGTGTAGATCATTCTACACGGGATACATTTCACTTCCTAAGACCAAATTTTCGATTTAGTCTGTTTGGCCGTGCTTTTATTATCATCACGGCCTTTATGGTATTGAGCCTTTCAGTCTGGGGTATCGTCGTTGTTAATGCCTTAGAAGAACACCGAGCCAATCAATTGGCAGAGCGTGTCACCAGTGCATTAAATATCGCTCAAAAGTCCATACAATACGCCGCCAAAGAAAGTCGCTCAGCCTTGATTATTCAATTAGCCACACCCGGTGATACGCAAGTATTCCCCCGTGAGGCCAGCGATCCCTATACGCCACTCGGCAACTCACACTTTGAAAGCCTACTCAAAGAAAGACTATCGCAGCTAGTCCCCATCAATGAAATTACCTTAGCATCAGAGCTGAGTGACGAGAAAGGACTATGGTTGGGATTTAAAGTCGATGACGAACTTTATTGGCTATTCGTTAAATATAAGCATGATTTATTTCCGAACCTGATTAATGAGGGCTTCAGTTGGCTCTTTATTACCTTGGCAATTGCTCTCTTCGGTGCGGCTATCTCTGTGCGCATGCTCACTCGCCCCTTAAAGCAATTAGCCCATGCCAGTAAGCAATTAGCCCATGGTGAGAACCCCGCCCCCTTATCGACAGACAAGGGGCCATTGGAGATCATCGAAGTGTTTTCGACATTTAACCAAATGGCCATGGACATTAAAGCCGCTGAGTCTGACAGAGAGGTCATGCTGGCCGGTATTTCTCATGACTTACGCACACCACTGGCTCGCTTACGCTTAGAAATTGAAATGAGTTGCTTCGATGAGGAAGCTCTCACTGCGATCGATGGTGACATGGATCAGATCGAGCACTGTATTGCTCAGCTCATGGAGTATGCACGCCCGACGGGCGAAGCACCGAAAGACCCTGTCAACATCTCTCAACCCATCCGAGAGCTCTGTGAGCGTGATCAAATCTACACAGAATCTAAAGACGGCTCTTTAAAATATAATATTCATCCCAATCTATATGCCTGTATCAAGGAAATCAATCTTATTCGGGTTGTTGGTAATTTGATTGAAAATGCACGTCGCTATGGTCGTTCTCCAAATGGTGAGTTAACTATTAGCGTTAATTTATATCCACATGGCAATATGATCCGTATTGACGTATCCGACCAGGGTGTCGGTATCAACCCCAAAGAGATTAATCGCTTGGTGCGTCCATTTGCTCGAGGTAACGAAGCGAGAAGTAATGTCAGTGGCGCCGGATTAGGTTTAGCTATCTCCAAACGGTTACTACAACCGGCCGGTGGTACCTTAGACTTACTTCAAAACAAGCCTAGCGGTTTGCTTTGTCGTATAGAATTACCTAAAGCCAATGATAGGAATATTCTATTAGACAAGAAGTTCTAATAGTGTATAATTATTACTAAGTCAGGTCGAACTTGCAGTAATCGACCACATTTGTTCATGTAGTGTAGTAATCACAACCTCTTATTTAAAAGGATATAGATATGAAAACAATCGGCGAAAAATTAGAAGCATTTAAAGTAATTGGTGTTAAGCCTGGTTTCAATAACCACGAAGAAAATGGTCAGTCTGCATTTGAAGAAATTACTGAAAATTCTTTCCCAGGCAAATGGAAAGTGATCTACTTCTACCCTAAAGACTTTACTTTCGTTTGCCCGACTGAAATCGTTGGCTTCGATAACATCGCTTCTGATTTTGAAGACCGTGATGCTGTATTAATGGGCGGCTCTGTTGATAACGAGTTTTGTAAATTAGCATGGCGCCGTGAGCACCCTGATCTAGACAAATTAGGTCACTACCAGTTCGCTGACACCGTTGGTTCATTAATCGACCAGTTAGGTATCCGTGACCCTGAAAATGGCGTTGCTTACCGTGCTACTTTCATCGTTGACCCAGACAACGTTATCCAGCACGTTTCTGTTAACAACTTAAACGTTGGCCGTAACCCTGAAGAAGTTCTACGTCTATTAGACGGTCTTCAGACTGACGAGCTATGTGCTTGTAACCGCGCAGCAGGCGGCGAAACTCTATAATTAATTAGAGTTTACAGCTCCTAGGATTTATTTAGCTGCTACGCTGGGTAAATCCTAGCCAATTAGCACCCCTTTTACTAAGAGCTAGGCTCTTGTTTTTTGCGGGTGCTTTTTATTGCCCAAATATCATCAAATATCATCAATTTCAGGCGCTTAACTGCCCTCCTGAAATTAGAAACAGTTTATTGGAGAATTTAATGGAATTTTTATCTACTATTAAAAAAGCTATCCCTGATTTTGCTAAAGACATTCGTTTAAACATCGACGGTACCATTGCTCGCTCATCTTTAGCTCCTGAAGACGCTATTGGTGTTGCTTTAGCCAGTGCCTATGCCGCTAAAAGTAAATTCTTAGTTGAGCAGTTCAAACAAGGCCTTAGCGAAGAAGACGCTAACGCTGCCTTAACAGCCGCTGCACTAATGGGTATGAATAACGTTTACTACCCTTACGGTGAAATGGCCGGTGATAAGCAACTACAATCATTACCAGCCAAACTACGTATGAACGCTTATGCTACACACGGTGGTATTGATAAAGTACGTTTTGAAGTATTTGCATTAGCTGCTTCTATTGTTGGTAAGTGTCACTTCTGCGTACAATCACACTACAAAATCGCTAAAGATGCCGGTTGGACTACTGAACAAATGCAAGACATCGGTCGTATTGCTTCTGTTGTTAACGCTGCTGCAATGGCTATTGACGTTAGCGCTGAGTAATTCACAAAATACAATCGCCGATTTGAGTCCTAACAATGGCCCAAGTTATAACTTGGGCCATTGTTTTGGGTAATGCTCAGTTAATTAGTCGCGCTGTAACAGCACAACACAGTGAGTGGCAATCCCTTCCTCACGACCAATATGACCCAGCTTTTCATTGGTCTTGCCCTTGACGTTGACACAGTCTTCAGCAACTTCCAAATCAGCCGCAATATTTGCCACCATGGCCGCTGCATGCGGTTTTACTTTAGGTTGTTGCGCATGAATCGTCGCATCGATATTAACCACACGCCAACCTGCTGCCTTGACTTGAGCAAAAGCTTCTCTTAATAAGACACGGCTATCGGCGTCTTTAATGCGCGGATCGTCGTCGGGAAACATACGCCCGATATCGCCCATACCGGCAGCACCTAAAATAGCATCGGTCACAGCATGCAACAAGGCATCAGCATCTGAATGCCCCATTAAGCCCTTATCATGAGGAATGGTAACACCACCTAAAATTAATGGTCGCCCTTCAACTAAGGCATGTACGTCAAATCCCTGTCCAATACGAATATTCACTAATTACACCTCATTCCTGATTAAATACTGTTCCATTAAAGCAAAATCCTGTGGCCAAGTAATTTTAAAATTCTCAGCATGACCCCGCACTAATAATGGCTGATAACCTAAATATTCCATGGCGCTCGCCTCATCGGTAATCTCTGCCCCATCCGTCAAGGCCTTTTGTAAGGCTTGCTGCAATTCCTTGGCTTTAAAGAGCTGTGGTGTTTGTGCCAACCACAACCCCTCACGAGGCACGGTTTGCTCAATCCGCGACTGTAAATCATGTGTAGTTGATGCAACCGCTCGCTTCACCGTATCCGGTACCGGTAAAGCCAAGATTCCGCCCTGTTGATGCGTTAAACATACATCAATTAAATCACTTAGGGCCTGAGTTGATAATCCGGGACGAGCGGCATCATGCACCAGCACCCAATCATCATTTGTCAGGCCTTGGGTCTGCTCAATCGCGTCTAAGGTTTGTAGTACCGTACTCGCCCGACTTTCACCACCACTACGATGGACAATTGCTGCCTTAGGCAACTGCATAGACTCGGACTCAATATATGGGTCATCAGCAGCGACACCAATGTGCACCAACTCAACTCGCGCATCACTCAATAACACGTCAACGGCATGTTGAAGTAAGGACTTAGCGGCAATGACTCGGTACTGTTTAGGTGCGCTATGCTGCTCATCTAAGGCGCGTGCACCCACGCCGCCAGCGGGAATTAATGCGATTAAGCTCATTATTAATCTCTTTTCTGCCCTATCACAGATACTAAAACAGCTAACATGATACAACATGCGGCAGGCTTTTGAGCTCTGTACTAAAATATGGACTATGCTTTTTTAAAAAGCACACATCGCCTCATGTCAATTCATTGCATTGAAGCCTTCGTTGTTCACCCACCTATCGATTAGCTAACAGATATAACGTCTTATGACTGCAAACTCGGACCAATCCTCTACCATTGAGCAATCAATTCAAACCCTCGTCAAACAATTAAAGCCCGGGCAACGCTACACCGCACCTCGCCCTTCAGGCTCAGGTGATGCTTATTTTCTAAGTTTATTAGCCCAGCAAGTCAAAAAAACGATTGTAGTTTTTAGTGCGGACCCGATTCAAGCTAGGCGTTTGGTCAACGAAGTCAAGGTTTTTAATTCAACCTTAAACTGCTTGCATTTTCCGGATTGGGAGACCTTACCCTATGATGCTTTTTCACCGCATCAAGATTTAATATCAGAGCGTCTACTGGCACTCCATACGCTACGTAACAAGGAAGTCGATATTTTAGTGCTTCCCGTGACCACTGCCTTAGCCTGCTTAGCCCCCGTCTCATTTATTGCCGCCTACACGTTTTCTTTTAAAAAAGGTCAACGTTTGGACGAAAACGCTTTTAAAGAGCAATTAATACTGGCAAACTACGAGCATGTGGCTCAAGTCACAGCAGCCGGTGAGTTTAGTATACGGGGCAGCTTGATTGATTTATTCCCGATGGGTTCACCCATCCCCTACCGTATCGATTTATTTGACGATGAAATTGATTCAATCCGCGCTTTTAATGTGGATACACAGCGCAGTCTCTACCCGGTCGATGAAATTAATTTACTGCCCGGTCGCGAATTTCCTATGGATGAGGCGGCACGTAACCACTTCCGCTCTAAATTCCGCGAGTATTTTGAAGGCGACCCATCTAAGGCGCTACCGTATAAAGACATTAGCAACGGCATCGCCTTTGCCGGCGTGGAGTACTATCTGCCACTTTTTTATGCGGAAACGGCAACCATTTTTGATTATCTGCCGGCCGATAGCATCAGTCTCAGTTTAGGTAACTTAGAAACAAGTATTCAAAGCTTCCACGATGACACATTGAGTCGCTACAACTTTCTGAAATACGATAGCGAACGACCTATTTTAGCCCCTGAAAACTTATACCTTAGTGCTGAGCAGTTTTTTACTGCATTGGCTACCATGCCAAGAATTCATTGGATGGAAGATCAGGAACACCCTCATATTAAACCAAGCCCTGATGTGGCCGTACAAGCCAGAGCGCAACAGCCCTTACAACGCTTAGAACATTTACTGCTCAAGGCTGAAAACCGCACCATTTTATGTGCCGATAGCGCAGGTCGCCGTGAAACCTTGTCGCAGATGCTAAGTGAGCATGCTCTGACGCCTGATGCCAATATTCATTCCCTAGAACAGGTCCGGGCTAACAAAAACGCATTGCCCAATTTTTCCTTAATCGTGGCTAATCTATACAAGGGATTCAGCCTACCCGATGAGAATATTGTTGTTCTTACAGAAGGCGACCTCTATCCGGAAACCGCAGCATCACGCTTACAACGTCGTAAAAAAGAAAGTCAGACCAACGTCGATTCCATGGTGCGTGACTTATCTGAACTCATGCCGGGCGATCCGGTGGTACACGTTAATTACGGCATCGGTCGCTACCTTGGTTTAGTCAATATGGACTTAGGTGAAGAAGGGCCGGTTGAGATGTTAAAAATGGAGTATGCCGACAATACCGAGCTCTTAGTACCGGTCTCACAGCTCCATGTCATTTCCCGTTATGGCGGTGCTGATCCGGAAAATGCGCCTTTACATCGCTTAGGTTCGGGTCAATGGGACAAGGCCAGAAAAAAAGCGGCCATCAAAATTCGCGATACCGCTGCCGAGTTGCTCAACCTATATGCCCATCGAGCTTCACGACAAGGCGTTGAATTTACTTTGCCGCTTAGTGACTATCAAGCCTTTGTTGAGGGTTTCGGCTTTGAAGAAACCCCTGACCAAGCCGCCGCCATTGAGGCAGTCATTGAGGACATGACCTCAGGTAAACCGATGGATCGGTTAGTTTGCGGTGATGTCGGTTTCGGTAAAACCGAAGTTGCCTTACGAGCTGCGTTTATTGCAGTCGCCAACGGCAAACAAGTTGCTCTACTTTGTCCAACCACCTTATTAGCTGAACAGCATGCCCAGACCTTTGCCAATCGCTTTGCCGATTGGCCGGTGACGGTGGCTGAATTATCACGTTTCAGAACGGGCAAACAGACGCAGCAAGTACTGGAAAGCCTTGAAAAAGGCACCACGGACATCGTCGTCGGCACCCACAAAATTCTTGCTAAAGACACCAAATTCAGTAATTTAGGTCTCGTGATTATTGATGAAGAACACCGCTTTGGTGTGCGCCAAAAAGAAGCGCTCAAAGCGTTACGCGCTGAGGTCGATATTCTGACCCTAACTGCCACACCTATTCCCCGCACACTGGGTATGTCCTTAGAAGGCGTGCGCGACTTCTCAGTCATTGCCACTGCCCCTGAAAAGCGCTTAGCCATTAAAACCTTTGTTCGTCGAGAGGATAGCTCAACCATACGTGAAGCGTGTTTGCGAGAGCTAAAACGCGGTGGTCAGGTCTACTTCCTACACAATGAAGTATCAACCATTCATAACCGTGCAGCGCGCCTGCAAGAGCTGATTCCTGAAGCACGAATCGGTGTCGCTCACGGTCAAATGTCTGAACGTGAGTTAGAACAAGTGATGAAGGGCTTTTACCAGCAACGCTACAATATATTGCTGTGTACCACCATTATTGAAACCGGTATTGATGTACCAAGCGCCAACACGATTATTATTCACCGTGCAGATAAATTAGGTCTTGCCCAGCTGCATCAGCTGCGTGGTCGTGTCGGTCGCTCCCACCATCAGGCCTATGCCTATCTACTGACTCCCGGCCAAGATGCGATTACGCCTAATGCACGTAAGCGTCTCGAAGCGATTCAGTCCATGGAGGAGCTAGGTTCCGGCTTCTATCTTGCCATGCATGACTTAGAGATTCGTGGTAGCGGTGAGATTTTAGGTGATTCTCAATCGGGTAATATTCACGAAATCGGCTTTTCTCTCTATACGGAAATGCTAAACAAAGCGATTAAAGCATTGCGTGAGGGCAAAGAACCTGATTATGAATCCCCCTTTGATCAAAGTTGCGAGGTTCGATTACACGCCTCTGCCCTGCTGCCTAATGACTATTGCCCTGATGTCAGTGCACGCTTATCAATCTATAAGCGCTTATCTCACGCTGGCAGCCTCGACGAATTACGCCAGATTCAGGAAGAGCTGATTGATCGCTTTGGCAGTCTGGTCGATGAAGCTAAAAACTTACTCTCCACCCATCGTCTACGCCTTTTGGCGGAGCCATTTACGATTACGGTGGTAGATGTGGGTGATGACAAAGCGATTATTACCTTTGATAAAGCCTCTAGAGTCGATCCGCTCAGTTTAATTGATTTGGTGCAAAAAAATAAGCACATTCATTTCAAAGGACCTGAACGTATTTTAATTGACCTAAAAGAAGGATTAACCTTGGATCAACGCATACAAGAAGTCGCCTCCATCTTAGGACGTCTACAGCATGCCCCTGAAGAAGCGACAGTTAACTAAATGATTAAATAAGACTTAGTCACGAGATCGACCAAAGCAGGCACAATCAAAGCCACCTTGCCGTGCCTGCGATAGAATAGCTATTAATAAATTTAACGTTTAATTCCCCCAAGGACAGTGTCAATGAAATACCTTGTTTTACAGTCACCTATTTTAGATACTCAACTACGTGAGCAAATAGCCGCTATTGCCGAAGCTGATCAGGTTATTCAGGTACGTAATCATGTCGTTCGTTTCAACGGTTTTAATGAATCACTTTTAGAAGACATCCGACACTGGTGTCAACAACACAAAGTTGATATGGCCGTTTTAGATGAACTACGCTCACTCAACGACATCAAAATTCTAGCCATGGATATGGACTCGACACTGATTAATATTGAGTGTATCGATGAAATCGCCGGCTGTGCGGGACGCAAGGATCAGGTAGCCGAAATCACCGAGGCCACCATGCGTGGCGAGATTAAAGACTTTAAAGAAAGCTTGATTAAGCGTGTGGCCTTACTTGAAGGTACCTCAGCCAAATGCTTACAAACCATTTACGATGATATTTTGCACCTGAATCCCGGTGCTGAAACCTTAATTGAGACAGCACACAAACACGGTATCACTACCCTGCTAGTCTCCGGTGGTTTCACCTTCTTTACCTCACGCTTAAAAGAGCGCTTGGATTTAGACTATGCCTATGCTAATCAGTTGGAAGTACTGGACGGCAAACTAAGTGGCCGTGTACTGGGCGATATTTTGGATGGTGATGCAAAAGCTAATTATCTCGAGACCCTAATGGAGCAACTCGGTGCGACACCAGAGCAGTGTATCGCTATTGGTGACGGTTCCAATGACCTTCCCATGATGTCTAAGGTGAATTACTCGGTTGCTTATATGGCCAAGCCTAAGGTACAAGAAGAAGCCCGCTTTAGTATTAATCACAACGGCTTGGATGCAGTATTGAATTTCTTTGACAATTAATTGGACTGAGCGAAGGTGCGCATGAGCGGTTTATAAAAAAAGGGCCGATGTTCATCGCGCCCTAATAACTGCATTTGCCAATTAAACTCAGCAATCAGATCAAACCCTATCCTTAGCCGACGTAAAGGTATCAGCAAAGAACTCCCCTTCAGGTAGCCCTCTTTCTTTAATAAAGTGTTTACGTGCTGCATCAGTCAGTGCAGGAGAACCACAGGCATAGACTTGGTAAACTGACAAGTCCTCAAAATCCTCTAAAACTGCCTGATATGCTGAACCGGTACGGCCCTGCCAGTTATCTTCCGCTAAGACGCTTGATACGACCGGTACATAGTTAAAGTGAGGTAGCTGATCGACCCACTGCTCAACCAAGTCATTCATATAGAGATCCTGCGGTCGGCGACCCTCCCAATACAAAGTGACCGGGCGTGTGATGCCCTTGGCAATGAGATCTTCTATCATCGCCTTAACCGGTGCAAAGCCGGTACCATCGGCGACAAACAGGATAGGCTTATCACTCTCTTCTCTCAAGAAGAAGGTACCTAATGGGCCTTCAATTCGGAGAATTTCACGTAGCTTGATCGGTCGTTCTGCTGCACCGAAAATACGATCAGTAAACATACCACCCGGCATATGCTGTATGTGTAGCTCCACTGCTTTACCCTCTTCGGGAGCGACAGCCATAGAATAAGAACGACGCACATTATCTTTAAAAATAAAGTCTAAATACTGCCCGGCCTGATAGCGAATCATCTCGGTCGAAGGCATTTGCAGCTGCACCAGCATCACATCATCACTCAACGGTTCGAGCTGAGTGACACGTGCCGGCATCTTGCGAGTAATGATGTCTGTTTCTAAACGAACTTCCGGGCTCTCGATCACCAAATCTGATTCGGCAGTCGTCTGACAAAACAAAGTGTAGCCTTCAGCCATTTCGTCCGGCGACATCATTTGCTCAGTGCCAATCCCGGGATCATAATCCCCCTCAAGCACCTTACCCTTACAGCTGATACATGAACCGCTACGGCAGCTATAAGGTAGGATAACCCCTGCATCTAGGGCAGCATCCAAGACAATCTGCCCCTCTTTAACCATAAACTGATGCCCGCTCGGCATCACCTCAACTTTAAACGACATACTTTTCCTTTATGTATCTCTTCAGTGCCTCAGTACGAACAAATTATCCTTACTCTTCGTCAAGTGCACCGGGTCGACTCAAAACAAAGTCTTTGACCCTGACATCTAAAACGCGACCCTTACGAGCACGTTTACCGATGTACTGCTCTAATTCATTTAAATCCAAAATATCTACTGTTTCTTTACGGCGATAAGTGCCAGTGACTGCTAAACCGGTCTCACCAAAAGGCACGGCCTGACTTAGTTTATCATCTTCGTCCAGACCCATTAAGATAGTCCCCAGGCCACCGCCTGCCAAATTCCTGACTTCTGTCAAAGAAATAATGAGAAACCTACCCTTAGCGCTTAGTAACGCCAAATAACGATCGTCTTTGTTGACAAAAATAGGTTTTAATAACGGCTTTTCAACCGTGATAAACTGCTTACCCGCTTTTTGACGGCTGGACATATGCTTGACGGTACTCATAAAGCCAATGCCATGTTCCTGAATCAAGAGCAGTTGCTGTGCCTCATCAGCAGCCAAGAAATGATTAATCTTGGTATTGGACTCGCTATCAACCATCGCCGTAATGGGCTGGCCATCACCGCGCGCTGACGGTAAATCAGCTACGTCGACAGTATATGCCCGTCCCGTATTGGATAGCGCAAGCAGGCTATCGACCGTACGTACTTCAAAGGTATCGTAAAGCTTATCACCGGATTTAAAGGTAAAGCTCTGCGCCTCATGACCGTGGCCTTGACGAGAGCGCAGCCAACCTTTTTGTGAAACAATCACGGTGACCGGCTCATCAACTACCCTATGCTCTAAAACGGCTCTTTCCGCTTCTTGAATCACGGTACGGCGATCATCACCAAATTTCTTCGCATCGGCTTCGATCTCTTTGATCATCATTTTGCGCATGGCTGTTGGGTGATCCAGTAAATGCTGTAAATCACTTTGCTCTTGACGCTTTTCTTCAAGCTCCTGCTCAATTTTGATTCCTTCAAGACGGGCTAATTGACGCAAACGCATTTCTAAAATATCTTCCGCCTGGCGCTCACTTAGGTTAAAGCGCTCCATCAAGGCGGCTCTTGGCTCATCAGAATCACGAATCGTCGCAATCACTTCATCCACGTTGAGATAGACCACCATGCGGCCTTCAAGCACATGAATCCGATCTGTTACTTTATCCAAACGATAATGAGTACGACGAGTGACCGTGTTGGAGCGAAATGCTAACCACTCCGTCAGAATCTCTTGTAGATTACGCTGACGCGGACGCCCATCAATGCCGATACAGACGAGGTTAACGGTGGCATTGCTCTCCATGCTGGTTTTAGCCAGTAGTTGATTGACAAACTCAACTCTATCAACACGAGATGTTTTAGGCTCAAAAACCAAGCGCACAGCCGCTTCTTTACCCGACTCATCGCGCACTCTATCTAATAAAGACAGCATCGCTGCACGTGCTTGTTGTTGATCGGCTGTCAATGCTTTGCGACCGGTACGAATTCTCGGATTAGAAATTTCTTCAATTTCTTCCAACACTTTTTGGGCGCTGGTAGCGGGTGGTAACTCAGTCACGACCAATTGCCATTGACCGCGTGCCAACTCCTCAAACTCCCAACGCGCACGCACTTTAACAGAGCCTCTACCGCTCCGATAAATCTCAGCAATCTCTTCAGCCGGTGAAATAATTTGACCGCCATTAGCGAAATCCGGGCCGGGGATATACTGCATTAACTCATCATCGGTTAAGCTCGGCTTTTTAAGCAAGGCCACACACGCTGAGGCCACTTCTCTTAAATTGTGCGAAGGAATCTCAGTCGCCATCCCAACCGCAATGCCCGACGCACCGTTAAGCAGCATCATCGGTAAGCGTGCAGGAAGCAAGGCCGGTTCCTTTTCACTGCCGTCGTAGTTAGGCATAAAATCAACCGTACCTTCGCCTAATTCCTCCAGCAACAACTCAGCCAGTGGGGTCAAACGTGCCTCGGTATAACGCATCGCAGCGGCACCGTCACCATCACGTGAGCCAAAATTACCCTGACCATCAACTAAGGGATAGCGTAACGTAAAGCTTTGTGCCATCCGCACCATGGCATCGTATGCTGCCTGGTCACCATGGGGGTGATACTTACCCAGTACATCACCTACCACTCGTGCAGACTTTACCGGCTTAGCATTGGCCCTAAGACCCATCGCATTCATGGCATAAAGGATACGGCGCTGCACCGGCTTTTGACCATCGCTCACATCCGGTAAAGCACGCCCCTTAACAACCGACACGGCATAATCTAAATAGGCTTTTTCAGCATAAAGACCGAGCGTTACGCCCTCTTCTTCAGGTACATCAAATAAATTGTTTTGTTCTGTCATTTAACACTTAATTTAGGTTTAAACTGTTTAAAAAGCCTACTTACTTAGACATCCAAGTCAGCAAGATTACCCTTTTCTTCTAGCCACGAACGACGCTGCTGAGCTTCACCACGCGACATCAACATATCAAACATCTGCTGTGTTTCTTCAGGACTAAAATCGCCGAAAGTCACGGGTAATAGACGACGTGTATCAGGATTCATGGTCGTCTCCCAAAGTTGCTCAGGGCTCATCTCACCAAGACCTTTAAAGCGACTGATGCTGAGACTTGTTTCTTTGTAATTTTCCGTATTGATTAACTTATCAACCGTCGAGTCTAATTCACGCTCATCTAAGCAATAGATTTTACGTGCCGGGCGCTTACCCTGAGCCGGTGCATCCACTCTAAATAACGGGGGTTGCGCCACATAAACAAAGCCATTTTCGACTAATTTAGGAAAATGTCGGTAGAACAAGGTTAACAACAAGACCTGAATGTGCGAACCATCCACATCCGCATCCGATAAGATGCAAATACGGCGATAACGTAATCCTGACAAATCAACCGACTCTTTGGGGCCATGAGGATCCACCCCAATCGCGACAGAAATATCATGAATTTCCTTATTGGCAAAGAGGCGATCTTTATCAACTTCCCATGAGTTTAATACCTTACCGCGCAAAGGAAGAATTGCTTGAAACTCCTTGTCACGACCCATTTTGGCGGAACCGCCGGCAGAATCACCTTCCACCAAAAAGACCTCAGTACGGGTCGGATCGTCGGACTCACAATCCGTCAATTTGCCGGGTAAAACCGCCACACCGGAACTCTTACGCTTTTCAATTTTTTTCGCAGAGCGTGCACGTGCCTGAGCTTGACGAATCACCATCTCGGCAAGCGTGCGCCCCCAGTCGACATTACTATTTAACCATAACTCAAATGAGCTCTTAACGTAATTGCTCACTAAGCGCACCGCATCACGGCTATTTAACCGCTCCTTGGTCTGACCTTGGAATTGCGGGTCCAACATACGTACCGACAATACAAAACTTGCACGCGCAAATAAATCCTCAGCCAATAAGCGCACACCTTTGGGCAAAAGATTATGAATATCGATAAACCCCTTTAAGGCATTAAATAGGCCCTCTCGCAGACCCGCTTCATGAGTCCCACCATTTAGTGTAGAGATCAAGTTCACATAGGACTCACGGGCGATCGCCCCCTCTAAAGTCCAAGCGACTAACCATTCACAGCCCTCACCCTCAGCAAAATCCTCATCGTTTTTGGCGGCAAATTGCTTACCCTCAAACATCGGAATCAACAAGTCCTCACCTGCCAACTCTTCTTCCAGGTAACCACGTAAGCCATCGGTGTATTGCCAATGCTGAGTTTGACCGTTTTTCTCATTGGTCAAAGTAATAGAGACACCCGGCAACAACACGGCTTTGCTGCGCAATAAGCGCTGTAAGTCCACAATGGGAAGGTTAGGGCTATCAAAATACTTAGCGTCAGGCCAGACACGCACGACGGTACCAGTCTTACGGGCCGGTGCGGTACCGATGACTTTTAAAGGCTCCAGCACTTCGCCGCCATTGGCAAAGACTAACTGATGCTGCTGACCACCACGGGTTACAACCACCTCAAGACGCTTAGACAAGGCGTTAGTGACGGACACCCCGACGCCATGTAAACCACCGGAGAATGCATAGGCACTGGACGTGGCTTTATTAAACTTACCCCCAGCATGCAAACGGGTAAACACAATCTCGACGACCGGCGCATTTTCTTCTGCATGCCACCCCACCGGAATACCGCGACCATCATCCTCAATGCTGATGCTCTGATCCTGATGGATGGTGACGTGGATATTTTTACAAATACCGGCCAGCGCTTCATCCGCAGAGTTATCGATGACCTCTTGAATGATATGTAAAGGCGTTTCTGTCCGCGTGTACATACCAGGGCGTTCGCGCACCGGCTCTAAACCCTTAAGTACCTGGATCGAGGATTCTTCGTAACTTTGTTGATTGCTCATACTGGGTAAATTACTTAATTAATTAGATTGTAAAAAAAAGACATTTTATAGCCTATACAAGACTTTTGTAATGAAATCACGCGCTTTACTCAACATAAAACAGATTTTAATGTTATTCTAGCTGCATAAAATAATATATTCTTATCACCTTGTGTGTGACATTATCCGGCAAACACCCTAAGCTTCATACTGACTGTTAAGCTTTACTCCGCTGCTGATTATAGAAGAATATAAACAAGCTTTTTTCTGTGGCCTCTCATCATATAGCAGGCCGAATTAGATTCCCATTAGTGGCAAATAGCTTGGTTAGTGTATCACTGACCCAAGGAAGCTATAACACAATACGCTTCTTGCACAACAAGCGCTACTTGCTTTCTAATTTTATTAAAGAGTAAAAACTATGAGCGATATCATTAATGCTACAGACGCCAGCTTTGATGCTGATGTGTTAGAGTCCGTGTTACCTGTTTTAGTCGATTTTTGGGCGCCTTGGTGTGGTCCATGCCGTCAGATTGCCCCCGTACTCGAAGAGCTTGCCAAAGACTATAAGGGTCAGGTTCGCGTGGTTAAAGTTGACGTTCAAGAACATCCTGAGGTTGCTGCAAAATTTGGTATTCGCAGCATTCCTACATTAAAAACATTCAAAGCAGGTCAAGAAGTCGGTACACAAGTCGGCGCTGCTAACAAGCAACAACTAGCCAGCCTAATCGATCAAGCACTCTAAGCCTTAGTGATCAATCGATTAGTAACCACTGAGTAACCGCTATTTTCTTTTTATACTGCGCGCAGCCAAATTCACTTGGCTGCCACATCAACCAATTGATTTAATATAACTACAAGCAATGCATTTAAACGAACTCAAATCTTTACACGTCTCCGAATTACTGGAGCTGGCGCAACAATTAGAAATCGATAACGCCAACCGCTTCCGTAAGCAAGAGCTGATGTTTGCCATTATGAAAAAACGCGCCAAGAGCGGCGAGCAAATTTTCGGCGATGGTGTACTGGAAGTTTTACCGGATGGTTTCGGCTTTTTACGTTCTCCGGAGACTTCGTATTTAGCCAACACAGACGACATTTATATTTCCCCTTCACAAATTCGTCGCTTTAACCTCCACACAGGTGACTCGGTAGAAGGTGAAGTACGTGTACCTAAAGACAATGAGCGTTATTTTGCCTTAGTTAAAGTTGAAAAGGTTAATGGCGCAGCGCCCGATCGCGTCAAGCATCGCATGATGTTTGAAAACCTAACGCCTCTACACCCGGATGAGCCACTGCATTTAGAGCGTGACATTCGCAGTGAAGAAAATAACACCGGTCGAATTTTAGATATTTTCGCTCCTCTCGGTAAAGGTCAGCGTGCACTGATTGTCGCGCCCCCCAAATCCGGTAAGACCGTCATGATGCAGCACATTGCGCAATCTATTACGACCAATCACCCTGACGCTACCTTAATTGTTTTATTAGTCGATGAGCGTCCTGAGGAAGTTACCGAGATGCAGCGCACCGTTCGTGGTGAGGTTGTTGCTTCAACCTTTGACGAACCCGCTACCCGTCACGTACAAGTAGCAGAAATGGTCATTGAAAAAGCTAAGCGTCTGGTTGAAATGAAAAAAGACGTGATTATTCTGCTTGATTCAATCACCCGCTTAGCACGTGCGTACAACACGGTAATTCCTGCCTCAGGCAAGGTATTAACCGGCGGTATGGATGCCAACGCTCTCCACCGCCCTAAGCGCTTCTTTGGTGCAGCACGTAATGTTGAAGAAGGTGGTTCTTTAACCATTGTCGGTACGGCCCTAATTGAAACGGGTAGCCGTATGGACGATGTGATTTACGAGGAATTTAAAGGCACCGGTAACTCCGAGGTTCACTTAGAGCGTCGCTTAGCTGAAAGACGTCTCTACCCTGCGATTAACCTCAACAAATCAAGCACTCGTCGTGAAGAACTACTGATGAAGCCCGAGGATTTACAAAAAGTCTGGATTTTACGTAAGTTTATCCATGATATGGACGAGATTGAGGCAATGGAGTTTATCCTCGGCAAAATCAAAGAAACCAAGAACAATGCCGAATTCTACGATATGATGAAGAAATAAAGTATTACATCTAAAAGCGCGTTGACTGACGAACGCGCTTTTTTTACGGCTGTAAACTTTCACTATGAATCCATCAGCGATTTTAATCTTTTTGCCATTATTTTTAATAACTTTTAATTACTTAAATCATCCAATCAATAAACATCACCCATCATAATTAGTTACAATTTAATCCACTTTCAAAGATGTCTACACTTTATTAACTATTTATTCAGAGAGAATATTTATGCAAGATTTTGCTACTCAATTGCAACAAAAAGAGCAAACCCAAGAGAAACCGGTCAAGAGTGAAGACAAAAATTTTCTGCTTGCGACTTATGTTTTTTTTGCTCTAGGTATCTTCACTGGAGGCGTAACCACTCTCATCGGCATAATAATGGCCTATATAAAACAGTCTGATTATAGAAACACCATTTATGAAAGCCACATAACTTATTTGATTCGTACTTTCTGGCTAACTATTTTTTTCTTTATAAGTGGTTTTGTACTTTTCTTTGTTGGCTCCGTATTTAGTGCACTATTCATTTTTATTGGCATTGGTTTTATAACGTTTCCTTTATCCGTCATGTTCAGTTATTTACTGTACATATGGGCATTTGTTTGGTTCATTGTTCGCGTTGTGATAGGTTTTATCAGCTTTTATGACAATCGACCCATAGCCAGACCTTATACTTGGCTCTTTTAAGACGATTACTTAAGTTAGCTTAAGAAGTTAAAACAGCTTATATTTAAACTAATTTTTTATTTGTTAGTTTAGAGATCATATACCAGCGTATTAACCCCTTGTTCACCTATGTGCATTCCCTCATTGGGATAGTCATGGAAGATTTCAACAAGCAAATTCAACAAGCAAAACAAATCGATGAGAAGTAGAAAAGCTTTCTTATTGCCATCCCTATTATTTTTACGATGAAAAAATAGTTTAACTTCTAAGAAAAGCGCGAATCATCAGGATCGCGCTTTTTTGTGCTTGTCGAAGATGCAAATAAAAACCTGTCTTTGTAATTATTGAAATAATTCATAACGTCTTAATACTTTAATTTTTGAATGTCAGCCATATATTCATGAAAGGCGTCTAAGCAATTTTTGAAAGGGATGACTATACAAGATTTCAATAACCAAATTGAAGAAATAAAACGAGTCAGCGAGAAGCAGAAGAACTTTCTGCTCGTAACTTATATTGTTTTTGCAGTTGGCTTATTTACTTGTGGTTTAATCAGCATTGCAGGTCTAGTAATGGTCTATATTAAGCGTGATGATTATAAAAACTCTATTTATGAGAGCCATGTTACCTACTTAATCCGTACCTTTTGGATAGGGCTTTTATACGGTTTTATTAGCTTTATCCTTGCGATCTTAGGTATTGGCGTTATATCGGGGATCTTAACAAGTATTTGGTATGTTATCCGAGTCGTCAAAGGCTTTATCACCTTTTACGATGATGAGCCAATTCAAGACCCAAAAACTTGGCTTTTTTAATGATTAAAGGCAGCCTTAGCGCTGCCTTTTTTATAGCTACAGAGCTTGTATTAACTCAAAGCGAGGCACCTTTTTGCCCTCCGCATTTTGAATCACCTCATTGAACATCGCTAAGGGTCTAACCCAATAGGAATAGTCTCCATATAAGCACTGATAACAGACTAGCTCCTCCTCAGTTTCACTGTGCTTAACCACTCGATACACCTGATAAAGCGCGCCCTTATAGTGACGGTAAATGCCTGCTTGAATAGCCATTAACATTGACTCCTAAAATTTTTAAAACTCGGTTTTTATATGCGGATTTGTTCTTCGCAAATAGATATACTATCAGCTTCAAAAAACCGATTTCATTTATTCCACAATCGTGAAACTTATCCTCGCCCCCATGGAGGGCTTAACCGATCCGTTAATGCGCAATTTGCTCACCTCTGCAGGTGATTTTGATTGGTGCGTGACTGAATTTATCCGTATTACCGATACAGTATTACCAGACAGCTCGTTTTATTTACTATGCCCGGAATTAGAAAATGGTGGTAAGACGGCAGCAGGTACGCCTGTTCATGTGCAGCTACTCGGTAGCAATGCCGAGATGCTCGCAGCAAATGCGATTCGAGCGGCAAGCTTAGGTGCGCCGGCGATCGATCTAAACTTTGGCTGCCCCGCCAAAACAGTCAACCGACATCGTGGTGGCTCAGTTCTTTTAGATGAACCCGAGGTGATCTATCAAGTCGTCAAAGCGGTCCGTGATGCTGTACCTGCTGAGATACCGGTTTCTGCAAAAATGCGACTTGGCTACATGGATCGTAATTTCACCTTAGAAAATGCCCATGCGATTGAAGATGCGGGCGCGAATTGGCTTACCGTGCATGCTCGCACCAAAGCTGAAGGCTACAAACCGCCTGCCTTTTGGGATCAGCTACGCCCTATTCGCGATGCCATTAACATTAATGTGATTGCCAATGGCGAAATCTGGAACAATGCAGATGCTAAGCAATGTCAAGTGGAATCCGGCTGCGAAGACCTTATGATTGGACGAGGCGCCGTCATGACCCCCGATATTACTCATTGCATTCGCAAAGACAGTGAGTCAGCTATTATGACTTGGTCTGAGCTATTACAACTGCAGCGACGCTTTTTAGAAGGCCGCACCCTACTGTACGGACCAAAAACCACCGAGAGTAGAGTGCTGGGCCGCTATAAACAATGGCTCGCCATGATGTCCACACATTATGACGAAGCAAAAGAACTATGGATTAAAGTAAAAGTGATTAGAGTGCTCGAAGAAGCTCAGAATCTAATCAAAACAGAAACACGAGACTGGGAGCAACGCTAAAGGATGCTGGGCGCATCAACTAAAAAAGCCAACAGACTTTTAATCCGTTGGCTTTTAAAAAACTTGATGCAACCGGAATGTGTCAACCTGATTTGAGCCGGTTCTTTAAAAATTAACGTATTTTCTCGATGACCCGTTTCAAGGTCGGAAAGTTGACTCCATCTTCGACGGTGGCCTGGTCGGCATCTTCAGGTACCGGGTTAATGCACACCTCTGAAGGCGGCATCTGGGCGACAGGGCGTCCCCTGGTAAACCGCTCCGGGCGGCGGCTGTACATGGCGTCCAGAGCTGCCTACCTCGTCTTGACCAGGTTTTGGTACTCACCGGTAAACACCTGATACGGCGTAAAGCCTGCCAGGCTGCTGTGGTGATGTTGGTGGTTGTACCAGTGTAATAGTCCTCACACCAACGCATGGCGTGATCGAAGCTGTCAAAGCGCCTTGGGTAGTCCGGCTGGTACTTCAGGGTCTTGAACTGCGACTCACTCATGGCGTTGTCGTTGCTTACCCGGGGGCGACTGTGGCTGGCGGTAATGGCCAGCTCGCCCAGCAAGTCCAGGTAGCAGTGCGCCGTCATGGGCACACCGCGATCCTGATGAATCGTCAGGCTATCGGGCTAGATGTCGTAACCGCATATAGGCTTCCTCAATCAGTTGACTCGACAAGGCACTGTTTTCTTTGCGTGACAGCATCCAGGCGACGATGTAGCGGCTGAAAAGGTCCATAACCACATACAAAGACAGGTATTCACCACGTTTTTTTGTCGGCAGTTTGGCAATGTCCCAAGTCCACACCTGATTGGACCGGGTTGCTTGCAAGCGTGGAATTGGCTGAGGGCTAGCAGGGCGTTGCTGGCGTCGCTCGCCATTAAGCTCCTCCTCCCGCATCAGGCGATGCATCGTGCTGATCGAGCACAGATAAATGCCTTGCTGCAGCAGGCTGTAATAGACCTGTGCTGGCGGTTTGTCCGCGTATTCATCACTGGTCAAGACCTCGGTTACCTTGCTGCGTTCCTCTTCGCTCAAAGCTCGTGGCTGGCTGCTGCGCCCCGCTTGCGCCGGTACGGGCTGGGCCGGCCCCATGAAATGATAACGGGCACGGCCCGCTCGTACAGAAGCATGCTTATAGCCTTGTTAGATTTTTTAGGTCTAACTTTTGGGGGTCACTTCATGCAATTCAATGCAGCGGGCGTTTAATTTTATTGCAGCCTCACTCTAGGCTGATGCAAGATCTTATCGATTACGAGCGGATGATGTGATCAAATGCACTCAATGAGGCTTTTGAGCCTTCGCCCATGGCAATCACAATCTGCTTGTAAGGTACTGTAGTCACATCACCTGCAGCGAAGACGCCTGGGATACTGGTTGCACAGCGAGCATCGATTTCAATTTCACCGTGCTGAGACAAGGCAACTGTGTCTTTCAGCCACTCAGTGTTAGGTAACAAACCAATCTGCACAAAGATACCATCCAAATTAACGGTGTGGCTTTCCTCTGTGGTACGGTCTTGATAGATCAAGCCAGTTACTTTACTGCCATCACCAATCACTTCAGTGGTCATCGCACTCTTAATAATGGTGACATTGGGCAAGCTGGCTAACTTTTTCTGCAACACTTCATCAGCGCGCAGGCTGTCAGCAAACTCAAGCAAAGTCACATGCATCACCAAGCCGGCTAAATCGATGGCGGCTTCAACGCCCGAGTTACCACCACCAATCACTGCTACATCTTTACCTTTATATAAAGGACCATCACAGTGTGGGCAGTAAGCAACACCACGGCCGCGGTACTCTTGCTCGCCGGGTACATTCATTTCACGCCAGCGGGCACCGGTGGAAATAATAACGGTTTTTGCTTTTAAGCTCGCGCCAGACTCAAATTCGACAGTGTGCAAGCCACCCTCTTCTTCAGCAGGGACTAAACGACTGGCTTTTTGCAAGTTCATCACGTCGATATCGTAATCACGCACATGCTCTTCCATGGCGCGGACCAGCTTTGGACCTTCGGTAGCTTTAACAGAAATAAAGTTTTCAATGGCCATGGTATCCAATACTTGACCACCAAAACGCTCTGTCGCAACACCGGTACGGATACCTTTACGTGCTGAGTAAATTGAAGCTGCAGCACCGGCAGGACCGCCACCAATTACTAAGACCTCAAAAGGATCTTTTTCATTCATTTTAGCGGCATCACGCTCAACACTACCGGTGTCTACTTTGGCGAGGATTTCTGCAACATCCATGCGGCCTTGGGCAAACATTTCGCCATTCAAGAAGACCATTGGCACGGACATCACTTGACGCTCTTCCACCTCGTCTTGGAACAGGCCGCCATCAATGGAAACGTGACTAATATTGGGGTTCAACACTGCCATCAAGTTCAGTGCTTGAACAACATCTGGGCAGTTCTGGCAAGACAAGGAATAATACGTTTCAAAATGCATCTTGCCTTGCAAGTTAGAAATCTGCTCAATAACGTCTTGGCCTAGCTTCGATGGGTGTCCGCCAACTTGCAGCAGCGCCAACACCAATGAAGTAAATTCATGGCCCAGTGGTATACCAGCAAAGCTTAAGCTGATGCCACCATCCAGACGGTTTAAAGAAAATGAAGGGGTACGTGCATCATCACCATCAGTACGCAGGGTGATTTTGTCACTCATGCCGGCAATTTCTTCCAGCAAGTTTTGCAATTCGGTAGATTTGGCACTGTTATCAAGGGAAGCAACGATTTCAAACGGCTGCGTCACCTTTTCTAGGTAAGCCTGTAGTTGTGCTTTTAAATTAGCGTCCAACATGATTAATATGCTCCAAACTCTGTTCTTAGAAAATAAACGCCCGAGCGAAGTATGCCCGGGCGTCGGGCTTACCGAGTTGTATTACAACTGAGCAAGCGAGGTAACAAGTAAGGGTTTAACCTTAGATTTTACCGACTAAGTCCAGTGAAGGTCTTAGAGTTGCTTCACCTTCTTTCCACTTAGCTGGGCAAACTTCACCTGGGTGCGCTGCAACGTACTGTGCTGCTTTAACTTTGCGCAGTAGCTCTTGTGCGTCACGGCCAATACCACCAGCGTTGATCTCAACGATCTGAATCTTACCTTCTGGGTCGATTACAAAAGTACCGCGATCTGCCAAACCATCTTCTTCAATCATCACACCAAAGTTACGGGTGATTTGACCTGTTGGGTCACCGATCATTGGGTACTGAATCTTGCCGATTTCTTCTGAAGTATCGTGCCACGCTTTGTGAGTAAAGTGCGTGTCAGTGGACACTGAGTAGATTTCTACGCCAAGCTTTTTGAACTCTTCGTAGTTGTCAGCTAGGTCACCCAGCTCAGTTGGGCAAACAAAGGTAAAGTCTGCTGGGTAGAAAAATACTACAGACCACTTACCTTTCAGATCTGCTTCGCTAACTTCAATGAAATCACCATTGTGAAATGCTGTTGCATTAAATGGTTTAACTTCGCTATTAATATAAGACATTTAAAATTCCTTTAAGATGTTGAAGAACTTACGCTGTTAATAATAGCAGACCTGAGCGCTTAGGTATAATTGATTGATATCATAGCCTTGATAGCTTTTACCTATCGGTGTTTTTATTACTGATGTTGTGTGAGCAATTCTGTCTGCTTAATCTCTAACCAGCGCTGTTACAATTTAGCACACTAAGCAGTCGTTAAGCAACACAACACTGGCATCAAGATAAATAACTCTAGAAGCGCTTGGTGTCATGTATTATTAAGGTATGTCTCTGTATGCAAATTTTCAAGGTCGGTGGTGCTGTTCGTGATCAATTATTAGGCCGCGAGGTGATCGATATTGACTGGGTAGTGGTCGGCGCAACGCCAGAACACATGCTTGAGCAAGGCTTTCACCCAGTGGGTGAAGATTTTCCGGTATTCCTACACCCAGAAAGCGGCGAAGAGTATGCGTTAGCCCGCACTGAGCGCAAAAGTGGCCATGGTTATAACGGCTTTACCTTTCACACCAGTCCCGATGTGACCTTAGAAGAAGATTTATTACGCCGCGATCTCACTGTGAATGCCATGGCACTTGCTGCTGACGGGACGCTGATTGATCCGTACGGCGGCCAACAAGACCTAGCCGCACGCACTTTACGCCATGTGTCCCCAGCCTTTGCTGAAGATCCATTACGGGTGTTACGGGTTGCCCGCTTCGCTGCTCGTTATGCTTATTTAGGTTTTAGCGTGCACCCTGACACCTTAGAACTGATGCGTGTGCTGGCTGAATCCGGCGAGCTTGAGCACTTAACTGCTGAGCGTATATGGCAAGAATTTGCTTGCGCGTTAATGGAAAACAACCCTGAAGTTTTTATTGAAGTGTTACGGGAGTGCGGTGCATTAAAAGTTTTACTGCCCGAAGTGGACGCATTATTTGGCGTACCGCAACCTGAACAACATCACCCAGAAATTGATACGGGGATCCATATCCTTAGTGTGCTGCAGCAGTGTGTGCGTTTTGCCCAACCTTTAAATGTGCGCTGGGCCTGTTTATTACATGACTTGGGCAAAGGCACCACCGATCCTGCCGAGTGGCCCAGGCACATTGGCCATGAAACTCGCGGCTTGGCATTAATTAAAAGAGTGAATAAGCGCTTTAAAGTGCCCAATGATTGCGCGCAACTGGCTTTTTTAGTGGGTGAATTTCACAGCCATGCCCACCGTGCGTTGGAACTGCGCCCCAGTACCTTATTAAAGCTACTGATGAAGTTTGACATTATGCGCCGCCCACAACGCTTGGCTGATTTTATTGCCGCCTGTGAAATGGACGCCCGTGGCCGCCTTGGCCTCGAAGACCGCGATTACCCACAAGCGCAATATTTTCGCGAAGCCGCTGATGTGGTGCGCGCGGTGGACGTCAAACCCTTACTAGCGCAAGGCTTGTAAGGCGCTGAGCTGGGTAAAGCACTGAATGAAGCGCGCCAGCAAGCAGTGCAAAGTTATGTGGCTGAGCAACGCCAAAACACTTAAATTAAACACCCTCAAGCAGAGCGTACCGTGCGCCGTGACTGCCTACAGCGATCGCTTGCGCCAGTTCTATTGAATAGATATTAAATACTGGGCTTGCCTCATTAGGGACGCTAATATTCCACCCCCTTAAATTGGAGCTGATAAACTCTGCGCCATGATACGAATTACTGATCTTACCCTACAACGCGGCCCACTGCGCTTACTGGAAAATGCAGAGTTAACCCTGCACCCAGGGCATAAAGTCGGCTTAATTGGTGCCAATGGCGCTGGTAAATCCAGCTTATTCGCTTTACTGCGCGGTGAACTGCATCACGATGCCGGCGAGTGCGAGTTACCCGCTACTTGGCGTATTGCCCATATGCGTCAAGAAATTGATGTCCCTGAGCGCAAAGCCATCGACTATGTTCTAGATGGTGACACCCAACTGCGCGACATTCAGCAGCGCTTAGCCATTGCCGAGCAGCAGCACGATGGTGCCGAGCTGGGCCGTTTACATGCCGAGCTGGACAGTGCCGATGCCTACACTGCCGATGCCCGCGCCCGCAGAATGTTAGCCGGCCTAGGCTTTTTAGAAGAGCAAATGGACAACCCGGTCAGGCAACGGCTGGCTGACGAACTGCGTCATGATGCGCTCTCTTCCAGATTGTCCAACAATTCCAAGGCTTTTTTTGGAGCATCAGGCAGCTATCTTTAACCTCGACCTGACGGCGCAGGCGGGCATTTTCTTTCTCCAGTTGCTCGATACGTTTTTGCTCGGCGGTTTTCTTGACGGCAGGGCCGGGTGCGATTTTTTTAGCCCGTCAACACCCTGCTCCGGCAGATCGCGCCGCCATTGGGCCAGCTGGTTGGAATACAGCTTTCGCGCCGCAGCAGCTTGCCGACTTCGCCATGCTTGCAGGCGTCGGCTTGCTGAATGATCGACAGCTTGTACTCGGGGGTAAACACACGGCGTGTGCGTTTCTCAAGCTCTGCTGCGGCTCGACCTTTAGGTCAACGGGTGTGGCTGGTTTAGGCATTTTGCTTCTCCTGACGGCCCTGATCTGTATGTTATCTCAAATACCAGTGGCTCAGGGTTATGTTGACACACAGGGGGCAACCTAAAGCTACACCATACGCTTCATCACACCATCTTTTTTAACAAAATGATGATAGAAAGCCATTGCAACGTGACCAATGACCACAACCAGGAAAATCCAAGAGAGTGGTGAGTGTAGCGTACCGCCGACAGTCGCCATCCAAGGGATTTCAGGACCACCACTGATAATCTGCACTCCAAAAGCCTTCCAGCCGAAGCCTCGGCCAACCAAATACATTATCCCGGAAACAGGGATCAAGACCATACAGGCATACAGCGAAAAATGACCGAGCTTAACCAAGGCAGCTGTCGCCGGCTCCTGTAGCGGACGGTTATTGTGCTGGCTTAAAGCCCATATAATGCGCAAAATCACTAATAACAAGATTAATGAACCAATACTGCCATGCCAAGGGACTAAATTCTGACCCACCCAATGCTCACCATCAGCAATACGGTCAAAGAACTTCATGCCCTGCCAAACAATTAATAACGCCATCACCCAATGGAAAATACGCGTAATACTACCGTAACGCTCTCGTGAATCTTTCATTTTTTCTCCTACTACGATTTCAATTAATACTGACTCAATAATAACACTGATCGTGCTAAGGTTATTCTAAATGAAACACATTGCAACTATTTGACAGACGCTAGGCACGACGGTTCAGACGTAGCGCTATTGCCTTGCGCTAAATCAATAAGTCACCGTGACCATGATCGTGTCTTTATATTGTGCAGCGGCCAAGCCCTGTGTCTGCGGCACTTGACCGTAAACGATTGATTGATGAGCATGGCCTGTCGATGTCAGCTTTTTCGTTTCTGCTGTATTTAACGTCTCACCCCAACGCTGTGTACGTTGTGGGTTGTTATACAACTCATAAGGTATATAATCTCCATCGGCTGATTTCATACGACGTGTATTGCCAACTGAATGTAAGCCATTATTAAGGGCTATTTGATAGTCGGTGCCATTCGCACAATGCGTGTTGATTTGTGAGGTGGCATTAATCGGCCCGGAGAAATTACTTGGTTGCACACCAAAATCAAGCGTGGTGGCGCTGACATTGCATGTCTTCTGAATATTAGCGGTTGCGGTTAATGTAGTTGTAGTGGTATCACTACTGAAACTACAAGCACCTAATCCCAAAACAGCAAGAGATGACATTTTTACTCTTATACTCATGGTTGCTGTATATGAACCATAAGGTTTCGACATAAGATCACCACTACTAGCAAGCAATCGACCATAAATTGGTAATGAGCCCTTAGCACCTCCTACACTAACTAATACGCGACCATGATCTATAATCATCGGCGGATAGACGGAATTACCAAATCGGTAGCCCCATACCTTGCTTCGCGCTGCATCCATATAGATCTGAAAATCAATGTTTGATGATGAAGAAGTATGAGATAACTTACGTGGAATAATATCGCTTCCAGTCGGATGAATTTCTATACAGACATACTTATTAGTCAATAAACTTATCGAACCAGTGCACTCATAGTTCAATTGGGCACTAGGATTCTCGTTCAACAATGGCTGCAGATTAACGGGGTCAATCTCTCCAAAATTAAGCCCTGTCACTGAAGCAGTACAAGCAGCCTCAGCCGACTGATGCCCAAACAAACCACCCATCAGAAGAAAGGTATAAAAAATCGTTTTTCTAAGCTTTATCATCTGTTTACCTACAAACAAAAGGTCCTAATTGTGGGATGGTGGCTTCTTCTAATTTAAAGTCAAACTCAATAGTACAACTTATTTGTTCGCCGCTAACTTCAAGTCGATTTGAATCTTCGAGTTTATCTAAATAAGCAATACCATCATAGCCAACCATGGTGCTATGCTTGCCGTTTAGTACTACCTGAGTACCTAATTTCAGGGCTTCTCCCTGAGCGTCTTGTAATAAGACAGTGGCTGCTCTTATCGGCTCGATTTTAAATAAAACGCGCGTACCCGATTTGGCTTGAGTAGAGATATCGGTACTGACCTTATCAATCGACATATTAGCAGGTAGCGTCATGGTATCTATATCAATCTTATTATGCTGATAGGCATTTAAAGGGGCAACCAGTAATAATCCACGACGGTTCGTCGTGCCGTATCTATTATTTTGCAGTTTAACAGGCACATCGGCAATTCCATTAGTAGAGACGACCGCAAAACCATCCGTGATCTGACGACCGGGGAATACCCCTCCCGACATCGCAACCACTGAACCACGTGTACTCAAGTAAGCAGCTTGCTGATTGTTATCAACGCGTGCGCCCACCCCATAATCACCATAGCGTCCACGATAATCCGCATTGGCATGCAATGCACTGACATCCTCAGCGTGACTACCATGTAAATTCCAAGACCAACCCATATTGTCTCGTCTGGTTTTATTAACGTCAACCGTATAACGCTGTTGACCATCGGAGTGATTTACTGCCGAAGACACTCGATAATTATCACCTAAACTAAAGGAAATACCGGCATACACCGAAGAGCTGCCATTACCACTGAGACTTTTATTGTAATTAATGCTCACATAGGTTGAACGTCCGATCGATTTACTCCAATAGGCATTAACATAGCGGTTTTCTTCTTGTTCAAAATACCCAAGCTTAATATAGCTGACACCTAAACTCCCCCATTCCCCCAAATTGATCCCGGTGGAGATCGTCTGATTAATTTCCGGATGTTCAGAACCATACAAGGAAGCGATATCCTTGTATTTTCTATTTGCCTTAGTCAGACTCGCATTCACATGAAAATACTTACCCTGCCATTGATAACCCAAGCTATGCTGACGACCGCTCTCCTTGGCAAAGGCCTTATCGTCTAGTCGACTATTGGCAATGGAACCCGTAAACACGCCCAATTGACCCAAGCGGATATTAGCTCCTACCCCATAATTGAGTAATTCTCGCGAACCCTCAGCATGCAGTTCTGTCGTGATTGAATTCGTTAAACCATAACGAAGCGTACCCGAAAACACCTCTTCTTTGGCATAACGATCCGAGCGGATGCCATAGTCCTTTCGTACATAACCGGCTTCTATAGACCAATCCGCCAAACCTTGTCGAAGCAGCATGGTGGTGCTATAAAAAGGTAAGCTCATGCTCTGCTGCCTACCCTGTGTATCGGTCAAGACCATCGTGGCATTGCCAGCGCCATTGATATAGGGCATGGTTTGGATTTCAAAAGGGCCTGACGGCACATTTTGCTCATACTGCTTAATCCCATTAATATACAGTTCCGCCGTCGACGGTACAGCCGCCTCACCTAAAAAGGAAGGCAATGGCGCAGTTGATAAATAAGGTTGTAGGGCAAAATTACGACTTAATTGAATCCCACCAATACGGGTGGAGCGACTCCATGGCAAAGAAGCCGTCAAGGTATCCCCCAAACGCAGACTGATCGCAGCGCTTTGCCACGAAGTTTCCCATTGCGTATCAAGTCTAACAGCTTGATTATGCCAACGCCTATTAAAGGGCGAATAATTTGATTGATAGAGCGCTGTATTACTAAGCACACCATAAGGAGTAAAAAAGCGCCCTTCAGCAAAAAGGCTTAACGATTTATATTTATCACTTGAATAAGAGCTATACAAATCATAATTCAGCAGTAGCCCCGTACCCTTAGATACTTCAATATCTGGTGAGCTTGATTGGATAAATGCTCTGCGCTCATGATCAAGACGATCCAGCGGAATGGTTAAAGACAGTGCCTGAACCTCTTGTTGATAATGCTGCTGTAAGCCGGCAATCTGATCCAAGGCAAGTAAGGGGCTACTACTATCCAAATCCTTAAAACCCATGGACAGCAAAACGTCTGGGCTAGTATAGAGCTGTCCTTGCTTAACTGTAAATGGTAATAAATCAGGCAGTTTATTGCCATTTAAAGTCACCAATAAATAAACGGTATTAAAATCCGCCTGAGCTTCTTGCAGTAAACGAAGCTCAGACGGACTGATAGCGGGTGGAATATCCTGCGCATTTACATGGATTGGCTGTAGGCCAATCAACAAAAAACCACAAATACTTAAACGACTGAGAGGCATTTTTTGTACAACAAACGCCTTGTGCCTCTTAACAGGTAACATAGGAGTATTAATTTAACACCCCAACGTTATTAGAAAGTTACTGTTGCCGTCACTGTATCCAAATAATTACCAACCGTATGATTAGTATTCAGCACTCTTCCATAAATCGTGTGTGTTACTTCTGAGCCGGTTCCGGTTTGTGAAGCTAGTACAGTGCCTGAAGAGCCATCGCCCCACACTGTCGCTCTACTTTCTTCCTAGTATAAATTATAAGCGACATAATCATTGGCATTAAGCGTATCAACACCTTTCATTCTACGAGTGCCAACATCGTTAGCAGTTTCGGCATTCTCTCCTGCATTCAACGCAATTGAATAAGATGAGCCTTTAGTGCAAGCAACATTCAAATTAGTCGTACTATCTACATTCTTGGCAGAAAAACCATGCATTCCAAAATCCAAAGGCGCAAGACCGCGAGAACTAATCGCGCAAGAATCTACAATTTGAATTGTTACATCAAATTGATTTGCTATCTCGTCAGCTGACGCCTGAGGCGCTACAGCAGCTAATGTTAGACCTAAAGCCGTCAATAAAAACTTCCGATTAAAACTCATTTTTTTACCCTTAAAAATATTAATAAAACGTTTATAAAACATAGCGACGCTGATTCACTATCTGCGTCGTTTAAAAGCACAACTACGACTACTGCAAAGCACCAACTGAAATCTGCTGCTCAATGCCATTGACAAACACATTAAACACACCACCGGAAGTAAATAGTCCGGTATTGGATGCAATAACGAATTGATTCGTGCTGTTAGCCAAAGCGTAACCAACTAAGCCCTCATTAAGGACTATTGTCTTGCCGTTAGTTTGTTTGACATCCTCCCCGCCCTAAAGAACGGGGATTCCTACGGCGTTCAGGCGACCATCGCCTGACTCGCTTCGGTGGGTTCTTGGCCCGACGCCCTTACCTACANGCGAAGTCTCTGCACAAGCTAACNGGGCGTGTCCCGCCCTTAACACATTGATCGCGCCGACTACGTCAGCGTTTTCCTCAAAATCACAGTCCATACACTTGAAGCACGCTTGGCTACGCCTATTCTCCTTGGCA